>CAZWAP010000120.1:0-1064 GCA_964632005.1 uncultured Pirellulales bacterium | reverse complement strand
GCGGGGATGGCCTGGGAGAGTGCGGCGATACAGGAGTGCATCCGCGAGCCGACAAAAAAGTCGCACAGACCGATTATGTACTTGGTTTCGTTGTGGTTGTATTGGCCGCGAACAAGAAAGATACGGCCCTTGTACTTTGCGGCGGTTCGCTCGTACAGCTGCGCGCAGGCGATTGTGTCGGATTGCTCCCTGTAGCGTTTACGCGATAGGGTCGTGCGGGGTGCGTTGTCCGGCTTCTCCAGGCTAACTACGTGCGGGATCAACAGAATTACCGTATTATCGCGCTTCATCAACAGCTCAACAACAGACTGGGTCAAAGCCAGGTAATCGATCTTCAGGCCGAAGAAATTGCCGCCGTCCCCGCTCAGCAAGCCGCTTACATTCAAGCCGACGAGCGTCTTGCGTGCTTCCTTGATCTTCTCGAGTGTTCTTATCTCTTCGTGTTCCGGCTTGCGTGGGTCGAGAATGAAGCCCACATCCGGTACGAGTTTGACCTTTTCGTCGGACTTAGCTGGTCCGAGCAGCCGTTTTACATAATCGACGCCGGCTCGATCTCTTGAGTATACCAGGGATGCGTAATTTATGATGTGACGGGCGAGAATTCTCGAGAGGCGCCTTTTGAACGGCCCGTAAGTCTGCGGCAGAAGCACCAGTTTTTTCCCGAATGCCTTTATCAGCCATTTGCGCAGAAAGCCTGTGATAAACCTTCTCATTCCATAAATGTCACTGAAACTATCGCCGCCTGTGATGTCAGCAACTATGTCGGCTTCGAGTATCGCGGTGACGTAAGGGTTGCGTTTTGCAAGCGCCCGGGGTGCGTTTTTCCATCGGAACATTTTTAACAACATTGCGTAAAACAGCAGCACTATGAAATGGTTGGGCAGCGATACGTTGGGGCAAAACCTTATGGGAAGGCTCGTCACTCGGATTTCCCGGCCGAATAGCTTCAGCCGGTGCTCGCAGTCGACTCTGCCGCTGCCGAGCAGTGTTACCTGGGCATCGGGCCATCTGTTTATGATGGCCTTGATGCTGCCCTCAACCAGCGCGCTGACACCCAAGTTGCC
>CAZWAP010000119.1:0-1135 GCA_964632005.1 uncultured Pirellulales bacterium | reverse complement strand
GGTGGCATTTTTAAGGATTTTGAGGATTATGAAGCTTGGGAACCCTTAGATCCATGTTGGGAAGGTCGAATTATCAATTATGAAGCTGGTAAAGAAATTCAAGAAGAAATGAACAATGAAATCTTTTCAGTTCCTTCAGTTGGGGCAATGATGGAATGTTCTTGGGAAGGCTTTGGCTTAGAAAACTTTTCAAAAATTCTAGCAAAACCGAAACAAGCTAAAAAGGTTTTTGATGATCGTGGTAAGTTTACTCTTGAAATGGTTAAGATATTGACTGAAAATGAGGCAAAATTGGTGCTTCTTTGGGATGACTATGGATTTAAAAATGGTCTTTTCATGAGTCCAAGAAATTATAGAAAATACGTATTTCCTTGGTTAAAAAGAATATGCGATGTAGCCCATAAAAATGATTGTAAAATAATGCTTCATTCAGATGGCGATTTAATGGAAATAATTGAAGATATAATTGATTGTGGTGTTGACGTCTTGAATCCAATTGAACCAACGACAGCAAACCCAGAATATGATATTTTTAAATTAAACGAAAAATATGGGGATAAATTAGCTTTTTCTGGTAATCTAAGTCCAATAATGCTAGCTATTGGTAAAATTAAAGATATTGAAAATCATGCCAAGCGATTAATTCGAGAATTAGCTCCAAATGGGGGTTATATTTTTGGTTCGGGACACAGCATCAACCCTGCTGTCACAGTAGATCGATATGAAGCAATGTATAATATTAAAGAGAAATTTGGTCGGTATCCAATTGATAATATTCCCGATTAATAGTTCTATAATGATAAAATGCCAATTTTTTAAATTTTTAAATAATTTTTATGTTAAGCTATATAAATTTAATATTATTTCGAGAAAACTAAAAATGCGATTATACCTAATTGAAAATTACAGTAACTTGTAGATTACTTCAATATCCTAAAATTATTTTAATATAATTCTTTAAAAAAAATTATTCATTTAATGATTCTTTATTTTAGAATGCCAATCATATAGCAGTTTAAAACCTCGTACAGCTCTCTCTACTTCATTTTCAAAAACAGGAATCTTCAATTCAGAAGCAGCTTTAATCACTCTTTTAGCCCCATCATGTTCTGCTTGAATTAATACTGCAATGATC
>CAZWAP010000118.1:0-1139 GCA_964632005.1 uncultured Pirellulales bacterium | reverse complement strand
AGATAACGTCGGGAACTCTCTAATTCGATGTGGTACATAAAACGGGGTCAGATCAGTGGTACATTTTTGTTCCGCCGTTTACATTCTGCACTGAGATATATAGAATATTATATGGGAAATTCCAGGTAAAATATGTTGAGCATAATAAAGCACATTACCCAGCCGTGTGGGTCATTATTTTTATCAGGAGAAAAAAGGGCGTGCTTGACAATGAAACCGAGTTCGGTAAGTATTTTCTAACAACAACCCGGGTTGGTAGGCGCTGCAGCGTATCACGTTTTACCGTTCTGAAATGGATCAAACAAGGCAGGATTGAGGCTGTCAAGCTCCCCGAAAGGAGCTACAGGATTCCTGCGAGCGAAGCTGAATTTTTTGCCAAAACCTTATCTCAGGAACGATCCAATGACGAATAAACAACCAAAGTCAACGAAAAAGGAAAGTACTACAGATAAGTTTCTGGAAGATACCCTCGGCAATATTCCCAATATTGACAAGCCGCTGACAGAACGTGAAGCGGAAATTTTGAAATTGATTATTTCAGGTAAAAGCAACAAGGAAATAGCGAGGATTCTCTACCGGAGCAAACGTACGGTCGAATCTCATCGTGCCCGTATTATGCACAAATTTGGTGTCAACAATGTAGTTGATTTAGTTAAAATTGCTGTTAAAATGGGAATTATATAGCAGCTTCGATAAGCTTACGGCATTAAAGAAGCAACCATTAATCTACTACCAAGGGGGTCAGATCAGCTGCGAATAAACCCAGGAGCTCCCCGAACCGCAAACAAGTACGCTAGAACGTCAATCACATCTTTGGCACGGATTGACCGCCCGACCTCGATCTCCAGAGACTCGCGTGTATATTCATCCAGCACCGTCAGGAACTTCAGCTTCCTGCCGTCCTCGGTACGGTCCTCGATAAAATCATACGTCCAGACGTGATTGATATACTCGGGCACCTTCACTGAGCAGCTATTGGCCGAGCTGCCCTGCGATCGCTTTCTTTTGCGTTTATAAGGCACCTGCAGGCCCTCCTTCGCCCATAGTCGCTGAACACGCTTGTGGTTAACCCGCCAGCCTTCCTGTCGCAGCTTGGCGGTGATCAGCCGGTAACCGTAACGCGGATACTTCTTGGCCAG
>CAZWAP010000117.1:0-1210 GCA_964632005.1 uncultured Pirellulales bacterium | reverse complement strand
CAATGGGCTGTTGGACTGTCGGCAGCGTTGGTGCGGAGTCCTTTCGTCTCGCCGACGACGGCGCCCGGGAAGACTGCTTCCGAGCCGCCCGCAGACTCGGCCAGCGGTCTACAATCAAGGCCGAATCGGTGTCGTCTGTAGCTTGTTTTGCGGGCTGGTCGCTGCATGCAAAGCGCCCCATACGGCGCCCCACCTCGCTTTTGGGATTTTGTAAGTCTTGTGGGGTCTTAGGCTTATGAAATTCGGGCATCGGACTGTCGATCCGAAGGTTGTGGGTTCGAGTCCCATCGGCTTCGTTTTTGTAAAGCTCTGTGAGATAACGACTTACAGAGCTTTTTCTTTGCCCTCAAATAGGGCAAAAATGGGTGGTGATCTGAAATAACAGATCACCGAATGCCTGCTGAGGGAGAGTTGGAGCATCGTATTGGTGGGGGGAGTGTAAAGTCCTACCACCTATCTCTTTTGCTCCCTGCTCTAAAGACTGGGGACAACAGTCTCAATCTGGAACGACTTCCAGTCGTCTCTGGTTACGAAACGGATGGAAGGCGGACGTTTCCCATTGAGACCGCTTTTCAGTAAATAGGAGAGTCTCCACCCCCCATCAATCTTATCGACTGCATCGGCGAGGTAATCATAATGCCCGTTAATGCCGAGAGGCTCCGCAAATTCCGACCATTGGTCTGCCTGAAATGGGTAGAACGTCTTTGTCTGATTGTCCGCATCAACCAAATAGAAGTAACAGCTTGTGGGTATAACGATGCATTCGCCGACAGCATAAGGCTCCTTGACTATGCCGACGGAGGATTCGTTTGTGTAGCTCCCAATCAGTGACTTGGCTTTGCCTTGAATGAGCCAATACGTTCGTTTGAATTCAGGGTCTGGCCAATCCCATCCACCTGTTTTCACGATCCTTTCAACGACCTTTAGACCAGATACATCCCAACTCTTCTCTGATATCAAAGAAGACCCGTCGTCAGAGTCACAGCCGCTTGCCAAGAACAATACGGTGCTGATCATTCCTACTAAGAAGTAATCTCTTATGCTTTGCATATGTAGAGCCACCATCTCTGCTTTCGGCGACCTAATGCTGGTCAGCACCTTAACTCCCGCCCATTCTATCACAAACCGTGGCACTGCCAAGAGGTATAACCGTAAATAACCGTCCCAACGATTGTGGTAGAATTTTGGAGGATGTACTTAAGCCCGCCAT
>CAZWAP010000116.1:0-1299 GCA_964632005.1 uncultured Pirellulales bacterium | reverse complement strand
GCTCGAAATCCACCTTGATTATTCTTAATTCTCTGTTTAAATAATAGTTTTATCACAACTTCTAAAAGTGCCTCTCCAAAGCGAGTTGAAAATGGCAAATCATAATGATAAGAACCGATATAACGAGAACCAATTGTTATATCAGCTTCGCCATTTACGATGGGTTTAATCAAATTATATAGATCGTCTGCCCGATGTTGCCCGTCGGAATCCATCGTAACTAAGATCTCTCCTCTTGCATAACTAATACCTGTTAACAAAGCGCTACCATATCCTTTATTTTTATCATGCTGTAATATTCTTATATTTTTATTATGAATAATCTTTCTAATTTCTAAAATACTATTATCAGTAGAATTATCGTCCACGACTATAATTTCAATTGACGGATCATTAGGCAAGGATTCTAATACCTTGCGGATTGTTTTTTCTTCGTTGTATAACGGGATTACTATCGAAATTAGCGGATACTTCTTTCCTCCACTATTTAATTCTAATTGTTTCAATAAATTTTTAATTTGTGAGCCTTGTTCCGAGTTTTCTACACCCAATTCGTTTAAAAGGGAGCCATTTTTGTCTACAATAAGATTTGTCAAGTTTTCTGCTCCCTACATTATTTTATTAATCTATTTTATTTGTTTATATTGCAAATATTTGCTTTATAAAATATAAATTTAATCAATTTTCCACTTTTACTATTTAAAAGAACGACTCATGAAAAAAATAGGCTAATCATGCGATTAAAACAATCTTTTCGGGTACCGTGTGAAGAGTTTCAATCTTTTTTACCTCGTAAATATTTGAAAGCTTTTTCATGAATTTTATCCTTTTGATAAGATATTTTTTAGAGTGTGGGTCATTAATTCTTTTAAGCAAGTAGTATGCTCCGCATGATAAAAGACTCAGAAGTAAATCCTTCAAAACTATTTTTGATGTACCATATTTCCTTTCGTTTAAATGAATAGGAACTTCTCTAATTCTATATTTTTTTAAAGAAGCTTTAAGAAGTAATTCCGTCGTAAAGGCATAGTCTTTAAATTTAATATCTTTAAAAATATTCAACGTTTTTTTAGCAAAAGCCCTGAAACCACCTTGATTATTCATGATTCTATGCCCGAATAAAACCTTTAAGAATATTTCTACTAATAATTCTCCCAACCTATTGATAAAAGGCAATTTATAATTATAAGAACCTAAATAACGAGAACCAATAACAATATCAGCCTTGTTTTCGAGAATTGGTCGAACTAATCCAAAAACATCCTCTGGCTGATGCTGTCCGTCAGAATCCATCGTTAC
>CAZWAP010000115.1:0-1388 GCA_964632005.1 uncultured Pirellulales bacterium | reverse complement strand
TCGGCGAGACGAAAGGACTCCGCACCAACGCTGCCGACAGTCCAACAGCCCATTGATCGCAGGAAACGCAGCAGGTAGCACCCGACCTGCTCGTGTCCACCACGGCCGGAGGTGACCACGGCGACTCCATACTTGCCGTCCCACGCATTACGGTGCAGTGGCCCGCAGCAGCGGTCGAGCAGAGCCTTCATCTGGGCGCTGACGTTGGAGATGTAATTCGGGCTGGCCAGGACGATGCCGTCGGCGTTCTGGAGTGCGGTCTTGACTTTCTCGAAATCATCCCGCGTTGGACAGCAGCCCGTCTTGTGGCAAGTGTTGCATGCCCGACAGGGTTTGATTTCATAATTAGACAGCGAGAATCTCGCAACGGCTGCACCGGCCTCTTCGGCGGCCTGGAGGCACTGGCTGGATAGCAGGCCTGTATTTCCCCTTATCCCGTGCGGACTTCCGAGCACCTCAACGATCTTCATCATTCCGTTCCCCTTGCCGCTACGATTGGTCTTCCACATTCACGACAAATGCCTTTATACCCTCTCTTGAAAGGCGCGTTCGCAGCTCCCGCACGCCGTTCAGCAGCTTCTCTGCCTGCTCATCTTCGGTTACGATGGCAAGCACGTTGTTGGCCTTCGGCCAGACGTGCGTGCCCAGGTGTGGCCCGCTGGAACGGCCTTTGCCGTAAACCTTGGTCCACTTCGTGAAACCCTCCACGGTGTTTTCCCCAAGAAGCCCTTCTATCTCTCCGTCGAGTGCTTCGTTATAGGCGATCAGAACCAGCTTCATTGCACACTCCTCACGCGTGATTGCGAGCCTTTATGTGGCTTTCAAAGATACTATAAATAGTAGGGACGAGCACTAAGGTAACCACGGTCGAAACCAGCAACCCGCCCATAATCGTGGCTCCCAGGGGGTTCCATACCTCCGAGCCCTGTCCGGTCTTGAAGGCCATGGGCATCAGGGCAACTATGGTAGTTATAGCGGTCATCAACACAGGTCGCAATCGTGCCCGGCCCGCCTCCTGGACTGCTTCGATCATGCTCCTGCCTCGAGCGCGCAAGATGTTGATATAGTCCACGAGGACGATGGCGTTGTTGACAACAATGCCGACGAGTAGGAGCATCCCGAGGAACACGATGACGTCCAAGCTGTAACCGAACAGCGCAAGGAACCAGATGACGCCGATAAAGGCGAACGGCAGGGAGAACATGATGACGAAGGGATCGATGAGGGACTCGAACTGCGAGGCCATGATCATGTAAACAAGGATAATCCCGACGACGAGAGCCAGCGTCAGCCAACCAAACGCCTCCTGGATGTCCTCCTTTTGACCGCCGAGGGTCACCGTCAGGCCCCGCGGCGGCGGATTCTGCGCGATCAGTTTTTCCACGTCC
>CAZWAP010000114.1:0-1435 GCA_964632005.1 uncultured Pirellulales bacterium | reverse complement strand
ATGAAGCAACGACGATGGAGAAGGCCGCGGCTGCAGGAGAGCTTGATACCAGGGCAGATGTCTCACAATACAATGGGGCATGGGCAAATATCGTCCAGGGTCTGAACAATACAATGGAGGGCATTGTAGTCCCGTTGCGGGATGTCGGCGGCGTGCTGGATAAGCTGGCAGCCGGCGATTCAAAGGCTCGGGTAGAGGCCGATTACAAGGGCGATTACAATGTCCTGAAGGTTGCCTGTAACGCACTTGGCGATCAGATCCAATGGTTAAGCGAGGAGATGGAAAAGCTTGCTGCTGCCGCTGCTGAAGGTGATGTAGATTATCGCGGCGATGCGTCACAATTCAAAGGCGATATTGCTGAAATCATCAACGGTGTAAACCGCACGATGGAGTTCGTGGCAACCCCACTTAAAGCTGTAGCTAAAGCGCTTGCTGCCGCTGCTCAAAAAGACCTTACTCAGAAAGTGGAAGGTGACTTCAAAGGGCAGTTCGGTGACCTGAAAAACAATGTCAACAATATGCTAATTGCTGTTGAGGATGCTCTTGGACAGGTTAGCGAAGCTGTTGAGCAGGTTGCTTCGGCGAGCCAACAGGTTTCTTCTGCATCGCAATCGTTAGCTGAAGGCGCAACCGAGCAGGCAGCAAGTCTGGAAGAGACATCATCGAGTCTCGAAGAGATGGCATCTATGACTAAGCAGAATGCTGACAATGCCCAGCAGGCCAATACATTGGCAGGCGAGGCACAAAAGGCAGGCAATGATGGCAATGACGCTATGCGAAAAATGAATGACGCAATCAACGAGATACAAAAGTCCTCTGATGAAACTGCCAAGATTATCAAGGTTATCGACGAGATCGCGTTCCAGACGAACTTGCTCGCTCTCAATGCCGCTGTTGAAGCCGCTCGTGCCGGTGAAGCTGGTAAAGGATTTGCTGTTGTGGCCGAAGAGGTCCGCAACCTCGCCATGCGGTCGGCTGAAGCTGCCAAGAACACCACGGCATTGATCGAAGAATCAACCAAGAATGCCAAGAATGGTGTTGATATTGCCAGCGAAGTTAGCAAGAAACTGGAAGATATAGTCCAGAGTATTAGCAAAACCAGCGACCTTGTCAGTGAGATTGCCGCTGCCTCGCAGGAACAGTCACAAGGCGTTGACCAGATAAATACCGCGGTGACCCAGATGGATAAGGTTACGCAGCAAAATGCTGCCAATGCCGAGGAATCAGCTTCTGCTGCCGAGGAACTAAATGCTCAGGCTGAAGCATTACAAAGTATGGTACAGGAGTTTACTCTTAGCAATACCGGACGTCGTTCTGCAACCGTAAGTCATCAGAGCCACAATGCTGCCGCTGCCAAGACTAAGGAGTTGGTGGCCAGGCACCACGGCTTAGGCAATTCTGACCATGCGTTTCATCAGATAGCCAACGGCTCAGC
>CAZWAP010000113.1:0-1541 GCA_964632005.1 uncultured Pirellulales bacterium | reverse complement strand
CTTTTGTCGCCGGTCTGTTCACAGCCATATTTGCCGGCATCCCCTGGCACGTCATCACGGCCGACGATCCACCAGTGCCCTTGTGGCTCCAGATCGCGATATTCCTGCTTCTCGGCGGCATCTTGCTGGTGTTGGTGACAGTCGCCCTCGAACAAGGAAAAGCCAAGCCCCTGCCCCTCCTCGCCGCCGAGCCCGACAAGACCATCCCGATCCTCAACTCCACAGACCTACCCGGCCGGCAACTCACCGACATACTCGGCTTGGTCCAGGGACATACCGTCTATGCCATCTGGCTCGGAAAGGACCTCTCCGCCCTGATAAGGCTCATCCTTGGTGGCGAGCTGACCGAATACACCGAGATGATGGGCAACGCCCGGACCACCGCTACAAATAGAATGATCGCACAGGCAGCCGAGTTGCAAGCCGACGCCATAATCAACGTCCGCTATATGACAACAAGTGTCGTGGGAAGCGCCGCAGAACTCCTCGTCTATGGTACCGCCGTCAAACTTGCCTGACCGCCGATCGCCCGCTCCTACGAAAAGAACGCACTTGCCGACCTTCTTCGACCGTCCAACCCCCTTTCCATCGCCCGATCCCCGGCCTTCAAACCCACTGACCGCCTAAGACTTGAGATATATGATAACGCCCGTCAAAATCACGATAACCGCCACGCACACGCTTATCGCCGAGACAAACACCCACATAAACCGCCGGTTCTGCTTCGAAATGATGTATTTCAAGTACCGGTCGCTCGTCGCAAAGGTCTTGCTCATCTGCAGTATACCGTCGGTCTGCCCCGCCGCCGTACGGTTCAGCTCCTCCAGCGTCTGGTTGAACTTGTTAAAGCTCTCGGCCATCTGCACGTCCGTATCCGCCGCCGCCGCAAGCTGATGGTCGATATTCACCAGCGCATCGGTCTGCTTGGCCGTCTCGCTCGGAATCCGCTCCACCGCGTCGATAAAACGCTCCTGCTTCGCCACCGCCCCCTTCAGCTGCTCCAGCAGCTCCTCCGTGATACGCTTCTGGGTTTCCACCACCGTCGGAAACTTCTCCAGCCAGTCCGGCAGTTTCTCGATCCGCTCCATCAACTCCGCCTGCTGAGATAACTGCCGGTCCAGGTGCTCGTTGATCCCCCGCAATTGCTCGATCAGCGTATTAAATCCCTCTTGCAGCCGTTCGAGTTGCCGCATCCGCTCCTCGGGCCCGTTCGGACGCACCACAACGCTGTTGCCGCCGGCCTCACCAGCGCCGCCGGCCGCCTCCACCTCGTCACCCGAAACCTCCGAACACTCGCTGATCAGCCCTTCCTCGTCAACCTCCGGCTCAACCCCCCGCCCCAAACCGTGGGATCGAAGCCAGTTGCTTGTCCCCTCCCATAGGTCCTTCAGCGTCATCTTCACTGTCCCGACAGATAAAAACATCGTTCACCTCAAGCACTTGCCGCCGCCACCACTAAAACTAAATCGGGCCGCGTCCGCCTTTCGCTTGAGCCAAAACCTATTAAAACACGCCATCCACACATTGCAAGCCTTTTCGCC
>CAZWAP010000112.1:0-1697 GCA_964632005.1 uncultured Pirellulales bacterium | reverse complement strand
GGCATTTGTTTTTTGAACATGATCAGAAATGATTGGAGTCGTTGATATGGATGCCGTGATATTGATGTATTGACCACTAAGGAATTCATTTGAAGGAATCCAAGCTCCCGTTTGGTTACTATAAATCGAAATTGAAACGCAATAATTTGGAGATCTTGCTTCAAATTTCCAAAACCCATCAGGAGAATCTGTGATCGTGCTCACGGGAATCTTTATGACTCCCGCAGTAGTGGTATCACAAGAACTAATTACATTTACCGAAGGTTCTGTTGGAGTATAAATACCGGTAAAGACAAAATCTGCTGGAACTGAAAGCACCATTTCGGTCTCAACATAACCAGTAGGGACTGCTATAAAACCATATGAAAACCAATTTACATTTGAATCCGTAGGTCTTACTGAAAATTGAGATCCAAGAGAACCTGGGTCTGGCTCGTAATTTGAATCCGGAGTATCTTTTTTTGCGTATAAATTTAAATCAGTTTTTAAATCTACACTATATTGACCTAGCGTGCTAACATCTGTAGTAGTAAAATTAGCGATTGCCTTGGAAGCTTGCCATTTACCATTAATAGAAACACGACCCTTACCCCAACCTAAATCTTGAACAAGAGTATTATTGACTTGTAAGCCTAGATTTGATGGCAATGCTTCTGTTTTTAATTCTAATTCGACATTGTCAACATACAATCTCTGATAATCATCATTAGTAAAACCGGAAAAGTTACCACCACCATTACATTCTAAAACCAGCCATATTTCTAAGGGATTATTGTTAATAGGAGAATTTGGAAATACATTTGTTTCATTTATCCAAACTGATTGTGGTATTGAAAAACTATGCCAACTATCAACACCATATTGGAGCAATGTATAAGTGCCAATGGAATAGACTTTAATTTTGTTAATATAAATTGAAAAGGCCCAGGAATTAAATCCTGCCAAATGATTTGGATATAAATCAAAGTTCAGCAAGCTGTCTATTACTTTTCCCCTAGGAACTTGAATATCGCTCTTCCAATAGCAATAATCATTAGGATCATAAGTTGTAAATATTAATGTTCCAATGCTAACAACTGTATCGTTTCCATCCATTCTAAGTTCTAAACAATCTCGACCTCCAATGTTAGAGAGATAATTTCCACTCATTAAATTAGCAGCAATTCCTGTATCATGAATTTGAAAAGTCCAATTCTGGAACTTATTTTCTATCCATTGAGAATCGTTGCTACCTGCTGAAGCATCTCCATCATCTGCTCCATAATTAAATGTCCCATTGTTCCAATTTCTTCTATCAGTTAAATCATTAATCGATGCTATTAATTGATATCCTTCCCAATTGCTTCCTAAAGGAATCTCTGCTGTATCTGAATTTCCTTCGTTAAATGAAATAGGTAAATTTTTATCAGTCCTATTCGCCCAATGAGTTATGTTCCAAGGTTTTCCAATCCCCTCATATTTATTGTCAGTCGTTAGTGATTGACTAAATGGAACTTTTTCTTCCAAGTTATTGAGGTTCTTTACATTCTTTCCAGAATAATATGGTTTGATGAAATTATATATTAACGGATTGATAATCATGCTTCCAATGATTATTAGCAAAAAGGTGATTTTTATTAAATCCTTGACGTGCTTAAATTTAACTTTCAAGATCATTTTTCCTCCATACCTCCTTCATTTTTATTAGTTTCAGGTTT
>CAZWAP010000111.1:0-1765 GCA_964632005.1 uncultured Pirellulales bacterium | reverse complement strand
CTGGTCTTGGCCAGATGCAGCCGATTCTGCTGCTGGATCATCTCGGCCCTGAAATTGGAGACATCCACCTCCGCGCGGAGAACATCGAAACGCGAGGCCACACCCTGGGAGAACTTCGCTCGGACGTCCTTGAGGTGCGCTTCGGCTGAGGCAACAGCATCACGGTTCACCTCGTAGAGCTCTTGTGCCAGGAGTGTGTCGTAGTAATGGCTTGCCACCTCGAAGATAGTTGTCTGAATCTGCCCGCGAACCGTTTCGTCAGTAAGATATGAAAAAATCTGTGCTCCCCGAATGGCCGCACTGATCGCGCCGCCCCGGAAGATGGGCTGGCGCACCTGGAGATCAAAGGAGTAGTTGTCCAACGCACCGAGAGTAACACTCTTGCCGGCAACGTGGAACCCCCGCAGCTCGTCCTGACGCGCGTAGTTACCCACGACTGAGACGTCGGGCAGGGCTTCGGAATAGGACTCAATCACGCGTCCCCGGGCAACTTGCTTGTCCTGGAGAACCGCTTGGAGGGGCTTGTTGTAGAGCAACGCCACCTTGATCGCATCCTGAAGGGTCAGCTTGCCTTTGACGGCAGGTGTCGCCTCTTCTTGCTGCGTCTGGGCTCTCTGCCATCTCTCATAGGTGGCTTGACGGCTGGAGTAAACATCGCGGTAGAAATCCTGATTGTCCATGCACCCCCCGGCCAGTATGCACAGAAGCAACCAGGCTACCACTTTTGAGGTATGCGCCGTCCGTTTTGATAGCCCCCGATTCATCCGGGTACTCCACGCTTTCGAGTTGGTTGGTCGCATCAAGACGCCGCAAGCAGTCATTGTAGCCCTCATTCAAGACGCCGCTTTATCCGCCCCAGAAACTCACGCTTCATCTTCTCCACCCGAACCGCCAGCGGTTCTGTCGATTTCCGCTTAGACCAGTACACGATAAAGGCGTTTATGATCCCCTCCAGGCAGAGCGTCAGATATAACGGGTCGGATTCATCAAACACGCGTTTCGAAACGCCGCGCTGGAATATCGCGATCACAGCATCCACGTACCGTTCATATACCCCCGAAACTTTGGCTGGAAAGGCCCGCGACGGGTCCAATCGACTGTTCGGGACAGTCTCGAAAAAGACACGAAAGAAACCACGGTGATTCTCGAAGTGCGTCAACCGCAACTCAATCAGCGAGGCAATGGCCTCCTCCGGGTCTTCTTTGCTCAGCACCTTCTGCTCAAATTGCCTCATAAAATCCTGCGCAATGCCCTCAATGACATGAGCGTAGAGGTCACCTTTGCCCTCGAAGAAGTTGTACAGTGTGCCGACCGCAAATTCCGCCTCCTGGGCAATCTTCTCGACCGTCGCACCGTGGTAGCCCTCGCGGACAAAAACCCGCTCAGCCGCTTCAAGCAGCTCCTGTCGGTGAGCCAGGCGCTCCCGTTCTCTTCGGCTCAGTTTCCTTGTGCGCTTGCCACACATCGTTTACTCCTTGCCTGCAATACATACTCATTAAGTATAACGTATGTTCACGTGCTGAGCAATAATTCATTATAATTTTATTCTCTGCCAGGCCGGACAATAATTCGAGCCTCTATCACTCCACCGCCAGCACGGTCCCATACTGGTGTTCATAATCCCTTGTCAAAAAAGCCATTACGAGGAATTGATGTCTTCTTGAGTCGCGCGGAGAGAGATTCGTTCCCGTATGGCCGTAAATCTAACGGGCGGAGCAAAACCCTGGCACCTTCGGCCTATCCCTCCGGACCGGGGCGTGAGTTT
>CAZWAP010000110.1:0-1811 GCA_964632005.1 uncultured Pirellulales bacterium | reverse complement strand
GAGCACCGGATTGTGGTTCCGGGGGTCGCGGGTTCAAATCCCGTCTTTCACCCTTGAATCTGGCCGAACGGATGCCGAGAACGGGGGGGGCAAGACCATAGCATCAGCCGAGAACCGGTGAGACCCCGCCATCGGCGCAAAAGAAGCGGGGCTGAGGTCGGGAGGATGACCGTTCTGCTCGTTATCCTCTCGCCACTATACCGGGCGGACCTCACGCTTCGTCGCCGTCGTCGAATGAGGGTATCTTCAGTAGCTGACCTTTTTTGAGCGCCGATTGGTGCGCTATTATCCCCGGCACGGTGTAGGCGAGCGCTTCGTAGAGGTCTATGGCCGGCCGGCGTCTATGCACGAGGGCGTCGACGAACTCGTGCGTCAGAAACGTGTGTGAGCCTTCGTGCCCGCTGTTGTGCCGCAGCGGCTCGGGGAGCATATCGCTCTGCCACCAGTTTGGCTGCTTGTAATGTTCGAAGCGTGGGGCCTTGCGGGTAAAGCCGGCATCGTCGGTCTCTGTGCGCTCGCTGGAGCGAATAATGACCGGCCCGACGCCGTTGGGGTGCGGCCCGTAGAAGCTCATCTCATTGCCGATCCACTGCGCCCGCTCGCATCCCCGATGAGCGCCCTTCCACCAGATGTTCACCCTGAAAGCGGTGCCGTGATCGGTCCTGAACATCGCTGATTCGTTCCAGAATGGGTTGCCGTAGGCATTATCCTTGAGGATGGGGCTATCGTCGCCCCAGCCGTGGCAGACCACCTCCACGAGCCGCTCGCCGGTTACGCCGATGAGCTGACTGGTGCAGTGCGTCGGGTAGTGCATCGGGGCCGCGCCGTACCGCCAGGTCCGCTTGCCGCCCCAGTAGTACAGCGCCTCCAGCCCGGGGTGCTGGTACTCGGCCTCACAGTAATACAGTGATCCGAACTTGCCCTGCTTGTAGAACTTTCGGGCCGATATCGTGGTCTGCTGGTAGTAGCCCGTCTCGGCCATCATATAGGTAAGCCCGTACTTTTTGACGGTGTCGGCGAGCAGCTCGGCCTGGTCGAGGGTACCCCAGGCCGCGGGCACTGCGGAGATGACGTGCTTGCCGTGCTTCATCGCTGCGATGGTATGCTGGACGTGCAGCGGGCCGTCGGTGAAGATAGCCACTGCGTCGATGTCGCGCGCCAGCACCAGCTCCTCCAGCGAGTTGTAGGCGTTGGAACAACCGTAGACCTTCATCAGGCGCTTTCGCCGGTCCGCGCGCAGATCGCTGACCGCCTGCACGACGCAATCCGGGTGCTCGTGCCACTGGAACGCGCAGCCGAACCCGCCCCCGACCACACCGATCCGAACCTTCTTCGGTGCACTATTGACCGCAAGGGCTGCTTGAAACATCACCATTCCGCCGGCCACTGCCCCGCCGGCCTGCCTGATGAAACGCCGACGCGAAGTCTTCTTCTGCAACCTACTCTCAGCCATAGCCTTGCCCACTTCTGGATTTGCTATTTGACACAATCGGTACTCCTACACGCAACGCTACGAATAATACCCTGATTGGTGCATCGATTTCAAGGCCTTTGGTCGCAGATAACCGCCCCGGGGATTGTGGCGGAATTTTGCAAGGCAAGGACTGCCCACCAATTGGCCCTTAGACAACCCCCAGGTTGGGCCTTGAAGGCTGCGCCAGCGCAGGTCAGAGAGTTTCCTGTAGAAGGGTTTTTTACGGAAGGATGGTCTTCTAACGCGGAAGAGTTGTTGGAACGACTCGTTGGAGTGTTTAGCCAAGCTGATGCGATCGTGTGGCGACAGGGCCGCGGTAAGGCACTTCTTTTGAAGT
>CAZWAP010000109.1:0-1928 GCA_964632005.1 uncultured Pirellulales bacterium | reverse complement strand
CTGCATTCGCCGCATTGCGGACCAGAGGCCTTGAAATCGAGGCCCCGATTAGGGTATCATCTGCGCTGTTGCGTGCAGGAGTCCCGATTATGGCGTAAAATAGCAAATCCCGGCAAAACGCGGCCCGACCAAGGTCTTTGACCTGGGGAGAAGATTCTTGGAAATTGGTGCAAGACAAACAGGCTGTTCACGACGTGTAGGATCTCGGATGGAGTCAAAATGAGAAAGAACGCACATAGTAGATCTCCCGGCGGCTTAAATAGACGCGATTTCCTTGAGGCGGCAGGCCTTACGTACGGAGCACTGGCGGTTCCGTGGTTGGAGGTGAACGCCGGAAAAAACGCAGGACTAACGCCGAAAAAAAAGAAAGGCGCCACGGTCAGGGCGGTATTTCTTTATCCTCCCTCGAAAACCTTTTCGGATGACCCCGACGGCTGGTGGAGCTGGCCCGGCAACGAATTCGACGCCGAGGGACATCAAAAGAAGTACACCGCGGCATTGAGGAAAATGGAGAAACGCCTTGGGATGAAGATTCTCACGGAAAACCGCTCAATCGCCAATAACAACGACGCGCAACAACTTATCCGCCAGATTCAGGATTCTCCCCCCGACGGCCTGCTCCTGATTATGTTCTATAACCGGAGCCTACCACAGGCCGATCTGCTTCTGGAAGCCGCTCAGAAGCTTAATATACCCGCCGTTTTCTTCATCGGCCTTGGTGTCAAGCACGGCCCGGTTGGTCATTATCGACGGCCAGGTGTCTATTTCATCCAATCACTTGATAATCTCGAAGCCATAGAATACGGCATGCGGATGATTAACACGCGAAAGCTTTTGGGACAGTGCCTTCTTCTAAGCATCACCGAAGCGGACAAGCCGCGCGAAGGCATCGAGCCGTTCTTCGGTATTAGAGTCAGGGTCATTCCGTTTGCACGCTATGCCGACCAGTTCCACAAAATCAAGATCAACGATACAGCTCGGGATTTAATTAAGAAAATCACCGCCAAAGCCACCGAGATGCGGGGTATAACTCCGGAAAGCCTGGAAAACGCCATGCGAGCTCATTTCGCACTGACGTTTTTGCTGCGCAGCGAGAACGCTGATGGCGTTACGATGAATTGCCTGCGCAGGGGGATGCTTAAACCCTGTGTGAGCTTTTCCCTCCTTAATGGGAACCTAATTCCGGCAGCTTGTGAAAACGATTTGCCCGCAGCTTACACCCAACTACTCGGACAATTGCTCATCGGGCGGCCAGGATTTCAACATAACCCCTGCTACGAAACTGAGAAAAACCACTACTATGCCTCGCACTGCACCTGTCCCACGAAGATGTATGGCCCGGAAGGCCCTGAACTGCCTTATCTCCTGCGCCGTTTTCTCCATTCAAACGAAGGCAGTTCTGCTATCCAGGTGTTCTGGAAGCCGGCAGACCCGGTAACCATGGTCAAATATTATCCCGGCAGCAAGCCTAAGTTGGACGTCTATGCAGGTCGTGTAGTCAAATCACATCCGATGCCTCCCGCTGGTGGATGCGCAACGAACGTCGAAGTCGAAATTACCGACCGCTCCGACGCGTGTATGGTCAAAGGCCACCACAATCTGCTGTTTTGTGGTGATTTTGCCAGGCACTTCAGGCTTTTCGCCCAACTATACAAAATGGAATTAGCGGACACCGGATACCTCCCACAGAGAAAGCCCGCGCCGATATAGCCGCCTGCTTCATTCTTGGTGAACGTATACACTATCAGAATATGCTTCATTCGTCGCGGTCTGCCGGGAAGATCTCGAATTGCAAAAATACTTGGAGCTGGACAGCAACACGCTATACAATACCATCTGCGGCAATTACCCTGTAAGAACCGCCGGGAGCCTATTGGATGAAACACAGAGAAAGAGTCATAACCGCTTTGAGCCACGAACAGCCCGAC
>CAZWAP010000108.1:0-1947 GCA_964632005.1 uncultured Pirellulales bacterium | reverse complement strand
CGTACAGTTGGACCAATCCCTCCTTGCAGCACACAAAAAAATGGGTCATCGCCAGTCGCTCAGACTCTGCCAGTTTCCCATAAACTCCTCCCCAAAAAGCCCATATACAGATGGCGGAATGCTCTGGCAGAGACGGCCCCGGAGAAAAAAGAGCGGATCAGAAGGAACGTTGCGGGCGCTTTCGGGCGCCTCTTGATCGGCCTGAACGCTTACCTCCGCTGCTAAACCGGCAATACTTCAGAGGCACAACACCCACGGCCCCATCGCGCCGTTTACCTGTACTTTTGCGTAATCCAGTTGTGTGCTATGCCGTTGTGGGTCAAATGCACGGTGTCGGTAGCGTTGAACTTCTCCACGTGACCGTCCAGGTAGCCGGCGTTCAACTTCAGGCCATTCATCTCCTTTGGCAATACGCTCAAATCAGCGCCGGGCAGCTTCAAGGTAAAATAGGGTTTCGCATGGAAAGCATTCTTAAACGAATGGCAGCTGTGGAAACTATACTGTCCCGCGCTCGGGTCAGGCAACCAGGCCAATTCCGGGTTACCACGAAGGTACATCAGGGTGTCCTGAATAACCAGGGTGTTCCTGTCGGAGGTTCTATTGGGCGCATCGAAGGGCCTGGCCCCCGCTGAGGCTTTATTGAAGCCGTCGAAGCTGTATAGCAGGGTGTAAGTGCAAGGAAGTGTGGGGTAACGCCCGGTACGATAGAATTCACCGTAGGTGCCGGCAGGCGTACCATAGGGTGGCCAAATGGCGCTGTCGTGAATCTCGGATACCGGACAATTGAAAACCTCGCTATTCTTGAGTATGGTTCCCAGGTACCGCCCTGCGTAATGGTAAACGTCCTTGACCGAATTCATCTCGGCATCGGTCAAGGGCGCCCGCTTCGACCAGTATTTGTAAGTGAAATTCAGGTCGTTCGGTCGATGCCAGTTGCTTCCGTCTTTCCCGGGGCTCGGAGGCAGCTTGCCGCCGTTGTCCTCCGCATACGTCAAGAGTCCCAAAACCACCTGTCTCTGATTGCTTCCGCACGCCACCATGCGCGCAATCTCACGCGCCTTTCTAAGGG
The DNA here is from genome assembly GCA_964632005.1 of uncultured Pirellulales bacterium. GTDB lineage: Bacteria > Planctomycetota > Phycisphaerae > Sedimentisphaerales > Anaerobacaceae > CAZWAP01. The sequence goes on along the minus strand of CAZWAP010000108.1, from coordinate 878 downwards.
CAGGCAGGATTATCGCCATCAGCAACGCGATTATGGCGATCACCACCAGGAGCTCTACCAGTGTAAATGCTTTCGAGCGTTTCATGAATTTACACTCCTTCTGGGGTTGTTCCCATACATACAACCTTCGCCTGGCTCAGCCTGAGCCCTGCAACAGGCACTCACAGCCATCTTCTATCTTCCCGGCGATCACTTCAAGAGGAGCCCTGTCCGGGGGATGATTCGAGGCCCCGGAAGTACGGTAAGGCGAACTGCCGCCTCAAACCCGGAGCAAACCTCCCGAGAGCCGGTCCCCATAATTTACCCGTCCAGCCAGCGCCGCTGCTAACCCCCTGAGGCCTATTTGGTTGAGTCCTCAGCGGGCGCTGCTTTGTCTCCACGCCGCCCCGGTTCGGCATTGAGGCCTGCTCAACCTTGATCATTTACACTATTAAGCCCATTTATACTCGTTTCCAGATTAACATTTCTCTCGGCCTGATGTCAAGAAAAAGTGGGTAAGTGCGGCTTTTCCCGGGCTTTTCCCGTTCTGCGCCCAAGCTGTTTGGAAGCCCGCCGAACTCCCATAGATCGCGCCAATCCCGCATAGCCTCCAGCAAAAATCCCCCACAACCTCAGCAGCGTGTCAAAGCCCTTTTTCCAACGAGCCGGTATGACAAAGGCTGGATCGGGTCTCGGTTGCTTGTGGAATAAGGGCAGCAAGGTTATTTTTTCGCCGAAAAACGGCGATTTGGCCGGGAAATAGCAGCTCTCGCACTAAGCAAATAGGTGCCGGGCGGACCAACCAGACAAGGCTCTGCTGAGCTCGCAAGCCCTAAGTCTTTATTCGGTAAATACTTATACAAAATCTGCTGCCGGGGCGGCTTCTGGGAGGCAGCACG
>CAZWAP010000107.1:0-1982 GCA_964632005.1 uncultured Pirellulales bacterium | reverse complement strand
AGGAGATATGCGATGAAAAGGTCATTCGCACTTATGTATCTGGTGATCGGCGCGGTCTTGTTGACGGGCCTTTGGGGCTGCGCCTGTAGACGCACAGGCGGAGTTGCCGCTACCAACGGATGCCCTCCAGCCGAGGCTGTCACGGTGCCGGAGCAGCTCGGTGTGCCTTCGCTGGCCGTAACCGGGTATCGGCCGGACGTGCATAGCCTGCATACTGAGCCACACAACCTCGCCACGCCCCACGATGCCGCTGTGCCCGCAACGCCGGCCGTCGAAGCCGTTGCTGCTCGACCCGCTACGCCCTCCGTCGAGCCGGGCCAGTATGTCGTCTCCCAGGTGTATCCCTGCCAGAACTGCGGTCAGCTCCAGCTTGATAAGACTATGCCGCGACAGGCCGAGGCGAGCAAGGCCCTTACGTATTCAATAAGGCTGACAAATCTGACCTCGGCAACGTTGAGCAACATCGTGGTCACCGAGGAATTGCCCGAAGACTTCGAGCTCACCTCGGCTACACCAACGGCCAAGCACGAAGACACCAAGCTTATCTGGCAGCTGGAGCCCCTCGGACCCAGGGCCGTCGTCGAGATTACCATATCAGGCGTCCCCACCAGGATGGACAAGCTCAGTTATTGTACGAGCGTTGCAATGCCCCAGCCGGTCGCCTGCGGAATCATCGATGTGGTTCAGCCGAGGCTGCAATTGGTCAGGACAGCACCACAAGGAGTGCTGGTTTGCGACCCCATCGAGGTCAGATATGTCCTGAGCAATACCGGCACGGCCACCGCTGATGAGGTCAAGATCGTCGAGTCCCTTCCCGAAGGTCTCCAGACGGCCGCCGGCAAGAGCGAGGTTGTCCTTCCCGCAGGACCGATTGAGCCAGGACAACGCAAAGAGTTTGTGGCCGAACTAAAGGCCCTCCGCACCGGCGAGTACGTCAGCACCGCCACCGCCACCTCGGCAGATGGACTCCAGGTCGAATCCGAGCCAGCCACCATCGTGGTAGACCAGCCCGCCCTGACCATTACCCAGACCGGCCCCGAAAAACAGTATGTCGGACGTGCGACAACGTACGAAATAACGGTCACCAACCAGTCAAAAGCGCCCGCAAAAGATGCAGTGATCGAAAACCTAATCCCCAATGGCGTAACATCTATGAGGGCAACGGCCGGGGCAACCCTCTCAGGACGCAAGATCATCTGGCGGCTGGGAACCCTCCCGCCGACCGAGTCCAAGAAGGTCTACGTCTCATTTGTGCCAACACGCGCCGGAACCCTCACGAACAAGGCAACAGCTAAAGCCCATTGTGCCGACCCCGTCAGCGCCTCAGCTGATACCCTGGTGGCCGCAATCCCCGCCGTCCTGATGGAGGTCATAGACGTCGAAGACCCCGTGCAGGTCGGCGGCCGCACAACCTACGTTATCACGGTCACCAACCAGGGCTCGGCGCCCAGCACGAACATCAGCGTCGTCTGCTCCCTCGAAGAGAACCTCAAATACGTCTCCTCCAGCGGAGCGACCACCGGTACCATACAGAACGGCACCTTGACGTTTGCCCCCTTGAGGACACTGCCGCCCAAGGGCAAGGCCACCTGGAGGGTAGTCGCTACGGCCCTCAGCGCAGGTGATACACGCTTCAAGGCCACGATGAATACCGACGAGCTGGGTCGGCCGGTAGAGGAGACCGAGGCCACCCGCATTTACGATTGATACTAAAGCCAACGGCTGAGAGGGCGCCAAGGCCGCATCGGCCGCGGCGCCTTTTTTTTGTGGTTATCACGCCCCCGCCCGCAGGCCGGCTATCTTGATAGCCAGGCCCCCATAGCCGGCCGCCTGGCGCGCGCTCTCTGAGTTTGCCACAGCCGCCCGCCTGTGGCCCCTACAACGCCCCCCGAAAAGGTCGATGGTCGACCACAGGACGCGATTACCCATTTTCGGCTGCCTCCGTGACGACCTTACTGAAAGCATCCGGGTAGAGACGCGAT
>CAZWAP010000106.1:0-2166 GCA_964632005.1 uncultured Pirellulales bacterium | reverse complement strand
GAGAAGGTCGATCTGGACACGGTGAAGTTCACGCTCAAGCTGGAGCCCAGGTCCAGGAAGCAGTTCGAGTACGTGCTGACGACCTATCACGGAACGCGAGAACAGGAGATGACAAAGACAAGAGAGTCAAAGTGAACACCTTGCCGGCGCCGGCTGGGCGCCGTGGCAGGCAAGGGCCAATTGGAAAGGAGATTTGCAAAATGAGAACAAGAAGAATTACACAAATGGTGGTGGTCTTGCTGCTTGCCGGATGTGGGCTTGCACAGGCGAGGATCAAACTGGTGGCGTTGCCCGAGCGGGGTGCAACGGTGATCCGCCTGGACAACCCACAGTGGACGTTGATCGAGGAAGAGCGCGTTCTGACGCTCCAGAAAGGCCTGAACAAGGTGGACTTTTCCTGGAAGGGCGTGAGCATCGACGCCGACTCGATCCGGCTGCAGGCACTCGACCATCCGGACAAGGTAACCTTACTTAGCGTCAGCTATCCCCCGAACGAGGCTGCCCTGGTGTGGGATATAAGCTGCGCGGATAACTACGCCGAGACGGTGCGGATCAGCTACCTGCTGCGGAACATCGACAGGCTCATCACTTACAAGGCGACCGCCGACAAGCCCGAGACCTATGTCGATCTGAAAAGCTTCCTGGTTCTGCGTAACTTCTCCGGCGAGGATTTCGACAAGGCCAGAGTACTGCTCGATTACGGCGAGGCCTTCGAGCAGGGCATTGACCACGAAGAGACAAAGCAGATGCTCTTTCTCAAGGCTGATAAGGTCCCCATCACGAAGGTCTGGACGTTCGACGCCGCCAAGCTGCCATGGGACCCCGAGCAGCTGGAAAATCGGAATGTCGGCATCCCCGTCACCTATCGGATCGTCAACGACCCGAACAGCGGCCTGGGCGAGTTCGCTCTCTGGGGCGGCAAGGCCAGAATCTTTCAGGATGACGGCAGCAACAGCACCATCTTCCTCGGCGAAGACGTTACCAAGATGGTGCCGGTGGGCGAGAAGATGGAGCTTTACATCGGCGACAGCAGGGACATCGTCGTAACGCAACGCAAGATGAAGGAAGTGCAGATCCCCACGCACAGGAACAACAAAGACCGGATCGTACTCTACGACACCGACGAGATCATCACCGCGAAGATCGAGAACTTCAAGGACAGCCCCGCTGTGCTCACGGTGATTCAACACATCCCTGGCCAGTGGGATATGGAAGAATGCACGCTCGATGGCAAGGACCTCAAGCTGGGCGCCGATTACAAGAAGAAGAACGCCAACACGCTTGAGTTCGAGATTGAGCTGCCTGCCCGCAGTGATCAAGGCCCGGCCGTCAGGCAGCTCAAGATGCACTATCACCGCCGGAACGTCAGGCCCTGAAAAACGGGTCCCGTGAGCGCCGAGACAGAAGAGCGAGAGCAGGAAAGTAAAAGAGGTGCAGAAAGATGAAACGCACAACGATTTTTCTAATGATACTTCTCATAGTAGGGTCGGCACACGCCAAGGTTGACCTGGTGACATTACCCAGCCGTGATACGGTACAGCTTACGATCTACAACTCCGCGGATATGACGCTTGTTCGGGAAAGCAGGGCCCTGACGGTGAAGGAAGGGTTGAACAAGCTGCAATTCTCCTGGGCGAATACCCTTATTGACCCGACGAGCCTGGAGATGCTGCCCAGGGCGCAGGCGGATAAGATCGACATTGCCGAGCTGGTGTATCCGCCGAGGGTCAGGAACTTGGGACTGTGGAATGTCCACAGCAGTATGAGTGGCAAGGTGCCGGTCGAGATTACGTATCTGACCAGCGGCTTATCGTGGCGGGCGTTCTATATGGGGACGCTTACCGAGGATGAGAAGACGATGCGTCTTCAGGGCTACGTGCGGGTGACCAACAACAGTGGCGAGGATTACGAGAACGCCCAGGTCAGGCTGATCGTGGGCAAGGTGCACATTCTGGATCGGGTTGCCGAGCTGGCCCGCAGGCAGTATCCTTACGGGCGGCCGGGCGAGGCTGTGCCGGCGCCGCGGATGGAGCCAGCGGCGCGGGCGCGTTTTCTCGGTGTCCCAGTTAAGGCACTGGCCGAGAGTGTTGCCGTGGACGCGGCTGCTGCGCCCAAGGAGATCAAGAAGGAGGGTCTGAGCGAGTATTTCCTTTATACGATCGAGGG
>CAZWAP010000105.1:0-2260 GCA_964632005.1 uncultured Pirellulales bacterium | reverse complement strand
GGAGGAGTTGCCGAAATCCTCTATTCTCTTGTGCAGTTGATGAATGACGTCGGCATAAATGCTGGCTGGAGAATACTGCATGGAAGTCAGGAGTTTTTCGAGATCACAAAGAGCTTCCACAACGCGCTTCAGGGAGCTAAGTTGAACCTGTCGGAGAAGAAGAAGCAAACATATCTTCAGGTGAACGACAACTTCTCGAGATTCACACACCTTCATCATGACTGCGTAATAGTCCATGACCCGCAACCACTCTCATTGGTAAGAGCTTACCGAAAGCGCCAGCCGTGGATATGGCGATGCCACATAGACCTGACCCAGCCACACGACGAATTGTGGGACTTTCTCAAAGGATTCCTGCTGAAGTACGACCAAGTGGTTGTGTCGAGCGAGAAGTACTTCAAAGACGACCTGCCGGTTGCTCAGCGGCTTATGTTTCCCGCAATTAACCCGCTTAGCGAGAAGAACAGGGATATCTCTGAAAAAACGATGCTTGAGCACATAAAGAAGGCCGGCGTTTCGACTGACAAGCCTGTTATTGCTCAGGTATCCAGGCTAGATCCGTGGAAAGATCCGGAGGGCGTAATAGACGTGTTCAAATTGGTGAAAGAGAAGGTCGATTGTAGGCTGGTCTTCTGCTACAACGTAGCCAGCGACGATCCCGAGGGCTTACACATGTACAGAAGGGTGCGTCGCAAGGCAAACAAACTTATCGACGCTGGAGACATCGTTTTCGTCGTGGGGAATAACGAAACATTGGTTAATTCCATCCAAAGATTCTCCAGCGTGATAATACAAAAGTCCATAAGGGAGGGTTTCTGCCTATGCGTTACCGAGGCTTTGTGGAAAGGCACGCCGGTCGTTGCCTCGAATGTAGGCGGAATACCCTGTCAGATTGATGATGGTCAGAGCGGTTTCCTGGTGGAGCCTGAGGACAACGAAGGATTTGCGGAGCGGATCACACACATTCTAAAGAATCCTGATGAGGCCAAGGCCGTTGGAGAGAAGGCAAGAGAAAAGGTGAGGAGAGAGTTTTTGATTACCCGGTTACTTTCAGATTATCTGGACATGCTTAACTCGATAATGAGCAGGTAAATCTGGTAAGTAGCAGGTGTCCCGCTTGTCGTTGAAATTCGGCCTGCGGCCGGGTAACGACCGGGCAACTGTATGCGACGGCCTCCTTGCTGTCGATCACCTTCGATAACGCCTCAACCAGTACTGGCATCTGCCGGTGGCCCCTGATTCTTGTCGATACCATATCCATCGCACAACTCATCGAGAACGCCGGCACAGTCCCGCATGGAAACCCGCCTTAGGATACGCTGTGAGACAGCCTCCTGCATCCGCCGTGGATGGGCAAAGGCCTGATACCTGCTCAAGGGTATCTCTCGGCCGTCAACAGACCGAACGCGCGGCCTTTCCAGCGCCACTTTACGCCCGGCAAATATGACGTGGCCTTCATCACGGCCCCAGCGGCCCACCTGACTGGCGGTCTGCTCGATGGCAGCAGCAACTGCCCATCCTTGCTCAGGAATTCCGCGATTTTTCGACTGTCGGTTTTGTTGGCGATTTTGTAAGATTGCTTCTGCATGGCTACTCCTTTCAAGATTAGTTAATTGTTTGTTTGGCCTGATTTTACACAAACTCAGGCCGGAGTAGCCATCGCTCTTTTCAACCTCCAACTACGGATGGGACAAGGTCATAGTCAATCAGCCGAAAATATGGGAAATTGGTTGTGCCCATGTGTTATCCGCGACCATTTCGAGGTGCTTTTCAAGGCTGTCACGGACTGCCGGGCAAAACCGATTGATAAAGGAGCTGTTGACGCACTGGCCGACCCGAAATACCATAGCGGCATGGCCGCATACGGGAACAATTATAACCACTTGAGCGATAAGGTTTGGGCAGAGCATTATATGGCTAAACAAGCAGTGAACAGTTAACCATAATATATTAGAAAGGAATTTGAAATGTTGGATTCAATTCACAAAATGTTCCTCGCCGGTGTGGGACTGGCTGCAATGACAAAGGACAAAATCGATGAGCACATCAAGGAACTTGTAGAAAAGGGCAGGTTGACGGAAGAAGAAGGTCGTGAAATAGCTGAGGATATGCTGAAAAAATCGAAGCAGGCCAAGGAGGACCTCGAAAAGCAAGTTGAGAAACTGGTGCAGCAGACGCTTGATACCCTTAATGTAGCATCAAAGGAAGATATCGAGAAGCTGACCGCCCGCATCGAAAAGCTTGAAGCTGCGAAAACAGA
>CAZWAP010000104.1:0-2512 GCA_964632005.1 uncultured Pirellulales bacterium | reverse complement strand
GCAAGAGACAACACCTCGACCAATCCAGAGGTTGACGGGGTCGGCTGTGCCATATATCTTTTGGACGGCAGCACTCTTGTGGCCAGCAACAACGAAGACTTATGGGACGGAGAGATTGATCACATAATCAACCTTACCGAGATAGGGACCGAGTGGGCGCATTGGCCTTTCACCGGCACATACAAGGATGGCACCAAGGCTCCGGGGCACGGTGGATCATTCAGCGCGTTAGGCGGAGGCGGTCAGATTCACCAGGGCTGTGCATCCGTAGCTGACCAGTGGGTCTGGCGGGTGTGGACGGGTGATCCGCCTGAGACCGAGCTGCCGATGTACGCTCTATCGGAGCCTCTGACTATCCAGGGTGATCCGAACGCTCCCAGCGTGGATGCGGGGGTCGATATGATTACCTGGTCGGGCGAGCCGGTGCAGTTAGACCCGAACATCGTTGAAAAGCCCGGGTCGGACTGGACGAACCTGACTTATCTCTGGAGTGCGGAACCTGCCGACGGCGTTGTATTCGATCCCAGTGCCGAGGTTGAGGCTCCAGCGGTTACGATTACCAAGGCCACCGACAACCCATCCGTCGTTGTCCTGACGCTGGCGGTCAACAACGAAGGCAATCCACCGGAGGACGCTGTCATAGATGGTATGACGATCGACGTGTACGACGACGCCTGCATAGCGGCTTTAGAGCTGGGGCTGGCGGAGATTGATCCGACCGACATTGATGGGGACTGCGTTACGGCCTTTTCTGATTTTGCCCTGCTGGCGGAGACGTGGCTCGATGATTACTCGTTGACGGAACCGGCTCCCAGGTAGCACTGTCAGCTTTTTTCGCCCCGCCTGAGGTTGTTCTGAGGCGGGGCGAAAAAATGTTCTGGTTGCGTTAGAATCAATAAGGGGCTCTTGCGAAGTGCAAGAGCGAAGGTGTAATTTGCAATTCTCGGTTAGTTTGGAAGGAGTTAACAATGGGTGTACAAGACAAGATCAAGACCGTAGCGATCGTGGTGGCCGTGGCGATGGTGGTAGTTGTCGTGACGAGCGGGCCTGCCAGAGCAGCGACGATGTCTGCCAGTTTTTCTGCACCAGTAATCGACGGTGAAGATATCGCCAGTTACGGGACACAGACCGGGTCAGACAAGTGGTGGCCGGGCTCTTCGACCGCTTACGGAAACCCCGGCAAGACAGTAGGGCAAACTTTCACAACGGGCGGTATGCCCGTCGTGCTCAATGCGTTTACGTTCCAGATCGTCGATGATAGGGCGATAGAGCCTACTAAAGAGTACACGATTCGGGTTGGCACGGTCGATGGAAGCACATTTACGGAGATTCACTCTGAGACGGCCACGCAGGATTTTGCGACGGCCGAGAACGAAAACTGGTGGACCTGGACGCTTGATACACCGGTGCTCCTGTCGGCTAACACGGTTTATGGCGTAGACGTAGGCTTGAACTCCAGCACCTCGGAGTGGACCACGGGGATCCCTTATGTGAAAGTAACCGCCGATGAGTATCCCGACGGGACGCGATTCAGGTCTGGTACAGAGGGCTCTGGTGTTGGCGACGAGTCTATGACCCACACGTCTGGAGACAGGATTTTCCACATCGATCTGTCGAGCGCTGATCCGAACATTCCCGATGTTGACGCCGGAGTCGATATGGTCAGCTGGTCGGGCCAGCCGGTGCAGTTGGATCCGAATGTTGTCGTACCGCCCGGGTCGGACTGGACGAACCTGACCTATGCCTGGAGTGCGGAACCCGCCGATGGCGTTGAGTTCTCGGATCCCAACAGCCTGGCTCCAACGGTCACGATCACCAAGGAAACCGACAATCCATCGGTGGTTACGCTGACGCTGGCGGTCAACAATGAAGGCAGGACCGGGCCGCCCGCGACGGATAGTATGACGATCGACGTGTACGATGACGGCTGCATAGCGGCTCTATCGCTGGGTCTGACGGAGCTTGATCCGACCGACATTGACGGAGACTGCGCTACGGCCTTTTCTGATTTTGCCCTGCTGGCGGCGACGTGGCTCGATGATTACGCGTTGACGGAACCGGCTCCCAAATAGTTATAGTTGTAGCGTTGTCGCTTGTCAAAACGGCGTGGTTATGACGTATCGGGTGCCTGGAGTTATCCGCGGCGCCCGATGGCGTTATTGGCCGTGCCGGTCGGTAAGGGCTCTTTACCGGGGCGGGGTAAACGCTTCTTGTTGAGTTTGGAAGGAGATACGATGAGTACGAAGAGAATGAAAATGGTGCTGGCCCTGATGGCGGTGGCGATGATGCTTCTCGGTGTGACGGCAGCTTTTGCCGAGGACGATACCGACGGCGACGGCCTGACGGACGCAGAAGAATACGCGATCGGGACCGACCCGACGAATCCTGACAGCGACGGCGACGGCGCGGGCGATTGGTACGAGGTTGCCGCGTCGTTCACGGATCCGACCAGTGCAAGTGACAATCCTGGTATCGTGTATCCCCTGCCCGATCCGGATTCGACTCCGCCTGA
>CAZWAP010000103.1:0-2709 GCA_964632005.1 uncultured Pirellulales bacterium | reverse complement strand
GAACATCGTCTATCTCGATGAGCCTGGACGAGAGCCGGTTCAAATGGACGAGGGTATGCGGGCGAAAGTTGATGATATTCTTGGCAGACACGGTGAGGGGCGGGAGATCATCGTCCCCGTGCTCCACGAGATTAATGAGGAGTTCAATTGGCTGCCGCCCGAGGCCCTGTGCAGAGTTGCGGAGGTGAAGGGGATTCCTCTGGAGCACATTCTGCGGATCGCAAGTTTCTACAACGCTTTTAGTCTTACTCCGAAAGGCAAGCATGTTATTCGTGTGTGTACGGGCACGGCGTGTTATGTCAAGGGCGCGCAGCGACTGCTGGAATCTTTCTCGCGGGAGTTGGGCGTTGAGACCGGCGAAATGAGCGAGGACGGGCAATTCAGCCTGGAGACCGTGAATTGCCTGGGTTGTTGTGGGCAATCGCCGGTGGTGATGGTGGATGACGACATATACGGATACGTTAACCAGACGATGGTCGCCGATATACTGGGCAAGTACGCGTAGCAAGGAGTCAAACCAATGGCGAAGATCAAACCCGAAGATCTCGCGCGTATTGGAGATCGGATCAAGAGGACGATGCTTTTGCGCGAAGGGTCGTGCCGGCTGAAGATCATCGTTCATATGGGCACGTGCGGAATTGCAGCGGGAGCAAGAAATGTAATGAAAGCGTTTACGGAGGAGATCGACAAGGCAGGTGTCCAGGACGTGCTGCTGACCATATCGAGTTGTGCCGGGCTTTGCAGCCGGGAGCCGATGGTGACCATTGAAGAAAAAGATAAGCCTGGCGTTAAGTATGTCGACCTCACTCCGGACAAGGCCAGAAAGATATTCTCCGAGCATGTCCTGGCTGGCAAGATCGTGAAGGAATACGCCCTTGCCGCTGGAAGCGAGAGGACGCTTTAAGGGGATTGCGACGATGCCACATATAACGAATGTAATGATCTGCACGTGCACGAACTGCATATCGAACGGCGCCCTGGAGATTCGTGATTCGTTGGAAGCGGAGATCCGCAAACAGGGATTGGAGGATGATGTCCTGGTAGTCCCGACAGGCGCCAGCGGGTTGTGCGTGAACGGGCCGATCCTGATTGTCCAGCCGGAGGGCATCTTCTACCAGAAGCTGAAGAAGGAACACATCCAGGGGCTCGTTGAGGAGCATTTTCTGAAAGGGCGCCCGGTGAAGGCGTTGATGTATGTTCCTCCCGGGCAGGAAAGCCCTATTCCGGAGCTGCGATCTATACCGTTTTTCAAGGATCAGCGCCTGATAGCTCTCAGGAACAGGGGCTTGATCGACCCGGACCGGATCGACGAATACATAGCCAGGGATGGTTACAAGGCTTTGGCGAAGGTCCTGACGTCGATGAAGCCTGAAGAGGTTATTGCAGAGATCTCCGAGTCGGGTCTGCGCGGACGAGGCGGGGCGGGTTTCCCGACCGGGCGCAAGTGGGAAAGCCGGCGGAAGGATCCGCGGACGCCCAAGTATGTCGTGTGCAACGCCGACGAGGGCGACCCGGGTGCATTTATGGATCGGAGTATCGTCGAGGCCGATCCCCACTCGGTGATCGAAGGGATGACGATCGGGGCATACGCGGTCGGCGCTTCCAGCGGGTACGTATATTTGCGGATGGAGTATCCGCTGGCGGTAAAACGGATGCAGTTGGCGATAGACCAGGCCAGGGATTACGGCCTGTTGGGCAAGGATATTTTGGGTTCCGGTTTTGATTTCGACATCCAAATCTTCAAGGGCGCCGGGGCATTCGTTTGCGGTGAGACGACGGCCCTGGTAGCTTCGATCGAGGGCAGGATTCCGGAGCCCAGGCAGCGTCCGCCGCGGACGACGTTATGGGACAAGCCGGTCGTTATCAACAATGTAGAGACCTGGGCAAATGTTCCGGTCATCATAAACTGGGGGGCGGATTGGTTCTCGCAGATTGGTACTGAAACAAGCAAGGGCACGAAGGTCTTCTCATTGGCAGGAAACATAAACAACGCCGGGTTGGTCGAGGTGCCGATGGGAATCACCTTGCGGCAGATAGTATATGATATCGGGGGGGGTATTCCCGGCGGCAAGCAGTTCAAGGCCGTTCAGACCGGTGGGCCTTCAGGGGGATTCATTCCCGCCAGCCTGCTTGATTTGCCCGTAGACTACGAGCGACTTGCCGAGGCAGGTTCGATGATGGGCTCGGGCGGTATGGTGGTGATGGACGAGAATACCTGTATGGTCGAGATGGCCAAGTACTTTGTCGAGTTCACGAACGACGAGTCGTGCGGCAAGTGTACTTCCTGCCGGGAAGGTTCGAAGGCCTTGCTCGATATTTTGGAGAGAATATGCGAGGGGCAAGGCAAGGAAGGAGACATCGAGCTGCTTGAAGAACTGGCTCACGCGATCAAGGATGCTTCCCTGTGTGGTTTGGGCCAGAGTCTTCCGAATCCGGTGCTGAGCGCGTTGGCGCACTTCCGGGATGAATACGAGGCACATATTCGGGAGAAGCGATGCCCGGCCGGCGTGTGCAAGGCGCTGATCACGTTCAGCATCGACGCGGAAAAATGCAAGGGCTGTCGGGTCTGTGCCAAGAACTGCCCGCAGGAAGCGATAAGCGGGCAGGCCAAGGAGCCGCACGAAATCGACCAGGACAAGTGCATAAAATGCGGGGTTTGTGCCGACGTCTGCAAGTTCGACGCAGTGGTGATAGTATGACTCTGGACGA
>CAZWAP010000102.1:0-2965 GCA_964632005.1 uncultured Pirellulales bacterium | reverse complement strand
CTTTCTGCTCATAACCGGCCGTCCCGTCAAGATGCGGCCCTCGTCAGCGCGTTTTTGGTTGACACTGGCGGTCCCGTCTGGTAGAATGTTTTTTGTATGCAGGGGTGGAATCGGCCATCAGGGTAATCGAGACACTCGGGATAAGAAGGCCCGATAATCGGCAGACCACCTGATGCTGACCCTTATGTAGGAAAGAACGATGAAAAGCACCTGTTTATGCAAAGTTGTTCTTGGAGTTATCCTTGGGGTTACGACGTTTCTTCTTTCGGGGTGTGCGTGGGACCAGCTCGGAGAGACAACGGCAGAGGGCCACAGAAGGCACAAGCGCGTCCTACGGATCAATCGCCAGGAGATGCTGGCAGATATAGACAGGGTTCTGCTGCTGGATAAGCCCAGCAGGCTTACCGACAAGCGGATACCGTAGGACAAAAGAAGCTCGCCGGCGCGAGATACTTGTTGCTTTTTGCGGTTGTGCGCGTACACTCAGGCTCAAGTTGATCTATCTCAAGAGAACTTGATGGTTTGAGGCCGCTTGTCATCAATCCCGAGCACGGTTGAAGGATCGATCCGTGGAGACGCTCGTTGATTATCTCAGCCGCGTAGCAAAATACGATTGGTGGGTGGTCGGAATCGAGCTTTTTCTTATCGGCCTGGTGGTCTACTGGGTCGTCGATTTCTTGGAAGGCACGCGAGGGGAGCGACTTTTCCGCGGAGTCATATTCATTCTTGTAATAGGGGTGCTGGTGCTGAACCTGGTTGTTGAGCGGCTGGGTTTCCTGCGGTTGCAATACCTCTACAAGGGCTTCTTGGTCGCGGTGTTGATAATAGCGGTGGCGGCGTTTCAACCCGAGATCCGCCGGGTCCTGATGCGAATAGGACAGCCACGGTTTTTGTCCGGCTCGTCGACTCGTCCCTCGATGATCACCGAGCAGATAGTTTCGGCGGTTTCGGCGCTCTCGTCGAGCCGAACCGGAGCGATAATCGTCTTTGAGAGGCGCGTTGCCCTGGGAGAATTCATTGAGACGGGGGTTCGGCTGGATGCGATAATCAGCTCGGAGTTGCTTCGGACCATTTTCTATACGGGAACTGCCCTGCACGATATGGCGGTGATAATTCGCGGCCAACGGATAGCGGCGGCAAAGGTCCAGCTGCCGCTTGCCGAGCCGGGGAGCGTCGACGGGGTTGAGCTTGGCTCACGTCATCGCGCCGCCATCGGGATAACGATGGGTTCGGATGCAATCTGCGTCGTTGTCAGTGAGGAGACGGGGACGGTTTCGGTCGCGCAAAACGGCAAGCTCAGACGGAACGTCGATGAGGATACGCTGCGAAAGTACCTGGCAGGGGCGGTTTGATGAAGGCATTCAGGTTGAACAGGGTCAAGTACGGCAAGATCGCGATAGTCCTTTTTCTAACCGCTTTGATCTGGGTCTGGGCGGACCTGGAGCTGGACGAGGAGCAACTGATCCGTGGCGCGGTAATCGAGATCAGCCAGTCAACTGCCCCCGAGCTGTGGGTCAGCTTCGGCCAGCGCGAGTCCGTCAAGATTGACGAAATCGTTCTTTCGGGTCCTCACTCGGCCTTTGTGGCCCTGGACAAGAAGGCCCGGTCCGGCGGTGGCAAGCTTAGGTTCGTATTTGATGCAGCCAGCCAAAGGATGACCGAGCCCGGAGGACATACGTTGCGTTTGCTCGATTTCCTGCAGAAGGACAAGGGGTTGAGAACGCTCGGTCTCAAGGTCAAGTCGTGTCAGCCCGAGGTGGTCGATGTGAATGTCGTTGCCCTGTCTGAAAGGTCTGTTTTGGTTGAGTGCTTTGATGAGGATGGGCTACCGCTGAAAGCTCAGAGTATTAGGCCTTCAAAAGTGGAGATGTACGTACCCGCGTCCGTACGGACGGCTCAGGTGCAGCTAAACGCTCGGGAGATCGAACTGGCACGGACGTCCCCGGTGGTGAAAACACCCTTTGTTGTTTTTGCCGAGGGTGTCATCCGCAAAGCTGATACGCCTGTGCAGATCAGGATGCCGGAGGCGGTCGATGCGCTCCGCGAGGAGACGATCACCGCTCCCAAGCTCGGCATAGCGATGAGTGTCAATCTCCAGGGCAAGTACAGCGTTGAGATAATGAACTTGAGCGAGGTTATCAGCCCTATCAAGATAAAGGCCACTGCGGCAGCCAGACAGGCGTACGAGGGTATGAGGTACCAGGTTATACTCGAGATAGATGACGAGGACGCCAAGGCCGGTGAGTCGCGCAGGGCGGTCAGGTACAATTTTCCTGATGAGTTTGTGCGAAGTGACGAGATAAAGATTGACCAGGCTCCGGTCCAGGCCCGGTTCAAGCTAACGCCGATCCCGACGCCGGGCGAGCGGTCTTGAACACCAGAGCGAACGCGCCTGGGAGGGCTCGAACCCCCAACCTTCGGTTCCGTAGACCGACGCCCAGGAAACGCAAGTGCCGAAAAGACAAAGACTTGCGAAAACTGCAAATCGCAGTTGACACCCCAGTTGACACCAAAATCCCGAAAACGGCCCCGGAACAAGGCCCAGGATCGGCCCGTTTATGACCCCGATCTTGCCGAGGTTGTGGATTGTTGGCCAAACCTGCCGCGACATATCAAAGCAGCGATCAAAATGCTGATACAAACAGACAAATAAGGGAAAAGCAAATGAGGGATATACGCAAACGAGTTGAGAAGTTGGAAAGAACAGTTGGTGTGGGCAAAAAACCCTATGTTATTTGCATAAAAGACCGAGTGTTCAATGAGCGTGAGGCCGTTCTGCCTGAAAATGTAGAGGAATGGCTAACGTATCAGACACTACTTCAGGAGAACCCGGACTTTGAAGTAATCGTCTTGCTTGCATCGAATGAGCTGAAGGCCAGAGAATTGCAAAGAAGCAACAAGAATCAACGAAAAACAACTAAAATCCGAAAACACTGAGGCTGCACGATGAGCAAAGTAAAGGGAA
>CAZWAP010000101.1:0-3033 GCA_964632005.1 uncultured Pirellulales bacterium | reverse complement strand
GATTACGCGGTCCTCCTGGCCTTTACTGCGAAACTGGCTCCGCGAGCAAAAAAAGCGGCTTGTTAGACTCATCAAGCCGATGCCGCCAAGGATTCGATACCCGGCCCCTGCCCGCAAAGCCCAGGAGCTCGGCTATGAATGTGACACCCATTGACCTATTTTACGAATGAGCTGGAAGACAAGAAATTACAAATCTATACAAACGATCCTAAAGAAGAAGATCTGTTGTGGTTGCGGGGCATGCGTTGTGGTATGCCCCACCTCGTGTATTGAACTCGTCTACGGCAAACGATTCAATTACCCGAGAATCAACGCACAGGAATGTACCCAATGCGGCAGATGCCTTGAGGTCTGCCCCAGCGCTTTTCTTCTCAAAGGTACTGACCCGGGTTATCCTTACCTGGAAGAACAAAAGGATTTGAATTGTTACCTGGCACACTCGGCCGACGACGGTATCCGCCTCGATGCAGCTTCGGGGGGCTTTATTACAGGTCTAATCCTGCACTTGATGAAAAAAGGCCTCGCAGACGGCGCCATAGTCGCAAGATGCGAAGGCGAGGAGCCCTGGATCGCCAGGTCCTTCATCGCCACAACTCGCGATGAGTTGCTCAGCGCAAGGGCCTCAAAATATGCTCCTGTCTCCAGTTGCGCTGCGCTGAGGGATGTGCTGGAGAAACCTGGACGATACGTCTTTGTAGGTACGCCTTGTATGGTGGAAGGGCTTAGGAAGATCCAGGACATCGTGCCCGAAATAAAGCAGAGAATTGTATTAGCCATCGGACTGGTTTGTGCAGGAATGGCGTCAAGGCAGAGCACAATTGCCTTCTTGGAGCGCTACTCCGTAAATCTCGATGAGGCTCACAAGATCGTCTATCGAGGCGGTGGCTGGCCCGGCTACTTCAGGGTCTTCGACAAGGCTGGCAAAACGATACTAAAAAAGCCGCTGTTAGGAGGCTCACTCGACCTGCTAGTCCCTGGCGATCATTACTTGCGATGCTGGAACTGCCTCGACCACTGGGCAAGATTCGCCGACATAGTGGTTTCGGATCCCTGGTGTGACGAAATGGTGGACAACGAAACAAAAGGCTGGTCCGCGGTCCTGATCCGGACCGAAGCCGGACAAAAAGCCGTCGATTCTTCCCTTGCCGATGGCGATATTGTAGGCAGGAGCATTTCTCCCGACGAAATGTATAGCTACAATAAGCACCTTATTATCAGTGCAAAACATCCAAGACACGCCTGGATGGCCTTGTACCAGTTGATATTCTTCGGCCGACTCAAGGGCCTGAGCTCGGTGCTCGGGAGCTTGGGCAGAAGGAAGGGAATAGGCTTGCGGACAACGCTGCGCGCTCGCTTCGACCGGAACTACTACGAGAATGAAAAAGTCAAAAGAGCATTGCTCAGAGTCCAACCCGGAGGCACCGAGCACCTCAGAAAACGCAGCGAAATAGCACACCGTAAATACCTGTCCGCCGAAAAGCAGCACGCAAAGGCTGACGAATAGATTATATGCAATCCGTCACACTGACAATTGCCCTTCTCGGCTCAGTATTGGTGCTATTCCTGCGCCCTCCTTATGCCCTGGCGGCATATATTGGCGTATTAGTTTGGTATCCTGATTATTTAAGGTTGACCATTGGCACTATAGATATATCGGCCGGGCGAATTGTCGTGACCATCTTACTCTTGAGATGCTTATGCGACAGACGAATTTGCGGGAAGTTTATTTGGTCTGCGTTGGACACTTGGGTTACATTGACTGTCGGGCTAATCGCAGGGCTATACTGCGTTGCCACCGGATTCTCAATGGCTGCCATAGAAAACCGCGGCGGGTTGATAATAGACACCTGGTTCGCTTATCTTGCAGCACGCCTCATTATAACCGACAAGAATGAACTGATACGCTGCTTGAAAACGACCAGCCTGATACTCGCGCCTCTTGCAATACATGGCTTGATCGAAGCAACCACGGGCTGGCAGCCCTTCTATCAACTGGTGCGATTTCGCCCATGGCGGCCTACCGGAGCCGGGATGGCAGGGGAGCTCTCCACCCAGGCGCGATGGGGCCTGACGCGGGCCATCGGACCATTCGCTCATCCCATTCTGTTCGGGATCTGCTTTGCGATGTTCTTGCCCCTATTTTGGGCATTGCGACGCCAGCGCAGCCCCTGGCGGAGGCTTGCTTATGGGCTGTCCGGATTAGCTGCCCTTGGAGCCCTGAGTGCTGTGTCTAGCGGGGCTTGGTCTAGCTTGCTTGTGGTAGTTTTCTGCCTGGTACTGGAAAAATACAAGCAATGGACGAAACTTGTTCTTGTCTCACTGGTAGGCTTCTGCATTCTGGCTGAAATCGGAAGCAATAATCCTTTGCACTACGTGTTGCTTTCGCGACTCAGCTTTGGCAGGGGCGACTGGTGGTCCAGGGCGAGACTCATAGATGCTGCCATCGACAACTTTGACGAATGGTGTCTGGTCGGCTACGGCGGCAAAGATCCGGGTTGGGGTAGCCGGGAAGGGGGCTACTTCTGGGGCGATTTCACCGATGCGAACAACGAATTCATACTGGTTGGCATGGAGGGAGGGGTCCTTCCTGTAGTCGCTCTGGGCGGTGTGCTCGTTGTGGCATTTCGCGGACTTTCACGCGCAGCTAAACAAACCAGAGATCCTCAGTTGAAATCAATATATTGGTCCTACGGAAGCTCGCTCGTCGCCGTGATCGCGGCCTGGCAAGGCGTCAGCTTCTTCGGGCAGATGAACGCTCTCTTCTACACCCTCTTAGGGACTTTGGGCACGACAATCGCCTTCGCACGCTCCGCAAATACTCGGCAGGGTAACGATGTTAGCCTCCGCTCGGACAGCTACGCCTGTGGAAGGTGTTCGCCAATATGATGAACCTGTCCAAAATGTTCGAGTTTGGCAGCTCCAGTATAAACGGATCGTGGACATCGCCAAAACCCACGATCGACCAATCGATAAACTAACGGCCGACTGAAAAAGCAAGGCAGATAAACCGTATGACAGAAAAATCACGAATAA
>CAZWAP010000100.1:0-3093 GCA_964632005.1 uncultured Pirellulales bacterium | reverse complement strand
CCAGCCGGGACAGAGGTCTGAGCCAGGTTCTCTCGACCAGTCTGGAGGCAAATACCCGGTACGAGTTGAGCGTGCTGGTGGGTAATCCGTATCTATTCAACAGAAGTACCGCCACGGCTGATTATCGCATCGAGTTGTTAGCCGGCGGCGTGCTCCTGGCCTCGGATACCGGGCCTTCGCCCGCCGACGACACGACGTGGAAGACGGCCACGGTGGTTTACGACTCCGGCGAGGAGCCGGCTCAGCTTGGCGAGCCGCTGGAGATTCGGCTGATAGCGGTGAACTATACCGACGGCAAGGGCGTGGACTTTGACGACGTGAAGCTTACCGCTGAAGGTCCTATTCCTGCTGCGCACGTTGTCAAGTTGACCCTTGCAGTCAACAACGAGGGCAGCACAAGGCCGGATGTGAAAGATGCACTGGTGATTGACGTGTACGATGATGCCTGTTTGGCGGCGAAAGCCAGCGGTCTGGGGCCGGATAAGCCGGGTGACCTTGACGGAAATTGTATTACCGATGCCAACGACCTCAATATACTGGCCGAGAAATGGCTTAACGATACCGCCCTGGCAGGATCGATCCCTAAACCTTGATTGTAAGTATGTCGGGTGCCCGTAGCAGGGGCGGACGCCCGCTAAGTTTATTGATTGGTTGAATAGATGAACCAAGCAGTAGACTTTTAACAGCCGCCGATGATAGAAGTGCCGTGCTCGTTATCAACGCCGACAATGCGATGGCCGACACCGCAAAGCTGGCCCTCAGCGGCAAGGGCTGGAACGGCAGCAGCAAGGGGGCATACGCCGGTACTTGTACCGTGCTGCAGATGACGGAGCTTGATCCGACCGACCTTGACGAGGACTGCCGTACGGCCTTTTCTGATTTTGCCCTGCTGGCGGCGACGTGGCTTGCTGATTACTCGTTGACGGAACCGGCTCCCAAGTAGTTATGGAGAACCGGGCTGAAGTAGCCGCTCGGCCGGCGGCACTGTTGCTGGTCGTTCGCAAACAAGCAGATGCGTCGGCCCCGGAGGGGCCCATAAGAGAGGTGCACAGGAGCACTTACAAAAACCTGGAGGGTTTTTTGGACCGTCGCTGGCACATTTGTTCTTGCGATCAGCCGAGCCTGCCGCTATAATATACGGCGTGTGCGGGCAGAAGATGGCGGGCAATGAGCCTTTGATCACCTCCCTTGAGGGAACAGAAGGCTTATCCAGCGCATCTTGCAGGCGTGATGGTTAATTGTCGTCATTGAAAGGGTAATGGTGTTATGGGCAAATCGAAAGCTTTTACCTTAGTCGAGTTGCTGGTTGTCATCGCGATTATTGCACTGCTGATGGCGATCCTGATGCCGGCCTTGCAACGAGCCAAGAAGCAGGCCCAGGCGGTTGGATGCCAGTCAAATATGAGACAGTGGGGTCTTGTGTTCGCTCTTTATGCCCACGATAACGATGACAGTTTCCCGCAGAGTTACGCCGGCGGCGGTGTCAGTTGGGAGGATGCGTGGATGCTCGGGGCCACGCTGCCGTACTACAAGAACAAGGAACTACGGATGTGCCCCTCGACCAGGACCCTCGACAGAACGCCGGCAGAAGGTTTAGCTGGCGGGACGTTCGTCGATTGGGGGCCTTTTCCGCCGTCCAAGACCGGCTCTCAATGGTATGACGCCCTTGCTACCGGCAGCTATGCGTTCAGTAACTGGTGTGCAAACCCGCCTCCGGGGCCCTTCTGGCCCGGCATCCCCGTCAACAACCTGATAAGGAAGATGTCCGTCAAAGGCGCCAATCTTATACCTCTGGTAGTGGACAGCGTATATGTTGACATCGCCCCAAAGCACACCGATCAGGCACCATCGAATGAGGAGCATGAACGGGATCAGTACAGCGCGTCGTACAGCTATAACTCTATGAAGTGGTTATGCATTGACCGTCACCGCGGCGGGATAAACGCGGTTTTTGTCGATATGCATGCCGAACACGTGGGCATTAAGCGGCTGTGGAAGCTCAAATGGCATAAGAACTTCCCGCTGGGTGTCGGACCTCGAGGCGGCTGGCCGAGCTGGACCGCCAGGTATCCGGACGAGTAAGGGCGCCGCGCCCATTGGAAACAGCCACGAAGCCATCCTGGCTGCCCCAGTAGGCCGAGGTGCCTGACCCGGTCTTTCGCGGGGCCCTAATCGACCGCCGCAGCAAGGGCCTGATTCTGGTAACTGCCCATCAGAGCACAGCGGGGCGGTTGTTTATAAACCAGCCAGACGGAGGCGGCTTGCACAGCAGGCCGGCCTGGCTTGAGGAATCGTGTCGCGCGGCCTTTGGTGTCCAACCCCGGCCTATCGGTTACGCTTTCAGGCCCGCCAATCTCAGCAAATCCAAGACAAGTCGCCTGGTGAAGCGGTACACGGGAGGCACCTGGGCAACCAGGGAAGAAATTTTTTTGGGGGGGGTGGGGGTGGGCGACTGTCGTAAGTGATTGTATGTAAAGTAGTTACCGTACCCGCCGGGCACAAACAAGGCAAGAACCGGGGTTTCGGGTGCTCCGCCAGAGATTTTTCCCTTGACAGTGCCCACTGAGCCCTGTTAATATACGTTGAATAGGCGGCTTGGAGGACTGGCCGCCGGGAATGGGTTTGGCAAGGCCTACGGATGGAGGCAGGAACCCTCTCCATTGTGAACGCGTGCGTCGGGCGTGCGCAGTGTTGGTATGTTACTCAATTTTTTGAGGAGGTAGGTTTGATGAAAGCGAAAGTCGTGCTAATAGTTGCAGCGATGGCGGTCTTCGCCGGAGCGGCGCAGGCAGGTCCAATTCAGGGTCAACTGGGTATCCTTACCTCTGAGACCTTAGCGGGCAACAATCCAGCCACGGGCGAGCCATGGAAGGTCGGGGATTGCTACCGGTTTGCTTTTCACTCGAGCCAGTTCACCACCGCAGAGTCACCTGACATCGAGACTTATAACGCTTGGGTGCAAAGCCTCGCCGACGCCAGCCCGCTTCCTATCGGCGCCGATGATGGGGTTACCTGGAAGGTGATCGGCTCGACAGCCGAGGTGGATGCAAGAGACAACACCTCGACCAATCCAGAGGTTGACGGGGTCGGCTG
>CAZWAP010000099.1:0-3125 GCA_964632005.1 uncultured Pirellulales bacterium | reverse complement strand
AAAATCTTTACGTATCATTTTCTTATACCTCCTTGTCTTGTACAGGATAATGTTCTAAAAACGGTTTCCAGCAACGACAAGGAGGTCTTTTGCATATCCCGTGCCAAAACGGGTAATCGCGTGGGGACGATTGCCTTGACAGGGACGCGATTAACTGATAGAATTATTTGTATCTGGAAAATCTTTGTAAGCTGGAACAGCCTGGCTGCTTGCCTTGTCATAATAAGCAGGGAGCGTCTGTTCACCGAACGGGTCCGACCGCAGCATAGCGCCGCTAAAACGAGGACAGAAATAAATAGGATCGGCAAACCTGGGAGATGCAACAACAATGTTTGGCAAAAGGAGATTAAGCGTGTCAGAAAGAGGAGCTTCTAAGGGCAGACGCAGTCAGCGAGGTGGGGGCTTTACTCTGGTGGAGCTGCTGGTCGTAATTGCAATCATCGCACTGCTTATGGCGGTTCTGATGCCGGCTTTGCGAGCGGCCAGGATGCAAGCACAGGAGGTAAGCTGCAGGTCGAACCTGAGACAGGTAGGCCTCATTATTTATATGTACTTGCAGGACAACGATTTCAAGATGCCGAGGGTCAGGTGGTCCAGCAGCGCGTGTAACCAATACAGGTGGAGGCACTCTGACGGCAGGTATTACAAGCCGAGTGAGGGCGGCTCCTACTGGGGCACGGCCTTTCTGGACTATGTCAAAGATACCAAGGTTTTCGGCTGCCCATCCTTTAAGAATTCCGCTGAAATGAAGGCATTATCGAAGTTGTACGGGTACGACGTTAAGGAGTTTTATGACTCCGCGTTTGCCTTAAATGCCTACCTCGACAGAGTAGGTACAAGTGCCATTCGCAACCAGGGTCAGGTTATTGTAGCTCACGATCACGTTGAGCCGAGGGTCGAAAATGGCCACAACGGCGGTGCCAGCGCGAACGATATGTTCTGCCCGGGCAAAGCAGGTAAGCCCCTGTCGCACTATGTCACGGGCAGCCGGGCGCCCTATTATCGCGGGATATTCAGGCATAATATAAGGTCGGGGGATGCTACGCGAACGGGGGGAAGAGCGAATGTTTTGTGGCTGGATAACCATGTGAACGCTGTCGAAGAAAAAGAGGTATTCGACTTAGCGATACCAAACTGGGCTTACGATCCGCTCAACCACTTCGGCCTTGGCAAACCCTGAGTCGAGTCCGTCTGAGGTAGTCGGGGAGCTATCGCGGGCTGCGCAGGGCGGGCAGTCGGGCTCTTTTCCGGGGGGGCGGTAAGAACAGAGTGATACTTTGAACGTGGTAGGGGCCCAGCTCGTCTGGGCTCAGCGAAGGTGTCTTTTGATGGCCTTTAGTTCAGCCTCGGAGACCTCGACACCCAGGCGTTCGGCTATCTTGATGTGCTTCCAGGCAAGCTGGTAGTTCTCCAACTGGTAGTATCCGAACGCGATGCCATAATGTGCCTCACCGACATCCGGGTTCAGCTCGATTGCTCTGGAGTAGGCCTCGACCGCGGCCTCGTAGCGTCCCAGCCTGGAATAGGCCACGCCCAGGTTGTAAAATATCATCGGCTTGGTTGGCTCCACGAGAGAGGCTCTTTCGTAAAGTCTTGCGGCCTCGTCGAACCGGTCCAGGCTGAAATAGGCGTTGGCCAGGTTCACCAGGGCGCCGAGCATATTCGGGTTTATCGCCAAAGCGCTGCGGTAGGCCTGGATCGAGTCATCGAGACGCTCTAACCTGCCGTAACAAGCGCCAAGGCCGTAACACGCCTCGGCTGAACGAGGCTCAAGCTCCAGGGCCTTCTTGTAGCAGGTAATCGCCCGCTCATATTTCTCCGTCTCGGCGTAAATGTCACCGAGGCTCACATAGCAGTCCACGTCCTCCGGCTTGAGGCTCAGGGCCTGCTGCAATTGTGAGATCGCCTGGCCGAATCGTTGCTGCTTGGCGTACGCTATAGCGAGATTCCTGTACACATCAACGAAGTTCGAGTCCAGCTCAAGAGCCCGCAGATACTGTCCGACGGCGTAGTTCAGCCAGCCTTTCTCGCTGTACGCGTTGCCGAGATTATTATGGGTTTTGGGATCCTCGGGATTGATGGCCAGAGCGGTCTGGTACTCGCGGATCGCCTTGAGGACCCAGCCTTTTTGCAGATAGACGTTGCCGAGGTTCGAGTGCGACTCCGAAAGTCCGGGGTTGATCTCAACGGCCCGCTCAAGAGCGAGCATTGCCGAATCCAGATCCCCGATATCGCTGTAGCAGTTGCCCAGGTTGTTGAACAAGCAGCCCAGCGTCTGGATCTTGTTCAGATTCTTCATATAGATGCTTTCGCTCTTGCCCCCAGGGACCTTGAACTTCTCGATGTAGTGGCGGTCCGGTGCACTTGCGCCCTTGTTCGTGGTCTCGATATTGAACCTGAAGTGCCCGTCGTCGTATCGCACGAAGAAATGTCCCGGGACAACGACACCGTAAAGCGGCAGGCCGAGTCGCTCAGCAAGGCAGAGGTAGAGAAGCGACAGACTCAGACAATAACCGCGCTTCTTATCCAGGACAGTATGCAGGAACAGGTCGTTTGGGTCGTCTGCCTGGGAAAGCGGCCTGAAGCCGAGTTCGTCGAAAAGGTACTTGTTGATAACGGGAATCGCCCTGTGGTTGGCCTTGATTTTCATAGTCTCGAGGCGCCGGCGGATATCCAGTGCCATCTCGTCCAGAACAGCCAGGTGTTTTCGGCCGTGCACCAGGTCGCTCCAGTTTTCCGAGACTATCAGCGCGGCTGTGGCCAGGTCGACCTCTTGTGCCCTGAGGCGCAGTACCTGCTCGATCGACCTTGCGTATAGGCCGTTCTTGCCGGCATTCGCCAGCGGTGGCTCGGCGCGGAGGCCTGCGATAGGCCAGAGGCTAAGAAGACAGATTGCCTGGCAGATAGCTTTCTTCATCGCCCAGTCCACCTGATCGGCTTATGGCGGTTTGGTTTTGGCCGTGATGCCCGTCGACCAAAGGCTGCATATTTTGGGCCGGAATTACGGGCACCCCGGCATCAGGAACTTATCGGCCTGGCAGAGGCGTCGCTTTGCAGGTTTTTCCAAAAGGGGGGCGCCAAAAAATTGCCCGCCAAGTCAACAACTGTTGTATAATCTGTGTCCC
>CAZWAP010000098.1:0-3239 GCA_964632005.1 uncultured Pirellulales bacterium | reverse complement strand
GGTTGCTTTCCTCGAACCCGTCTTCCAGTACCGGACTCTCAAAGCCGGCGTTGCCGACCGTGATCGACTTCGTAACCGTCGCAGGCTTGGTAATCGTAACCGCTGGGGCCTCAACGTCGGCACTGGGATCAAACACAACGTTCTCCGGCGGGTCCGCAGTCCAGGCGAAGGTCAAGGGTGTTACGTCTCTATTAATAACGTTCGGATCCAGCTGGGCCGCCTGGCCCGACCAGCTAACCATATCCGGCCCGGCATCGACAAAAGGAGCCGTGACATCAGATTCGGCGTCGAGCTCGACATCGTCGAAGACAGCCCAGCCGGTAAGACTATGATCATCCGGCTTTTCCAGAGCACACAACCGAATTTGCAGAGGTTCTCCCGCCAGGTGCTCGTGTGCCGGATCGGGGGTGTACACGACAGTTGCAGTTACGAAACCGTTTACCGGTACAGTCAAACTGTTGTAATCTTGCGCAATGACGGTTCCTCCTTCTACTCGGCCCTGATAAGTGGCGCCATCTACGTTGGTTCCTCCGACGACGAGCTGAATGGCATAGCCGTACCAGGCCGGGGTGTAATTAACGCTTCCGCCCTCAGCGGGCCCTTCGGGCAGCCTGCCCACCTTGGCGGTCAGCGTATACATCAGGGTGGGGTCAAACGTGGTCTCCAGTATTTGTACTGCGGCCTCAAAATCCCTGATCGGCCGAATTTCTGGCATTTCGTCATCGTTGTAGCGGCTCCTGACCACCACGACATAATCGCCCTCCGGTGCGTTACCTCCGAAACCTACGTCAAGTGCCCCCTGCGTGGTCTCATGGACCCCGGGAACCCCGGGATTCCATATCCTCAAGGGCCCGCCGTTATTGTCACATTCAAAATGCCGCCAGTATTCTCTGGACCACTGATTATATTTATCCGTGCCATCCTCAAATGGGTCGAACGTTGCCCTTTCCTCAAAGCCAGCGTTGGGGATATTGATTGAAGCAGCGCCGGCTGTCGCCGGCACCATCACAGCCACAACCAACCCAACTACTGCGAAACACAATGACTTCTTCATCGTACTATCTCCTAAAAAATTTCCACTCGGCGGGTGCCGATACATTTTTCAACTGCTCGGCGGTATCTTCGTGGCGACCGACTCGCGGCGTGGTTCTCGTGGAAGTGATTCGAAGCTCTGGCAGCACCTCACAGTAGATTGCCAGCTCAAGGCCAGAGCAAAGACCATAGAGACTGGTCCGCAACTTCACCCACGCGGCCGGCCCCGCCTGAAACTGCGAGGCCCTACATCCTCGAACCTCCACCTGAACTCCTTCATTTGCAGCTGCTCAGGTCAACCAGTCCCCTGAGAGCCTAATACTCACTTGATTCTATCCTACCGAGCCGATGTTGTCAAGCGAGGATGGCCTCCGTGGAGCTTTTTTAGCTCACATCGGCAAATATGCCTTTTTCTACCACCCAAAACCACAAGACCTGGGACGATTTCGCCTCCAACCCGAAGGCCCAAGAACGTGGTCTTGTCTTTGGCGCTTGTTCTTACAACAAACCGATGACACCACACAAAAAACAGGCGCCCACGCCCTTGCCCAGGCGCCCGATACATCGTAACCACACCATTTGACGAACGCTAACCTAACAACCACAACTATTTAGGAACTGGCTCCGTCAAGGTGTAATCATCCAGCCAGGTTGCAGCCAGCACGGCAAAATCAGAGAAGTTTGTAATGCAGTCCCCGTCAAAGTCGCTTGGATCAAGCTCCGCCAGACCCAGAGTCACAGCCGCTATGCAGGCATCATCGTACACGTCGATCTTCATCGTATCCGTCACAGCTTCCTCGGGCGGATTGCCTTCGTTGTTGACCGCCAGCGTCAGGGTAACCACGGACGGATTATCGGTTTCCTTGGTGATCGTAACCACCGGTGCCTCGACATCCGCACTGGGATCGAACACCACACCATCGGCAGGGTCCGCGGTCCAGAGATACGTCAGGTTCGTCCAAGTCGAACCGGGCTGCTCGACAATGTTCGGATCCAACTGCACCGGCTCGCCCGACCAGGTAACCATATCGACCCCGGCATCCACCTCAGGGATGTTCGGATCGGTTATCTCAAACGTGAGCGTGACATTGTCGATGCGAGTCCGTGTGCCATAAAGGTCGCCGCCCAGCGCCGGGATGCCAACGCGAATCTTCAGCTCTCCACTTGGGACACCTTCATACGTCCTGGTGATTTCCTCCCAACCATCGGTAGGGTCACCCGGGCCTATCGGGTCTACCGAGGTTGTGGGCGTGACCGGTTCGTCATCTACCAGCAGATCGAATACCACAGGCCCCCCAGATCCGTTGATCATAGCCGAGAGCGTATAGATCGCGCTGGGTACGCTGTTACCCAGAGGGACCGACTCGATCATATTGCCATTGCCACCGCTCCAGGTGCCAAAGACATTAAGGCAGGTGGTACCGTCGTCCTCATAACCTGCGCTCCATAAGTCATTGGTATTGGTTCCTTCGACGGGGCCTACCCACCCGGGGCAATCCACAACCCCACCGGTGGTGCCGTCGCCGTATTCGGCGACCCCCTCTCCAAGAACGGTAAGGTTGTCCCCGACGCCCTTGGCATAGTTATTACCCTCGCCAAACATTGCGCTCACTGTATAGCCGGTCCCGGGTTTGTACAACTGAAACTTGCCGTTAAGCCCAGTGACTGTCCCGGCCTGAACCTGCACAACAGCCAGGGCGAGAATCACCATAGAGCTGAGAGTTAATACTGTTCTGATTCGGTTTCTTGCAGCCATCGTATCGTTCTCCTTAATTCACCCACTAAGCCAATCAATAAGTGGAAACAGTAAATTAAACTTAACGGACGCCTGGGACAATCCCAGGCCACGATATATTACAATCAAGGCTTAGGAACCGGCCCTGCCAGGACGGTTTCGTTAAGCCATTCCTCGGCCAGGATATCAAGGTCGTTAGCGTCGGTAATGCAGTTTCCGTCGATGTCACCTGGGTTGGCCTCCTCCAGGCCGGCTGCCTTCGCCGCCTTGCACGCATCATCGTAAACATCGATCGTCATATCGTCTGTCACGTCCGGCCTTGTACTACCCTCGTTGTTAACCGCAAGCGTCAACTTGACGGCATACGGAGTAGGAGCAGGACCCTCAGCGGTAAGCTGGACGTCGTCAAAGTCCACGCCCTTGCCGTCGGTATAGTTCACCGCTATCAGCCGAATCTCCAGCAGCTCGCCAA
>CAZWAP010000097.1:0-3243 GCA_964632005.1 uncultured Pirellulales bacterium | reverse complement strand
CTCGAATGGGACTACCAGACGGCCAACGTCATCGACAACCTCAGGTATTGCGCCGAAATCTGTGAGCCGGCCGGCCTGATCCTTGTGCTCGAACCTCTGAATCCCTGGGTAAATCACCCGGGCCTGTTCCTGACAAAGATACCACAGGCCTATATGATCTGCACGGCCGTCAACAGCCCTTCCGTAAAGATCGTCAACGATATCTACCACCAGCAGATTACCGAGGGCAACCTCATCTTCAACATCGACCGGGCCTGGAGCCAAATCGCAAGCTTCCACCTCGGCGATACCCCCGGACGAAAGGAGCCAGGTACCGGAGAGATAAACTACACCAACATCTTCAAACACCTCTACAATAAGGGCTACGAAGGAGTCTTGTGTATGGAGCACGGAAAGAGCAAACCGGGCAAGGAAGGAGAAAAGGCCGTCATCGAGGCCTATCGCGCCTGCGATAACTTTTGATTCCCGTATTTTACCCTTGTTTCCGAGTCCTCCAGTTTGCTGAATCGACAACTGAAAACAACCTTATTGAAAGGAACCATCTATGAAGCACGGCTCAACTGACAAACCGCCCAGAATCTCTCGAAGAGAATTCATCAAGTCATCCGCAGCAGTGTCGTTGGCCGCAGCCGGAATATCGGTCAACCGAATGTACGCCGCAGGCTCAGGCAGGATTCGTGTCGGCTTGATCGGCTGTGGCGGCCGCGGCAATGGCGCACTCGGCAACCACCTTGCCGCCGCCAAGCACATCGGCAGAGAAGTTCAAGTGGTCGCCACCGCCGACTGGTTCAAGGACAGGGCGCTCAAAGCCGGAAAAAGGCACGGAGTCCCCGACGAACGCTGCTTCGCCGGCCCGCACGCCTACAAAAAGCTCCTCGCAACCGACGTGGACATCGTCCTGATAGCAACCTCGCCCAACTTCCGACCCGTCCACTTTGAAGCAGCCGTCAACGCCGGCAAAAACGTCTTTATGGAAAAACCCGTCGCAGTCGACCCCCCGGGCGGAAGAAGAATCATCGAAGCCGGCCGCCACGCCGCCCAGAAGGGACTCGCCGTAGTCGCAGGTACCCAGAGACGACACCAGAGAGGCTACAGACGCAATGCCTACGCCATCCAGCACGGCGCAATAGGCAAGATCCTCGCCGGCCGTGTCTCCTGGTGCGGTGGACGCCTCTGGTACAAAACCAAAAATCCCGGCGAGTCCGACGCCGACTATATGGTACGCAACTGGGTCAGCTTCACCGAAATGTCCGGCGACCACATCGTCGAGCAGCACGTCCACAACCTTGATGTCGCCAACTGGTTCATCGGACATCCCCCAAAAACAGCCGTCGGATTCGGCGGCCGAGCACGCCGAAAAACCGGAAACCAGTTCGACTTCTTCAGCGTCGACTACGACTACGGAGATGACCTCCACATCCACAGTATGTGCCGCCAGATCAGCGGCTGTTATGGAGGCGTCTGGGAGCACTTCGTCGCTGACAAGGGCAAAACCTGGGGCGGCGGACGAATGCAGGCAAGCAAGACCGTCGAAATCCCCGACTTTGAAGAGCACGGCGGGCCTTATGTCCAGGAGCACGTCGACCTGCTCAGGAGCATCCTCGCCGCCAAGCCCCTCAACGAGGCCCGAAACGTCGCCGAGGCAACGCTCACCGCGATTATGGGCCGTATCTCCGCATATACCGGACAGCTCGTCAAGTGGTCCGATCTGCTCGAAAACCAGCAGAGCCCCTGGTACAACCTCACACTCAAACCGACTGCTGAGGATTTCGAAAAGGGACAGGTCGTTGCACCGCCCGACGACGTCTGTGCCGTGCCCGGCCGTGACTAACCCCCTGCGCTTCGGGCTATTCGCACCGCGTCAGCCGGAAAAAACGACCTCAAAGCAAAGGGCCGCGCCTCAAAGGTATGAGGCACGGCCCTTTCTCAACGCTCTTACACCACAGCGCTACTGGATCTCTTCCAGTTCCGTGAATTTCACCAGCGCACCGCCCGTAGTCGGATGTGGCACTATCTGCCCCACCAGCCCCACCTTGCGCCCCACCAGCCCGCTGAAGTCCTTGTTCAGCGCCTCGCCCGTCGGCCGCGCGTAGCAAATCGTTTTGCCCGATTCATCCACGATCCGGTAATGACGCAGCTCCGGCGCCGACCCGTAAATAATCGAGCTTCGCAGTCTGCCGATCACCGCAAACCGCCCCAGCTCCCTCAACTGCGCCAAACGCATGCTACGAGCCCTTTCGATCTTGTCCTGAGTCTGGTGCAACTGCTTGTTCTGCAGGCTCAACTCTTTTGAGACCGCCACCGCAAGCTCGTATCGCTCAACCTGCCGCAGCGCAAACTCGCAGTAACGCGCAGCCTTGCCCGCCTCCTTGTCCTTCGCAAGCTCCTCCAGCGCCGCCCTTATCTCCGCATAATTCTGCTGCTCTATCGGTTTGGAACGCTCAGCCGCTATCCGCTTCTGCAGCTCGCGAAATTCCTTCAGCTTTGCCGCCGCAGGCTCGACCACCACTTCGTTCCCATCGCTCGGTTCGTTCGGGCCGACGACCTCCACCACCGGCTTTCTCGCAGCAGTTCGAGCAATCGGCCGCGTGAACTGTGTGCTCACCCACAGGTACGCCCCCGTGGGCGCTGCAATCTTGTAGTAGTTGTCCTTCTCCTCGCCTAACAGCTTGACCTTCTCCCCCCGGTTCAGCTTCAACTGGAGCGTTGAATGAATCGGCTTTACCTGGTCCGAGCCCGCATACACGCGCACATTGTCACCTGTGACGATGCCTGTATCGGGATTGTCCGGGTCAATGCTCACGTAGGGAACGTAAATCCACGAGAAGCTGGCCGCCGGCGGGACGATGCACGACCAGCTGAACTGCTGGTTCACCACCGTCACCCTCTCACCCTTCTGCAGCTTGCCGCAGGCGTAGTAGTTCGTCCCGGGCCCGGAACGGATGTACACGTCATCGCCGGTGATCTCCGCCACGTACGGAAAAGCCGGCACGGCAACGGCGTTCGAATCGGTCGCTGTGGACCCTTCTACCGCCGTTGCAGCCGGCTGCAACGGCCCGATCAATGCAGCGGACGCCACGACCACCATAATCGTACAGCCACGATGAAATTCCATTTTTCCGACTCCCCAAAAAGATTCCTTCCCAAAAACCAGCTCCGTCGGCCGCTCGAAACCGTTACCCCGACAACCCGAACTTATCAGCCACCTCCATACACTGTCAAGTCATTTTTACCATCCCAGGC
>CAZWAP010000096.1:0-3439 GCA_964632005.1 uncultured Pirellulales bacterium | reverse complement strand
CCCGCAAACCAGCCACTCCACCCCCCTGCTTATCTGAGCCCATACCACCTATTCCCCCCGTTTTACCGCCTGTCAGTTTGGCGTATTACCCTTCGTCTCGCTGCTCGACAGCTCCCCTATGGCTAAAACCAGCCGCAGAGAAGAAGATTCTCGCCGTTATTGACGAGATGGACAAAGACCGGAGCCGGCGATTTGCCAGCGTTTCATCGAATGACGGACGTCTATTGCGGCTGTTAACCGAAGCCATAGGGGCAAAGCGAGTTATTGAGATTGGCACCTCCACCGGTTACTCAGGACTCCGGTTTACCTTGGCCCTAAAATCGACAGGCGGAAAGCTCTTTACACATGAGATAAATGCCGAGCGGGCCAAAATGGCACGAGATAATTTCAAAGAAGGCTGGAGTTGAAGACTTGGTTACGGTTATTGAAGGTGACGCTCACGAAACGGTCAACCACTATAAACAACCGATCTACGTTCTCTTCCTTGACGCTGACAAAGAAGGCTACATCGACTATCTTAACAAACTCCTGCCGTTGGTGCGCCCGGGCGGTTTGATTCTTGCTCACAACAGGCGTTTCCCGCGTGCTGATCCGCGCTACATTAGGGCCATCACTACGAATCCAGATCTCGAAACCCTCCTGCTGCTCGAGCAGGGAGCAGGTCTCGGCCTCACGCCAAAAAAACGATAAGGCAAATACCTAAGCCCGGATTTCCCGGGCAGCGCCTGACCTGAGTAACTGTATCCTCATAGCCCGGCCTTTCTGAGGGCTGCCCAAATTACTTTCTGCCGTTCTCTTTGCCGGGCAGGCTAATGGCTCCAGCACGCCACAAGGCTCCCACGCTCGGTTCTCCCCCTCCCTGTTTGGACCCGATTTCGCGCGGCGTCCGCGGGCCGTCCGGGTGTCCAGAAAATGTTTTTTTCAAATTCCATATGCGCAAAATCGCTGTAACTGATTATCTCTAAAGCACCTACGGGCCCTCCTGTCCCGCAAAAAAAAACGCCTCTTGCGCCGTTTTCCTCTTGACAATCCTCATTGAGTTCTGTTAAACTAAGCACAATAGGCGGTCTGGGTAGTCGCCGCCCTGAGTATGTGTGTAAAGATCTCTGGATGGAGGAGGCAGCCCATCTTCATCTGAGTTCTTTTGGCGCGTGGCGCCACTAAATGTAGCTTCCATTAACCTTTTTGAGGAGGTTCGTATGATGAATCGAATATTTTTGATAGTCGCAGCGATTCTATTCGCTCTCTCAGCCTCAGCTGGTGCTGCTTCAATCCCTATCCCTAACGCCGGCTTTGAGCTGAGGGAAACATTCGACCCGTTTGCCGAAAGCATAGATAAGTACAATAAATGGCAACTGGAATACTGGCGGCATTTTGAAGTTGACAATAACGGCGGGCCAATAAGGATATGGAATCCCGGCGTGCCCGGTGTGGATGAAACCCCCCAGGGTGTACTCGACGTGGCTTTCGGCGGTAACGCACCAGAAGGCAAGTATGTCGCGCTGGTCAGGAGCCGCTACAACGATGACGAAATGCCAGAAATTCGACCGATTAGGGATTTCGAGGCCGCCGCACAAATACTGGATGCCACGTTTGACCCCTCCTTGACATATATTCTCACCGCCAAGGTGGGCAGACTGCCCTATGGCCCCGCTGAAGGTGGAAGCGTTAATTACACCCCGGATTGGCACGGCTACATCCTTCAGCTTGCCGTCGGAGGAACCAACGTGGGTGGCTCCACGTATCAGGGCCGGGTAGAAGGAGGAACCGTCATTGCTGAAGTCGGGGGCGGAGCAGAGGTGCCGAAAAACGATTTCATAACCGCAACTCTCGAGTATACCCCCGATCCGGCGAACGACTACCTCGCTGGACAACCCCTCCAAATTCGGTTGGGCGCTTTGGAATGCAACAAGTACATGCACGCCACCACCGGCTGGGTTGTCTTCGACGATGTCAAGCTTACCGCCATTCCCGAGCCTGCCACGATCGGACTTCTGGCTCTTGGCGGATTGGCACTCGTCCGCCGACGTCGTAACGGTTGATTACCACAACCACACGTAAATCGCGCAAAAGAATAGACGTATATGACGGGGCAGCCCGCCCGCAGGGCTCCCCGTCTTTTAATTACTGCGCGCCGCTCACCCCTCGCCCTCCCATAACGCGGAAAAAATGGCTCCTTGGGCCTTCGCCTCCCCACGACACAACAGGGACTACTGCACCACGCCTTACCCCCAGCAACAACGTCCCGGCGACACCGCAGTCTTCTGGGGCATCGCCCGGATGGCCAACAGCCCCGCACGCCAGGCCGCCTTGGGCAAGCCCGCCGAAAACAATGCCCAGGCATCAAGAAAAGATGTAGAAAAATTCCGCGGCTTGCACAGCCGCTTTCTTACTCTGACTCAGCGGGCAGAGAAACTAAACGAAGATCTCCCCCAGGACCGCAAGAACTTTTATCAGGGCCACCTGCTCACCCAGCTTGGCATTTACAGGCACGGCTTTGCGATAATGCTGCGGATTGCCCAGGCAATCACCGCTTTCAACCAAAACAATACCGCCGCGGCAATAGAACGCCTTGACCAGGCCCTGGCCAAGTACGATACGCTTCTCGCTCTGCTTCGCAAGGCAGAATACACCCCCTGGCAGGGCTGGTATGCCGGCGACAAGTTCGACTATATTTACCAGACCCAGCACGATATCAAACGATGCCGGGCTACCCTCGCCCACGAAACGCCACCGCCGCCAACGCTGCCCAGGCAGCGATACCCGACGCTTTACCAGTATCAGCAGAAGTTCAAAAACAACTATCCCCTGATGTACCCTGCGCCTTAGACCACGCCGGGGACCCCCGAAAACTCCAGGAAACTATTGACAGCCGCTCTCCTCTGTTATTTAATCTGTATGCGATCCGCAGAAGCCGGGTCGGAAAAAATCGCTGCTTTGGTATGGGTCGGTGCCCGAGTGGTTAAAGGGGACGGGCTGTAAACCCGTTGGCGCAAGCCTACGGTGGTTCGAATCCACCCCGGCCCACTTTTTTATGCGCCCGCAAGAGTAGTACAGCAGCTACCAGTCGCAACAACCCGCCGCGACACTCCAAACCAAACACTCCTGCCTCCACCGCCACCACAAGCCGGTGACGGCCGGCCTTATTGATCCTTGATTTGCATCGCCGGCCTCATACAATCTGAGCCAGGGTAAACTACATCAGCACAGAACGATCATCGATCGCTGCAGGAGACCCGATGTGGACAAGAAATCTACCGGCATCCGCTACATCAATCAATTACGCATCCTGGCCATCTACATGGTGGTGACCGCCCACATCGCCATATGGACAGCAGAAAGACAGCAACCCTTCAGCTTTATTTGGTGGGCAGGTAACTACATCCACCTGATAGCCTTGTGGACGGTGCCGGTCTTCGTAATGATCAGTGGAGCACTG
>CAZWAP010000095.1:0-3546 GCA_964632005.1 uncultured Pirellulales bacterium | reverse complement strand
GTGCAATAGGTCGTTCTCTCACGGCTGAGCGATGGCCTTGTTCCACTCGAGACCGAGCTCGTCAAAGTCCTCGAGGCTGACTCGCCCGTCACCTGTCAGATCGGCGCCGCCGCACGTATCGCATGCGACATCCAGCCACCTGCCGGCAAATAGTGCGAAATCCTTGAAGTCAACGTCATCGTCGTTATCGATATCGGCTGCCAGAAACGGTTCGTCGTCAAAGCCGAAGGTCCTCACGATACGGTTGTTGTAGTCGTAAAAGGCATAAATGAAGCGGATCCTCCTGTTTCGCAGCTCGTCGAGGATTTGCGGGTCGATCCCGGGTTCCAGCCTGGGCTCGAAGAGGAAGTGCTCCCAGAAATTATGATGCCCGGGCTGGTAGGTCTGGGAGTACCAGCCGTGCAGCACGATGGGCCTTGAAATGAGTCCGGTTATGGTGGTCTCGGCCCAGCGGACAAGCGGCGCGGTGTAGCCCGCAATCGGTCCTGCCGGGGGCGGCGGCCAATAGAACGAGGTCTCGACCTTCACGCCCTTTTCCTCAATGACCCGCCTTTGCAACTGGTCCTGCTGCTGCGGCTTCGGACACGGCCACAGCCGCGCCGAATCCGATGTCGTCTCGCCCAGCCCGTCGGGCCAGAAACGATGGTCGTACGCCGGGACGGGCCGGTCATACTCGGCACCAACCGTTATGCTCGGGTAGCCATACGTTCCAAAATCTTTCAGGGTCACTATCGGGCTCTCGGCCGGTGAAACCAGCGACGGCAATCCTTCCAGCCGGAGCCAGATGCGCCGGGGATTCGCCAGGTGATGCATCGACCAGGCATCCGTAACGGCCAGGCGGTTCCCCCCGATGTCCTCCCATCCGTGCGATGCAAACGGCAAGGCCGAGGGCGCACCGCTGACGGCCCTGATCCGTCCGCCCGCGAGGTACTCCAGGTCGATATGAGCCAGCACCCCCTGATCCAGGTTGGCACCGGCAAGCCACATGCTGCGGCTCTGCAACCGCCAGATGGACTTGAGCCGGTGGTAACCGAAAACCTCTCCGTGTTCGCCCTGAAACAGGCAAAAGCAGCTCGGCTCGTTTATGACAAAGGGTGTAATCGTTTTGCTGTCGTCGGGCGTCGGTACCTGCCGAATCTGCTTTACCACCAGCTTGCCGGTCGGCGCTACTTTCTTGTACTCGAAGTCCAGCGTCGTGAAGTCCCCGGCCGTGACATCGTTGAACTCCACCGCCGCGGTCACGAGAAGCTCGCACAACTGCCTGTAGTCCTGGTCCCAGTCCAGCACCGTGGCCCCGAGCTGGACAAGGTTCGAGGGGCGAACCAGCGTCAGGTATATGGACGGGTTCTGACCGGACGAATAGTACGCAGCCGAGACCTCTTCCGGGATCGAGCCGTCCTCGGCGTTCGCCACGGAAACCGCTCCCGCCTGTGTTACGAGTTCTATCTGCCAGCTCCGGCTGTATCCCTTTTCGAGCGTCGCCACGCCGTTGGCCAGCTCGATCTCGTCCGGGAAGGAATGGTGCACCAGCAGTGCCATTCCCACGCTCGACTCGTCAATGCCGTGGCGGAGGCGTTCGAGGAAGGCATTGTCGTTGTAGAAGCTGGCGAAGACCTTGCGGATCGCCCGGAACACCCCGCGCTCGTTGGCCCTGTTCGGGTCGCAGATGCTGGGCCCGATTTCGTCACCGTCCAGCTCGTCGGCCAGGCAGCCGCTGAAGCTGTCGTAAAGCCCCGCACCGGTGAAGTGGTTGCTGTCCTCGACGTTTGTCGAGCTGCGGAAGCGGATTTTTCGCGCGGCATCGAAGCCGTACCGCGGGTCCTGGAGGGCGGCAATGACGGCATCCTTCTGGGCCTGTGTGAAGGTGGTGAGCAGCTCGTTCGTGAACATCGCCCGGATGTAAGCGAGCTCGGCCGACAGGGCGGCCATGTTCCGCGGCGGATAAGTATAGCCCGAAAGGCGGGCGTCGATCGCCTGGCGAAGCGTGCCGGAGCCGGCGACGGGCTGATCGAGGAACTCGCTCCAGAGATCGAACGAAAACGCCACGGCCACCGGCGAATTGGCCGGTATGGACCGCCGCAGAATCCCGAAGTTGGCCGCTTTGCCCCCGAAGTACCTGATGTCCGACGGCAGCAGGGAATCGGCCGGCGCGCTGTAGGCCCCGTAATGCTCGATCGGCGTGATATCGAGGTCCGGTGGTTGCTTCAGCGCCAGAATCTCGTTTATGGACTGGTCATCCAGAACGCCTTCGATGTCGATGAGCCTGATATCGGCCTGCTCCCACTGCTCGAACGCGCTGAGGACCACCTTGTGGCCCACGAGTTCCCGCGCCCGCTGCGCGTCCTCGGGCAGCGCCAGGTGCACGAACGGCACGTTGAACGTCCTTGCAAGAATGGCCACGTGCGAATTGGGCGTCGAGGGTGAAAGGGAAATGATGCCCGCGACAAAAGGGACCTCGGCCGGGACACCGTCGGTAAGCAGGATGTCATTCGGCTCCAGCAGCCCGATTTGATAGGCCTGCTTGATATTGTGCCCTTCGAAGAACTTGAGCCTTCCGAGGGCCCAGCCGGTCGAATAGCAGGCATTACCGCGGGCCCAGCGACCGGCGGAGCTGACCGGGATGCCGTGTGCGCCGAACCAGTCCTTCTCGGCCTCGGCAGCGGCGATTTGCTCGTACGCCGGGAAGTAGAACGCCTGAACGGCCGGGTCGCTGATTACGCTGGACTTGACGACGTCGAACATCAGGGCGATTTGCTCCCTCGGGTATGGGTCCCGCCTGACGAACTGGATGCCATACTCGGGGTATTCAGGCGGCGGGGGCCAGCCGGTATCGGGCGGCATCAGTACCGCACCGAGAACGGCCTGCTGAGTCTCCTCGTAGAGCGTGGCCTCGTCGAACTGCCTGCGCGACATGCCCAGAAACGGTGTGAGCCATTCCGTCGCGAAGTCGTAATGGAAGGTGTATTCCCGGCAGTCCTGGAAGTAGACGACGTTCGGGTCGTACGGCGGCAGCAGAATCGTGAACTTCACCCATCGGGGCTCGTTTGGCAACGCCGCAGGGGCACGGAATGGCTCGTCTGGAAAGACTATCCGGTTCTTCCAATACGAAGACCCGCCACCGGCCCGCGCCGCCACAGCGGGGACCCACCCAAGCAACAAACACGAGATCAGGAGGGTGGTTTTGCAGCGGGTGGCGGCTTTCATCTTCTGTTTCCCCCGGTATTCACCATTTACTCCATAATCGTTACTCCTGCACGCAACACAGTCAATAATACCAGAATCAGGGCCTCAATTCCAACGCGTCCGGTTCCTGACATCACCGATACGCCTCCCAGAAAGGCCCCCAAGCACTCTAAATCACCGAAAATCCAGCATTTCGGCCGTTTTTCGACGCACGCCGACCGGCGATTTCTTTCCAGCGGTGCGGTTTTCACTAAGCTCTCGATAGGCAAGCAACCCTCCGTCGCTGGTCACCTTGGTTCCGTGAAATGCGACCTTCCCTCAGCGGTCAAAATCGAGCCTCAGAGCGTCCTTGTGAGCTTCACC
>CAZWAP010000094.1:0-3768 GCA_964632005.1 uncultured Pirellulales bacterium | reverse complement strand
GGTAGAGACGCGATATATCGTGTAGCCCATCCAACAAGCGATAATAAACGAATTTAGCCTTCTTGCGGAACCGGCTGGTTTGAGCAAACAGCCGGTCGACCAAACGCCGACTACGCAACAATATCCACCGCGTACTTGCTTGAGGTATTTCATCTTTCTGGCTCTTGGCCTTGCCAGGTCGGTAAGGTCGATAGGTATTGGGGTCTCGGGCTGGATCTTTTTTGCCATCATCTGGCGGTAAGCCGGACAGGAGGATTGCTCCTACGGTCTGGCGGAGGAACTTTTTTCTCGGGCGGTCTGTCCGGTCAGCTATCGGTTGGAGAAATTCGGACAGTAGATTCCTGGCTTGGCTTAGTATAAAATCTTTACGTATCATTTTCTTATACCTCCTTGTCTTGTACAGGATAACGTTCCAAAAACGGCTTCCAGCAACGACGAGGAGGTCTTTTGCACATCCCGTGCCAAAACGGGTAATCGCGTGTCGACCACAGCTGTTGTCTGCCACCCCCAAAAAATGTTATAATCACCTCTGATACCGAGCCGATCTACGTTTGTGTGAGCCCGGGAGTCGCCGTGATGTCCACCGACAGGGCCAAAAATGCGTTTACGCTCGTCGAATTGCTCGTCGTCATCTCCATAATCGCTCTGCTGATGGCAATATTGCTGCCGGCATTGCGACGCGCCCGCGCCGAGGCAAATGAGCTCGTCTGCCTTAGCATCCTGCGGAACCTCTCCCTCGCACACAAGCAGTACCACGCTGAGACCGGCAGGTACCTGCCCCATACCAGCTACGACCCTTACACCCCCTGGTACAACAACGACTATCTCCGCCGAGCCCTCGGGCTGCCTCCATTGAGCCGCGAGGAAAAACAAAGAAGATGGCCGGCCCTTCAAGAGTGGAAGCCCAACGTTCCTCGCAAGTGGATCTGCCCCGCCGCCACCTACGCGCTCAAGCACCCAGAACACGGCCTTTATCCCATAGACCGCAGCTACGGCGTGAATATCGACGGCGACTACTTCGCCCGGAAGAAGGGCGTCAGCGATGTTTACGATAAGGCCGGCTGGGTCAAAAGGCCAGCGCAGAAGCTCTTTATGGCAGACGCCCTGGACTGGTGGATCGGCTACGCCTTTTGCAACAAGTACGCCGACTACGGAGAAAAATGGCTCGGGTTTGAAACCTACGGAATGACGGCTTTCCGCCATTTTGATCGCGTCAATCTGATCTACTGGGACGGGCACTGCGGCCAGCTCCCGCAAAAAGAAGTAGTGAACAACCCCGCCTTGTGGAATCCGCTCGAATAGCTCCCTGGCCCGACGCCCACTGCCCGGCCGCCCTGCAGTCAGTAAAAAAGCCCCTGCGACTCGTATCGAGATATCCCTTTACCGAACTTTCGTGAATGTGTCTGAAATACTCGCACGCGAGATCGCAGGGGCTGCTCTGCGCTTTTTCAGGTTACCCCATATCCACTTTTCAAGCTCGATTGGCCGCCGGTCCTGTCCGTCACTTGACGCTCGCGCCCTCGGATCCGTTGACCCTACAGAGACGCATCGGCACTCGTCACCCGCGTTCTTCAGTCTTTCTCCAGACGCGACGATCAGCTCTCACCAGCAGTCTTCAACGAGGGCAAGAAAACGACGCCCTCGAAGAGTCCCCGGGATTGCTCGGGCAACCCCAAGCTCCAGATTCGGCAGCTTGACAGTCTTCCTGGTAAACCGTGGTTTGCCTGGATTAGCCCCGATAACAACCGATTCGCCCGGCCAAGAAAATTTCGCCTTCTCCGGAAAATTATGCAAATCATCTTCGTTCCTGACGTCGGCTCCATTCCACAAGCACCGTATGCCCTGTTTGGGTGGTAGGACCGCTGTTGCTGTTCCTTGGCGCAAACTCGCCGTGGTCCGCCCGGACCGAGGAAGGCTCTTCCAAGAAAAAACGCTTTTCGGCTTCTAATTTTGCAGATTTCGCGCTTGACAACCTTCCTACTACCTGCTATTATGCTCCTTAGACAAGGAGGAGCGGTGGGCTTTCTCTTCTGCTCCCCCGATAACTATTCACCGTGGCGAAGGAATCGCCAGCGCTCCTGGTAAGGAGCGCCGTATACAGGAGTAGGCCGATGAAGAAACGGAGTGTGGGGCTGCAGAAGGGAGTCTCCTCGATTATGGAGGGCATTTCCATTCCCGAAGCGGCAGGCACGCAGAGTGCGGACGACCCAAAAAGCGCAGGCCGGGACAATTCTTGGCGCATCCGCCTGGACCCGATAGCCTTGTTCGAGCAGATAGCCGAACGCAACAGGCCGCACGTCTCTGTCTGGTCGCGACTGAAAAGAGCCTTCGCGCCCAGGCAGCGAAAAAAACGCTGATTCTCGCAAATGGGCACCCCGCTCCACGGAGAACCCCTGCGCGCGCAGCCGCCCCTCGCCAGACTCGCACCCGCTAAAATAATGCGCCATCCCCACCCACCTCCCGCAACCAGCGAATCGAGTTTTGATTCTTGGATTTCTGGACTATACTTTCTTTCAGAGGGCGTGCCCTCGGAAACGTTCCGATAAGCTCGTGCAGTATGGTATGCACAAAGCTCGCTTTCGTGGGGGAATTGAAGTGGGCATCGAAAATTTTGTTGGAGATGTATTTCTTGTCAGGTTGCCGCTAAATCCGTACAGAGGCGATGAGCTCGAGGCCTTGAACGAAATGGCCAGCCAGGGCTGTGAACGCGACGTCATTATCGACTTGTCTGCTGTGCGGATACTCACCTCCGAGAGTATTTGTTCCCTGATGATACTCGACAAGTACTTGAGCACGGCAGGCCGGCAGCTCGTCTTCTGCGGCGCCTCGCCCGAGATTATGCACGTCTTCGAGCGCACCGGCCTCGCATCCGTTTTCGAGTTCGCCGACAACGAATACGCCGCACTCCAGCACCTGCAGCGCTGCTCCTCTTCGTACAGCTGAGCCTCTATAGCTGCCGGGCCAGCACCCAGCTCACAGACCTTGAGCGCGTTCTCTCGATTCCGCGCCTTTCGCCCCGGCGACTCTCACCACCTTCTTTGACGCTCCACGACCCGGTCCGCCGCTACCCCGCCGACGCCGCCCGGCCCCTCTTTCCTCCACTCTGCCCGCACTGCCCGATGGCACGCACCGTCTATCACCTGCGGGACCTC
This sequence comes from uncultured Pirellulales bacterium, assembly GCA_964632005.1. Lineage (GTDB taxonomy): Bacteria > Planctomycetota > Phycisphaerae > Sedimentisphaerales > Anaerobacaceae > CAZWAP01. The sequence goes on along the minus strand of CAZWAP010000094.1, from coordinate 616 downwards.
GTCGTCGGGCTGCCGTCGCCAAGCCGGATCACCGCATAGACCAGCGCCCCAAGTAGGCCGGCCAGAACTGTTATGACCACCCAAATCCCCGACCCCGTGTTCCGACGGCGTATGTCAGTGTAAACCCAGATCGCCGACAGAATATGGACGACCGCGCAGCCCAACAGCCACACCTGGAACAGCCCGCGAACTTCGCACTTGTGCCGCAAGGCCTGATCTAGCTGCTTGCGTGCACGGTCCATTTCCAGACGCCGCTTCTCGATCTCCAGTTTCCGCATCTCCGCATCGTGTTTGACATCCGCCTCCATCTTGGCCATTTGGAGTTCCATCTTGCGCAGCGCAAGCTGACGTTCTGCCTCCTCGACTTCGCCTGGCTCCACCGCGATCGCAGCAGAGCAGAGCATCAGGCCCCCAAGCGTAAGGCTCAATATGTACTTTCTCATTTTGTAGCTCCTCTAAAAACGTTTGCTCCAACGCCTATCATACCTCGATTATCTTATGCTCCAGTCATCTCTAAAGCAACATTAATACTTCCGGCCCTGGGAACGGCCCGCCACGGGTGTTTTCTGGCGATGACCCATTTTTTTGTGTGCTGGAAGGAAGGATTGGTCTGACT
>CAZWAP010000093.1:0-3928 GCA_964632005.1 uncultured Pirellulales bacterium | reverse complement strand
CTGTCCCGGCTGGAGCTGGCCGTGGTATACGCCACGTTTTCGCCCTCCGGCGCAACGCCCCCGTAGCCCATAGAAGCGTCCGGGTTATAAACGCCGGCCAGGGCCTCGTCCACCACCCACTCCGTCGGGTTTGCCAGGTCGTAGTAACCATCCGTCCAGCCGGGGGGGTTGGTTTCCTCACTGCCGTCTGCCAGCACCGGAGCCTCGAAGCCGGCGTTGAGGACCGGTATCGGGGTCGAGAGCAACGCAGGTTTGGTAATCGTAACCATCGGGGCTTCAACGTTGGGGCCGGGATCGAATACGACACCGTCGGCGGGTTGGGCGGTCCATGCGAAGGTCAAAGGTGCCTGCGGTTCACAGGGATCGTTATTGACAACGGTCGGGTTCAACTGGACCGGCTGGCCTGACCAGGTGACCATATTGTCACCGGCATAGACATCAGGTAGCGTTGGATCGGGAGAGCCTATCACGTCGAGATATGTTGTGCCGATGCGGATCTCGTCGGCGTCTGTGACACTATTGCCGTTCCAGACCTGCGACCTGAGCATATCAAAGGCCGACTGGTCGAGACTGCCGGTAACTATTCCCGCCGGGGCTGGCGGCAGCGCAAGGTCCGGACCGGGCAGGTAAACCTCCACCGTATCGAGTGGGCCGAAAATGACCCGGCCGACAAATAACCGAGGAGGATCGGTAAAGGTAGCGACGCCGGTGCTGCCCGTCCAAGAACCGCCAATCGTGATCGTCGCTTCGACTTGACAGGTCTCGTCATCTATTTTGTATGCATATATACCCACGTTGTTATCGACATCGGCCCCGATTTGCAGTTCCAGTTCGTTATAAACCGTGCCGGTGTTCAATGGCATCTTCCCGATAAAGCTGAACCAGAGCTCATCGCCATCCTCCAGATGGCCGGCCATCACCGCCGGATCCAGGGCCGCCTCGATCCAGGGGCTTATCCAAACTCGACCCGGCCCCCAGTGGTGCGCAGTGGTCGGAACGGTCGAGTAAGTCAGGGAATTCCACTTAATTTTGGCGCGGTCGTCAGTATAGTTGGAGCTCCAGGTGCCCGTCAAGCCGGCGCCGGTGACCGGAAGACCGTTGACAGCGACAGCCGGCTCATAGTCGAACGGTTCGTAAACAAGTATGGCAGCCTGCGTCACAGAGCTGGCCAGTACCGTCGCCAAAACCACCAGGGCTAATATGTATTTGATCTTAGTCCAATTTTTGGTTACCATCGTTTTTCTCCTCTTCTTCAGGAAAGTTCTGTTTACTCAAAGCTTCTGTCATAAAAGCTGTTCATCTACGGTTTCGATACAAGGCCTTGAGAACCAACGGCAATTGGTGTAATCGGGCCACATAATATAACCCCAGATGATCGATACCTTATGACTGTATTACTTGGGAACCGGTTCTGTTAACGTAATATCATCAAGCCATGTTTCGGCCAGTAGGGCGAAATCTCCGAAGTTTATGATGCAGTTCTCATCCAAATCATTCTCGTGTATCAGCCCTGCACCCAAACGAGCTGCCACACAGGCATCGTCGTACACGTCGATCGTCAGGGTGTCTGTCACGTCCGGTCTTGTGCTGCCCTCGTTGTTGACCGCCAGCGTCAGGGTAACCACGGACGGATTGTCGGTGTCTTTGGTAATCGTAACCGTCGGGGCCTCAACGTTGGGGCCGGGTTCGAATACAACGCCGTCGGCAGGATCCGCGGTCCAGGCGAAGGTCAAAGGTGTTGCGTCCCTGTTGACGACGTTCGGGTCCAGTTGCACCGCCTGGCCCGACCAACTGATCATATCGGGCCCGGCATCCACGATAGGGGCACCCGGGGTAAAAGAGCCGGTAAGCCTGACGTTGTCGAACTCCACCTCGTCGTAGCCAAGGGCGAGCAGCCTGATTTGCAGGGGCTGGCCCACCAGGTCCGCGTGCTTCGGACTGTAAGTGTATATAACCGTCGAGGTCACGAAGGTCCCGTCTGGAATAGCCTGGCTGTTGTCGTCTTCGGCAAGGAGCGTTCCGCCGGTCACCGCGCCGGTGTAATCACTGCCGTCCCCGGGGGTATGAGGGGTTCCACCTGCGAGCAGCTGGACCTTGTAGCCGCCCCACTCATATCCAATGGCGTTGCCGACCTCAACTTTCAGTGTATATGTCCAGTCGACTTTAAGCACCGCCTCAGGGTCGGTCAACACCTGGGCGAAGCCGCCCGGGATATCTTCGCCGCCGGGTTCCGTCCATCCGGCTTGCTCGCCCTCGGGCACCCCGTTTGGATACTCGGCCGTCGAAGGGTTCCACGGCCCTAAGTATCCATCGTTGTTGTAATAGCCCCAACCGGCATCATCCATCGAGTAGTCCCACGCGCCGTCTTCCAACGCTGGGTATTCAAAGCCTGGGTTGTCGATCGGGATTTCAACCTCGGCCGCGAGTGCGCCGGCCGAGCCGGTCAGGCACGTTGCCCCGATGGACACCACCATCGCAAACAATAATGACCTGTTCATTACACTACCTCCTAAAAAAGCGGGTTTCCAAATTGACACTGCGTCCCATAATTTTCTGCCTCTTAGTCCTATAATCCCCTACCACTTCCAGGCGGCCACTTCGGGATGCGCGTATCGGGGGGGACTTGAGACCCTGGCAGCACCTCGAAGTGAATTGCCACCTGAAGCTGGGATCAAATGCCCTATAGACCTGCCTCCAAGTTCACCCGCGCTGATGGCCCCACCCCATACTGCGGAGCCTTATGTGCTTTCATCTTCGCTCGCCTCCTTCCCCCCGACCTGTCAGCCGAGCCAAGGGCCTGACGAATTGCCACAAAGTGAATTTTACCGCGTTGGCGTGGTTGTTTCAAGAAAAAATCCTGAAAAAACCCCCTTGTCAGGCCGTTTTCTTGTGGGCAGCGTAGGGGCAAGTGTGGGTAGGCCCCCGCTATGCGTACTTTTTGGCCAGATTTGCCCCCTTACGGCTACCAGCCGTTACGGCAGCGGCGCAAAAAGCCCCGATCCGCCAGGAGCCGGAAGGCTTGGAGTCGGCTGCGCGAGGATCGAGACGAGAATGGGTCAGGTTGCACTACCAACAGACATATGCCACCCTGGGCCCGGCGCGATGTGCTGAGCCTTAGAGTTTCGGTTCGGCGAAGTCCTTGCTGGTTGTGCCGCGGTCCGGCAGGAGGTACTTTTCCCAGACCTGGCCGGTGATGGAGTCGAGAACAAAGACGTGGTTGTGATCGATCTCGATGTGGAATCGGCCGACCCTCAGAAAACTTTCTTTCGTAGCCCCAAGGGCCAGGGTCAGCAGAACCGTAATAATCACGCCGACAAACAGGCTTTTGAGTTCAAGGTTCATTTTCATCTGGAGAGCTCCTTACCTATCAGGCTGGTGATATTGGTTGTGGATGAAGGTACTGTCGGGCCGGCCACCGCGGGTACGCCGGCCGGGGGATATAGCGCCGCGGCCGCCTATAGCTCTTCGAGCTCATCGAGGAAAGAGTCACCGGAGTCCTCGATATCCAGATCGGAGAAATCAAACTCTTCGTCCTCGTCGTCGTCGGCCGTCAGCAGAGGTTCTTTGTCGGTTGGCTTGGGCTTTGTCGGCGGGGGTGGGGCGGCCTGGGGAGGATTCCCGTCGATCTGCAGCTGGAAAACCAGCGGACCTATCTGGAGGTAGTCGCCAGGCTTGGCGGTGGCGTCACCGTTCACTCGCTGGCCGTTGAGGAAGGTTCCGTTCCGGGAGCCGAGGTCTCTGATCTTGAGTTCATTTTCGCTGAGGTCGAGCTGGCAGTGTCTCCTCGAGACTTTCATAAGCGGGACGACCAGATCGCAATCGCGTCTCCGGCCGATTACGGTGAGATTGCTCGGCAGTGGAAAGCTCTTCTGCGAGCCGTTCTTCTTGAACAGGATAAGATTTACGTCCATCCAACCTTCCTCTCAAT
>CAZWAP010000092.1:0-3987 GCA_964632005.1 uncultured Pirellulales bacterium | reverse complement strand
TCAGCGGTCAAAATCGAGCCTCAGAGCGTCCTTGTGAGCTTCACCCATTGAGTTCTCCCATGAAGAATGGTCGAAACTGGCTTGAGTAGTCTCCATAAGCTCTATACCATCAAAACACGGTTCATTTGTCACGAACTACTTGGGAAATCCGGGATATAACAGTCGATCCAACTGGCTGACATACAGGTGGTGGAATCCCTGCAGGGTTCGGGGCGGCGGTCCGGTCAAAGGTACCAGAGCTTTTGCGCCCTTGTGTTGCAGGATCGCGAGATATCGCTCAGTTTGCACTTGTCATCTGCACCACGTCTGCGGCCCGGGATCTGGGTGTCACTTTCAACTCCTCGAGTTTGCCGCGGCGATACACACCCTCAACCACGGTCTTGCAGGGGGCGTGGAGCTTGAATTCCACATCCCAGTCCCTGGGCCAGGCCGGCAGCAGGTAAATCTTCCTGTCGTCGGTCTGAAGCACCATCGATTGGAAGGCCTTCATCAGAACGCTCCCGTGATCCTGGTCCGGTATCCAGTCATAGTTGGGGCCCCAGAACGCAGGAAAACGCGAACCGGTATGTTTGTTTCTCGCCCGGCCGACAAGATAGTCGCGAGCCTGGTCCACCAATCCCAGGTAGGCCATAAAGATATCGTCCTGCCGCCAGCCGAAGTTGCCCTTGTCCCAGCGGTGGTTGAGGGCATTTATTCCCCAGTCAAGGTTGGGCTTGCCCAGGGCGATCTGGCGGAACGGGAAGACGGCATAGAGTTCAGGGTTCTCGATATTGTGCTTCTGGGCGAACTTCTCGGCGGGCGCCAGCATACGAACACCGTCAACTTCTCGCGTGGGGATTTCCGGCAGCTTCTTGCCAAAGCGCTTCCAATACGTCCGTTCTTGGCGGGTTAGAAGCCCCTTGGGCAGCCCCAGCAAACGGCGGGTCATCGCTCGCAAGCCAGCCACCTCCGGCATCGGGTTGGTGCACTCCCACCAGGTCTCAAGGGCCTGGGAAGGATGCATAATAAGTTTGCCGTCCGGTCCGGTCTTGTAATAGTTGGCAAAGAAGGCTGAGACCTCGTTTGCCACCGGCAGGAGACTGCCCCTCAGGAAGTCCTTATCCTCGGTGTGTTCGTAATAGTCGAGCATCAGGTGAACGAGTTCCGGGCCGGCAACCCATTCCCACTTGTGCCAGCCGCCCGACTGTAGTTTGTCCTGACGCTGTTCAAAAGGCGTCCAGCCGTATGTCTCGCTGAAGCACGCGCCCCAGAAGTACACACATTCGGGGAAATATACCCCCTCGAACCCGAAGTAGTGTCGCGTGCGATATTTCGAGAGTTCAAAGACGTCCTGTGCGTACATTCGGAACAGAGGCTGCATCAGGTCAAAATCACCGGAAGCACACATACTATGGTAGGGCAGGCGAGTATTCTGCCACCAGTAACCGGGCCCCCAGCGCCGATAGTCGGCATCGCCCGGCCTGCCAGGGTAGGGTACCGTGAAAATCGAGCCGTTGAACTTGATCGGGTAGGCCCCACGTCCAGCACAGGCGTTGATGAATCGTTGCAGGATGTATGCACGGGTAACCACAAAGGCATCCTCTTCAAGGGCGACCGTCTGTTCTGCGACCCTCTGCCCGTTCTGGAAGAGCTTCAGTCGGCCGTCGCCGCCGTCGATGACGGCGGCGACATGGTGCCACTGTCCGGGCGTTAACACGTTCTTTTTGCTCAGGGTTCCCGCCCGCGTTACCAGGCGTAAGCTGTTACCCGGATAAGTATCCAGGAGAAACCCATCGGCACCTCCCGGTGTAATCTTGTCCAGGATGCGCGCACCGCTGCCGGGTAGCTTCCCCGGCTGAATCCACGCCTCGATAGTCAGCGACTCGGAGCGATCGGCCGCTTTGAGGGCGTCGATTGTCTTGCCGGCTTCAACATTCACCCAGCAGCCCAATAGGCCCGGTTGGTCCTGCAGCGCCTTTTTACCGCCGCGAGCCAGTTCCGCGATCGCCTCTTCGCTCAGCGCCCTGTTGAAGATCGACGCGCGGGCGATCTTTCCCTCGAAACGCTCGGTACCCTTCTGGCTTGCGCCGATGCGCACAGGATGTTCCCCCGGTTCCATCAGAGTCGTTTTTTTCGGCTCGCTCTGCTTGGCGACGATCCAGCTGCGATTCCAGAAATCACGCCACCAGCGCAGGTGCGCTTCGCGCCGCCGGCCGAAGGGGACGCGCTCGACTGAGCTTATCCTGGCGTCTATCGCCTCGAGCCACTCCCGCGGCGAAGAAGGATGTTTTGTCAGGACATAAATATCAAAACGCTGCGACCTGCTCCGGCTGGTGGTCAACGTCAAATCGTCGAGCCGTTTTCCGTTCACAGCTTTGATGACGGCACCGAAGGTACGGTGTAGCAATGGATCGGCCATCTTGTAGCCAGAAAGACCCTGCATTCTCATAGTCAGGGCCGGTCCGACCGACTTGACGTTGTGGTGATACCAGCCGATACGGCCGGTCTGATCAGGCAGGACGGTGTCCGGCTCGACAATTGTCGGGGCGTGCATATTCTTGGGCCAACCGCGGTGCAAGTGGACGTCACTGACCTCGACTGAGGGCAGTTCATAAGGTTCCGTCCGCCAAAGCTCTATCCGGGCCGTGGCGATGAACGGTTCCTGACCTTCTGCGGTGATATGGATGACAGGGTTATTGGCGTCCACCCAGATGCGCAACTCCATCTTCGGCCGGCCTTCTGCTCCGCCGGATCTACCACCGATCAAAATGACAATTTCCCCGTTCTCGAGTTTCAGCGTCTGCTGGAATTCGGCCCCCTCGACCAACGGGTTAGGGGTGAGCCTGACGCGCACTTTTCCCACCTTCAGTAATCGGGCGTTGTCGCCCCAACTGTCGGTCTTGCCGATATAGAATGACAGATCGCCGTTTTCCTCCATCCAGACATTGAGGCCTATATCACCGTTGCCGATCGGCATCGAGCCGGACGAGTCTTTGCTGGGCGTCTCCCAGACCACGTTGTACTCGGCGAGCGGCGGCGCCGCGATTGACATACCCCGGGGAATTGCACTTCCGTGCAAGCAAATGAATATCCCGATCAAAAAGCACCGTGAACGATTCTTCAACCCGGTTTCCATATCAACTGTCCTCCTTGTTCTCATTCCTCTAAGACAGTCATCTTCACAAGTAGCTTATCGCGTTTGAGCCGCAGCGGCAACAGGCCGTCCGGGTCCTTTTGATAAGCAGATTACGGCAGTACGTCCAGCGGCACCGCCACAACGTTGTCGAACCAGGCCCAGACCAGATGCGCTCGAACACCAATTGCCCCGGAGAGGATGGGGTCTTTCTCGTCGGTGAAATCGATCCTCAGACCCCGATCCGGATCAGCCGAGGGGTGCATGCGGTTCAGCCACACGCGGATCCGAGGTCCCTCTGCCGCCACGCGGATCTGGTTCCATACGCCCGGCAGCACTTTGCAGTCGAGCTTACCGAGGTCGAACTCGGCCAGCGGCTGCCAGTTGTTTTCCATCCTGCCGAGGTAAAGCTTGCGGGTGTCGAGGCCGGCGTAGTAACCGCGCATCTGGTCCGAGCCGGGCCCCGGATCACTGACGCGAAAGATCAGTCCGGCGTTGCCGGGCCCCGAAGATTTCAGCATCACCCGGCCTTCGAGCACGTAGTCAGTCCACTTCGCCTGGCCGGCGACCATCTTTACGCCGGGCTCCAAGGCAAGGTAGCCGCTTGCGCCCCGGCTGGCCCGGCCGTAAGCCGTCCAGCCGGGCCGATCCGGTACCGGTACAACATCCTGGAAGTCATCGAAGAACAACGCCCGGCTCTCGCCGGTGGTGTATCTCCGTATCGCCTCGGCTTCCGCCAGAGAAACGGGCGTGGCGTCCGGCCACATCAGCCCACACCAGGGAATCGTCGGCTCGGGCGCCCCTTCCGGTGTGCCCCAGTACCACCGGCAGTTGGAGTTGCCCACCATCAATTCCCAGCACAGGTAGACGCCGGG
>CAZWAP010000091.1:0-4263 GCA_964632005.1 uncultured Pirellulales bacterium | reverse complement strand
ATGTCCTCATTGCCACCGATCCGCCGGCAGAATCCATTCCCGCATCACCCGGCGCCGTATCAGCGACCCGAAAGTAGAGACTACAGCCCAGCGGCGAATGAAGTGCCCCTTTTGTAAGACCACCTGGACAATCGTTCCAAATTCTGTGGCTGCCTATTTTGGGCTCAAAACCTTGTGGTTCGGTGAGTCTGAAAAGCACAATAAGTTGGGCATCGTAAAAATCTCCACAATCGTTGGGACAGTTGCCGTGACGCCGAAGAGTTGACTTCGACCACACTTGTTGCTATAGTAGTTCATCTGGAACAAAATTTGCGAAACGCTCACGAAGCAGCTTGCTTCTCTCCGGAGGATGTGATAATGAAGAATCTCGGCCAACTGTGTTTTTTATTTGTCGTCCTGTTCGCTCAACCATTTGCGTACTGTGACGAGAGGGTCGGCGTCGACTGTGACTGTAGCGAAACCGGCAACTATTCCACACCAACCAAGTTCGCGGTCCCTAACCTCAAGGATGCTTCGCAAATAGACGACCAGACCTTCACTTCGCCAGGCGGCAACTACGAGGTGCAGATCAGCGCGGATCCATTGCCTACTCCTCCCGGAACCAACCTCTCGATCACGATCCGCAAAGGCTCGAGCATCCGGGCACAGATTGCGGCCACAGTCAGCCAAGCAGCCTGGGCATTCAGCCCCGACGATCATCGGTTCGCTTACCACTGCAAGTCGCTCAACGGTACCTATACCCTCATCCTGTACGACCTGGAGAAGTCCCCGCCGGCCAATGAGACATACCTCTACAGTGGCCTGGTGGTAGATCAGCAGGTCGGTTTCAGTCCCAGCGGACGATACCTGGCCTGTGCCACCAAGAGCGAAACGGGACACCTTACAGTCGTGGTTGCCGACGTTCTCGATCCTCAGCACCGGCAGTACCAGCTTGGTCCGACTCTCGGGACCAACCACGCCGGCTGGGGATTCAGCCCGAAAAACCTCTCGGATGACGACCCCGCCTTCTTCTGGGCGATCCAGACGAATACCGGAGTTGCCGCTTTCCTCGTCAACCTGATGACAATGACCCAGTACAATATACCTGTCCAGGATGACACCTGGTGGGGCTTCAGCCCCTGTGGAGACATCTTTGCAACCGTGATGGGGCAAAGTAAGACGGCCTTCTTCTATAGCACCAATTCTGGCGCGCTGCTGGCCACGGAAACCTGGACGGGGCAGGCCCAGAATCTCAGGCCTCGATGTGACGCCCAGAATCACTACATTGGCGATACGCCGGTGATCGAAAACACCGCCGACAAGGATTGCCCGGGCCAGGGCGATACCCAGGCCCCGACCTGGCCCGACGATGCCGAACTGACCGCCGATACGATCACTCTCGACAGCCTGAGTCTGTCCTGGACGCCGGCTACCGACAACGTCGCTGTCACCAACTATCAAATCTATAAGGATGGGGAGCTGCTCGCAACCGTGGACGCGACCGTCCAAAGCTACGACGTGGCCGATCTCGAGCCGGGCACGGAATACGAATTCTCAGTCCAGGCGGGCGACGAGGCCGGGAACTGGTCGAGCGACGGCCCGACTCTGGTAGTCTCGACTCTGAGCGACACCGCTCCGAGCTGGCCGATCGATGCCGAGCTGACCTTTGAGAATCTCACCGAGACATCTCTGACCCTTCGATGGGACCAAGCATCGGACGATTTGGGCGTGGTCGGCTACAGGATCTATCAAGACGATTATCCAGAGGACATACTGCTCGGCCAGGTGGACCCCGAGACGCTCAGCTTCGACGTCAGCGGGCTTGCACCCTACAACTCGTATTGCTTTTACGTCTCCGCCGGTGACGCCGCCGACCAGTGGACCAAGGGTCCCCGTGTGTGTTTGGAGACGCCCGACGAGACGCCGCCGTACTGGCCGGAGCCGAAATACATCTCTCCAACGAACGTGGAAACCTCCAGCCTCGAGTTGACATGGTCCGAGGCCGAAGACAACGACCAGGTGGTGGAGTATCGCCTCTACGTGTTCGTAAACGGCGACTGGCAGCTTATCGCTGCCGGCGACAGATCGACCACGGTAAACTGCCTCAGTGCGTACAAGAGTTTTGTCTTTAAGGTCGAAGCCGTGGACAGGGCGGGCAACGAGAGTACCGACGGGCCTGTACGGAACATTACCACCGCATCCGGTCCCTCGGATTGCCCGGCCGTTATCGAGCGGGTCAGTGTCAACTCGGCGGGTGAACAAACCGTCGGGGACCCGCCACCCGACCCCGACCCCTATGACGGATACTGCCAGAGCGACTGGCCCTCGATTTCGGGTGACGGCCAGGTAGTCGCCTTTGCGTCGATAGCGATAAACTTAGTTATGGATGACACCAACACGAAAGAGTTTACCGAGTACCCCAACGGCTGGGTTTGCACCTGGGGCTACGATATATTCGTCCGCGACCGGTTGCGGCACCGTACCGAGCGTGTCAGCGTTTCATCGACTGGCGAGCAGGGCGAGCTGGGTAATAGTTCGGTTTACCCCGTGCTCAGCAGCGACGGCAGATACGTCGTATTCATCGCCAGTTTTTCCAACCTCGTACCCGACGATACCAACGAGAAGAACGACGTATTCATACATGACCGACTCAACCACCGCACCCGCCTCGTCAGCACCGCAGCAGACGGCACGCAGGGCAATGACCACTGCCACTGGGCCTATTACGAGACACCACCTGCAGTGAGCCGGGATGGCCGATTCGTAGCGTTTTGTTCGCGGTCGTCAAACCTCGTTGGGGATGATACGAACCACGCTGCGGATGTCTTCGTCAAGGATATGCGCACCGGACAAATCGAGCGAGTAAACGTCGCTACGGATGGCACACAAGCCAACGGAGAGTCCTGGGGCGTGGATATGACCCCGGATGGCAGGTACGTGGTTTTCGTATCGAGGGCCTCGAACCAGGTTCCCGAAGACACGAACTACCGCTCGGACGTCTTTGTCCGTGACCGCGTCAGCGGCACGACCGAGAGGGTCAGCATCGCCACGGATGGCTCGCAGGCCAACGGCGACTCTTGCCGCAAGCGGCGATACTACGGCTCCACCTACAACCACTGGCCGGCACACATCAGCGACGACGGTAGATTCGTGGTATTTGACTCGAAGGCATCGAACCTTGTGACCGGTGATACGAACGGCAAGTTCGACGTCTTTGTGCACGACCGGCTCCTGGGTAGGACCGAACGCGTGAGCCTTGAGTCCAGTGGCGAAGAGATGGAGACGGACTGCTACCACCCCGACATCAGTGGAAACGGCCGAATAGTGGCCTTTGTGGTGGGATGGGCAGCCGACGTCTACGTGCGCGATACGATACTGAAAACCACCGAGATCGTCAGCTCTTGTCCCTGCGGCTACCGTGGCAACCTCTCAAGCGAATACCCTGCGGTGAACTACGATGGTTCGGCTATCGCCTTTCACTCGCACGCATCAAATCTCCTACTTGACTTTGCGGATACCAACTGGGACGCCGACATCTTCGTCGTAGAACGCTCTGTCCCTCCTGCTACCGACCTCGTGGTAGAGCTACAGTATTTGCCAGTCCCGGCACCAACTGGGACCATATTCGCTTGCATATTCGGCATCGAGAACCTGGGACCCGACGACGCCTCTGGTATCAACGCAACGTTTGTCTCGGCTGAGGGATTACAAATCTCATCGGCCGAGGTCCCCGTCGGCTCGCTGGTGGTAGATGCCAATAATCTGGAGTACAGTCTGGACAGCCTCGCGGCCGGCCAGCGTGTATCGATACTGATTCGTCTGACGGGCCAGAATGAGGGTACCTTCGAGGTCGCTGCTGCGGCGACGACCGAAACGCCAGAACGTTATGCGGAAAACAACTCTGCATCGCTCGAGATAGAGCTTGTGCACGGTTCGCCCTCGGCGGAGCTCAACGGCCAGCCACCGGTGAATGCTGAGGACTTTGCAGCCTTCGCCCTTGATTGGAAAAAACTGGTGGGATCGTTCGCTGACCTCTCGGGCGACGGAGCAGTCGATATCGTGGATCTTGCCCTATTCTGCGGGTCCTGGCTGTTAGAGGCCCCTTGACAACTCCACCAGAAAGCCCGCCTCTGTTACCCCTGCCCCGCTTTTCCATATCTCCTTGATGGGTTACCGATTCATCCGGACAGAAGCCGGGCCTTCAGCAGGGAAAGTGACGCAGGGAACGGCTGCTGAAGCATTCGAACGATCTGTTCTGGTGAGTGGTTCTTTCGTTTCATTGAG
>CAZWAP010000090.1:0-4271 GCA_964632005.1 uncultured Pirellulales bacterium | reverse complement strand
CGGCTCAGCTTGGCGAGCCGCTGGAGATTCGGCTGATAGCGGTGAACTATACCGAAGGCAAGGGCGTGGACTTTGACGACGTCCAGCTTGTGGCTAAGAGTCCTCCTCAGGAGCCTTATGTTGTCAAGTTGACGCTTGCGGTCAACAACGAAGGCAGTACAAGGCCGGACGTGAAAGATGACCTGACGATCGACGTGTACGATGATGCCTGCGAGGCGGCAAAGGGCATCGGCCTGAAGGCGGTTAACCCGGGCGACCTTGACGGAAACTGTATTACCGATGCTAACGACCTCAATATCCTGGCCGAGGAATGGCTCAACGATACCGCCCTGGCAGGGCCGGTCCCTAAACCGTGATTGTAATATACCGGGCGTCTGGATCGTTCCTCAGGCGCCCATTAAGTTTAATTTACTGTTTCCACTTATTGATTGGCTTAGTGGGTGAATTAAGGAGGACGATACGATGGCTGCAAGAAACCGAGTCAGAACAGTATTCGCTCTCGCCGTCCTGGCGACGGCAATCAGCCCCATGCCAGCCACCTTGCAGGCCGCCCTCACGGATGTGTTTAGCGTCAATTTCTACGCTTACAATGGGAACCCAGTTCCAGCAGAAAACGTAACTCTGGAGGCAGAACAATCTGCCGGCGTCGGGAACTGGGAGACAACCGGCTGGGAGAATTACCTGGTGCCCTGGAATCCGGGTAGCCCTCAAGAGCCGGTTACTATCACGAGCGTCGAAGGAGCCACTGCAACACTTACTCTTGAAGACGTACGCAATGGCGGCGGCTCTCAAACAAAAGAGGGCGTTCGAACCCTTCCTGATGGCGACGACGACGGAGACCTGATGGACGCTGCCGCCTGGGGCACCGAAGATCCGTATGATAGAACCAAGATATTCGACATGACGGTATCAGATATTCCCTTCGAGGTTTACGACGTGATTCTGTACCTGGGCTATCATCCGACTGTCGGCGGTGACGGCACTGGCAAAATCGTCTTTAACGGAACGGAAAGGGACTTTACAACAGAATTATTTACAGACACTTTCACGGAGATCGTCGATAGCGGTACCCCCGGTAACTATATTGTTTACGAAGGACAGACGGGTTCTTCTTTCTCAGTTCAGGTATGGGGTAACGACTATAATCACCTGGGCGTCTGTGGTTTCCAGTTCCGGCAAGGCAAAACGGATCCGAATGCCCCCGACGTGGATGCCGGGGTCGATATGGTCAGCTGGTCGGGCGAGCCGGTGCAGTTAGACCCGAACGTTGTCGAACAGCCAGGGTCGGACTGGACGAACCTGACGTATCTCTGGAGTGCGGAACCCGCCGATGGCGTTGAGTTCTCGGATCCCAACACCTTAGCTCCAATGGTTACGATCACCAAGGCCACCGAGAACCCGTCGGTGGTTACGCTGATGCTGGCGGTCAACAACGAAGGCAATCCACCCGAGGAAGCCGTGGCGGATACGATGAAGATCCACGTGTACGATGATGCCTGCATAGCGGCTGTCGACCTGGGCTTGACGGAGCTTAGTGCATCCGATATTGACGGGGACTGCATTACGGACTTTGTGGATTTTGCCCTGCTGGCCGCAAGATGGCTGGATGATTACACCTTGACGGAGCCGGTTCCCAAATAGTTGTGGTTGTTAGCAGCTCGGCGTTCGCTCTTTGGTGTGATAGGAGAGAATGCGATGAATACAAGAAAACCAGTTAGAACCGCATGTATCTTTACCGTAATGCTCGGGGTCTTCGTGCTATTCAGCGGGTCACTCCAGGCGGGCCTGGTCGTCTACGAGCCGTTCGACTATGAACCACCTGAGGCAAATATAGATGGTCAGGATGGCGGGACCGGCTTTGACGGGGCCTGGATCTCAACTATCTCCCACGGTAGAATTTACTGGATCCGTTCGCCCGGTTTGACATTCTCAACGCTGCCCGTGGCTGGTAACGCGCTGTCCCGGTACGGCAGTGCAGGCAGGGCCCAGGCACATCGATTACTCTCCGCCGGTTCGCGCGCCGCTCTCACTGGCGAGGGCACCACGATCTGGTTTAGCGTTCTCTTCCAGGAATCTGCGCCCCCCTATTTGCATGGAACGTTTATTTTCGGAACGGAGCCGCTTACCACTGATACGACCCCAACACTCGCCGCTCCCGGTGACGGGTTTGGGTTCACGATCCAGGCTGCCCCGGACGGGAGTGGCCAGGGTAACGGGTCCGTTAATGCGATCGCTTACGACAACTCCACTACACCGATCGTTGTTGCAGGCACATACACGCCGGATCCACAAGATGCGACCAGTCTGATTGTTGGCAAGATCAACTGGAAGCCCGATGGCACTGCCGATGAACTATTCCTGTTTAACGTCACGAATCTGTCCACCGAGCCGGCGGAGTCGGCGGCATTCGCGTCGATCACCAATCTGGACCTCAACCAGTCGGCCTTCGACACCATAGGAATGTGGGACTCCAATAACTCAATCTTCGATGAGATCCGTTTCGGGACAAGCTTCGGCTCGGTGGTGGGCATCTCCGATCCGAACGCACCTTCTGTAGATGCCGGGCCAGATATGGTCAGCTGGTCGGGCGAGGCGGTCCAGTTAGACCCGAACATCGTCGAAAAGCCCGGGTCGGACTGGACGAACCTGACCTATCTGTGGACTGCGGAACCTGCCGACGGCGTTGAGTTCGATCCCAGTGCCGAGGTTGAGGCTCCAGTGGTTACGATTACCAAGGCCACCGAGAACCCGTCGGTGGTTACGCTGACGCTGGCGGTCAACAACGAAGGTAATCCACCCGAGGACGCCGTCATAGATGATATGACGATCGACCTCTATGATGATGCCTGCATAGCGGCTCTCGACCTGGGCTTGACGGAGCTTGATCCATCCGATATTGACGGAGACTGCACGACGGACCTTGTGGATTTTGCCCGGCTGGCTGCAAGATGGCTGGATGATTACACCTTGACGGAGCCGGTTCCCAAATAGTTGTAGTTGTAACCGTTCGTCAAGTTGATGCGGTTATGATGTATCGGGCGTCCGGGCAAACCCTGGGCGCCCGATAACATTCCGTCCGCGTGCGGTTTTGTTGGAGGATATCAGGATGAAAACACAAGACCGAATCGGCACAGTATCAGCCCTTGCCGTCAAGGCGATGGCGATTCTCGCCCTGGCTGTCGGGCAAGTCCAGGCAGCAATGATGACCGTCGAGGTGCCCAACGGCAAGTTTCAGCTGTACAAACCCGGGACCGGCTATACAGTGGCCGCGACTTTTGCGCCGGGTAATAACTATGCCAAGGGCGTCGGGGACAATCTTACCGTTCTTGGAGGCGGGGTGGCCGAATACGGCGACGGCACCACCGGCGGGGTTGTGGATTGCCCGGGGTGGGCAGGGCCCGTCGAAGGAACCACGCCCGGTGACCTATGGAGCACGGGTTTTGAGGAAGACGGCACCACCTGCTTTAATGCCTTTGGCACGTGGAGCGGCGGCAATGGGACCATGATCGAGTCGGTCCCTCTGGGTAACAGCGTACCCAGCGCGATCTATACGCTCTCGGCTATGATTGACGGATCCGCGGGTCCTGTGATACTGGACTTGCTGGTAGACGGCGAAGCAGTGACCCCTACTACCTCGGTAGATCCGATAGGCCCGGGCGACCCAACCAGTGGGTGGGAGGAAATCTCCAGGACGTATGAAGACGTCCCAAGTGGAGAGCTGAAGATTCGCGTTGGTACCCCGGCACTGGGCGGCGACCTTTATGGCACACGGACCCGCATCGACAATGTGGCACTAACGCTTGAGATAACCGATCTGAACATCCCCGACGTGGATGCCGGGGTAGATATGATTACCTGGTCGGGCCGGGCTGTACAGCTGGACCCGAACGTTGTCAACAGAGACGTAACACCGTTGACGTTCGCCTGGACTGCGGACCCTGCCGATGGCGTTGTATTCGATCCGGGCGCCGAGGTCGAGGCTCCGACGGTTACGATTACCAAATCTACCGTCGTCTCGACTCTGGTTCCGGTCGCGAACGCTGGCTTTGAGAGTCCGGTACTGACAGACGGCACCGAGGAAAGCAATCCGCCGGGCTGGACGGATGGTTACTACGACCTGGCAAACCCCACGGTGTGGGTGGTTGGCGAGGCTCTGGCCGGCGTATATAACCCGGACGCCACGATAGGCTATGGAGGCGTTGTCCCGGAGGGTGAGAACGTGGCGTATACCACGGCCAGCTCCAGCCGGGACAGAGGTCTGAGCCAGGTTC
>CAZWAP010000089.1:0-4539 GCA_964632005.1 uncultured Pirellulales bacterium | reverse complement strand
ACCACCGGCAGTTGGAGTTGCCCACCATCAATTCCCAGCACAGGTAGACGCCGGGCGTGGACTTGCCGGCTGCGCGGCGCCGCTGGAGCCAGTTGAGCACCTCGCAAGGCTCACCGCTGCTCGGCTTCGGCGCGTACCAGCGGGCGCCGGCTTCGGTGAAAACTGTCCCCTTTTTGATGTTTGTCTCGGCCAGCCTGTCCCAGCTCGACGGATCCCAGTGGTAGATGTGGGCATCGACGACATCCGTCGCCTCGGTATCGCTCCAGCCTGCCTTGCTCCTGTGGCAATTGAGCACGGGCTGTATAGGTTTGATCTCCTTGGCCCACTGGTATCCCGCCACGCTTAGGCGTCTGCTGTACTGGGCAGCCGGTGCCGGCTCGTTGAAGATTTCCCAGAAGAGGACTCGCCTGTCCGTGCGGTGGGCGCGAATGACCTCCTGCACGTAGGGCTTGAACTTCTCTATGTTGTCGGGGTCGCGATCACGATCCTGGGGGCAGGCGGCCCATCGACCGTTGTGGTATCCCTTGATTGGTTCGGTCGGCCCATCGAGGTATATCCCACTGTGGCGATGACAATCATCAAAGAATACAAAGCCCGGCCTGATGTCGTAGGCATCGCAGATGGCAAGAAACTTCTCCAGGTTCGCCAGGAAAATGCCTCTTTCTTTGTCGAAATTGATGTTGTGCAGGTACACACGCAAGGTCGATATGCCGAAATACTTTTTCGCCGCTGTCATCTCTTTTTCGATGATCCCCGGTCTGAAATCGTGCCAGAATTGTACCTGGTTGACGGCATAGGCCGGCGTATAATTGGCTCCGATTAGCCCGTTTGTCGGCGGATTGGGATTGGCGATGTACAGCCCAACTGCGCCGGCGAGTTGTCCGTCAACGCCCGCGAGCAGCGCGATAACCATAAGCAGTGCGCAAGTTCTCTCTGAAGCAAAAGGGTGTTTGATGATGTGCTTTGCTAACATTACAACCCCATTATGGCAACTTCTTCTCAACCGGTCCGGCGAGGCTACAAACAAGTACGGCCAAGGGCGACGCTGCCTGTATCGCTTCTTGTATCCTCCTCCGACAGGTAGGGTTCGTCAAGGAAATACGGCCAGCCGGCCGCGCCCGAGGATGACTCAGCAAGCGTAATCGGCCCAAGCTGTGTGGTTTGGGGTAGTGCAAAAGAGGTCTCTTTGCCGATGTGAACTAAAACACACGACAAGGAAGCAAAGAAATGGCGCGCTATGCGCTTCCATCGGCCACAGACGAGCTAAAACTTGATAGAAAATGCCTCCGCTGCAAGCGATCCGGCGGCAGGTGATTTTTAGGCTGAGCGAAAGCCGGAGAATCCCCCGCAAAACTCCGCCACAATCTTTAGGACAATTACGCAGGTTTGCAGGTTCAAGCCTGAGGTGCGTTCTGGTAGAATCTGGCGTCTGCAAGAGTGCAGGGGTTTAGTAATAGGGCAGGCGTAGAGAGGTCTGGTCTGCTTGTTGCGCGTTTTCTGGCAGGT
Organism: uncultured Pirellulales bacterium; assembly: GCA_964632005.1. GTDB lineage: Bacteria > Planctomycetota > Phycisphaerae > Sedimentisphaerales > Anaerobacaceae > CAZWAP01. The sequence goes on along the minus strand of CAZWAP010000089.1, from coordinate 3,033 downwards.
GTAGTATGGCGTTGCCGGTGGTTGCGATAGTTGGTCGGCCGAACGTGGGTAAGAGCAGCCTGCTCAACGCGCTGGCGGGTCGGATGATAAGCATCGTCGAGCCGACGGCGGGCGTTACACGCGACAGGGTCAGTGCGATTATAGAGAGGGGCCAGAGGTACTTCGAGCTGATAGACACGGGGGGGTACGGGATCGTGGACTCTGACCGACTGGGCGAGCACATCAAGCAGCAGATCCTCCGGGCGATCGAATCGGCGCAGTTGGCGATCTTTATGGTCGACGTGCGGGAGGGACTGGTGCCGCTTGACGAGGCGATCGCACGGCTGCTGCGGAAGGAGGCCCTGAAGGTGATCGGGGTCGCGAACAAGGCGGACAGTGCGAAGCTGTTTGCTGGGGCCGCGGAGTTTGCCAAGCTCGGGTTCGGGGATTTTCTGTGTATATCAGCGAAGAACAACCTGAACAAAGAGGTCCTGCTGGACAGGATATTCAAGGAGCTGGAGGGAGCGGAGACGGGCAGGCCGCCCGAGCCGGTGATGAAGATTGCGATAGTCGGCAAGCGCAACGCCGGCAAGAGCACGCTGGTCAACGCGATGGCAGGGGCCGAGCGGGTGATTGTGAGCGAGACCCCGGGTACAACCAGAGACGCGGTTGACGTGCGGATCGAAAAGGACGGCAAGACGATCGTTATTATCGATACGGCGGGCGTGCGGAAGAAAAGCAAGATAGCGGATTCGATCGAGTTTTACAGCTATGTCCGGGCGACGCGTTCGATCCGGCGGGCGGACGTGGTGCTGTTCTTGATCGATGCGACGGTGCCTGTCTCCCAGGTGGACAAGAAGCTGGCACGGTTTGTCGAGGCGGAATACAAGAGCTGCATAATAGTGGTGAACAAGTGGGACCTGGCCAAAGGTCAAGCCAGTTCACAAGAGTACGGGGAGTACCTCGCGAAGGTGCTGCCCGGACTCAAGTATGCTCCGATCGCCTTTACGACCGCCACGACGGCGAAGAACGTTCAGAGTGTCCTGGACCTCGCCGGGCAGATTTTCAAACAGGCAACGACGTGGATACCAACGGCGAAATTGAACAAGGCGTTCGACTCGATACGCGCCGAGCGCCCGGCCACGACCAGGCGAAAGGGCAGGGGCCAGCCGAAAATTTACTACGCCACGCAGGTCGCGATCAATCCGATAACTATATTGACGTTCGTCAACAAGGCCGAACTATTCGAAGAAAACTATCGCAGATTTATCGTCAACCGGCTAAAATCGGCTCTGACAGTGGAGGAGGTGCCGATACGGCTGCTGGCGCGGCAGCGCCGGCCGTAAGAAAGATTTGCACTCGGTGAGCGGTGCAAGTGACCACGGGCACCGTATCTTTCAAGAGGCAGTCAGGAGCAAGAAATATGTTGGTGGTAATTCTCATTGGGGCAGTTCTCGCGTTTCTGCTGGCATACAGGTTGTATGGCGGGTTCCTGGCAAGGCGATACGAGTTAGACGACGATCGGCCAACGCCGAGCCATACGGACTACGACGGTGTTGATAGGGTCCCTGCACACAAGGCGGTGCTGCTGGGACATCATTTTTCGTCGATAGCAGGGGCGGCTCCCATCGTGGGGCCGATTATAGCAGCCCTGGCGTTCGGGTGGGTCCCTGTTCTGCTGTGGATCGTGTTGGGGACGATCTTCGTGGGGGCGGTGATCGATTTTTCAGCGCTGGTGGCGTCGATCCGGCACAACGCGCGGTCAATCGCGGAGATCGCCAGGCAGTATATGTCGCCGGTGGCATACAAACTGCTGCTGGCGTTCATCTGGCTGACGCTCGTATACGTGCTGACGGTGTTTGCGGACCTGACGGCGACGACGTTCGTGAATGACGGCGGTGTGGCGAGCTCGTCTGTAATGTTTATCGGTCTGGCCATTGTGTTCGGGCTGGCAATCAACAAGCTCAAGGTCCCCCTTTTGCCGGCTTCGCTGCTGTTTGTGCCGCTGGTTTTTCTGGCGGTCTGGGCCGGGCAGAAGGTGCCGATCCGGCCGGAGTGGATTCCGGGGATAGTGGCACACCAGCCACAGAAGACCTGGGCGGTCGTCTTAATCTGCTACTGCTTTGTGGCATCGACGACGCCGGTGTGGATACTCCTGCAGCCGCGCGACTACTTATCCTCCTACCTTTTATATGCATCGGTTCTGAGCGGATTCATAGGGGTTGTGCTTGGCGGATTCACCATCCATTACCCGGCGTTCACGGCCTGGAGGGCCCCACAGGTCGGCACGTTGTTCCCGATACTGTTCATAACGGTCGCGTGCGGGGCGTGTTCGGGTTTCCATTCAATCGTGGCGTCGGGCACTTCGTCGAAGCAGCTGAACAAGGAAAGCGACGGGAAGCTCGTGGGGTACGGCGGGATGCTGCTTGAGGGGGTGGTGGCGGTGATAGCGCTGGCAACGGTGGTGATGCTGCAGAAGGGCAGCGAGCTTACGAGCAAGCCCCCACTGCAGATTTACAGCAGCGGCATCGCCAAGTTTCTCTCGGTGATGGGAGTGCCGGAAAAGCTGGGCGCTGGGTTCGGGCTTTTGGCGTTGTCGGCCTTTATCCTGACGACGCTGGATACGGCCACGCGGCTGGGGCGGTACGTTTTCGAGGAGCTCTTAAACCTCAAAGGCGCCCACAGCCGGTATTTTTCCACGCTGGCGACCCTGATACTGCCGACGATATTCGTGTTGATTACACTGAAAGACGCACAGGGCAATGCGATGCCAGCCTGGAAAGCGATATGGCCGGTCTTCGGCACCACCAATCAACTCCTGGCAGGGCTTGTGGCGTTGGTGATAGCGGTGTGGTTGAAGAAGACCGGTAAGAAACTCGGCTTCGTGCTGATTCCCGTATTTTTTATGAACATCGTGACCATTTGGGCCCTTGTGGTGCTTCTGCGGCAGTACCGCTTCTCAGCGGTCGGAATCATAGCGGCGGTGCTCCTGTTACTCGCACTGGTCTTGATAGTCGAAGCAGGCAGGACAATCAAGAAGGTCATATTCGTTTA
>CAZWAP010000088.1:1395-4555 GCA_964632005.1 uncultured Pirellulales bacterium | reverse complement strand
GATTCAATGTTACCGGGCTCGATGTTTCCGTAGAGGCTCTCGGCCAGGCTCCCGATGGCGTAAGAACCGTGGTCGGCTCAGGGGAGAATGTGGACTTCCCAGATTCCTGCTTCGATGCGGTTATCTACGTGGCCTCCTTGCAGTTTATTGAAAGATACAAGAAAGCTATTGAAGAGACAGTCCGCATGCTCAGGGCAGGCGGCAAGATCCTGATTATGCTGCTCAATCCGCAGTCGCAATTCTTCAAAGAAAGGATCGAAAAGCCGGCCTCTTACATAAATAAGATCCGGCATACGGATCTGAGAGAAATCGAGCAAGCAGTCGCGGAACATTTTTGCGTTGAGACGGAATACTTTCTGGGGATCAGGGGAACGACGATATTCCAAAGCGAAGAGCCGGATGTTGCAAGCCTCTACGTCATAAACGGCACCCTTGGGAGTCCTCCTGGAACGAGCAGCTGGTGTCCCGATCCGGGCGCACAAAAAACCACGTAGAAAGCCGATCCGCTGCGCAGAAACAATGCGTCGGACCGGTGCAGAGCTATTCACGGCAGATTGTCTTTGAGTAAGGATGGCTCGTGAAAGAAATAGTTGTCATAAGTGGAAAAGGTGGCACAGGCAAGACCAGTCTGGTGGCGGCATTTGCCGGCCTTGCGGACAAGGCGGTCCTCGCTGATTGCGACGTGGACGCCGCCGACCTGCACCTGATCTTGGAGCCAAAAATAAGGCGAAGATATGACTTTTCCGGCGGCAAACGGGCAGCCATAATAACGGAAAAATGCGTCGGCTGCGGGAAATGCGAGCAGATCTGCAGGTTCGATGCGATACGCTTCAACGGGCAGGCAAACGACATGGTCGAGAAAACGTTTACTATCGACCCGATTTCGTGTGAAGGCTGCAAGGTCTGCGTCGAATTCTGCCCTGCAGATGCGATTGTCTTTGAACAGTGCATTAATGGCGAATGGTTCATATCCGATACGCGCTTCGGGACTATGGTCCACGCCAGGCTCGGCGTCGCCGAAGAAAACAGCGGGAAATTGGTGAGTCGTATTCGCAAGGAAGCAAGGAGAATAGCCACCGAAGAAAGAAAAAATCTGCTGATCGTGGATGGCTCGCCGGGGATCGGCTGCCCCGTCATCGCGTCCATCACCGGGGCGGATCTGCTACTGATAGTCACGGAGCCTACTCTTTCCGGGAAGCACGATCTTGAACGCGTCGCGGACCTGGCTGCAGGGTTCAATATCCCGTCGCTGGTGTGCATCAACAAATTCGACCTCAACCAGGATATGACCGCGAGCATCGAAGATTACGCGGCCAAACGAGGTGTCAGGCTCGCAGGCAGAATACGATACGACGAGGCCTTTACGAAGGCCCAGATAATGAAGGCTACCGTGCTTGAATACACCGGAGCAGCGGTCTCGGAAGATGTAAGAGCGCTGTGGAGGAACCTGACATACGCTTTAGGTTGACCGTTGGGTCCGCAACAGCCGGGGAAAACAGGGTTCACAACGACGGAGGAAACGGATTATGCAGGAAAAAACAACGGCCCAGAAGAATCAGACCGACGAGGAACAGATTCGTCGAAGGGTTGAACGGATAAGACACAAGGTAGTCGTGCTCAGCGGCAAGGGCGGCGTGGGTAAGAGTACCGTGGCGGCCAACCTTGCCGTCTCGCTTGTCCTCGCGGGCAAGCGTGTGGGCCTGATCGATATTGACATACACGGCCCGAGCATCCCCAAGATTCTGAATCTCGAGGGCAACAGGGTCCAGTCGGTGGGCCAGTCGCTTCTGCCCGTGGAAGTAATGCCCAACTTCAAGGTGATGTCCATAGGCTTCCTCTTGCCCGCCGACGATGACCCCGTGATATGGCGCGGGCCGATGAAGTACCAGATGATCAAGCAGTTCATCAAGGACGTGCAGTGGGACAACCTGGATTTCCTGATAGTGGATAGTCCGCCCGGCACCGGAGACGAGCCGCTCTCGGTGATCCAGCTGTTAGGTAAGGCCGACGGAGCGATCATTGTTACCACGCCCCAGGAGGTAGCCCTCGCAGACGTTCGCAAGGGAATCAACTTTTGCCGGAGCCTGAGCCTCCCAATATTAGGTGTGCTCGAGAATATGAGTGGCTTTGTGTGCCCCAGGTGTGGAACGCGGACCGATATATTCAAGTCCGGTGGCGGGCAAGAAATGGCCATTCGTATGTCTGTCCCCTTTCTCGGCAGGATCCCGATCGACCCGGAGGTCGTGCAGGCGTGCGACCGCGGAACGCCTCTCGTACGCTCTGCAGGCCAACAAAGTGAAACGGCAAAGGCATTCGAGCCGGCAGTACGAGCCCTGCTCGATTTGGATCAAAAACGTGTGGAATCGACTTGATATCAGTTTTCGAAAGGAGCATTGAAGATGCGTATAGCGATCCCCTTGGCTCAGGGCAGACTGTGCCCGCACTTTGGGCACTGTGAAGAGTTCGCCCTGGTGGATGTTGACAGTCAAACGAAGGAAATTGCAAGTGTCGCCAAGCTCCAACCCCCTGTTCATCAGCCGGGCGTTCTACCTGCATGGCTCGGCGAGCAAAAGGTGAACGTCATCATCGCTGGCGGTATGGGACGAAGGGCCCAGCAACTCTTTGCCCAGAGCGGCATCGAGGTGGTTGTGGGGGCATCGCCCGAGTCGCCCGAAGTGCTGGTATCAGCCTATTTGGACAACACGCTCGAAACCAGTGGCAACATTTGCGACCATTAAGGATAACGCCCGGGGCCCTGCAGAGAAACGCAGATAAAACGCCGCTCAATCCCCCAGAGTCAGACTACGAGTAGGCCAGGACGTATCCGATCCAGCCAGTCAGGGCGCTGGCGTATGTGACGAGGAGAGAGTACAATCACGTTGAGGATAGATCTGAATGACACAAGGGTATGACCAAATCGCACAACATCTTCAGGATGCTGTGTTGGAAGGCTATTCGCAGAAGTTCAAGGAAGAGTTCTTGAATCCCAGCAACATCGGCAAGCTGCAAAACCCGGATAGCTACGTCAAGGTAACCGGTCCCTGTGGCGACACAATAGAAATGTGGATGACCATCAAGGACGGTAAGATAAGCGATGCGAGGTTCCTGACCGATGGTTGCGGAGCCACCATCACCTGTGCCAGTTACGTCACAAGGACGG
>CAZWAP010000088.1:0-1295 GCA_964632005.1 uncultured Pirellulales bacterium | reverse complement strand
CTGACCGATGGTTGCGGAGCCACCATCACCTGTGCCAGTTACGTCACAAGGACGGCGGTGGGCAAACCGCTCGAAGAAGCCCTGCAGACGAAACCCGACGATGTGGATGCGTATTTCGAAGGCCTGCCGGATGAGCACAAGCACTGTGCGAAACTCGCCGTGATTACCCTGAGGGCCGCGATAGACCAGTATCGAGATCGAACGAGTAAACAGGCGGACCACCGCCGATGAGCTTCAGCCGGTAAAACCACGGACGTTATGAAGATAACGATTGTCTACGATAACCAGCCCCATCCAGGTCTGAAATCAGGCTGGGGCTTTTCTGCCCTGATAGAACACGGCGAGAATCTCCTGTTCGATACCGGGCCGAGTGGCAGTGACCTGGTTTTCAATATGCGGTGGCTCAATATCGACGTGGCAGCCATAGACAAGATAATCATCTCACACGAGCACTGGGATCACGTCGGCGGCCTCGAGACTCTTACGCAAATGAACAAAAACGCCAGGGTCTTCAAACCTGATTCGTGCTCGGAACTGATGCAACTGGCCGCGGGCGTCTATTCCACAGGGCCTTTGGGTACGTCCCCCAGGGAGCAGTCTGTGATCGTAAAGTTGCCAAAAGGAAGCGTCGTAATAACAGGCTGTGCCCATCCCGGCCTGGACAACATACTCGAACGAGCAGGCGCACTTGGGAAGGTTTACGGCGTTGTCGGAGGGTTCCACGGATTCTCACGATTGGAGAAACTCAATGGGATCGAGCTGATAGCTCCCTGTCATTGTACCAAGCAGACTGAACAGATAAGACAAAGGTATCCGAGGCAGTTCAGGACGGTCAGGACAGGCAGCACTATTGAATTATGAAGCCGGGGGCAGTACCGTTACAGACGTGAAGGCTGCTTGGTCGAGTATTTTCTGATGGGCGTTCTGGAAGAGGCTAAGAACGAATTTGTGCGGACCTGTAACAAGGCCGCTCTCGACCTGGACGAGCCGGTCAGAATCCGTCCCCTCTCGTCTGGTGATGCCATTGGGGATGCGAGGGATGACTTCGTACTCAAGAAGGGCAAGGAGTACGTGATCGAGGCCGTCTTTGAGACCGGGCGAGGGCAAGCCTTCACCGGCGAGCCACGCCGCTGGGATGGAAGCCTGCGGGAGGCTCTATCCCTGCACTTATCGAATGTAGGCCAGCGGGGCGTCGTCGTCGCTGCGATGAACGCGGTGTTGCGCCACCTGGGCCTGGCAGCGGGCACCATCCACTGTCGTGACGAGGACCCCGTCAACTGTGGAGCCCAGATCGC
>CAZWAP010000087.1:0-4737 GCA_964632005.1 uncultured Pirellulales bacterium | reverse complement strand
GAGGCTCTCGGGCTCGTGCACAAACCAAAAAGCACGGGGACAGCTAAGATGCGCTCTTGATTTTTTCGATGATTGCGTCGGCCATCTGGCTTGTGCCCACGGCGGTGGGGTCGTCGCGGTCGGGCTTGAGGTCGTAGGTAACGTCTTTGCCTTCTGCTATGACGGCTGCGACGGCGTTTTCGAGGGCGTCGGCCTGAGCGGTTTTTCCTATGTAGCGTAACATCATGACCCCGCTCAGGATCAGGGCCGTCGGGTTGACTTTGTTAAGGCCCTTGTACTTCGGGGCGCTGCCGTGCGTCGCCTCGAAGATGGCGGTGTCGTCGCCTATGTTGGCTCCGGGGGCGACGCCAAGGCCGCCGGCCAGACCGGCGCACAGGTCGCTTACGATATCGCCATAGAGATTAGGCAGGACGAGCACATCGTAAAGCTCGGGCTTCTGAACGAGCTGCATACACATATTGTCGACGATGCGGTCCTCGAATTCGATGTCAGGGTATTCCTTTGCGACCTCGCGGCTGACTTCGAGCCAGAGTCCGTCGGAGAACTTCATGATGTTGGCCTTGTGGACGCTGGTGACTTTTCTGCGGTGCGTCTTGCGCGCGTATTCGAAGGCGAAGCGGACGATTCGGCGGGTAGCATTGACGGAGATGGGCTTAATACTTATGCCGGAGTCAGGCGTAATTTTCCTGGTGCTGTGCGCGTTCAACCAGTTGATTAGCTCGGTGACTTCGTCGGTGCCTTTCTGGAATTCGATGCCCGCGTAGACGTCTTCGGTGTTCTCGCGGACGACGACCAGGTCGACCTCGGGGTACCTGGTCCGAACGCCCTTGTAGCTCTTGCAGGGCCGCAGGCAGGCATAGAGATCGAGGGACTGGCGGAGGTGGACGTTGATGCTGCGAAAGCCGGTGCCGACCGGGGTGGTGATCGGGGCCTTGATGGCGATGCGGTTTTTCTTGATCGATTCGACGGTGGCTTCTGGCAGGGGTGTGCCGAGCCGTTCCATCACGTCGGAGCCGGCCTCTACGATCTCCCAGTTGATCCCGGCGCCAGTGGCGTCAATGCATCTGCGGGTGGCTTCTGCGATCTCAGGCCCGATCCCGTCGCCTGTTACAAAGGTAACGTTGGTCATTTCCAAAAACGCTCCCTGAAAGACACGCCGGCAGTATATCGTTTGAAGGGGCAATATATTGTTAGAAAGGGACGGCGTCAACCGGTACGTTAAAATTTTCTGCTCGACTTTGCACGGTGATTGCGGGCTGCGGCGTGGCGGGTATAATCGTCCTGGATAGAGTTAAGAAGGGAGGTTGGAAAAAATGACGGTGTACCTCGTTCAGCACGCAAAAGCGGCTCCGAAAGAGGTAGACCCCGGTAGGTGCCTGACCGCGGAGGGCCGGCAGGAGCTTGCCAGGGTGGCTGCGCTTATAGGGCGGTTGGATGTGAAAGTGGATTACCTCTGGCACAGCGGAAAGACGCGCGCGGCCCAGACAGCGGAGGTTTTGAGTGAGGTTGTGGCGGTAAGGAAAGAGACGGCGGTTCGGGACGGCCTTGGGCCCAACGATGACGTTACCGTGATAAGAGATGAAATTATCTCCAGCCGGGCTGATGTCATGATCGTAGGGCACCTGCCTTTTGTGGGCAAGCTGGCGTCGCTGCTTCTGACTGGCGACGCATCGGCCGGTGTGCTGGCGTTCCAGCAAGGCTGCGTCGTTTGCGTGGAGCAAACCACCGAGGCCGGCTGGCAGGTCAAATGGATGATAACTCCCGAGCTTCTGGCTTGAATTCCTTATGACAGCTCCAGCGCCCTGGGCAGCGAGCAACTCAGTGCAGCTCTGGGCCCGGCGTGCTGGCTGCTTGCTGTTGATGACAGTTTCGAGGCCGCTTCCCGCAAGAGATTATCTTTTCGGCCAGTCGGTTTCTGACGATAGGATTGAGGTGGTAGTCCATCATGTAGACTCGGCAGTCGTTCGAGACGAGCAAGAGGCCTTTACGAAGGTGGGCTGTTGTCTCGAACTTTGAGGGCTGTGCTAATGTTGCCGCGGGTGGCGTATATGTCCGCAGCGCATGAGAAGTGGAGCGGGGCGGTATGTGTTGGAGTGCCACACGCGCTTCTTGGCTCTGCGTTACCGCAAGCTGTCCGGTTCCGCAGCTCTGTTACGCCTCTTCGACGATGCTCAGCCCCAGCGCCTTAGCAAATTCCACGAGCGGTTCTTTGACGTCTCCATAGACGGTCACCCTGTGCCAGCCGAACTGGCTCCATTTGTTGAAGAGCTTGCCGATGTCGCCGCGGACTTCGGCGAGTAGCTTTGTCCGGCATCCCTTCTCCGTCTCCAGCGGGCCGATGGCCTTGGCCTGATGGATGACCATCTTTTTGCGCGCGAAGTTGGTACGAAAGCTGGTGGTCATATAGCCGGCCGGCATCAGCGACTCGACGGCCGCACCCCGCGGGTCGCGGTTGTGCAATGTCCGTATTCGGTAGCCGTTGGATGTCCCGTCCGGGCCGAATACCTTGGTTGTCCCAACACAATGGGCATAGACGATCTGGTTCTTGGAGGTATCCAGGGCCGGATCCGACACGAATCCCGGTCGGCCCGTGAGAATGCGTGCCATCAGCATACTGATCGTATCGTCGGGCATCGCTTCGCAGACGCCCTGGCCGCCATCGTTGAGAATCTGCATAAATCCCAGGCACGGATAGGCCGGTAGTTTGCCGGCTGTGAACCCACTGAGGCAGTTGATGGTTATCGAGTCCGTCTCGTACTTTTTTAGCAGCTTGAGCATAGCCAGGTAGAGAGCACCTGCTCTTCGCACGGCATCCGGCCTTGGCTGGCTCGGTTCGATGTAGTTGCCCGGCGGCAGTTGCTGGGCCTGTTTCGACCACCGCTCAGCCCACGCTGCTGCCTCATCGCGATCAACTTCGTTGTAGAGGGACTGCAATTCCTCAAAGTCGGCGTAGCGTCCTTTGGCACCAAGGAAATCGTGCTCCTGTCCCCCGTGGCCGCGGCCAATGATCAGGAAACGCGACCGGCGGAACCGCTCGACGCACTCCTGGATGTCGGTCAGCTCAACGGTATCGCGCAGGCACTTCGACCGGGCCGCGCGTCCGAACGTTCCCCGGTAGACTTTCTCGCAGTGTTTGGCGAAGCTCGCCGGCGTGGTAGTCGCCGCTCGAACGCTCGCAAACTGGCGGGCGACCAGGACCAGGTCGCTGAACCTTCTCGTAGAGACGGCCACTGCAGGTATTCCCCGATCGAAGATTTGACTGTAGCCGGTCAAGAACACGCCGGAACCACCGAGGAACTCGTCAGCCACCACCATCGGCTTGCCCAGCTGGGCAATACTGACGATATCGCTGCGGTGCCTCCAGACGAGCGTCATTGTATAGACCAGATACCCGTCAACGCTGTCCTTTAACGCGATTGCCTTGTGCATATCGGAGGCGTTCTCGACCGCCACGGGGATGAATCTGATTCCCGGGCAGCTTTGCTGCAATCGGCTCAGGAGCTCTCGCTGCCGAGTCTTGCAGTCAAAGCCCGGATAGGGCCAGATTTCCCGGGTGTCCATACTCCTGAGAAACACCGCGGCAACCCGGGTTTCGGCCTGGTTTTTCTCTGACGCACGGGCGGCGAGTGCCCCGAGCGAACCGCACGCCCCGAGTACTGCTACCCCACATTTCTCCAGGAAACCCCGACGGTCAACCGCTCCGCAGCAATTACAACCGGGTCCGTGAGTATGGCATCTGAGCATTTTTGTGTCTCCTATTTCTGCTTCCGCTCCGAGCGCTTTCACCGGCTCACTCAACGAAGATCGTCGGCTCGGGTGGGCTGTACGTGAGTTGCACCAGACCTATACTATAAGTCATCCCAAAACCCTCCTTCAAGTCTCTCTGGTTAGATGAATTCGGATGATTGGGTTGTAAACCACTGCCGTATAATGCTTGCTATGACCTGTGGAATCCAGTTTTTTACCCATTTTACAAAACCGCCATCACCATACTGCTGGTTTGTCCTTCGGCGGGGCAGAACTCAGCAATGTCTGCCGTTCAGGCGCTCTTACTTCCAATCTGTTGATAAGCTACCTCTGCTATATTGGCCTGTTTGCTGGCGTGTTCGATGGTCATATTCACCAGATTGTCGTCCGCATCCAAATCAACGTATATGTTCTCATTTATCTCTTTGGTCTGCGCAACCTGGTGGTCTGAAAACTCCACCAAAGCAGTATCCGTGTCTGTAAAGTACTTGATCTTCATAACATTACTCCTGAAAAGTGCGGTCGAAGAAAGCATTATGCACGGTTGCACCGTCCGAAAGCAGAATAACCCGCAAGTATTTATCGACTTCTTTTACGTATATCCATTTTCGAATTCTGCCGTCTTTCTGAATCTCTGTTCTTAAGGGCTTGTCTATGGCATCTTGAATCCATTCTTCTTTGATACACGAACGGTCCGGCCGATTTCTTGTATAAAGAAAATACTGTGTAAATTTCATTTCTATTTCTCTTGCCCGACTTTTATTGCTACAAAGTACATCCGAACAGCGGAAAAGTCAACAAAAAAGCCCTGTCCGAAGACAGGGCTTTTGCTTACAAGCACAGTTAAGCCTGCCATGAACCCAATTTGGTTCACGCCCATGCAGCGAAAGGCCTGACTTTCAGCATCCGGCTTACTGCCGGACACCGTTCTAGTAATCCCTAGAAAGGAGGTGATCCAGCCGCAGGTTCCCCTACGGCTACCTTGTTACG
>CAZWAP010000086.1:0-5081 GCA_964632005.1 uncultured Pirellulales bacterium | reverse complement strand
ATTCTGCCGGCGGATCGGTGGCAATGAGGACATCTTCTCTCAAGTTTCAGGCTGCTGGCGACCGGGAATATGGTAACGGGTCATTTTTGGCCTCCTTGTCGAGTGTTTTTGGTTCACATCGGCAAAGAGGCCATTTTTTTATCAATCAAACCACACAACTTGGGACGGTGGGGCGGGCAAGCGGCGGTTGACTTGGGCCGATCGGATATGCTACAATATTGACGAGTTTCAACAAGGCAGTGTGGTGTTTTGACGGTGGCAAAAGGCGCGGCGGCGACCGGAGGTGTCCGCCGTATAGCCTGCGAGGGACCACGTAGAAGATGCCCGGGCGGATCCCTATACGCGTGGCACGATTCCTTGTGCTGCTGCTGTGCGCGTCCACCCTACAGGGTGCATACCTGAAGGGCGATATTAGCGGTGACTGCCGCGTTGGATTCGAGGACGTGCGGGCTTTGGCGGCGAACTGGCTCGCAGGTTCCGCCAGTGAGGCCGACATAGTAGGAGACGGCGACGGCGTCAATATGGCCGACTTCGCAGCCCTGGCGGCCAACTGGGCCAGGTCGATAGCTCCCGTGATAATCAACGAGATCCACTACGACCCCGACGTCAAAACCGAGCTTGTCGAGTACGTGGAGCTTTACAACAGGAGCACGATGGACGTCAATATCGCCCGCTGGCACTTCAGCAGCGGCATAGAATACACGTTCCCCGAGGAAGTGGTACTGCCCGCGGGTCAGTACATCTTAGTTGCCCAGACGCCCAGCCAGGTTCAGAGCAAGTTCGGCGTCCCGGCTGAAAAGGTCGTCGGCCCCTGGATAGGTAAGTTGCGCAATGAGGGCGAGACCATCTGCCTTCGTGATGCGGACGGCGGAAAGGTTGACGAAGTGGATTACAAGCTGGGTTTTCCCTGGCCTACCGTCGGCGGCCCACCGGGCCACTCGATTGAACTGGTAAACCCCGCCTTCGACAACGACCTGGGGGGAAATTGGCGCCCGAGCGAGCCGGAGTCCGCCCCTGCGCCGACGACATTGATACCTTCCGGCGCCGCCTGGAAGTATCGCAAGGGTACCTCGGAGCCCTCGTCGCCGAGCGACGCCTGGCGGCAAGTCGGGTTCGACGATAGCTCGTGGGCCCAAGGCAACCTTTTCATCGGATACGGTGAGAGCTTCATAGCAACGGACCTCGCAGATATGCCGGGCAATTATTCATCGGTGTACCTTCGCAAGACCTTCGAGGTCGACGATCCGGCCGCGGTAGGAGCCCTGAAGCTCTCGCTAATATACGATGACGGCTTCAACGCCTACATCAACGGGTACTTCGTCAGGGGTGAGAACGTCGGCGGAACCGACCTCCCCTGCAACGCCACGGCGAACCGGGCCATCGAGGACAAGAACTGGCACAGCTTCGACCTCTCCGGACCCGAGGCCTACCTGAAAAACGGCACCAACGTCATTGCCATCCATCTTCTCAACGCCTCGTTGAGCGGCTCATCGGATTGCTTTCTCGATGTTCGTCTCGAGGCGAGCTCGGCGTCTTTCGGCCCGTCCCCCGGCAGGCGTAACACCTCATACGCCAAAAACATCGGCCCGCAGGTCCGCCAGGTAAAGCACCGTCCAAAGCAGCCAAAGAGCGGCCAGGACGTCACGATAACCGCAAAGGTCACCGACCCCGAAGCAGTCGAGTCAGTGGTGCTTTACTACCAGCCGGTGGACCCCGGGGCATACATCGAGCTGACCGACCCACAGTACGAAACGAACTGGCTCATAGAGCCGATGCGGGATGACGGCGCCGGCGGCGACGAGCAGGCGGGCGACAATATCTATACGGTGGTTCTCGACGGGTCGGTCCAGGTGCATCGCCGTCTCGTTCGATACCGTATCGGGGCCCGGGACTGCACGGGGCTGTCGGTCATCTGTCCATACCGTTACGACTACGAGACCGAGCCCGTGCCCAATTTTGCCTATTTCGTTTACGATGGCGTGCCGGATTGGTACGGTGCGGTTCAGCCTGGCGTCACGCCGACGGTGTGTTATCCCTCCGAGGTGCTGACCCGCATACCTGTGTACCACTTGATCAGCAAGAAGGAGTCGGTCGAGCACTGTATGTGGATCGACAAGTACGGAGGCGACCTGTACAAGTGGTACGGCACGTTGGTCTACGACGGGCAGGTGTACGACCATATCCGCTACCGCGCCCGGGGCGGGGTCTGGCGGTACGCGATGGGCAAGAATATGTGGAAATTCGACTTCAACCGAGGCCAGAGCTTCCAGGCCCGCGACGACTTCGGAAGGAAGTATGATACGAAGTGGGATAAGCTGAACTTTTCCGCCTGTATTCAGCAGGGCAACTACTGGCACCGCGGCGAGCAGGGAATGTTCGAGGCGGCCGGCTTCAAGCTCTTCAACCTTATGGGGGTCGAGGCGCCGAAAACGAGCTGGGTACACTTCAGGGTGATAGACGAGGCCTCGGAAGCCGGCCCGACCCAGTACGACGGCGACTTCTGGGGTCTCTATATGACCATCGAGCAGATGGACGGGCGCTTCCTGGACGAGCACAAGCTGCCGGACGGAAACCTCTACAAAATAGAGGGCCACAATGCCGAAATGAACAATCAGGGACCGACCGCGGTCACCGATAAGTCCGACTTTGCCGCCTTCAAGTCCGCCTATTACTACGACCCAAACCCGACCGAGCAATGGTGGCGCACCAACGTCGACCTCCAGCGATACTACTCTTACCGTTGCGTGGTTGAAGGTATCCACCACGGTGACATCGGCTACGGGAAAAACTACTTCTTCTATCTGCATCCGCAGCAGAACATCTGGTATATGCTCCCGTGGGATCTCGACCTTACCTGGGCGAACAATATGTACGGCAACGGCGAAGACCCCTTCAAGAAGCAGGGGGCGATATTCTCGAATCCGGGCATCCTCGTGGAATACCAGAATCGCCTCCGGGAGTTCCACGATCTGCTCTACAACCCCGAGCAGATGAACGCGTTGCTCGATGAGCTGGCCGACGTCATCGACAGCCCGGCCGACGGCCCCTCGATGGTCGATGCAGACAGGGCGATGTGGGATTACAACCCGATAATGACCTCAAGCTACGTGAATCTCAGCAAAGCAGGAGTCGGCCGATTCTATGCCGGCAATCCGTCAGCAGGGATATACGTACCAAGCCCCGGAGGGTTCCGCGGTATGGTCCAGCTTATGAAGAATTACATCGTCTCGGACAACAAGGAGTTCGACACCTACACCGAAGACCCCTGCATCCCGGAGACTCCGCTGATTTCGTACATCGGACCACCGGGATACCCCGTCAATAACCTCCTGTTCAGGACATCCCAATTCAGCGATCCGCAGGGCAGGAGGACCTTCGAGGGGATGAAATGGCGGATCGCAGAGGTTACCGACCCGAACAACCCCAGATACGACCCGAACGAGCCGAGAAAATACGAGATCGAGGCCGTGTGGGATAGCGGTGAGCTGACGAGCTTTCAGTATGACATACGGATTCCAGCCGCTGTGGTCAAGCCCGGCAGAACCTACAGAGTCCGTTGCCGGATGAAGGACGCGACCGGCCGGTGGAGCCACTGGTCGGCTCCAGTCCAGTTTATCGCAGGTGAACCGGTCTCGGCCGGTATCCTCGATTCCCTTCGCATAACCGAGCTGATGTACAATCCTGCTGCTGCCGACGTATCGGCAGGCGAGCTGGACGTCGACAACGATGAGTTCGAGTTTGTCGAGCTCAAGAACATCGGCGACCAGCCCCTGGACCTTGCTTACGTCTCGTTCGTTTGCGGGGTCACGTTCGATTTTGCCGGCAGCTCGGTTGCGAGCCTTGGCCCAGGGCAGTTCGTTCTCGTGGTTCGGAACAAGGCTGCGTTCGAGTCCCGCTACGGCACTTCGCTTTCGAGCAGGATAGCAGGCCAGTACATAGACAATGCCGACAGATTGTCCAACGGCGGCGAGACGATACAGTTGGTGGATATGTGGAACGGTACGATAGCTGAGTTCACGTATGACGACGGTCGCGGCTGGCCTTTGAACGCTGACGGCAGCGGTCATTCGCTGGTACCTTTGGATTCGGCGATAGCCTCTGAGTCGAGCGGTTCCTTGAATTACGGCGGTAACTGGCGTTCGAGTGCCTACATAGGCGGTTCTCCCGGCGCCGACGATCCTCTATTGCCGCGGACGGTAGTCTTGAACGAGGTTATGGCTCATACGGATTACAGTGACCGTTCGCATCCCGAGTACGATTCGAACGACTGGATCGAGCTTTACAATGCCAGCGGCCTGCCAATCACGCTCGGCGGGTGGTACTTGAGCGACGACAGGGAGCAGTTGCGCAAGTGGGCGATACCTTTGGTGGGTATACTCGACTATGGTTACTTGAGCTTTGACGAGGTCAGCGGATTTCACAATCCAATAGAGAGCGGTTTCGGCCTGAACAAGGCGGGCGAGGAGGTTATTCTGTCTTACCTGCCCGGTACGGGCAAGGGCCGGGTAGTGGATTACGTACGGTTCGAAGGCGAGCAGAACAACGCGTCCCTGGGTCGTTATCCTGATGGTGGTGATTATTGGTTTCACCAGGTGCCGTCTCGAGGGTCGTCAAACGGCCCGGGGGTGATGGATATAGTGATCGACGAGTTGATGTACCATCCTGCGGACGGCAACGAGGAGTACGTAGAGCTGTACAATCCGACGTCGGTTCGGATAAATCTGGCGAACTCAGCGGGCGGCTGGCGATTGGATGGTGCGGTGGATTACGTGTTCGGCTCAGGTATGTATCTTGAACCTGGTGGGCGTTTGTTGGTGGTGGGTTTTGATCCTGTGGTCGAGCCTGGGCGCCTGGCGAGGTTTGTTTCGAGTTATGGTGTGGGCGATTTGGCAGCCGGCATCGAGATAATAGGGCCGTGGGATGGCGATTTGTCCAACTCCGGGGAGCGGTTGGCTTTGAAGCGGCCCCAGGCTGCCGATGTCGTTGGTGAGCCTGTTTCGTGGGTGATTGTGGACGAGGTGATATACGCAGACGTTTTTCCGTGGCCTGTAGCTGCGGATGGAGGTGGATTTTCTTTGCAG
>CAZWAP010000085.1:0-5253 GCA_964632005.1 uncultured Pirellulales bacterium | reverse complement strand
GGGCTCTCTGATTCATCCAACCATACTCCAAGAAACGGTTTGCTTTTCGGACATCTTCACTCAAGCCAACTTCTCCAGAGCCTCACTGACGAGCTTGCGTATCGGCAACCGCTGGGGACAGCGCGCCTCTGCGAGGGTGTAATCGAGTTGTGGCAGCTTTCGCCTGACGGGGCTCGGAATGGCGGCGAACAAATCTCGGGCCTCGTCGTGCCGGCCGTAACTGTTGTAGTACATAAGATACCGCATTATGTCGCTGATGTAAGGCGCCTCGGGCACCGCTGCCTCGCAGATCTCCGCGCAGCCGGCACAGTAGCCAGTGCAGGTTGCGCGGGCGTACTCATCCAAGAGGCCGATGTCGGCGCGGCTGAGCTTGCTTCCGCCCGAGACAGCCGCAATATTCTCGTCCAGAAGCGCCATACTTTGCATTGAAACGCATACCGAACAGAATCTCTTGTCCTGCAGGATGACGTTTATCTTCGCCTGGCCGGGCGTCATCCCCTTCTTGAGGAAATGGCCTACGAGTCTCCTGTCCTCCTCGGTTTCGACCGTGACCTCGTGTTTGGCCCAGCGTGCAACCGGGCCGGACGCCAGCGCCTTCATTGCGACCAGTCCGATGCCGGCCTTGTGGCAGGCCTCGATGGCAGCCTGCATCTTCGGGTCTTGTCTGAGGCGGAAGTTGTAAACAGTCAGGATCACGTCGATCCAGTCGAGCTTGGCTGCGGCCGTGAGCAGCTTGGCCATATTCTTGTGGGTGCTGAAACCAAACAGGCGTATGACGCCACGTTTCTTGGCATCCAGGGCCCATTTCTTCAGTTCATCGGTCAACTGGTCCGGCTCGGACATAAAGTGAACGCCGAAGTACAGATCGAGGTAATTCGTCTTCAGCCTCTTGAGAGACAGCTGCAGCCGCTCTTCAACCTGGTCGACGTTTGTCGCGTACGAGGCCTTGCTGGCGATCAAGAGTTTCTTTCGGGCCTGGGGGTACGCGGCGAGAAACTTGCCTATTCCAAGCTCGCTGTTGCCGCCGGCGTAGTTGTGAGCGGTATCCCAGAACGTCAGGCCGGACTCGAGGGCCTTTCTGAGGATGATCTGCCTGTCGACCAGGTTGTAATTTCCACCCAGGCAAAGGACAGGGACCTTCACCTTGGATTTGCCGACTTTGCGGAGGGGTATCGGCGTGGGTTTCTGTTTTTCTCCGGGAGCGGGGCTTTGTGCCCGCTGTTTTTCCTTCGCACGAGCCAGGCCAGCCGTCGCGCTGACCAGGCCGGCGGCACCTACGGTCTGCAGAAAGTTCCTTCTGTCGAATCGTTTTTCGGGCGTTTTCATCGCGTCGAGCTCCTCTATAGGGCACGTGCAGCACGCGCCTCTGGACATTGAACGGTCAACCGGGCCGCAGCAGCAGCCTCCTATCGGTACTCCTCGTCTCGCCCTCTGCGGAGACCCTCACGGCCTTTTTGCCGCTAACCGGGCACTCGTGTTCGCAGACGCCACAGCCGATGCACTTTTCGACGTCCACGTAGGGCCTTTGCAGGCGCACCTGGACCTCGATCTGGTCACCCGGAGCCAGGACGGTTTCGACGCCCGAATCCCGGGGCAGCTCGATCGAGTCGGCCGAATTGCCCGTGACCCGTATCCGCTTGTCCGGGGCCACGAGGCAGTAATAGTCGCCCGTTGCAAACTTGCCCGGTTCGAGCGTCTGCTCGATACGCACCATACCCCGGGCGACCTGCGCCACTTTCAGACCACCGTCGCGAATTGTAGCGAAGTGCTCGCGCGTGTAAATAGCCTTCGGGCTGACCGGACAGTTTTCTTCGCACACGATGCAGGGCTTGTCCATCGCCCACGGCAGGCACCTGCCCCGGTCGACGAACGCCGTTCCTATCCTGACCGGGCCGACCTCGGCGAACGGCCCTCGCCCGAGTTTCTCGGCCAGGCTGATCGGCCTTATCGCCGAGGTCGGGCAAACCTGCCCACAGGCCGTGCAGCTCAACTGACAGCCGCTCGAGCCGATCCGATTGTTCAACACCGGCGTCCAGAGCACCTCCAGCCCTCGTTCAAAGCCAGCCGGCTGCAGGACGTTGGTGGGGCACACGCGCATACACAGGCCGCACTTGATGCACCGCTTGAGGAATTCCGGCTCACTGAGCGAACCCGGGGGACGGATGAGGCGGTGCTCCCAGTTGGCGGCGAGTTTTCCGCCGAGCCTCAGCGCAGGCGCGGCAACAACCCCCGAAGTCATCGCAAGCACAAAGCCCCTGCGGGAGACGTCCGGGCCGACCTTCTCGCCTGCTACCGAGGGGCGGACCTGGTACTGAACCAGCCCCTCTTTGCAATCATCGAGACAGTTAAGACAGAGCACGCACTCGCTGATCCTGATTTTGCCGTGCGGGTCGCAGCCGCCCTCGCAAGAGCGCCCGCAGAGCCTGCAATCGGTACATTGTCCCTCCGCACGCCCCACCCGCCACAGGGCGAACCGGCAGACGATGCCCAACAACGCTCCCAACGGGCAAATGAACCGGCAGTAGAAGCGAGGGACAACGAGGTTCGCAAGCACCGCGGCGCCAAAAACGACCAGGATCACGGGCGCGGCCTCGTAGAAGCGGGTAGTGGAGGAAACGATACCGAAGGGACGATCCAGGATCGGCAACAGCAACAAGTTGACCGACCGCGTGACCAGCGGGATCGGATCCAGCAAACCGATCTGCAGAGTGGCGGTAAGCGAAGGAAAGGCGGCCATAAAAAGCAGGACGATCAGGCAGAAGTACTTGATCCGCTGGGCTGGCCGGTACCTGTTGAGCTCGATCTTCTTAGCAACGCCTGCTTGCCTGTGTGCCAAGTAGCCGACGAAATGGTGCAGCGAGCCGAAGGGACAGACCCACCCGCAAAAGAATCGGCCCAAAACCATCGTCAGGACAAGGACGAGCACCCCCCATAACAGGGGCCGGTACAACGTATGGGTGGCCAGGGCGGTGCCGATACCCGCAAGGGGATCGAGCCACAGAAACAGGTCCACCGGCCAGCCCCGCAACTGCCAGAGCTTCTCGCCGACCGTCGCGACCAGAGACAACCACAGGAAAAGGCCGAAGAAGAAGACCTGGCTTATCCGTCTGGTAGTTACTATTCCCATATCCGTTTCATTCAATGGCGGCACGTCTGGGGCCGAGGGATTCGACGTCGGTGGTTCCGGCGCCGGCATCGCGAGCCTTTGCAAGATAGGGCAGATCCGAGACCCTCAGCCCAAGCAGGCCGCAGCCGACCGAGTCGGCCGCCACCATATCGGTACTTGCGATCATCGTGTTCTTGCGACTAAGGTCCGAGAGCGACCCTCCGGTCGGACCGTTGGTCATCATAACCTCGGTGCCGTCGAGTACTACAAGCGTGGGTTTGACCATCATCGCAAGCTCGGCGATTATGGTGTTGATCTCCTGGTGGAATATGTTGCGCCGCCCGCCAAGGAGTCCGTAGAAATTCTTCATCGTCATCGAGGCGCCGCTTCGATGATGGTGCTTGACGGGAGCGACCCCGAAGAGCCTGTCGGCCCTGGCGAAAGGCTCGAAATAGAGCGGCCAATTCCTGATGAGCCTGCCTTTCTCCAGCGTGGTCGGCCTGAAAAGGCGGTCCTTCGGGTGGATCACCTTGGCCCCTTCGGCGGCCGCGGCTCGGCCGATCCCGGTCAGGGCAAAGCAACTTGCCGGGTCGTTGATGGGATTATCGGTGACGATCACCTTGGCAGCCCCGGCAGCGTAGCACAGCTTGACCAGCTCGGCGACGAGATCGGGGTTCGTGGTTGCGCCGAGGACCGGCGGCGAGGCAAATGCGACGTTGGGCTTGATTGCGACGGTCTGGCCAGGGCGAACGAACCTCTCAATCCCACCGAGCAGCTTGATCGCCGCTGACAGCGTTGCCTTTCTGTCGGAGCCGGTGACGATACTGATCGACCGGCCAGGCTCGGGCGCTACCGAAAAATCCGGAAGCGTCACGAGGTGCTCCGCCTGGGGCGCCGGACCCGGCCCGTGGGGGTCGTAAAGGGCATAAGAAAGTGCGCCGGCGGCGGCCACCGAGATACCGGCCTTGGCTGCCCGGCAGAGCACTTGCCTTCTGACCAACTTGTCATCGCTCTGGGCGGTCATTGATTTGGCCCGGCTAATTTCGTCAGCTTCTCGATCATCTTAGCGGCCAATCGCTCGGCGCGTTGTCGGTCCTCGGCCTCGTGGATGCCGCCGAGAAACGCCCCCGCCGTGAAGACGATTTCGGTAGTACCATAGAAATCGAGGATCTTTGCGCCGCTGGCCAACAGCGTCCCGTTCGTGGCTGACTTGGGCGTAGCACCGTTGTCCACGAGAAAATCGAGGTAACTCTTTGCGATCTTCCGTGCAGCCGCGGCATCTGCACACCTACTGATGAACGCGGTGACCCGGCCGCCGTCTGCCTCGTACCGGCAAAGAAAGACCTCGGTGAGTCCGTCGAAGCCGAAGGCGTCTTTGAGTACGAGCTTGAAGCTGCCGGGGACAACGCCATCCGACGGAAACAGGGCCAACTCGGGGATGTCGCTTGCCTGGCCGGGCCGTATCGTACGCACAAGAGCCTCCGCGACCTCGGTCATAGCACCGAGCAGTTCCAGCGACTCCGCAGAGCCCAACAGCTCGACATAGTATCTGCCGTGAACGAAATACAAGCCGTTGCTTGTCTTGTAGGCGAATCTGATACCGGCGAGGTCCTCGACGCCGGCCCGCCTCTGGCTGCTGTAAACCGAAAAGGCGTTTTTGACGTCGGCCATATCGAACAGGTAAAGCTCCATCCAGAGCTTATCGTCGGCCCGGCTGACGAACCGCTGGGTCAACAGCTCCTGCAAGCCAGCCTCGATGTAGAAAGGGGCCTTGCCATCTATCTTTTCGTAGAGGTTCGACGGCTCGTAGCGCTGCTGCCGAGAAAACGGCGCGTACCCATCCGGTGCCAGCTCCGCCAGACGCGGCACCTGCGGCCAACTGCCCTGGCCGTCGCCAGGATAAAGCGTACCCGCAGCATCCAGGCCGAAACGCGCCATATCGAAACGGGCCTGCTTGACAAGTACCGCCGCGGCGATAAGCAAGAGCACTGCCAACAGCACGATGCTCAGGGTTGATTCGAGGCGTGTTCTCGAGCGGGCGTTCGAGGTCATAGGCGATTTCCGTAAAACAGCCAACTTGACGCACCAAGTGTGGGCGATTATAGTCCCCCGGGGTGGCTGTGTCAACCGTGAAATCCACAAGTAAC
>CAZWAP010000084.1:0-5312 GCA_964632005.1 uncultured Pirellulales bacterium | reverse complement strand
ACCACGGCTTAGGCAATTCTGACCATGCGTTTCATCAGATAGCCAACGGCTCAGCCAAGAAATCAGCCAAGAAATCAGCTAAGAAATCAGCTAAGAAAGCTGAAACAACTACTGCCAAAGCTCAGGCAGAAAAGGTAATTCCACTTAGCAAAGGAAGCAACAATGATGACTTCGCCGATTTTAACAGTTAAACGCCTTACTTAGCCAGAAAGGTTTTTAAGAATTAGACTTAATAGGCGGGGCTTCGGCCCCGCCTATTTTATAGTATCCTATTTTAAGTTGATTTCCGCACTTTTTAGGCAGCTAATTTCGATGAATTATTATCATAGACATACCAACCTTCCGATGAAATTCGAGATATTGTCAGATGTTGTGGATGAGATTTCTTTCGACCCAAGAGCGGAAAGACTTGGCGGACTGACTTGCTCTTTTCGTTCACCCAGCCTCCAAAGCCAGATTCGGCAAAGCCGTCAGACCTGGTTCGGCTGACCATCTGGCTTCGACTGGAGGGTGGTGACATCGAGAAGCCATCGCCGAAGGCGGGCCGCGCTCGAGCTGCTGCCTGATCTGTCAAAACCGACCACCGCAGCAGGCAAGCAAACACGCACGGACGGCAGGGTTTGCACCGATAATCCGGCAAATAAGATAGGGCATCTCGATAAACCCAGAAGTGGGGTGCGTATTGGGGCGCCAACAGGCACAATTGGGCGCAATTCTATGGAGTCCGGCGCAAAGCAAAACCGCATTCCCGATACCGAAAACGCGGTTTTTAGCGCGCCCGGCAGGACTCGAACCTGCAACCTTCGGATTCGAAGTCCGCGACTCTGTCCAATTGAGCTACGGGCGCCGGAACTCCAAGACCCTGTAAAAGTTAACGACTTCGCACGTTTACCGTCAAGCCCTTTTTCTCCACAGGATGGTCGGCGCGTCAGCACTTCGGTTATCGGCGGCGAATAAGTCGTCCACGGCAACCCTCGGCCGGGCAGCCGATTTTGAGGGTTTAGCGTGCTAATTGAGGTAGAGGCGGATGCGACACATTCATTGGCGGAGCATCTGGATAATTACACTTGCGAGTTCCCGGCCGGCGTGTCTTTCTCCCAGTGGTCGGGCAAGGTCAACCAGCTCGGTGCTGAGCCGCTCGAGCTTATCTTTGTCTGCAAGGAAGCGCTCGACAGTCTCAACGATCGGTTCTATCGAGGAAAAGTACGGCATAAACTCAGGGACCAATTCCCTGCCAGCCAGGATGTTGACCAGACAAAGGAACTCTGTTCTGACGAGCCAGCGGCCGACGAGATGCCAGAGGATCCGGCTGGACTGGTACATCACGACCATAGGACAACCCATCGCCGCAACCTGCAAGGTCGCGCTGCCGCTGGCTACGAGTGCAAAATCGGCCGATTCGGCAGTTGAGCAGACGGTACCAACCGTATACTCGGATTGGAAGTCAGGGATCTGGTTCTGCTGGAGCCATTTTCGGCGTTCGTCATCGACAGCTATGGTGACAAAAGCGACACGCGGATGGTTCGACTTGATGCGCAGCCCAATCTGCTGCATCGGCTCCCAGAGGGCTTTGAGCTCGGCCTGGCGCGAACCGGGCAGGATGGCAATTCGCGGAGCTGCCGGGTCGTAGCGGCTGTATTGCTTGGCTCGGCCCCAGGCGGTCTCTATGGCCCCGATCATCGGGTTGCCGACAAAAGCAACGTCGATGCCCCTCTCTGCAAACCAGTGTTCTTCGAAGGGCAGGATGCAGCAGAGCTTATCGCATCGTTTTCGTAGTTTTCGAATGCGCCAGGGCGCCCAGGCCCAGAGCTGCGGTGCGACGTAGAAGAGGGTCTTGATGCGGAGCTTTTTGGCGAGTTTAGCGACGTGCCAGTTGAAGCCGGGCGAGTCGCATACGACAACGAGGTCAACGTTGTTATCTTTGAGATATTTCTTTATGCCTCGCAAGACCCGCCAGAAGTACACGACAAGGGTGAAGGCCTTGTAGATCATAGCGGCCCTGCCGACAGTTGTCTCTAACAGCTCGCAACCGGCCTGCGCCATCTTCGGGCCACCTACACCGACAAACCTTATATTCGTGTGCCCTTCGCTGCGAAGTGCATTTATGAGGTTAGCGCAGTGGTCGTCGGCGCTCGGATCGGCTACGCTGAGAAAGATGCAATATTCCCTATCGACATCCATACGCAGGGTAGGTGTTAACAAGATTTGAAAAGAACGGCAACGACAAAATCCTGTCCACCGGAGATAAGAGGGGATATTGTTGTTCGAACTTCACGGACGCTGACCAGATGGCGGCCTGCTGCCGGAGGCGCGGGTAACATAACTCTGGCCTACAGTGCAAAGGTAACCCGGCCCGGCAAGGAACAACGCTACAGCAGGATGCAGCAAGGGCATCAGCTCTTCGAAAAACCTGGAGGCTTGGACCGCTTTATTGTTAGCGGAAGTCAAACAATGACTGGGTTTTTATCATTGTTACTTGCTCGGGATATGCGGCGAACGTGTGGATGTGCAGCTCGCTGCGCCTGGCTTCGAAATCAACGTAGCAGAACGGCTGGAGCGTATCAACCTCGAGCTCAGGGAACTTTACGAAGACCCCACGATTCTGTGCAAATCGCTCAAGGTCGCTGTGACTCTGGCGATAGAGGCCCGGGCTCATCTTCTCGACCTGGAAGTCGGTCATATAGCTCAGCGTCCTACTGAGCGTGCACTTATGGCTTCTCGGCCCGCGGAACTGGAAACGCTCAATCAACCCCCTGTGGGGCAGCAACTGGCCGGGCGCACTTACAACCTCGGTGAGGCAGGCATCGCCGACAAAAACGCTGACGACGTGCGTGCAACCGGTAACCCAGATGAGAGCTTCGTACTTCTCGGTCTTGAGCTGTCGCTGGGCGTATATCTGGAACAGCTCCGGGTGCAGGGGTCTTTGAAAGAGGCTGAAGGTCAGTTCGTCAATTGCAACGTTGATTCGAGGTGATTCCATAAACGGCCAATCCCAACAATGAAACCATTGACTTCTACTCGAGCCTCATTATACAAAAATAACAGGGGCGATTCAAGCTTATTTCCAGTGCTGTTAACGCGGGTCAGCCGGCTTATAGGACGATTATCTTGCAAGGTACGCTTTGCCAAAGAGTAACAGCGGGCGAGTTTTTTTGCACGGACGGCGAAAAAATCGACAAACTGAGCGGCTTCACCGCTCGAAAAAAAGAGCATTAATAATAGTGGCAATTATATCGTAGAAGGCGTGGGTTCCGGCGGTGATTCCAAAGCCGCGGATTGCGAAGAGAATGGCGAAATAGATACCGGCCATTGCCCGAAAGGCAAATCTGGTGAAATCGAAAGGCTCGGTCGGGTTCGCCCGCCCCGTCAGCAAGTCAATGTGGTGGTGCGCGCTGAACAGCGTGGCGGATATCAGTACTGATAGGACGATCGAGTTCTTCTGGTCGAGCCCGAAGATATCCTGAAAGAGCATCATCAGCAGACATATCAGGATCAAACGAAATACAAGCTCTTCATAGATTCCGGCACCCACGCCCGTGACGACGTTGGCCAGCAGCATATGGTTAGCGCGTGGAAGGTTGCTTTGAGCGGCGAGCAAGGGCAGAGTATCAAGCTGGTCAACAGTGGCCGTCGGTTGCGAACTATACACTGCCAGACCGCCGGCGGCAAAACGGTCGAGCCGGTTCTGGGGCACGTGAGGGTTGTTGAGAAGCAAGCTCAGGACTATCAGCGGCACCGCCAGGACGATGCACTCAGCGGCCATCGGCACGGTATCTCGCACGTCGAAAGTCCACCGTTTCCTGGAACTGACCTGCAGGCCAGCCAGGATGGCGACCACGACCAGCGGCGGCGCAACCCAGGCGAACTTGCCGCCAAAACCTATCGACTCAAGCAGGTCACGGAGCCAAACGAAAGCGACCACGCGTATCTCGGATTGGTTTAGAATGTCCGTGTTGATCAGAATCGTCCCAACTTCGTAGAATATGACAAACGGCAACAAGAAACCGATGGCGTAGATGGGGCGACTGGTCCGCTCAAGATACGAGTCCCTGGCGAAGTTGAAGAGCTGGCCGATAGGTGCTTTACCGGCGCGCTTCGTCTCGGGCTTGGTCCTTTTTTCTTTGGTTTGCCTTTTCGCCACTTTCATCGTCCAAGACCAGGAAAACACCGTTGACCAGGATGCTGGAGAGTTTACTTGAGAGGACATCAGATTACAATAGGCAAGATGATGATCGCCGGGCGGTTTTGCCGGCAGCGAGGCGTCAGGTACGATGCCGCGTTATTCCCTGGAGAGTCCTGGAGTGCGTACGATAAGCGAGCAACTAAACGAGATCTACCAGCTGCTACTTGATCGCTTCGGCCCTCAGCACTGGTGGCCGGGCCAGACGCGGTTCGAGATAATAATCGGGGCGATACTCACCCAGAATACCAACTGGGCTAATGTCGAGAAAGCAATACAAAACCTGAAATCAGCGGGGTGCTTGAGCCCCGAGAGTCTCTATGGCTCGCCGGATTTTCGTCTTGCCCAGCTGATCCGGCCGGCAGGCTATTTCAACATAAAGGCAAGGCGTATCAGGAACTTTATAGACTGGCTCTTTGAAACCTACGAGGGGGAGCTTACAAACCTCGATGGAGTTGAGACCCATCGCTTAAGGCGCGAGCTGCTTGAGATAAAAGGGATCGGTCCTGAAACGGCTGACTCAATCCTGCTTTACGCGCTGGAACGACCTGTCTTCGTGGTTGATGCCTATACGGCGCGGCTGGCCGTGCGACACAGGCTTATAGAATCCGACGCCGGTTACGAACAGTTGCAGGACCTGTTCCAGTCGAACCTGCCGGAGGACGTGCAGATGTTCAACGAATACCACGCCCTGCTGGTGCGGCTGGGCAAAGAGTTCTGCAGGTCCAAACCCAAGTGCCCGGGCTGTCCGCTGGAACAGCTTCCCCACGAGCTCGAGTGCGAGCCGGCATAGTCCCCGGCAAGCCGTGAGCAGCCGACGACTCCCAAGGGAAAGATGTGGGGAGTATTCGACTTTGCTCGAGATCCCTGAGAAGACCGCCAAGGATATGACCACCTTTACAAAGGACCCCGCTGCCATCGAGGGTCACTGCAGCCCCGTGGCCTGCCCGATCGTAGAACCCGCCCGGTTGTAAATTGGATTCTTAGCTTCCCGGCCGTGGTACTATGACCGGCTTCTTCTTTGTTCCTCGGCCCGGGTGCCGTGGTAAGTCGTCAGGGTATACTCGAACTGCTTCTTGGACCTGGGCTCCAGCTTGAGCGTGAACTTCACCGTGTCCAGATCGACCTTCTC
>CAZWAP010000083.1:0-5391 GCA_964632005.1 uncultured Pirellulales bacterium | reverse complement strand
CCGGCAAGCAATACGACGATTATTTCCTGGACGAGAGCGATATGGGCCCGATGGGCTGGCTGAGTGCCACGGAGTATCCCAAGGGTTGCCAGGTTCGGCACAATGACGTGGTTTACATCAGCAAAGCGGCGCACACCTCGAGTGCGGAGTCGGAGCCTGGCGTTGGAGCGGAGTCTTCGACTTACTGGAACGTCTACTCGGTTTTCAACGTGGTTGACGTTCTGGACAATTTCGCGGCCGAGTACCCCGAGTATGCCGAGCAGGGCTTCGAGATTGCGGGCTTCGTCTGGTGGCAAGGCCACAAGGACCAATATGATGCGTCGTACGCCGAGCGTTACGAGTTGAACCTGACGAATTTAATCAAAACTGTTCGGGAGTACTATGAGAAGCGCTATCCGGGCAAGGTAACACCGGACGCCCCGTTCGTGGTGGCGACCATTGGATTTGGCGGTGAGCCGTACGATCCGTCAAGCGCCTACGGCAAGATTTATGCGGCTCAGATGGCCGTGAGTGACCCGGATAAGCACCCTGAGTTTGCCGGTAATGTAGCTTCTGTCGACACTCTTGGTTACTGGAGGGACGTCGAGGAGTCCCCGGCCAACCAGGGCTATCACTATAATCGCAACGCCGAGACCTATATGCTCGTTGGTGACGCCATCGGCCGGAGTATGCTCAATCTGCTGCCGGCGTATCTGGTCGATCTCGGTCCCGATATGATCACCTGGTCGGGTCAGCCGGTGCAGTTGGATGCGACCGTTCAGGAAGGTGTGACGGTCGAGAGCTACACCTGGAGCGCGAATCCGCCGGATGGTGTCGTGTTCGATCCCGGGCCGAGCGTTGAAGACCCGATAGTTACGATTACCAAGTCCACGGACAACCCGTCCAGCGTTGTATTGAAGCTCGTGGTTGAGGACGGGGTCAACCCGCCCGTGGCAAAAACTATGATAATCGACGTGTACGATGATGCGTGCCAGGCGGCCATCGGCAAGGGTATAGGAACCGGAGCAGACATTGACGGGAACTGCGTCGTCAACTTTGCAGATTTTGCACTGATGGCCACAAAATGGCTGAACGATACCGGCTTGACAGGGCCGATACCGAAGTAGTTGTGGTTGTTGGCACTTGTCAAGTGATGAGGTTGTGACGTATCGGATGTTAGGAGTTGGCCGCGGCAGAGAAGGACGTTTTTGTGCGTCGGTCGATAAGGACTTTACCGGTACAAGGTAGGTATTTTTGTTGCCCATAATTATGGGCGGGGCCAGAAGGAGACTGAAAATGAGAAGTTTGCGAAACAGAACGAGGATCGCGTTGACTCTCACGGTGGTAGCGATAGCAGTTCTTGGCCTGGCAGGTGTTTCGGCCGAGGCGGCGACGATGTCTGCCAGTCCTACGGCCCCTGTGGTCAACGGGGAAGATATCGCAAATTACGGGCCCGTGACCGGTACGGACAAGTGGTGGTGCGACAGCAAGGCGTCCGGCAGGCCGAAGGGCCAAACGTTCACCACCGGCGAAACAGAGGTTTTGCTCAAAGCTATTTCGTATCAGGTTACGGATAGTCAAAAAGCAGAGCCCACGAAAGAATACGTTATTCGGGTTGGGACGATCAATCGAGTGAACCCAAGCGATCCGGGGACGTGGATATTCACGGAGATTTACTCGGAGACGGCCACGCAGGATTTCACGTGGAACGGGGGGGAGTATATGACCTGGAGGTTCGATACGCCCGTCTTACTGGAACCCAATACGGAATACGGTGTTGACGTGGGTATGACCAGCAGCACCTCGCATTGGACTACGGGGATTCCTTATATCAATCGTACCGGCGATGAATACCCGGGGGGCACGCGCTATATGTCGGGTACCGCCGGGCTTGGAATCGGCGATACCACGATGAACAACGTGAGCGGAGACATGGTTTTCCATTTGGATATGGAGCATCCTATGCGTCCTTCTCCGGCGGACGGTGCGACGGTTGCGGCTGGCGATGTGGAATTGAGCTGGACGAACCTGCCGGCGAGGGTCGGTTCGGACGTGTGGGTGGACGTGTGGTTCGGGACGGATCCGGAGACGGATTTCACCAAGGTGGTTGACGCGGGGCTGAATACGACGTCCGTGACCGTCAGCGCCCCTGTTGCAAATACGTACTACTGGCAGGTGAATTCCTATCTTGACGGCAGTCCGAGCGGCGATCCGGTCGAAGGTGCGGTCTTCACGTTTTACGTAGAGGACACCGACGGTGACGGTCTGCCGGACAGCTACGAACTGCTGTATACCGATCCGCCTTCGCCCACGGCTCTGAACCCGGGAGACGACCTCGAACCCGACGGACTGACCAACATAGAAGAATACGAGCTTGGGACCGATCCTACCGATCCCGACAGCGACGGCGATACGCTTCAAGACGGCGGCGAGATCGCCGGTGTCGGGTCGCGTCCTCCGACGGATCCGCTCAATGCCGACACCGACGGCGATGGGCTGAGCGACGGGGTTGAGACCAACACGGGCGTCTTCGTCAACGCCTCAGACACGGGGACTGATCCGACGGCCGTTGACAGCGATCGCGATGGGCTGCGAGATGGGGTCGAGACGAACACGGGGATCTTTGTCGACGAGACCGACACCGGGACCGACCCGACGAATACTGACAGTGACGGGGACGGCGCGGGCGATTGGTACGAGGTTGCTGCATCCTTCACGGACCCGACCAGTGCAGGTGACAATCCTGGTATCGTGTATCCCCTGCCCGATCCGGATTCGACTCCGCCTGATACTACCAAGCCGGTCAAGGTTTACATCCTGTCGGGTCAATCGAATATGGTGGGGATGGGCAATATCAATGGTACCCAGCCCGGAACGCTTGAGACCATTGTGAAGCGTGAAAACAAGTTCCCGAACCTGGTGGATGACGGCGGTGCGTGGACGGTCCGCAATGACGTGATGTACCGGGGGGTGATCACCGCGATCGGCGACGGGCCACTGACTCCGGGAGTGCAGGCCGGCGGCAGCACGATAGGGCCCGAGATGGGATTTGGCCACATTATGGGTTATTACCACGACGAGCCTGTCATCGTTCTGAAGACCTCGCAGGGCAATCGGAGCATCGGCTGGGACTGCCTGCCTCCGGGCAGCGAGCGATACGAGTACGGGGAGTACACCTATGCGGCCTACGGCGAGTCGCCCAACAGATGGCTGACAGAGGGCGGCGGCCCGTCGCCATTCGTCTGGTATGCCGGCAAGCAATACGACGATTATTTCCTGGACGAGAGCGATATGGGCCCGATGGGGTGGATGGACGCCACGGAGTATCCCAAGAATTGCCAGGTCCGCCACAATGACGTGGTGTACATCAGCAAAGCGGCGCACACGTCCAGTGCCGAGTCGGAGCCTGGTGTTGGGGCGGAGTCCTCGACTTACTGGAACGTCTACTCGATCTTCAACGTGGTCGACATCCTGGACAATTTCGCGGCCGAGTACCCCGAGTACGCCGACCAGGGATTTGAGATTGCCGGCTTCGTCTGGTGGCAGGGCCACAAGGATCAATATGATGCGTCGTACGCCGAGCGTTACGAGCTTAACCTGACGAACCTCATCACCAAGTTGCGGGAGTACTACGAGAACCGCTACCCGGGCAAGGTTAGGCCGAATGCACCGTTCGTGGTGGCGACCATCGGGTTTGGTGGTGAGCCCTACGATCCGGAGAGCGCGTATGGCAAGATCTATGCGGCTCAGATGGCCGTGAGTGACCCGGATAAGCACCCTGAGTTTGCCGGTAATGTAGCTTCTGTCGACACTCTTGGTTACTGGAGGGACGTCGAGGAGTCCCCGGCCAACCAGGGCTATCACTATAATCGAAATGCCGAGACCTATATGCTGGTGGGTGACGCCATCGGCCGGAGTATGATCCCGCTGCTCGGGGCATATTCCGTCGATGCCGGTCCCGATATGATCACCTGGTCGGGCGAGCCGGTGCAATTGGATGCGACCGTTCAGGAAGGTGTGACGGTCGAGAGCTACACCTGGAGCGCGGAACCGCCGGATGGTGTCGTATTCGATCCGGGGCCATCTGTTGAAGACCCGATTGTTACGATCACCAAGGCCACCGAGAACCCGTCCAGCGTTGTATTGGAGCTCGTGGTTGAGGACGGGGTCAACCCGCCCGTGGCAGACACTATGACGATCGATGTGTACGATGATGCGTGCCAGGCGGCTATCGGCAAGGGTCTGGGAGCGGAAGATGCTCGAGCGGACATTGACGGTAACTGCGTCGTCAACTTTGCAGATTTTGCGCTGTTGGCCGAGACGTGGCTTGAGGATACCGGCTTGATAGAGCCGATTCCGAAGCCTTGATTCAGGTTGTTTTCAGGTTGTTTGTGGACGAGTGATTGGAGCGAGTCAGCGGTCCAGCAGATTGCTGGTCGCAGGTGATATTGTGCACAATTCAATAGCGCTTGGAGGAGTCAATTATGGCTGCGAGAAGCATAGTCAAAGTAGTTTTGATGCTCGTCGTCGCGGGGCTGGGCATGCTCTCGGGGCGAGCGCAAGCGGTTAGTGTTTCGGGCCAGCTTGGGATCCTGACCCCCGAGACGTTGGCGGGCGACAATCCCGCAACGGGAGAGCCTTGGCGACCGGGGGACCAGTATCGGTTCGTTTTCCATACGAGCGCGACGAGGACCGCAGACTCGAACGACATCGAGGTTTACAATGCGTGGGTGCAGAGTCTGGCGGACGCCTCAACCGTTTATAACATAGGCGCCGACGATGGGGTTACCTGGAAGGCGATCGGCTCGACAGATGACGTGAATGCAATCGACAACACGTCGACCAATTGGACCGATGAGGAGCCTGGCTGTCCGATATATCTTTTGGACGGCAGTACTCTGGTAGCCAGCGACTACAAAGACTTATGGGACGGCTCAATTCAGCACATAATCAACCTTACAGAGGCAGGGACGGAGTGGGCGCATTGGCCTTTTACGGGCACATACTGGGACGGCACGAAAGCGACCGGTCATCCGGCGTCATTCAACGCGTTAGGTGGGGGCGGTCAGATTCACCAGGGGCAAGCATCGGATCCTAATGCGTGGGTCTGGCGGCAGTGGACGGGTGAGCCGCCTGAGACCGAGCTGCCGATGTATGCTCTATCGGAGCCTCTGACAATCCAGGGTGATCCGAACGCTCCGGACGTTGATGCCGGCGTCGATATGGTTACGTGGTCGGGCCAGCCGGTGCAGTTGGATCCGAACATCGTTGAGAAGCCCGGGTCGAGCTGGACCAACCTGACCTATCAGTGGACTGCGAACCCGCCGGAGAACGTTGTGTTTGATCCCAGTGCCGACGTTGAGGCCCCAGCGGTTACGATTACCAAGCCTGCGACGGTCACGAAGTCGATCT
>CAZWAP010000082.1:0-5680 GCA_964632005.1 uncultured Pirellulales bacterium | reverse complement strand
GTGGTATGGGCTCAGATAAGCAGGGGGGTGGAGTGGCTGGTTTGCGGGCGAAAACAGGCCGGCCGAAAAATCAGGGTCAAAAAGTCAAGGGAGAAAATAGCAGATGGAACAAAAAAAGAGAGAGCAGAAGCGCGGACGTTTCTCGACGGCCGCCTTGCCGACGACGTCAATCAGTTCATCGATGGCCTGTTGGGTATTACAGAGCAGCTCCAGGAAAGGCAGGAGCAGTTGTCCGTCTTTGCTGAGGAATTCAGCGATTTTTCGGCTGTCGGTCTTGTTGGCGATTTGGCCGGTTCTTGCAGCCTTTCTACACAGGGAGATTTTCCATTTTGCGCCATTTTCTTCAGATTTGCTCGCTAATGTGAAATCAGCAGGCTTTATGAATGTATCGAAATAAGCGCGGAAAGCGAGAGTTGATGCAGGGTAAGAGTACGCGTAGAACATTTGGGGGCGTGAATGTTCGTAATTCGCTCGAGCTGACGCGCTGCTGCAGCCCACCAATAATCCGGTGGCTTTCCCTGGTTGCACATAGTATCTGCGGATATGCTTGTTTGACGAGCGCCGTGCCTGATAACACCTCGTTTCTATTTTAATCGGTCAGTTATGTTTACGTGCCGAGGCTCTGTAAGAGGCACAAACCGCAAAAATAAGCGTGCTGACAATCACGATGGACGCCCCCGTCGGCAGATCAAGAAAATACGAAACAAGGAAGCCGACGACTGCGCTGGCCGTTCCGAAAGCCGTCGCCACAAGTACAACCGAGCCGTGTCCCGTGCATATTTGGTATGCTGCGGCGGCGGGGCAAGTGATCAGACTGAATATCAGTAGGCCGCCGACAAGGGGAAGATTAACCGCCAATATGGCGCCGCACAATGCCAGAAAAAGACAATAGACAAAGGCGTCGTGCACACCGGTCGCAGAGGCGATAGTCCGGCTGAACATGAGAGCCTTCAACTCCTTGTTGAACAGGCCGGCAAAGGCTGCAAAAATCAAAGCAAAAATCGTGATGGTCACCACGTTGCTCCGGTCCACCAAAAGCAAGCTGCCCCAAAGCAGGCCGAGCACCTCTGAGCGGCTGCCGCGCATCAAGCCTATACCTAAAAACGTCAGCCCCAGCATAAAGTTGAAGAGTATTGCTAATGCAACATTGGCGTCCATTCTCGATCTGCCGGGCCGGATCGCGCCAAGACTCATTGAGCAAGCCGCCGAGAAAGCCACGGGCCCCAAAACCGGGTTAACGCCCGAAAGAATCGAATAAATTGTGCCCGCCATTGCCGAATGCGATATGCAAATTCCGATAAAGGGCATCCTCATACCAATAATATAGACTCCCAACAAGCCGGTGCTGGCTCCTGCCACGGCCCCGGCAAGCATCACAAGATAGAAAAAAGAATCCATAAAACGGTACGCCTCAAGCAGAATCCTTTTTGACCGTATATCTTCGCCCGCCGATTTTCAGCGTCTCACTGGGGCACCTATAGGCTCTGTCGAACTCCTCGGATTCGAGAACTTGCTCGATGTCGCCGTCGGCCAACACATTACCCTCATGCAAGAGGAGCACCCTTTTGCAAGCGGAAGGCAGCTGACTCGTCTCATGCGAAACCATCAAGACCGTCAAGCTGGTCTCACGATGCAACCGGTCGATGAGTTCCGTAATCTGATACTTCCAGTTGAAATCAAGATTCGAACAAGGCTCATCGAGCACGAGCAGCTCGGGATCCTGTGCCATCGCCCGCGCTATCAGCCCCTTTTGTTGCTCACCCCCGGAAAGACTTCTGAAGGTCTGTCGTCTCTTTTGAGCCAGACCCAAGCTGTCAATCCAACCGTCGATAATCTCGTAATCCTTCCTGTTCAACCGACTTAGCAAGCCCCTGACGCTTGTTCGGCCCATCGCCACAAGCTCGCGGAGGGTGAAAGGTAGCTCGGCATTGTACTCCGCCGCCTGGGGAATATATCCGATTCGCCTTGTCAGTTCCGCCTTGCGCCAGGCGCTGAGTTGGTGGAAGTTGTGCCCGTCAAACCGGACCGTTCCGCTATCCGCTCTTATCAAGCCGCAGCAGACTTTTAGCAAAGTCGTTTTCCCCGCACCGTTGGTGCCAATGATCCCGACAAATTCATCCTGCCGAATCTCCACAGACTCGACGTCAAGTATTGTTCGCCCCCCGCGGCGCACCTTAACATTGGAAAGACTTAAGCACCCTCGCGTCATCGTTTGGCCGCCTCTAACAGATGCTTTACGTTCGTTCGAAGCAGCTCGTCGAAACCGTTCGAGGAATCACAGTTTTCGGGAAAGTTACTAAAGATAACGGCTGTGGCTCCCAGCCGTTGAGCTATGGCCTTGGCAAGGCGAGAGCCCTCCTGCTTGTTCGCTACGACAAACCGCACGTTTTGGCCTTTGGCTTGCTTAAGGCAGCGTTCGACCCCGCCGACCGTCTCGACGTCGCTGCCTATGAATGTCGCTATTGTCTCCAGGCCGAGCCATTTTAAGAAATCGGCCTGATGGTCCGAGGCCACAATTCTAACCGAGGAGAGCCGTTCGCGGCGTACTTTCTCCAAAAGCTCCGTTTCCAGACTTTTAATCCTTTCCTCCACAATAGCCAGTCTTTGCCTGTATTGGCTGGCCGCCTCGGGGTGCGCCGTCGAAAAAATATCGCAAACTTGGCGGCATATTTCAAGGTAGGTCTGCGGCACACATAATCCCCCCGGTGGATGCACCAAAGCCGTTTTCAGCCCTTCTTCTTGCTTCAAGCGAGCGAGCTTCTGCTCGACCTGGTTCTGAAAGTCGAACAACAACACGACGGAATCCCTTAGTTTCTCGACTTGTGACGGCGAAATGTCGAAGTGCCCCGGACAAATTCCCGGTGGCGCCAAACATAGCACATGCGTCTGGCTGCCACAAACGTCGCGAACTGCGCAGCCAAGGTATGAATTAGTGACGGTTACCTGTGTGTGGTTCTGCTGCGCAGGTTTCTCTCGACAACCGCCTAAAAGCAAACCGCCCACGCCGGTAAATGCCAATATGCAACCGAATATAGCGCTTTTCATTTCTTAGTTCTCAAACGACCCTATTTGCGCTCCATTCTTTAAACGCATTCTAACTATGACGCCTTTGCCGGCTTTACTGTCATACCACGTTTCCCTCGGCACGGGATATTTGAGCTCTCGCATGCGTTCCAGGTCAAACCTCGGGCCTTCGCTGTATAGCACCCAGCTTACCGGCGATTCTTGCGGGTTCGAGTAGTCTTTGCCTTCATCGCTTTGGCCATAGGGAAAAGCATCCGGAACCCACAGATGTGCGCCGTCCTTTACGATGGTTGTCCTGTTATAAATGAGCGTCCCGACAGACCTGTATTTGTACGTGTAGCCGGGGTTGAAGCGGTCCTCTATGCTCGTGGCCATATACGTATCGCTTGGGGGCCTGGGTAGATACTTGCTCTCTACCAATTCCAAGGGGAGCTGGTAGAAGTGGCCGCCGAGCATGCAGTCCACGCGCGTGGGCGGATACTTGCCGTTGTTGTCGAACGAATATGCCTCAAGGGCCATCCCGATGTGGCGCAGTTCGGCATTGACAGTGAGCACCTTAGCCTGGAGGCGGGCGTGGCCCAACACTGTCGATAGAATGGCCATCAACAAGGTGATAATGGCAATGACCACAAGTAATTCAATTAGGGTAAAAGCGCGCTTCACAGGACGCTACACCGTACTTGCGTTTTAGCCGGGGCGGCTACCTCAGCCAGTCTTCGGCAAGTTTAGCCAAGTCGACGAAGTCAACGGCTCGGTCCATATTCGTGTCGCCGGGCTTGTCGGCGATGCGATGCTCCCGGCATGCCAAGACGGAACCGTTCCCATCGTAATCCATTACCCAAATGCGGTAGCCCCGCTTTAGATCGGTACTTTCCTGGTCCATGATCCCTATGACGTCGAACGGCTCGATTAGATTGTTGGAGCCGGCGTAGATTCCACTGCCCCGACCCAGCTTCACGGGGAAGGTCCTGGTGCCGTCGCTAATTAGAAGCTCGGCCTCAGGGCTCCAGTTGTTTGCGTCTACGAAGTAGATGTTCTCGATCTTGACCAGTCGAGCCTGGTAATACTCGCATCCAGTTGCCCTGGTCGGGTCAAAAATGAATTCATCGCTATCGTCTTTCAGTTCATCCAGGCGAACTACCTCCGGCCGGGGCAAACCGACGCCGCGTTCCAGAAGTTCGATCGTGAAGTCATGGTCGGGATTCTTGTTGTGCTGCTCGTTGATGTTGAGCTTGCCTTTGTACGACAGGAAGTACCCTGTAACCCTTATCCTGTCGCCAGGGCTGAACTGAGCGGCGTTCAAGCGCCTAAGCTCCCCTACGAATTCCTTGTTTGAGTATCCGCCGTCAGGTGCGACCCAAGGTAGATTGTTATAGAGTTGGCCCAGCCAGACGGCCGTGCCCGCGTGGTCGTCGCCCTCGCCCTGGAAGAATATCTGCCACTGCCCGCCGAGGTTGAACATCTCCGTGATGGTCTCGTCGGGAGTCGGGTCCAACATGTCGGCAGGATTGTGAAGCAGTATTCCTTCCAGAACGACCTTGTCCGTCGCGGTATACGTCTGTTCGCCGGCTGCGTCTACTGCCTGAAACTCCGAGTGGCTCACCTGAGCAATCGTCGGGTCGGCTTTTAGACCGCCGACGAACAACAAATTGACTGATAGTAGAAAAACCGTGAGTCTTTTCATATCCGTTCTCCTAACGTGCCTGATAAATTGCTGAGCTACTGTGCGCATAAAAATACGCGAATCGTAATACGGCTGTCAACAAAAAATTCCCCCAAAAATGCTTTAGCCTCAAAAAGGACACGTGAGTTTTTGTGAAAACGGCCCATTGCAAGGCCGCAGCGCATTGCACCAAAGCTGCCGGCATAATCAAACGTCCTCTGGAGCTAAAGTTTTATATACGAAGGCTTTGCAATCAAATAAACGGCGAGCTTGGAAGGTCCAGGCTACGGAGAAAAAGAAAGAGTGGGCTGCCGGCGTCATTTGGGCGTTGACAACCCAGGCCCCGCAGAACGGGCATATATGAGGCTCAAATTTGACTATTGTGTAGAGAGAGCACGCCTCTCTGCTTCTTTCGAGCGTACCTGCACAACGGGCATCGCAGGCATATTCGAGCCATCCATTTTTGCAGGTTGGTGATCGCGTTCATATGGCGGCCCGGACTTTTTGGCGCTGAATAACCTGCTGGATTCCCATCCCCAAGGTAACGGTCTCATCGCTTGACCGTCGCGCAGGCTCAACGCCCGAAGGGGCACAAGCGATCCAGATTCAGCAAGGCCGCTGCCCCGGATATCGTGTTGCCGAAAAAGGCAAGAGGTCTGCCGTTATCCGCGAAACACCTTATGATTTCGTCTATTGTGCCGTTGACAATGCTCGACCCCGTCGCCAGGCCGACCTCGCACCACTCGGCCAGCCGGGACAGGTCGGTCTGTCCGTTCCAGACTTCGACCCGATACTTCGTGCTGCCGATGTTGTCGGGATTGAGATCAACGACACGGACGGCCCGTGGGGAAAAACGCTCTACCAGAGCCTCCAAAATAGCCGGCTGAAGGCCGACGAGGCCGAACCGCTTACAACCGAAGCGCCTCGCCAGCCGGTCCGCGATCTGGGCTCCACAGTTGACGGGGTCCTCGTCACGACAGTGGATGGTGCCCG
>CAZWAP010000081.1:0-5937 GCA_964632005.1 uncultured Pirellulales bacterium | reverse complement strand
CCTGGGTATCGTTATTGACGACGTTCGGATCCATCGCCACAGGCTGGCCCGACCAACTGACCATATCGACCCCGGCATCGACATCTGGAAGATTTGCATCAGCCGGTCCGGAGGATGTTAACGTTACGGATCGAATGTTGTTCAGTACCTTCGTCTGGTTACGGGTAATAAACCTATACCTCTTGGTCAAATCGAAGCCGCCGGCAATCGTTCCGGTAGTCGCCGGTGCACCGTCGATGCTGTAGGACCAGTTGCTCTCGGCGTCCACTTCCAGGACCAGCGTATGCACTCCGGTATCTCTAATCTGGGTATCGCTGAGTTGTATGACCGCGCTTCCATCGGCCAGCTGGAGTCCCGGTGCATTGGGGAATCTATCCTGGCTATCGTATGCAAAAGCATTGAAGTATATGCCCTTGTAGGAAGTCGTCCCTGAAGTAGCCAATGCGGCATATGCGGTTCTATCTTCGGCCCCAGCTTCCTCCATGAGGCCCATCGTGAACCGGCACTGACTACTTACGGCCTCATAGGTTACCTCCAATTTGAAACCGCCGGGCATGCTGAAGCTGTTCAACGAATAAGAACCACCGGATGTCCCGCCCCAGCTAGTACTCGCGGGATCATACGTCAGGTTGCCGTCATCGATCCAACCGCCGATTGCC
The DNA here is from genome assembly GCA_964632005.1 of uncultured Pirellulales bacterium. Taxonomy (GTDB): domain Bacteria; phylum Planctomycetota; class Phycisphaerae; order Sedimentisphaerales; family Anaerobacaceae; genus CAZWAP01. The sequence continues at coordinate 5,278 of CAZWAP010000081.1, read as the reverse complement.
CATTCCACCGAAACCGGGCTCGTGTTGATCGATACCGCACCTCCGCCGATTCCGGTATTTGTGCCTATTCCATCGTTATCGTAGTTGTCCTGGTAGACGATGGTTTGGGCGGTGGCCGACGCAGCCGTCAGAGCGAGGATCGCCATCGCCTTGGCGGCGAGAGCTAATACAGTGCCGATTCGGTCTTGTGCTTTCATCGTAGTATCCTCAAACAAAACCACCGCACGCGGACAGAATGTTATCGGGCGCCCGGACGGAGCAGGGCGCCCGATACGTGATACCCACACGATTCGACAAACGGCAACAACTACGACTATTTGGGAACCGGCTCCGTCAAGGCGTAATCTTCAAGCCAGGTTGCGGCCATAAGGGCAAAATCGGTGAAGTCGGTATTACAATCGCAGTTGAGGTCGCTTGGATCAAGCTCCCCTAGACCCAGACTAACGGCCGCTATACAGGCATCGTCATACACGTCAATCGTCATAGTATCCGTTATAGGCGGCTCAGTTCTGCCTTCATTGTTGACCGCCAACCTCAGGGTAACCCTGGACGGATATTGATTGCCGGTTTCATTGGTGACCGTAACCGCCGGAGCCTCGACATCAGCACTGGGATCGAACACGACCCCGTCGTTAGGCTCGGCTGTCCAGAGATATGTCAGGTTCGTCCAGGTCGAGCCGGGCTGCTCGACAATGTTCGGATCCAACTGCACCGGCTCGCCCGACCAGGTAATCATATCCACTCCGGCATCGACCTCAGGTATGTTCGGATCAGTTATCTCGAACGTGAGCGTGATATTGTCGATGCGTGTCCGTGTGCCGTAAAGATTGTCTTTGCCGAGGTTTGGGGTACCAACGCGAATCTTCATCTCTCCACTCGGGACATCCTCATACGTTCTGGATATTTCCTCCCAATCGTCGGCAGGGTCATCAGGACCTATCGGATCTACCGAGGTGGTGGGGGTCACTACTTCGTCATCTACCAACAAATCGAACACCAGAGGACCAGCGGACCCCCTGACCATGGCCGAAAGCGTATAGACCGCGCTGGGTACGGTATCACCTAGGGGAACCGATTCGATCATATTCCCCTGGCCGCCGCTCCAGGTCCCGAAGACGTTGAGGCAAGAGCTGCCGTCGTCCTCATAGCCTGGAAGACTTGCGCCCGTCAGGTCATTGGTCTTGGTTCCTTCGACGGGGCCTACCCACCCGGGGCAATCCACAACCCCGCCGCTGGTACCGTCGCTGTATTCGGCGACCCCGCCTCCAAGAACGGTAAGATTGTCCCCGACGCCCTTAGCATAGCTGTCTACAAACACCGCGGTAACTGTATAGTTGGTCCCGGGTTTGTACAACTGGAACTTGCCATTAGGCACAAGCCCGACCTGGACCTGACCTTTGGGAATTGGTCCTGCCAAAGCGATATCATTGGCCCATTTCGAGACTAATATATCGAGGTCGTTGGCATCGGTGATGCAGTTTCCGTCGATGTCACCTGGGTTGGCCTCCTGCAGGCCGGCTGCCTTCGCCGCCTTGCACGTATCATCGTAAACATCGATCGTCATATCGTCCGTCACGTTCGGCCTTCCGCTGCCTTCGTTGTTGACTGCAAGTGTCAGCGTAACAACATAAGGCTCGGGAGCAGGACTCTCGGCGGTAAGCTGAACGTCGTCGAAGTCAACGCCCTTGCCGTCGGTGTACGCGCACGCAAGCAGCCGAATCTCCAGCGGCTCGCCGAGCTGAGCCGGCTCTTCGCCGGAGTCGTAAACTACCGTGGCGGTCTTCCAGGTCTGGTCATTGGCGGGTGAAGGCCCGGTATCCGAAGCCAGAAGCACGCCGCCGGCCAGCAACTCGACGCGATAATTAGCAGTGGTAGTGCTTCCGTTGAAGAGATACGGGTTGCCTACCAGCACGCTCAACTCATACCGCGTGTTTGCCTCCAACGTGGCCGAGAGGATCTGGCTCAGACCCCTGTCGCGGCTGGAATGAGCCGTGGTGTACCCAGCGTTCTCACCCTCCGGGACAACGCCCCCGTAGCCCATCGCAGCGGTCGGGTTGTAGACGCCGGCCAAGGCCTCATCAGCCACCCACACGTTGGGATCGGCCACGTCGTAGTAGCCATCCGTCCAGCTCGGCGGGTTGGGTTCATCGCCGCCGTCTTCCAGTACCGGATCCTCAAAGCCGGCGTTGCCGACCGTGATCGATTTCGTAACCGTCGCAGGCCTGGTGATCGTAACCGTCGGAGCCTCAACGTCGGCGCTCGGATCGAACACGACGTTCTCAGCGGGCTCCGCGCTCCAGGCGAAGGTCAACGGCGTCACATCGTTATTAACGACGTTCGGATCCAGCTGGACCGCCTGGCCCGACCAGCTGATCATATCCGGCCCGGCATCCACAGACGGTGCGTTCGGATCGGGCATGGCGTCGAGCTCGACGTCGTCGAAGACAGCCCAGCCGGTAAGACTATGATCATCCGGCTTTTCCAGAGCACACAACCGAATTTGCAAAGGTTGGCCGGCCAGATGCTCGTAGGCAGGATCGGGCGTATAAACGGCGGTCGCGGTTACAAAACCGTTCACCGGGACAGTCAAACTGTTAACATCTTCGGCGATAACGGTTCCTCCTTCTACACGGCCCTGATACCTTGCGCCATCTACGTTGGTTCCTCCGACGGCGAGCTGAATGGCATAGCCAAACCAAGCTGGGGTGTAATTTTCGCTTCCACCTTCGGCTGCGCCGTTGGGCAGCCTGCCCACTTTGGCAGTCAGGGTATATACCATAGCGGGGTCAAACGTGGTCTCCAGTATTTGTACTGCGGCCTCAAAATCCCTGATCGGTCGAATTTCTGGCATTTCGTCATCGTTGTAGCGGCTCCTGACCACCACGACATAATCGCCCTCCGGTGCGTTACCTCCGAAACCTACGTCAAGTGCCCCCTGCGTGGTCTCATGGACCCCGGGAACCCCGGGATTCCATATCCTCAAGGGCCCGCCGTTATTGTCACATTCAAAATGCCGCCAGTATTCCAGTTTGTATTGATTGTACTTGTCGGTGCCATCCTCAAATGGGTCGAACGTTGCCCTTTCCTCAAATCCAGCGTTTGGAATGGGGATTGAAGCAGCCCTAACCGATGCCGATAGGCACATAAACGCAACTAATCCTACTATGGCTGAACATAATAACCTCTTCATTGTACTACCTCCTAAGAAACGGTTTCTGAGCGACATTACATCGTCGTATTGTCCTGCGTCAGAGCGCCCTGTGCCCTCCCCATAGTTCCGTATTGGGACATAGCGCCACCGTTCACCTTCAGGCCGGCTCCGTCAAGAAGTTCATAGTCGAATTCTTCTTCGACTATGACCGCCACGTGGACCCAATCGGCCGGCAGGCCGAGGAGCATCACCAGCGTCGTCATAGCTCAGCAAGCACTAAGAACCGCTTATTTGGGAACTGGTTCTGTCAGGGTGAAATCATCCAGCCAGCTTGAGGCCAGCAGGGCAAAATCAGAGAGGTCCGTAATGCAGTTCCCGTCAATATCGGATGCATTAAGCTCCGTCAGGCCCAAATCGAGAGCCGCTATACAGGCATCATCATAGAGGTCAATCGTCATAGCACCTATGACGGCATCCTCAGGCGGATTACCTTCGTTGTTTACCGTCAGGGTCAACGTAACCACCGACGGGTTCTCGGTGGCCTTGGTAATCGTAACCGCTGGAGCCTCAACCTCGGCACTGGGATCGAATACAACGCCGTCGGCAGGTTCCGCACTCCAGAGATAGGTCAGGTTCGTCCAGTCCGACCCCGGCTGCTCAACAATGTTCGGATCCAGTTGCACCGGTTCGCCCGACCAGCTAACCATATCTGGCCCGGCATCTACAAAAGGTGCGTTCGGATCGGGGATGCCCACGACCGAGCCGAAGCTTGTCCCGAAACGAATTTCATCAACGATTCCAAAGCTGCCATCCGAATAGGACACGGTGTCGAAGGTCGACTGGTCAAGGTCCTGATCGGTGATCGATGCGATTGCCTCTGACTCGGACGGCTCGCTTGAGAGATCGGTGACGCTAAACAGGAAGAATTCGTCGGGGGTTCCGTTGGGCTTCCAATTGATTTTCCCAACGATCAAAGAGGGGTCATAATGGGTTCCATCAGGTTGGAGAGTCTGAGTATAGGTGCCGGTGACCTGAGCTGCTTTATCTTGGCTGCCGTTAAAGACAATGGCATCGACGGTCTCGGCGGAATAAAACCCGAAACCTTGGCCGGGTGCCGCGATCTGACCCAGGTTGGTATGGATGAGAGGCTCCGAGCCGAAAAGGAAGTGTTCCCCTGGATATGAGGCGGGGGTCGAGACGAGGACGCTGAACCATATCGTCGTATTGTCCTGCGTCAGAGCAGCCTGTGCTCCGGGGGAAAGTAATCGATAGGCTTGCGTCCTGCCCATAGTGCCGTACCGGGACATAGCGCTGCCGGCCACCGGAAGGGTCGAGAATGACAAGCCCCTGTCCTCGTTGAGAGTTGTCCCTCGGCCGTTGGCGTAATCCCAAAGGCCGACCTTCAAGTCGCGGCCGTGGGATTTTGTTGCTACCCAAGGGGCGTCAAAACCTGTGCCACCGTTGAGGCCATTCACGAGAACGCCGGAGTCGCCGTCTGCGGGAACGAATTCGTATTCGAACTCTTCCTCGACCAAGAGGCCTGCATCGACCGAGCTGGCCATCAGGCCGAGCGTCACCAGCGTCGTCACAGCAAGGATTAATGATATTGTATTCGGCGTTTTCATCGTATTCTCCTTTCCGTGGGCGGTACATCAGCAACCACTAAGAACCGCTTATTTGGGAACTGGTTCCATCAACGAGTAATCATTAAGCCACGTCGCTGCCAGCAGGGCAAAATCAGAAAAGGCCGTACGGCAGTCCTCGTCAAGGTCGGTCGGATCAAGCTCCGTCAGACCCAGCGCTAGAGCCGATATGCAGGCGTCGTCGTACACGTCAATCGTCATACTATCCCTCACGGGCGGCTCGGTCCTGCCTTCATTGTTGACCGCCAGCGTTAAGGTAACCACCGACGGGTTGTCGGTGGCCTTGGTGATCGTGACCGCCGGAGCCTCGACATCCGCGCTGGGATCGAACACGACCCCCTCGTTAGGCTCGGCCGTCCAGAGATAGGTCAGGTTCGTCCAGTCCGACCCCTCCTTTTCGACGATGTTCGGGTCCAACTGTACCGGCTCGCCCGACCAGGTAACCATATCGGCCCCGGCATCTACAAAAGGTGCGTTCGCATCA
>CAZWAP010000080.1:0-6246 GCA_964632005.1 uncultured Pirellulales bacterium | reverse complement strand
CCAGCCAGGTGTGTCTATGGCCATTGAGCCGACCAGAGGAGCGGTGCGTCTGCAGTTTGATGGTCCAGCGCCGGAAGTTTTTCCCAGTCGCCCTGTTCGGGCGGATATTGGGTCGAGAGACTCGGACAGCGGCTTCTGAGCCTGGCCTGGTATAATTACACTTTACGCATCGTTTTCTTGTACCTGGGTCTCTTGCGCGGGACAATGTTCCAAACACGGCCTGAAGCGACAAGAGGGGGAGGTTTCTGCACAGCCCGCGCCGAAACGGATAATCGCGTGAGGGTGGTATATTGAATTCCGGGTGAAGAGAGGTTATTCTTTCTGGTTCGAACGGACCTTGTGGACACTCGGCAAGAGGGTTAATCGGCAGGAAAACGCAATGACGGAACTCAAGGTTGACATCCCTCCCAGGCGAGCAGACAGCTACACCATCACGATCGCTGCGGGTATTCTGGGTTCCCTGTGGGGGAGAATAGAGGCGGAGTTCCCCGGGTACAACAAGTTCGTGGTAACCGATGAGAACCTTGTATCTGCCGGCCATCTGGGCGCGCTCATTGCGGAGCAAGACGTGGCGCGATTCGTAATCAGCCCTGCGGGAGAGGCCTCGAAAAAGATCGACACCGTGGTCTCAATAATAGAGGCGATGGAAGAGGCGTATCTGGGCCGCGATACGCTCGTGGTCGGCCTGGGCGGCGGCACTGTCGGCGATATTGCGGGGTTTGCGGCCTCGATCTTCAAGCGAGGGGTCCCAGTGGCCCACATCCCCACTACGACCGTTGCCCAGGCCGACTCTGCCATCGGGGGCAAAACCGGGGTGGACTCGAGCCTCAGCAAGAACGCCTTCGGGGCGTTCTGGCAACCGTCGGCCGTGTATATCGACGTCTCGACCCTCTCAACGCTTGACGAAAGGCAATACAGGGCCGGCCTGGTTGAATCTGTAAAACACGCCCTGATCGCCGATGCGCCCTATTTTGATTTCCTCGAACGGAACCTGCAGGCTGTTCTTGAGCGGAGAAGCGAGGTGCTTGCGCGGGTTGCCGCGTTCAACTGCAGGATAAAAGGTAGCGTGGTCGCGGCCGATCCGGGCGAGCGGAATCTCAGGAGGATTCTGAACTACGGCCATACTATCGGACACGCCGTCGAGGCGGCCAGCGGGTATGAGCTTCTGCACGGTGAGGCGGTGGCGATAGGGCTGGTTGCGGCGGGCCTTATCGAAATCGAGCTTGGGTTGGGGGGGACCGGCAGGCTGGAGAGGGTCCGCAGAATGCTTGAAAAACTGGGCCTTTCGCTAAAATTACCGTCGCACTTGGCCGAAGAGAAGCTTATCGACCTTGTAAAGCGGGACAAGAAGGCCGTCGGCAAATGGCCGAAATTCGTCTTGCTAAGTGACATCGGGCAGGTATACTGCCGGGACGGTCAATGGGCCGTGGACGTGGATGAAGCGATTGTAGAAAAGATCTTGAGCAAGCTACGGGAAATCTGAACCGAAGGCAGCGCTATGTACAGGGAACAGATAAGAGTACTAGATTGCACGATCAGGGACGGTGGGCTGATCAACAACCACTATTTCACCGACGAGTTTGTCTGTGCCGTTTACAAGGCTCTTTCGAAGAGCGGGATTGACTACATGGAGATGGGCTACCGCAGCAGCCGGGAACTGTTCCCCCCTACCGATTACGGGGCGTGGAAGTACTGCGACGACGACAAGATCAGGGAAATCATCGACCGCGCGGGAATCGAGTCGAATCTCAAGATAAGCGTTATGGTGGATTCCTACCGTGTAAAGGAGCAGACCTTTGCGCCGGCCGACGAGAGCCCCATCGATATGATTCGGGCCGCAACCTACGTCAAATACATCGACAGCGCGATCGAGCTGGTCAGCAAGTGCCACGACCTCGGCTACGAGACGACCGTCAACATCATGGCCGTCTCCAAGGAGATTGAGCCGGACCTGGTTGAAGCGCTCGATCAGCTCGCCAAAACACCGGTCGATGTGGTCTATGTCGTGGACAGCTTCGGGGCGCTCTATTGCGAGCAGATCGAGTATCTGGTCAAGCTCTACCGTGAGCATTTGCCTGGCAAGGAGATCGGGATCCATTGCCACAATCAGCAGCAATTGGCCTACGCCAACACCATCGAGGGAATAATCCACAACGCCAACTACGTCGATGGCTCTCTCTACGGCATCGGTCGTGGCCCTGGAAATTGTTGCCTGGAATTACTGGTCGGCTTCCTCAAGAATCCGAAGTTCGACCTCACCCCTATCCTCAAGGTGATCCAAGACTATATGATTCCGATGCGCGAGGAGATCGAGTGGGGCTACATCATACCTTATATGATAACCGGAATACTGAATGAGCATCCGCGATCAGCGATAGCTCTGCGGAAAACGGATCGAAAGGATAAGTACGCCGAATTCTACGAAGAGCTGTGCCAATCGCTAGATTAGGCGTGCTGCTGTTTGCACCATTGCGGCTGGCTGTGGCCTAACTGGCCAGCCGGGCGATAAGAGCGGGGACCAGGGCATATCTTTTTTCTTGATTTTCCGGGGGTCTCGGGTAGATTTGAGGAAGCAGGAACCTAAAGGCTCGGCGGTATATAATGCCTGAGCGGGATGCTAAGATTCCGCTGGCGGACCCGGTGCCTTGTGACTGGATTCTCGAATCTCTGCAGTTGGAGAGACAAATATGATAGGCAAGAAAATACGACTTGAGCGGATAATCGACCGTAATTCCGGCAAGACCGTCATCGTTCCAATGGACCATGGGGTCAGCGTTGGGCCCGTGGCGGGGCTGACGGATATGCGGCAAACGATCAGCAAGGTGGTGGCGGGCGGTGCAAATGCGATCTTGATGCATAAAGGTATTGTCCGCGCAGGGCACAGGGGCGCCGGCGAAGACGTCGGGTTGATCGTACACCTTTCAGGCGGAACGACCTTGAGCCCCGATCCCAACGCCAAGGAGCTGGTCTGCACGGTCGAAGAGGCGATCCAGTTAGGAGCGGACGCCGTATCGGTACACATAAACCTCGGAGCTGAGACGGACAGGGAAATGCTTGGCCAGCTCGGCCAAGTCAGTGGGAGCTGCTTCCAGTGGCAGGTGCCGCTGGTGGCGATGATGTACACCCGCGGCCCGAAGATAAAGGATGAGTACGAGCTCAAGAACGTAAAGCACGCTGCAAGGGTGGGCGCAGAGTTAGGGGCAGACATCGTAAAGGTTGTCTATACAGGCAGCTCAGATAGCTTCAGCGAAGTCGTCCAGGGTTGCCCGGTGCCGGTGGTCATTGCGGGTGGGCCGAAGATGGGAAGCGACGAAGAGATATTCAGGATGGTCGAAGGGGCCCTCCGGGCTGGAGCGGCCGGCGTCTCCATCGGGCGAAATGCCTTTCAGCACGATAGTCCCACAAAGATGGTCAAAGCGCTGAGCAAAATGGTGCACGATGGTGCCACGGTCGAGCAGGCGTTGCAAATCCTGAAGGGCTGAGCCGCTCAAGTGGCTGGCCCGACCACCGATGAAATATGTTGACCGGCTTGTCAAGGCCGAGTTAAATCGCGGTGCGAAACGTCGTAAAGATACGCAAAGTCGGCGGTCTTACTTCTTCGAATAATGCTGCCGGGTCAATAAAGGATTGCAACGATGAAAAGCCTCTGGGTTAAAGTGGTGCCATACAACAAAGAGCTGGCGATAGCTGCACTCGAGAGCGGCGCCGAGGCCCTTGTGCTGCCGGACGGCCAGAGTGGCAAGGTTCGACAATTCGGCAAGATCAAGACCGTGGAAGCGGAAGGGGATATCCGGCCAGGCATCCACGTCGAATTCATAGACATCGCTGGAAAGGATGACGAGGACAGGGCCGCGGCCGTGCCAATCGGCAAGACCGTGGTGTTGAGAATGCTTGATTGGACTATCATCCCGGTTGAGAATCTCCTGGCCAGGCGAAAGACCAATATTATGGTGCAGGTCAACACGAGCGAGCAGGCCAAGCTGATGGTCGAAATACTGGAAAAGGGAGTTGACGGCGTGGTGCTCGATACCACCGACGTTAACGAAATCAAGAGGTGCGCTGAAATAATTCACGGCATAAGTGAAAAGGTCGAGCTTGTTACTGCCACGGTCACATCGACCAAGCAGCTGGGTATGGGAGACAGGGCCTGCCTGGATACGTGCACGCAGATGATCCCAGGTGAAGGTATGCTTGTCGGCAACACGGCCTGCGGTTTCTTCCTGGTACACTCCGAATCCATCGACAACCCGTACGTGGCGTCGCGGCCATTCCGTGTCAACGCCGGGGCCGTTCACGCTTATACCCTTGCTCCGGACGGCAAGACCAAGTACTTAGCAGACCTCAAGGCAGGCGACGAGGTGCTGATCGTGGACTTCCACGGCAAGACGCAGACCGCTTATCTCGGCAGGAACAAGATTGAGAGAAGACCGATGATGCTGGTCGAGGCAGAGGCCGAAGGGCAAGTAGTAAGCCTCGTCCTGCAAAACGCGGAGACTATTCGGCTGGTCGGGCCTGAGGGTCAGGCCCTCTCTATAACTACGCTTAAACAGGGTGACAAGGTACTGGCGCATATCGAAAAGGCCGGCCGTCACTTCGGTATAGAGGTCGATGAGACATTGATTGAAAGGTAGGACGATGAACTGGCCGAACGACCTGCCGAGCATTCTGCTGGCCGTTGTGCTTGGTGCAATCATCGGGCTGGAGCGGGAGCTAAGCGGCAAGGCCGCGGGCCTGCGGACCAATATACTGATATGCGTGGGGGCGTCGGTTTTCACGATAATCTCTGTTCGGCTCTCGGCGGGCAGGGAGGAGTCGGTCGCGCGGATTGCCGCTCAGGTGGTAACCGGTGTTGGGTTTCTGGGCGCCGGAGCTATTATCCAGGATAGAGGCGGCGTGCACGGCCTGACTACCGCTGCGACCATATGGCTTGTCGCAAGCATTGGAATGGCTTGCGGCGCCGGTATGCACCGCCTTGCCATCATAGCCACGGCCATTGGCCTTGGGGTCCTGCTGTGTCTTATGCCGCTGGTGAAACCGTTTGAGCGCAGGAGGTTGAAACGCCAACCGCCAGAGGCCGCCGGCAAGCAGCTATAGGCTGATGCCTACTGCTCCTGCAAAGCCCAAAGCCCAACACCTTCCTTGCCTATCTTTACACGAACAACCTTTCTTGGGGGTCGTATGTTAAAATGGGGCGACCCAAAGAGCGGCAGGGACACGATGGAAGAAAAAATGAAGAAAAGCACGGTTATTCATTGGACATTCTTCGGCTTGGCTGGTAGTCTATGAGTGAATTCAAGGAGGAATGGTGGCGACAGTATTGTCGAGGCGCGATACTGTCGCCTGTTTTCGTATGGGCTGAGCTGTTCTTCACACCTATTTGTCTAAGCCTCGGCGTCTGTCACGCTATTCCTAATCATCGGTCGCCGCGTCTGCTCAGCGAAGTACTCAGGCCGGCCTGGTAGCGTCGCGCTGCTGAAGCTTGGAGCAAGGAGGGGGTGGATTTGCTTCGACCTTGTCAGCCTGGAGAGGTAGAATTTGGGCTGGCCTTGTGTAAAGGGACGGCGCAACGAACGTTCACCCTGCGAGTTTCTTAGTCGACCAGCGCAAACACCACTAATTGCAACAATGGAGGTCAGGAAATGGAACCCTTGGAAAAGCCCGCGCGCGGTAGGGCCGGGGCCGGGTCAGTCAGGTTGCGTCTGGGCTGATCAACTCGCAAGCGAATCAAAAGCCGTGGTGTTGCGGTAAGCCGAATCCGCGCGGTATAGTTAGTGCAATGTATCGGTGATCGTGCCGGCGCACGAAGCACAGGATCAATTTTACAAGCCAAAAAGGAAAGGGACGTAAGATGAACGGCAAATCCTTAAGTCTGATTATAGCGGCACTGCTGGTCGCGACGAGTCCGTATGCAGCGCGGGGGGCAGCAGTAGTGGCTCCCGGCGCGAAGATCGAGAAGCTGGCAGGCGGTTTCAAGTTCACCGAGGGCCCGGCCGCCGATGCCAACGGGGACATCTACTTCAGCGATATACCCAACAATCGAATTCACAAGTGGTCCGTGGAGACGAAAAAACTTTCGACTTTCCGTGAAAACTCGGGCGGTTCCAACGGCCTGTACTTCGACGGCAAGGGACATCTTCTGGCGTGCGAGGGGACCGGCCGCCGCCTCGTGTCCATCGACCAACGGGGCGAGGTAACCGTCGTAACCGACAGGTACCGTGACAAAAAGTACAACAGTCTCAACGACCT
>CAZWAP010000079.1:0-6326 GCA_964632005.1 uncultured Pirellulales bacterium | reverse complement strand
TTTCCATCTTCCAACAAAACCATTCGTTGAACCTTGAATCCCGCTCAGGGACGGCTATAATCCCGGTGTACAAACTCGTGGGTCGCCAGACTTCGCCTTGTGGTCGCGCCCGGCAGCCTTCGCAGCCGCTTCGCACAGGCCGGCGGCCCATCGGCCCCAGAACCCTGTATGAAATCTACCGCCAGACAATTCGTCGTCCACGAACACAGCCGGCAAGACCAGCCGACTCACTGGGACCTTATGTTGAGAAACGAAGGCCTCCTGCAAACATATCGCCTTGAGCTGCCGCCGCACCGGCTCGCAGACCAAGCGACTCCGGCCGTCAGAATCTTCGACCACCCCCTCAAGTTCCTTACCTACGAAGGCAGCGTCAACAAAGGCCTCGGCAACGTCAAAATCGTCGATAGCGGAACCTACGAGCTCCTCGAAGACAACTCCGACTTCATACTGCTCCAGTTCAAGGGCCAAACTCTTCAGGGGCAATTCCAGCTTACCCGCCAGCAAGCCGGCAAGTGGCAACTCCGCAAGACAGGCAACTGACGCCGCCAAGCGACGTCTCCTCGCCGAGTGGACGATGCGTCCCGCTACTTCCGCAACTCCGGCACGTCCGGCTCGACGTGCACGATGATGTTGGTCGGCCGACTTATTCGTGTACTCAAGCTCTCCTCAAGACGCTCGGCTATCTCATGTGCCCCAGCCACGTTCAACGCGGGGTCAACAAGTATGTGCAGGTCGAGGAAAACCTCACGCCCGACCATCCGCGTTCGAAGCTTATGCCAACTGCGAATATCAGGCTCCGAATCGATTATCGCCTTAATACGTTCCATCATCTCCGGATCCACCGCCCTCTCGGCCAGCTCGCCCAGAATCTTGCTGATTATCTTGACCCCCACCCATATAATCATCAGCCCGACCGCGATCGCCGCCACCGCGTCACCGTGCGCAAAGTCTATCGCCAACGCTGTGTAACCGGCCACAACCGCGACCGAGCTGAGAGCGTCGCTGCGGTGATGCCACGCATTCGCATAAAGCGCCGAGCTGTGGGATTCAACCGCCGCCCTCTTCGTGACGCGATAAAGCCATTCCTTCGCACCGATGGAAAAAACCGCCGTCACCAGCACACCTATATGGGGCAGCGTCCTCACATTCCCGGCGATCGCAAGTGTGGCCTTGTATATCATCGCGCTGCCTGCCACCACCAGCACGATTGCAACCGCGCCGGCCGAAAGCGTCTCCAGCCGACCATGCCCATACGGATGACATTCGTCCGGCTCCCTTGAGCCGAGGTGTAAACCAACAAGAACCGCCACGTCCGTCACGATGTCTGAAAGCGAGTGAATTCCGTCCGCCATCAGGGCAAGCGAACCGGTCAGTATGCCCACCACCAGCTTGACGGCCGAGAGGCTCAGGTTTGCCGCTATGCTGAGCCGCGTGACGGCCCGTATTCTTGCCGTGTCGTCCTTGCGCCTCTCACCGTACATCGGCATCTTTATCCACTATTTCCCCGCGGATCGCCATCACCGCATCAACATAGCGCTGCGCAGTATCCTGGTCCTTGGCCTCGACGATCGCCCGCATAACCGGCTCGGTGTTGCTCGACCGGATGTGCACCCATCCATCTTCAAAGTCAAACCGGCAGCCGTCCCTTCTATCGACTCTTGCAGCACTGAATACTCGCCGGGCAGCTTCCAGAATCCGCCCTGCCTGCGCCCTGTCCGCTGCAAATTTATGCTTGGTCATATAATAGCGGCCGATCTCACCGACCAGCTCCGAGACCGTCCTGCCTGTCTCAGCCATCAATTGCAATACAAGCGCGATGCCAACGAGGCTGTCCCGGGTCAGCCCGACCCTCGGATCGATGACCCCGCCATTGCCTTCGCCACCTATGATGCAATCGTGCTCCACCATTGCTGCAGCGACGTTCGCCTCTCCCACGGGCGTCCGTATTACCTCGCCGCCGGCCTCTCTGGCGATCTCGTCTATCATCCTTGAGGTCGAAAGATTCGTCGCGGCCTTGCCCGACTTCTTGCTGAACATATACTTGGCCGCTAGCGCAAGTGTGTACTCCTCTCCGATGTAGTTGCCCTTTTCGTCCACAATCGCAAGCCTGTCCGCATCCGGATCCTGGGCAAAGCCGATCTCGGCCCCTTTATCTCTAACCGCCGTGCACAGCTCCGTTACATTCTCGGCGAGCGGCTCCGGGCCGTGTGCAAATATGCCCGTCGGTTCGTAATTGATCGCACAGACTTCGCAGCCGAGCGCCGCCAGCAGCTCCCTGGTAACAGCGCCCCCCGCCCCGTTGACGCTGTCAAGAACAACCTTGAATCTGCGTGCTGCAATGCTCTGCCTATCAACGATCGCCAGCACCTTGTCGATGTGAATATCGGACCCGCGCTGCCTGAGCGAAACCTGGCCGCAAGCGGTCGAATCGACCAGCTCGAAGTCCCTCTGCAAAAAAAGCTCCCGGATCTGCTCCGCCTGGTTTGCCTGCGGAGCCATCCCGTTGCCCAACAGCAGTTTTATGCCGTTGTACTCGATCGGGTTATGCGAAGCCGTGATAACCACCCCGCCCGCACAGCCCAGGTGCCGGACCATAACACCGACGCCCGCAATAGGAACAATCCCTATGTCAACGACATCCACACCGACCGAACACAATCCCGCCGTGACAGCAGAGCTGAGCATCGGCCCGCTCCTGCGGGAGTCCCGGCCGATGCATACGGAACGCCTCTTGCCGGCTGCCTCCTTGCTCTTAAGATACTCCCCAAACGCACAGCCGTACTCGGCGGCTATCGAAGCGGTGAGGTTCTCCCCTACGATACCCCTCATCCCGCTTATGCTGATTATCAATTCCTCGCCCATACCAACCCAGAATGCAAGTCCCTTCCAACGGCGCCGCCAGCCGCACCCCTTATAGCCAAGGCTCAGTCCAGCTTACAAACGTAAAGCTCATTCACAAACTCGAGCGACCTAAGCTCCTCCACTGCCTTGGAATCGGGCTCCCGGTCAAGGCTCACCACAAGAGCTGCCTTTTGCTCTCGGAGCTTTTGTCCCACGCCCATCGTACAAATGTTTATGTTATGCCTGCCGCAGACCGTCCCCACCGCGCCTATAACGCCGGGCTTATCTTCGTTGAATATCACCAAGACCGTCCCTTGAGGCGTCATCTCGATATTGAAGCCGTCTATTTCAATTATCCTCAGCAGTGTCCCGCCGAACACCGACCCTGTTACGGTTCGCGTAACTTTATCGCTGACCACCTTCGCCTGAAAGCTCGACGCGACGTCCTTGGCCTTCGGGTTCTTCGTCTGGTCAATGCTTATGCCCCGCTCCTCGGCCAGAACACCGACATTCACGATATTCAACGGCAGGTCGAAGTGCTTCTGAAGCAGTCCAATGGCGAAGTTAAGCGTTACCCACTCAACGTCCATCTCCGCAATCGAACCCCGGTACCGGACCTCAACGTCCTTGATACGGCCCGGTGCGATGGTACTCGCAAGCAGCCCTATCCGCCGGGCAAGCTCGCAGTACTGCTCTACGACGGGCGGCAGCGCACCAGCCGTCGACGGGGCATTCAACGCGTTCCTGATAGGTCCGCCCGTGATCGCATCGACAAGAATCTCCGCCGCCTCCACCGCGACTTCTATCTGCGCCTCTTCCGTGCTCGCGCCGAGGTGTGGAGTCACAACGCAGTTCTCAAGCTCTGCAAAGCGCCTGTCCTTCGGCGGCTCCTCCGAAAACACATCCAGGGCAGCTCCGGCAATTCGACCCCCCGCAAGCGCCTCGTAAAGTGCGTCCTCGTCGATGATACCGCCGCGGGCGCAGTTGATCAGCCGTACCGTCGGCTTCATCATCGCAAGCTGCTCGGAGCCGATCATCTTCAGTGTCTGCTCATTCTTCGGCACGTGCACGCTGATATAGTCCGCCTCCCGGAAGACTCTCTCGAGCTCATCGGTAACCTCAAGCCCGAGCTTGTCCGCGTCGGTCGGTGCCGCAAAAGGATCGTATCCCAGGATCTTCATATTGAACCCTTTGGCCATCTGTGCCACCGCCATCCCGATCCTCCCCAGACCTATCACCCCGAGCACCTTATTGTTCAACTGGTTGCCCATATACTTCTTCCTGTCCCAGGCACCGGCCTTGAGGCTGTTGCAGGCCGAAACAACGTTCCGGCTCATCGCCAGCATCAACGCCAGCGTGTGCTCAGCCGCACTCAACGTATTTCCGCCCGGAGTATTCATAACCAGAATCCCCTTCCGCGTCGCCTCGGGAATGTCGATGTTGTCAACTCCCACACCCGCCCGGGCGATCCCCTTGAGTTTGCCCGGGTTCGCAAGCACTCTCGCGGTTACTTTCGTCCCGCTTCGGATGATAAGCCCATCGTGCTCGCCTATGATCCCCGCAAGTTCCTCTTCGCTCAGGCCTACCTTTACGACCGGTTCAACCCCGTCCATCGAGTTGAGCAAATCAATGCCCTGCTGTGCAAGTTTGTCCGTGATCAATATCTTAATCATATCCAACTCCCACAAAACTCTCCTTGCTCAACCGGCTCTTGCGACCACCGCGCGAGCCAGAGTTACAGCCCAACCGGCCGCCAGCACTACCACCAGCCCCACTATCACATACCTCAGCTTTAATTCCGAGAATAGCAAGTCGAGCATCGCGAAGTGTACCCCAAAAACAGCACAAGGCAAAGCCAAAAAAGCCGCGATAACCATAACGCTGCACACCAATCCCGCAACCGGCTGAATGTAAAACGAATCCAATATCCTGCCCCGCGCGAATGCGAGCACCGAAGTGGTCATACCACAGGTTGGGCAGGGAAAGCCGTACCTTTGCTTGAAACCACAAGGCTCGACCCATCGATCCACCTGGATCCTGCCCGTTGCCGCCAAATGAAACACGCCGAACAGCCCTACGACCACAACCGTGAGTATGCCGGCGCGAACCCGCTGCCTCCTCGACGAACGAACGAACATTTTAGAAAGACTTAACTGTTGGCCTGACTGCATGACTGCGTTAGAATAGACGCTGGCGACGTTGATGTCAAGACTGACGATAGGTGATGGTTATGGTCCTTGATCACGGAAGCCTAAGCCGAATGCTGGAGGTGGCCATCGTTGCGGCCCGCCTGGCCGGCCAACGCGCGATGGAAGAGATGAACTTCGTCAAGGCCACGGTCAAAAACGCCTCCGAACTCGTTACACAGGCCGATATGATATGCCAGCAGATCGCGGTAGAGCGAATCAAGGAAAATTATCCCGACCACGGCTTTATCGCCGAGGAAGGCGAAGACGGCAAGCTCTTCAAACAGCCGCCCAGAGGCTCCGAGACCATCTGGTGGGCCATTGACCCGATAGACGGAACGAACAACTTCGCACACGGCCTGCCCATCTTTACGGTCAGCGTGGCAGCCATCTACCAGGGCTTCCCGGTCGTCGGTGCAATCTTCGAGCCTGCAACAGACTCGATGTTCACAGGTGTCAAAGACGGCGAGGCCCAACTCAACGCACGCCGAATTCTCGCCGGCGACGACGATATGGGCCAGTTCTCAAGCGTGGCACTCGACAGCCACTTTCCAACCAGCAACGGTGTGCCTCGGTGGGTCTGCGAAATCATCGAAAAAACCAGATACCGCAATCTCGGCACCACCGCCCTGCAGATATCATACGTCGCAAAGGGCAGCCTCGTCGCCACCATCGCCTCGACCCCAAAGCTCTGGGACCTCGCCGCCGGTGCCATAATCTGCTGGTGCGCCGGCGCCGTGCTGACCGACTGGCAGGGCAACGACATCTTCCCCGTCGATCCGGAAAGTTACGACGGCAGACACTTCCAGACCATCGTCGCAAACAAAAAGGTCCACAAGCACCTCGTGGACCTCATAAACCCCTGACCACAAGCCCCCTCTACCAGGGGTCCGCGACTTGGTGCAGCACGCGGACCTTCACCTTTCCGCCGGTGTAAGATGACCCGGCCGGCGGCTCAACATCGCTCCTGTCCAGTATTGCGATGACCCGCCTTTGCGGCCCGTCGGTCCCGATACGAACGAGTATGTACGCGGTGAATACATCGCTCCGCACCGTAATAAGGTTGCTGATCCTCTGGAAAATCAGGTCTCGCTCTTCGAAGTCGTCGGTTGCGCCATCCCTTACAGCCGTCCACGACTCCTCCGGCAACTTCAGGCACGTCAGGTCCGGCCGGCCGCGCTGGTCTATACCGTCTGTCGCGTACAAGTCCATCCCGGGCGAACCGGGCTCACTGCTGACCCAGAGCAGCTCGCTTATGCACCTGAAACCCCTCAAGAGCCTGTCCCGGTCCGCAACGAC
>CAZWAP010000078.1:0-6357 GCA_964632005.1 uncultured Pirellulales bacterium | reverse complement strand
TACCCAAGAAGATCGGCTGGTACGCCGGCATGCAGTACGACGGCGACGTGGCCAATGCTAAGAAGGTGCTGGCCGAGCTGGACAAGTATTACCCGGGCGCCAAGAAGTACGAGGTCGCGGGTTTCTTCTGGTGGCAGGGCGACAAGGACCGCTACAACGCCGTACATGCCAGGCGGTACGAGCAGAATCTCGTGCACTTGATCAAGACGCTGCGCAAAGATTTTAATGCGCCGAACGCCAAATTCGTTTGCGCTACTCTCGGTCAGACCGCCAAGGGCGCCAAAGGCACAGAGGGGCAAATCCTCGAAGCCCAGCTCGCGGTAGACGGCAAGAGCGGCAAGTACCCCGAGTTCAAGGGGAACGTCGCTACCGTTTACAGCAAGCCCCTCTGTCACGGAGGCGCCTCCAACAGCCATTACGGCGGCAACGCTGAAACCTATATGGATATCGGCGAAGCCATGGGCAAGGCTATGGTGGAGTTGCTGATCAATCAAAGAAAGTAGCACTGTCTGGCCTCGCTCAAATTTGGGCTAAAGCGGACGCCCCCGCCGGACCTCCCGAGAGGTGGACAGCAACGTATGCAGGCGACGGAAGGCAACAAAGCTGCGGAAGGCAACAGGGTCTCGGGTGTGGGCCCCCACGGTGGCAGTCTCCGACTTGTCGCAGCGGTTATGGTTGCCTTGGCGGTGGTTGCTCCGGCAAAGGGGAGCTCCGCCCGGAGCCGCACGCTACGCGTCCACAACATCTTTAGCTCCAACATGGTCATCCAGCGCGACAAGCCGATCACGATATGGGGCTGGGCCCGGACCGGTCGGAAGGTTTCTGTCCGGCTTGGCCGGGCTAAAGCCGAGACGACAGCCGACGGCGATACGGGCCGCTGGGCGGTGACTTTTCCAGCCCGGCAAGCCGACGCCGCTGCTCAGAAGCTGACGGTTGCCTCAGGCGATGAAACGATCGAGATGGACGACATCGTCATCGGCGACGTCTGGGTGATGAACGGTCAGAGCAACATGGCTTTCGCCCTTGGGGCGACCTTTCGCGCCGATCTGGAGATAGCCACCGCGCAACTGCCGTTGCTGCGCCGGGTCGGGATATCGCCCAATGAGTCATACACGCTCCAGGAGGACATACCGGCCGACCGAGTCACCGGCTGGACCGTCTGTACGCCTCAAACCGCAGGGAGCTTCTCGGCCATCGGCTACACCTTCGGATCACGCCTCCAGCGGGCACTGCAGATTCCCATCGGCATCATAGACAACGCGCGCGGCGGTGCGTCTATTGAGAGTCTGGTTCCCCGTCACAAGTTCAAGGACCATCCGCTGGCCGCCAGATATCTCGAGTGGGTCGAAAAACGCCGGGCCGAGTTCGACTGGGACACGGCTATGAAGCCGCTCATCGAGAAGTGGCAGAAAAACGTCGCCGAGCAGCGCAGCAAAGGCGTGCCCGAAGACAAGCTGCCGCCCAAACCGACCCGCAGGGACCTGCGATCCTGGAATGTTCCCGGGCGCAGTCCCAGCGATGCCGCTTCCTGCTATAACGGTATGTTTGGCGTCTTCAAAGGCTTGAACATCAAAGGAGTGCTCTTTCACCAGGGTTACAATAACGCTATGGCGACAAACTGCCGGCCAAAGCGCTATCGGGTACTCGTGAAACTTATGGTCGAGGGCTGGCGTGAAGACTTCCAGGATGAGCATCTGCCAGTCGGCATTATCGGCTTTTGTGCTGGCGGCGTCACCCAATGCCACGAGAACTTCGAACACTGGAGCGTCTCGCCCGCCGCCTTTATACGCGAGGCCCAGCGGCTGGGGTTAGCCGACCTGGGCGATCCGGAGCACACTGGTTTCATTCCCGCCTACGACCAACGGCGGCCGGGACTGCATACGAAAAAGAAGCATTTTCTCGCCACGCGTGCCGCCCGCTGGGCACTAAACAAGGTCTACGCAATGCGCGTCGACTGCCAGACGGCCAAGCTGGTCTCCGTCGAACGCGACGGTGAGCAGATGGTATTGACGTTCGACCAGCCGGTCGCCCCCGACGATGAAGGTCCGATCGAAGGCTTTGCTATCGCTGGCGAGGACGGCAAATACTACAAGGCCTACGCCGAATCGCTGGTCACCAAAGACCAGGGCATCTGGGGAAACAAGTACGATCGCAAAAAACTATTCGTCTGGAGCCCGCTGGTCAAGAAACCCGTGGCGGTCCGCTATGCCTGGGCGCGCAGCCCGATGGGCAACCTCAAGGTCAACGGCAAACCCTGGCAGCCGCTACACAGTTTTCGCACCGACACCTGGGATTGGCCGGAGTCTGAAGACCCGGCTGAGAACGCCGTAAGCCGCGCACAAGCCAGGCAGATGGCCCAGGAGGCCGCCCTGCGATGCGAGTACAGGACAGCGGAGGAAGCAAAGCGGGCCGTCGAAATCCTCAAGCACCGAGAGATGCTGGGCAAGAAGAATCCAGTAGACGATTAGGAACGAAAACACCATTGGTTTTACCCATAGAGCAAAGGAGCGGCACAATGAACAGGAAAGTCTTTCTTACTGTGGCGTCTCTGCTGGTGGCAGTTTTGGCAGGAATCGCCAACGCAGCACAGAAGAAGGCGATGCCGAAGGCAGATGTGGTCGATGTTCCCGCTATCGGCAAAGGCCTGTGCCTCAGCAACATCTTCCAGGCGAACATGGTCCTCCAGCGCGATAAGCCCCTGAGTATATGGGGCTGGGCCGATCCGGGCGAGGAGATTACGGTTTCGTTCGCTGGTCAGCAGGCCCGGACCAAAGCGGCATCTGACCGGTTCTGGAAGGTCTCCCTCAAGCCGATACCCGCCAACAGCACGCCGCAGACCATGACGGTCAAGGGCAAGACCCGGACGCTGACGCTGGAAAATATCCTTGTTGGCGATGTCTGGATACTTGGCGGGCAAAGCAACATGGAATTTCCGATCACCAACGTGGATGACGGAGCACTGGAGGTCGTCTCGGCCAACTTTCCCCAGATTCGGCTGCTGACAATGCCACACGGCAAAGGCTTCGATTCGGTCAGGAGTTTCGAAAGGCTGTACGAATGGAGTTCCTGGTCGGGCAGGCATTTCCGCAAGGGCGATTGGGAAATCTGTTCTCCGGAAACCGTGCGGGAGTTCTCCGCCATCGGCTACGTCTTTGGGCGGCGCCTGTTCATGGCCACCGGCGTGCCGATCGGGCTGATCGACACCTCGATCGGCGGAACCACGGTCGAGACGTGGACGCCGAGGGAGGTGCTCGCGAAGATAGACGGTAAGGAAACGCGCGACATGCTCAAGGACTGGGCCGACCGGATCGCTGCGTTCGATCCGCAGGCCGACCTCGAGCGGCGGATCGCGGCCTACGAAAAGCGGATCAAGAATCTCAAGGCCCGGGGCGAGGCCGTGCCTGCCGACAGCAAGCCGCCGAGCGACCTGCGCCCCGGCCCGGCTGCCGATAGGAACCGACCCGGCTATTGTTACGCAGGCGTTATTCGGCCCCTTGAAGGGCTTGCGGTCAAGGGAGCCGTTTTCCATCAGGGCTTCAACAACTGCTTCAAGGGTTCGGCCGGAGCGAGGATGTACTACCAGGTCTTCGGGAAAATGATCACCGCCTGGCGCTCTGCGTTCAATGACGCACAGATGCCATTTTGCATCATATCACTGTGCACCTCAGGGGCGCCGCAGACCTGGGAGAACTTCCTCAAACCGATGTATGACGTCGGTGTGCTCATACGAGAGGCGCAGTACAAGACGTTTCGCGATTTTTATGACGCCGGAGACAGAGGAATCGGTTTTGTAAGTTGTTTCGATCTTCGAAAAAGCTGGTATCACCCGCAGATCAAGATCCCGGTAGGCGAACGCGCCGCCAAGTGGGCGCTGGTTACGCAGTACCACCTCTTGCGGGGCCGAGATGCCGAGCAGTACTGGCTTCCCCCGTCGATTGAGGATGTGAAAATCGTTGACGGCACAATCCGGCTGACGATGAGCACGGAGATCAAAACGAAAGATGACGCCGACGGCAAGCTGGTGGGCTTTGCCATCGCCGGCAAGGATCGCCGCTTCTTTCCCGCCGATGTTCAGTGGTACAGCGATTCGGTCGATAATCGCAATCGACCACGATACCAGCGCAACGTCCTTGTGCTTAGCAGCCGTTTCGTCCCCGAGCCTGTACATTACCGCCACGCCTGGGCACGCAACCCGATGTCGAACATTGTTAACAGCCGGGGCGTACCTCTGGCCACACAGCGAAGCGACGACTGGGTTCTCGAAGAAACTTCCATAAAACAGCTCGAGTTGGCTGACCTCCAGCGTCGTGTCATGGAAGCCGAAGCAACGATCGCGGAGCTTAAACCAGCTTTGGACAGAGCCAAGGCCAGGCGGCAGTGAAGGGCACTTGCTGCTGGAATCAAAATAGCCCCGGACCTTCGAGGCGGTCACGGCAGGATGCAGCGGATAAACCTTCGAGTTTATGGTCATCGAAGGCCGCGTCTGGCACAAGCACGAAGACGAAGAAACAAAGACATCCGTCAAGTATTGAAAGAGACAGAGCTATGATCAAGAAGACATTATTTGCAGCGATGTTTCTGGTTGCGGCAACGATGATGGGCGTCTCCGACGCATCCGCCGCCAGGAAAACCGGCACGGAGCAGGGCAAGCCGCTGCCTCGGGTCCTGCTGATCGGGGATTCGATCTGCGGGGGCTATTACCGGAGAGTGCAGAAGCTGCTTGCCGGCAAGGCCATCGTGGTCAAGCAGCCGGGCAACGCACAGCATACCTGGACCGGACTGAAGAAACTCGACGAGTGGCTCGGTGACGGCAAGTGGGACGTCATCCACTTCAACTGGGGCCTGTGGGATCTGGCGTACCGCAACCAGGACTCGAAGAACTTCGGGCACCTCGACAAGGTCAACGGCAAGCTCACCACGTCCCTGGCCGATTACGAAAAGAACCTTCGCGCGCTGGTTGCCCGGCTGAAAAAGACCGGCGCGGTGCTTGTCTGGGCCAGCACCACCCCCGTGCCGGAAGGCGAACCGGGGCGGATCAAGGGCGACGATCTCAAGTACAACGCTGTGGCGGCGAAGATCATGGCCGAAAACGGAATTGCCATCGACGACCTGCACGCCGAGGTCATTCGTCTGGGCCGGCCGAAGAGCAACAACGTGCACGACACCGGGGATCTTGCCCCCAAGGTGGCCGAGAGCATTCTCGCTGCGCTGGCCAGCCGTCCCGCGGCAAAAAAGACGATCAAGCAGCTGCAGGAGGATTTCCTGAAGCTGAAATTCGGTATGTTCATCCATTTCAATATGGCAACATATATGGGCGTGCAATGGGTCGCGGGATATCCCAGCCCTTCCACCTTCGATCCGGGCGTCGAGACCATTGACACCGATGCGTGGGCAGACGCCGCGGTGTCCGCGGGGATGAAGTACGCCGTGCTTACGGCCAAACATGTCTCAGGCTTTTGTCTCTGGGACAGCAAGTACACGACGTATGATGTTATGCACCCCGACTGTCCGTACAAAAAGGACCTGGTCGCGCAGTTTATCAAGTCATTCAAGAGCCGCGGACTCAAGGTAGGGCTCTACTATGGCTGGCGTCACCCTGGGTTCGGTGATCCCAACAAATTCAAGGTCCTGCCGCCGGAATGCGATCCGGCAACCCATACCTTCGAAGAGCAAAAGGAATTCCAAAAGGCCCAAATCGCGGAACTGCTGACCAAATACCCGGACGTGTTCTATGTATGGAACGACGCTCTCGACCCGAAGATTATGCCTGCGGACGAAATACTGACGCATATAAGATCCATACGTCCGAACGTCCTTGCCAGCGCCAACTGGTGGAGCTGGGCCAAGAAGGGAACTCCCTACGTGGATATCGCCGTAAAGGAACTGAGGCACTTCCCGCAGGACAATAAGGCACCGGGCGAGACATGCTGGAGCCTGGAGCACAGTTGGTTCTGGCACGAGGGCACTCGGTCCAAAACGGCAAAACAGGTCTTAGCCCTGCTCAAAACGGTCAACAGCAGGAATTCAAATCTCCTGCTCAACGTCGGCCCTGACAGGAGTGGAAAGATTATAGAATCCAGCCTCGAGACGTTGGCGGAAGTCGGGAGGCTATGGGATCCAAATGCAACTTCCGGCACTCCCCAGTGAGGGGCTTGCTTTCAGCGGCGAGTACATCATCTGTTCGAGCTTCCGCTTGAATACTGCACTGAACTTCATTCCTCTGGCTTTTGCAATTCGTCGCCTGGATCAATAGGAGATTCAGGCGGCGAATCCTGCTTGTCCCGCGGTTCGTCTTTCGGGGGATACTATGTGTGCGGACCTGCGCCCGGGTTGTTTTTGTAGGCGCAGCAGGGTGCT
>CAZWAP010000077.1:0-6802 GCA_964632005.1 uncultured Pirellulales bacterium | reverse complement strand
CAAGCTGATGCGATCGTGTGGCGACAGGGCCGCGGTAAGGCACTTCTTTTGAAGTGCTTTTACTTCGCATCAGTGATGAAAGAACTTTAATGGAGCCAAGCAATCTTCCCAGAGCCGGGTGTCCGACCCTACGTCCGGCCCCTCTATGCGAGCCGATTCACGTTGTTTCGCTGTTACAGTTGTCTTCATTGTAGTTTGACAGTTTCCTTTCCTTAGCGAGATGTGCCCGCAGATAGCATTCGAGCGAACCGGCAACCAGAATAATATAGCCGAGGAATTCAATGACTTCCTCGATAAAACCTCCTATGCTCCTGATATAATGCTCTTGAAATACGGCTCGCATAACAGCCTGCTGGCCGAAAATCTGGGCAAAAATGACAGTGATAAAGAACCCCAACCCGAAGAAGACAGCCTGCTGAGTCTGCATGAACTCGACGAATTCCAGTTTGATGGTATTTCGGTATCTATAGGCCTTGTAGCAAGCCAGCAGTACAATGAACCAGGCCGGGACAGCCCATGCACCTTGGAAGAACGCCTTGTCGAATGCTCTGTCTAACTCTCTGGTGGCAGCGACGAGCGGCAAAAGACAGAGCACGGCAAAGAGCCGCGCATACTGAGCCGACTTACGTGAAGCCAAAAACAAAAACAGGCTGCAAAGCAAACACCACAGAGCTTCGAGCCATTCGACAGGGCCGTTTTCCTTCAATATCATGCTATAGCCGAACCAGCGCAACAACAACCCAACTACGCTGGAAAGCAGGGAGAATGCCGCAAAATACAGTAAGAAGCGAAAGAGCGTTTTCATCTAAAGATAACTGACGATTTGGTTGTACTGTCTACGAGCCTCTAACAGAACGAACATTTGCTCAGATGGTTCCAACAGATTTTGATACAGGCCAGAGTAAGGAAGCCTGGTGGATATCATCACGCCTATCATAGCGGACACGAAGCCGACGATTCCTGTTAAACCACGCAAGCGCATGTTCCACCACCCATCGATACACTCCAAGGCCATTGCCGCATCGGCGTTTGACAAGCTCAGGCGTGATCCCTTTTTTGCGGAGCTTCTTGCGATGTGGCTGGCTGTCATATCCGCGGTCCCCAAGGACAGTGTCCGGACGCCGACGCGACCTGCCAACCTTGCCTGCAATCGGTGGAATGCTATCAACCAACGGCAGCGATTTCGTCAGATCATGGCAGTTGGCCCCGGTCAACTTTACCACCAGAGGGACGCGATTAGCATCCATTACCAGATGATGTTTCGAGCCTTTTTTGCAGCGATCCGTGGGGTTTGGGCCCGTTTTCGCCCCCCAAAAACCGCTCGTACAGAGCCGGAATCCGCTACTGCACGGGAAAAATCGATCTGTTCGGCTTGCCGCAATTTGCTGAGCAGGACGTTGTGGATTTTGTCCCATACGCCCGCCCTTCGCCAGTCTCGCAGGCGTCGCCAGCAAGTCGTGTCGCAGCCACAGCCCATCTCCTGGGGCAGGTCCTCCCAGGGGATGCCGGTGAGGACTTTTCCGTCTGGTACGCGTTTGCGCCCTGGGTATCGGGATCTGCGTTTTTTCTTGGGTATTAGCGGTTCGATGATTTCCCATAACTTGTTGTACAGTATTGGCTTAGCTATGAGTAGCCTCCCTGTTTTTGAAATATTCAGCTACTCATTATTAGCCACTAAGCTCAAAAATCCTTTATTGTCAGGGGCTCTTAGTTTCGTCATCCGGCCTCGCTGTCGACGGCTGGAGCGGCTTGCTGGTGATCAACCCAATTCCACGGCCTCTATTGCCACAGGCGCAGTAGTAAAGGTAGAACGTCTCGTTCTTCGGGTTGTAAACCAGCGAAATCTTGTGGGCGTATCGTTTGTCCAGGCCGCTGGGATTGCCGCCAGCCTTGTAAAGCGGCTCAGGATGCGTCGTCCAGTGCACCAGGTCGCGCGAGAAGGCCACCATAATATGGGCACCGCCGTGTCCCACACCGAAGTAGAACATTGTCCAGTGATCGCCGTCGCGAAACACTTTGGGGTCGGAGGCGAATTTCGCGTCATAGCCATCCTTGCGATTACGTATCACCGGATTGGCGGGGTACCGCATCCAATTCAGCAAGTCTGTGGAAAAGGCCAGGCCGATCTGCTCGATGCTGCCATTGGCCGCGTTATAGAAGTTGAAGTACCGACCACGGTACTCGACGAGCCACGGCTGGTATATGCAGTCCTTTTCCCAGGTTCCGCAGTCAGGATCGTGGATGGCCAGGATCGGTGTGTTCTTGGCCCGGCGCCACGTCAACCCGTCATCGCTGCAGGCCACACCCTCGTAACCGGGCCGCAATTCGTAGCCCCCCTGGCGTGGGTAGCAGCCATAGAGTGTCCAGTATTTGCCGTCGTGTTTCTTGAGGAGGCGCGGCGTTTTGATATTGTAGGACTCGTAGAGGAACGCGCCGATGACGCATCCGCCGAAATCGAATTCGTTCGGGGGGCCAAAGCCCATCGCCAGCCGGGGATTGTTCCAGTGGACCAGGTCTGTGCTTTCAGCGACGAACGAGTTGTATCCCTGGCCGTTGAAGGCGATGAAGCTCATAAACCACTTGTCCGGCTGGCCGGGCAGCTGATAGACACATGGGACGTCGGTGCTGTGGAATTCCTCGTAGCCGGGGATGTTCGGGTGGGCCGGTATGACGTGGTCCGGCCAGTAGTGCCAGCCGCGATAGGGTGCAGCCCATCGATCAAGGGTTTCCTTGTCGATTGGCCGGGCGTGAAGGACGAACGTCCCTGCAAGCAGAATCATCATTCCCATCGAGGCGATTTTTACGTTTGCCATCTTGATCATTTGGTTGACTTTTGCAGAATGGGTTTTCCTGGCGATAATATGCGTTGACTTTCTCAGTTTTCAGAGCAGCAAAAGGATGTGATGCACGATTGACCTGCCCGAACATTCGGGCAAACTGTTCGGCAGAGAGATTCGCCGCGATTAGTGAAAATCAAATCGACCACAGTTCGGGGTGGGACCTGCCAGAAAATAATCCTCGCTGGTTTTTCTTTTCGGCTCTTGAACAATCCTGCGGAAATTACACAAACGAAGGGTATCGCTAATGTCGCAATGTGTGAAGCCATTTAGATCCTTAATCAATCCCTTTCGGCCTTCTGGCTCTACCTTGGATACTCCCTTTTGATACTCAGCTTGGCTGGCTCGGTTCGTGTAAAACTTGCAGCATAGAGGTAATGTGTACACTCTATTGGTGGATATGATCGTAGCACGCACCTACGACAGGGCACATCGCTGGGCTACAGGACTCTTGATCTTGCGCTAAGCGTTCTGGCCCTCGGTGTCTTTTATTCACTTGAAAGAGACCGAGTAGGTTTTACCGGCAGGTCCGACACCGGTGAAAATGACTTTTCCATCACGACTATTGCGGACCGTTACCCTTTGCTGGTCACCGTCCCGTTCAACGACCATATCCCAGGCGTGGCCGAAGGCGCGGACGTCGCGTAGTGCCATTTTTGGCCACGCTCTTGGAAGCCACGGGGTACATTCGAACGAGTCGAGGCCAGTCGGAACTATTCCAAACACACCCTCGGTGAATACTCGCAGATAAAGCGAACCCGGGCAGAGCATATCGATGGCATCTTCGTCGGGATAGGGCCCTTCGCTCCCGAAAATCTGCGCCTTCACCACGCATCGGGTAGTTTTGATCGCTTCTTCGGTTCGGCCCGCCTTGAACAAGACCCGCAAGGCATAGTAGGTTTCTCGTGCCCATTCCGTCTGCCTTGTAGATTCGGCCAGGAGGTCGCCTCCCTTGAGGCGGTTAGGCCAGAGTTTGTCGGAAAGCAGCGCATCGACGGTCGATTGCTGGCGCTCGGTGATGCCCATTGCCAAGGGCAACAGGATCCAGCCGCGCAGGGTCGTGTTTCCTTTGTAGTAGCGATACGTTCTGAAACCTTCGACATCGGCGCCAAAGTAGATTTCGATAGCCTTGCGTAGCGCGTCTGCACGTTTCTCGAACTGTTTTGCCGTGGCGGTTTTGCCGAGGGCACGGGCCAGTCGGGCCGCATTACAATAGCCGCCATAGGCGAGCGCCGAGGTGCTCAGGTTGGCGGTGCCTGTGGGATAGCGGCCTTCCATCTCGTCGGTCCTCGAGGCGATGATCCCGTCGGCCGTTTTGTGCTTCTCGACGGATTCGGCGCTAAACTCGACCAAGGGCCACAGTTCTTCTGCTGCCTTGCGGTCGCCCAGGAACATTAGAAACTTCGGCAAGGCATAGAGTACCATTGCATTGTCACCACGATGCCTCTGAACCAATCGGAGATCGGGATGTTCAAAGGAGCCGGGGAACGGGTCGATTCCGTTCTTCTGGCAATAATCCAGCCAGATTCGGTACATATTCAGGCTGGCTTCGTTGAGTTGGGGATTGCCGAAGAATGGAAAGACGGGGCTGGAATACTCGACCGGATCGTTGGCCCAGATTCCGGGGGCGTATCGCAGGCTGCTGTTGTGGGTGATCACTCCCTTGTAGGTATCTATGGGGTTTTCGAGCGCGTGGAATTTTTGCAGCGCAAATGCCAGGTTGAGCATTGGTTCAGGCGTTTCAAGACGTCCCGGGCCACGATAAGCTGCTTCTGCCAAAGCGCGGCGGTCGCGATGCTCGGCGTCGAGATCGACCTGAATATCGGGATCTGAGGCCAACTTGCACTGCAGTCTTCGAGCGAACGAGAGCACCCGGCCGGGCCTGATAACCGAGTTGACGGCAGGCGAAATCAATTCGACGATGATGCCAGATTCTTCGATTCTGCCACGGTAAGCCCCTGGAACCTCCCGGCGACTGTGCGGGATGGTCAACTTTATTGGTTTAGTCGTATTGTTGCGGAGCTGCCACTGCTCGATGACCAAAGGCTTGGTGTTCGATGGATAAATCTTTCTGGAGGCAACAACCCCCTGATCTTCAGGATAGGTGAATGTGAGCATCCCGTCGAATGTGGCTGTTGTTGGAGACTTGAGCTTCAGTGGTTGGCCGTTGATTTGGACCTTGGGCTCGAAGTCGGGCCCGAGTTGGTACATAATCCGTTTGAAGTAATCTCTTTTGACATTAAAGAAGCGGATCGTGTAGCTCACGCCCCTCTCGGCGGTAGCGCGTACTTGCACGAGCGCGGCGCGTCCCTCCATACACATCACCAGCGACTCATTTGCCGTCCAGGTATGGGTGATACGTCCGGTGTCGTCGGGTATCCAGAAGTCGGCGGCCGGGCAAGGCAAGACGGAAACGGCCCAAAAAATAAGTGCGGCGAGGCAGGTTAGCCCTGGGGCTTTTGTCTTATTGTAGTTGTGGTTAGCTCTCATTGGATCCTCCGGGTTGTACCATCGTTATTTCTGACCTGGCATTTCCCGTTCAAACGGTTAACACGCAAAATTTTCTCCATTCGGACTTGGTAGTTCTACAGGGATCACGTTGAACGGTCAAGGATTTTTCGCTTCAAAGACAGCTTCTCACGAGTTTGCAAGAACACCCGGATTGTTAGGCCCTGCCTTTCTTTCGATCCAGAGTCTTGCGTAGGCCGTGTTGATGTCTTCCGCACCGTAAACCACAGAGACCAGGGGAAAAATAGGAACAGGGCGTAGCACGTGTCAGTGTGCCCGGAAGCGCCGGGGAAAGGTTTTTGCTAAAGCTCTCGAAGCAGGAAACAGAGCGGTGCACAATGGGTTCCGGGTGCTACAGTTGGCTGTATCGCGTTTGCCGTATGGTGTTTACCATTGCCCAGAAGTTTTCCATCGGCGTGTCGATCTGGACGTGATGCGTGGGGCCGATTATCAGCCCGCCGTTTTCGCCTATTGTTCGAAGCCGCTGCAGGACTTCGGCGGAGACGTCCTGGGGCGTTCCGAAAGGCAGGCTGTGTTGTTCGTCTATTGTACCCCAGAAGCAAAGCTTGTCGCCGAATTGCTTTTTGAGCAGGGCGGGATCCATCGAGGCGGGCTGGACAGGGTTCAGGACGTCGATTCCTATTTCGATCAGGTCAGGGATTATCGGATAGATGTATCCGTCCGAATGATATGCGATTTTGAGGTCGTGATTGATTTGCTTAAGTGTGCTGACGAAAGCTGCCATTTTCGGCTTTATTAAGTTTTGCCACTGCTGGGGCGAGATGAGCATAGAGTGCTGGCTGCCGAAGTCATCGCCGGTCCAGATCATATCGACGCCCATCTGGACCAGTTTCTTTGCGGCTTCCAGATGATACTGGTAGGGGATTTCGAGGATTCGCTCTGCCAAATCCTGGTTTATTGCCAGATCCATCAACAGCCTCTCATATCCGCGCAGGGCCCAGGCTGTTTCCCATATTGTCGTCACCGTGACGCCGACGATCCAGTATTCGTCTTGATAGGTATGGATGAGGCGTTCGGCCTCTGTGTAGAGTTCGGGGTCGTTCGGGTCGGGCGGCTGGTACGTGTCGATTGCGGAGTCATCGGCGAGCGGGTGTCCGACCATTTCGGTGTATATGCCTGGTCCAAATCTTGTTTGATACTCGACCGCCTTCCATTCAACGCCCCAGGGGTCGGTATAGCGCTGACCTGGCTGGCAATCGACCATATAGTAAGAGTTGGCCCAACCGACGGAAGTTAAGAGCATATCCTGATCGAGGAATCGCTCCAGCTCGTAGGTGTTGCCGCCTCCGTGGGGATTGTGCGGGGCGACGTTTGCGTCTCCGATGTCTTTGCGTAATCTAAGGGCGAACTCCGGCGTGAAGCTTATTTGCATCGGACATCGGTCGGGCTGTTCGTGGCTCAAAGCGGTTATGACTCTTTCTCTGTGTTTCATCCAA
>CAZWAP010000076.1:0-6833 GCA_964632005.1 uncultured Pirellulales bacterium | reverse complement strand
GCTTTGCGGCTCCACAGGAAGGGGCCTGCCATCTGCGACTGGTCAAGCCCGTCAATGACGATGGTATTGTGCGCGGCGGTGGACCGAAAATAGTTTCTATAGGGGCTGTGTGCCATATATGTATACGTTCCGGGGTCCACGAAATATGACCGGCCGAAAGCGGTCAGGACGAAGCTCAGCGAATCGGCGTGGCCGTGGGCCGATATCGACCCAAGACCGAGAGGCCCACAGTCGAATATCAGCTTTGCCCTGGTTCTATTACTGCCGTTAAGGATATAGTAACCGCCTTGCTGGAAAGCTTTTCTCGCGGGGCCCGGCTCGGCAGGAAGGCTCTCAAATTTCTTAGCGCCTTGCTTGCCCAAGAGCCAGAATGATGCCTGGTCAAATTCACCTGCCTTGGCCTTTAGATCGCCCCTTTCAAAGAGGACTGCAGAGGCGGCAAGAACCGAACGGACGGGGTTGTCGTCGGCCTCTGAAAGCACAACGGCTCTGCCGTCGTCGCTGTCGCCGATCCCGGGCACCGAGCACTTATCGTCAGCGACGGCGGCGAGGAAGACGGCGTTGTTTTCCAGCACGTCCCAGTATTCACGTGGGAAGTCGATTCCGTTGGCGTGACCGAGGATCCCGGCCAGTAGCAGGAATTCCGAGGCAAATAGCTGGTAGTGGATGGCCTGTTCCTTATTGACGCCGTCCGGATAGAACTGGCGGAGGGCTTCTCGCGAGAGAATTCTGTAGGCGGTCTGGCGGTGTTTTTCGAGTCCTGTTAGCCGATCGAAACAGAGGGTCGCTATGAATACGCCGGCGGCCTCGGCTATCAAGTGGTTGTTGGCGGAGGAGTAAGCGGCATAGTTGGTGGTGGCGTAATGGATATGGCTGCGCACCATCTGTTCCATCAAACCGCACAGCTTGGGATGTCTTGCTATGTACGACTTCAAGAATGCGGCTATCCAGCTCAACGAAACAAGGCGGATGCATGCCTCCATCGGCATTATCCAGTTAACGCCGAGAAGGTAAGGGGACTGCTCAATAAAACCTTTAATCTGGTTTGTCACCTCGCGGGCGTACCTTTCTTCGCCAGTCAGATAATAGGCCTTGGCCAGTGTAATCAGGTGCTGGAGCCGGGGCAGCTCCCAGAAGTACTTGAAATCACCGTAAGAATCGGTATCGCGGTAGTCCATCCAGGGGCCGAACTTGAGCGGCGTCTGGAGTCTCCGCTTGTACTCATAATTCCAGTTGATCTGGTCGCCCAACTCGATCTCACCAAGCGCCAGATACGGGTAGCGGTGTTGCATCAGCTTCTCGGCAGCAGTAATCGTGCTATCGACCCATTGCTTCGGGACGTCGTTGACATCTATCTCGGCCAGGCCGTAGAAGCTGGTCCGGCTGATTGCATCGATGATCGTTGGCGAGCTTGCAGCAGCGAGTCTCTCATACCTTTGTTGCCATTTTTTCCGCCGGATCCGGGCCCAGAACTGCCAGAGCAAGCGCCTGATGCGCCAGCAGAGCTCGGCGGGCCCCATCGAACGCAACCTGCGATAATACCACGAGACCTTCATAACTGTGGAAAGCGGCCAGGTCCGGCACTCGAGTCAAATACTCAGGTCAGAGTCCGGGCACAGCCAAGCCGGGATGGCGGTTTGCTTGCCGGGTCGTCCTCTCTTCCATAGCGGCGCGGAGTCGTTCGACCTTGGCGTCCCAGGTTTCGTCCTTGACCTTTTGTTGTCGCTGGCGAATCTTTGCGGGGTCGTTTTCTTCGAGTGCCTCGCGGATGCATCGGACAAAACCCTCGTAGTCCCTCGCGACGTAGACCACGTCGGCGTAGGCCTCGATTTCCGGGTAATACATCGAGACTACCGGTTTGCCCAATGCCAGGTATTCTTTTGCCTTTACTGGATTGCAGAACTCTATCCACCTGTTCTGGTTCCAGGGCATTATTGCCACGTCGAACGCTTTGCCGTAATAGGGGACCTGCTCGTAGGGTTTTTGGCCGAGGAAGTGCACATTCGGCAGCTGCATCAAGGTGCTAACATCGGCTGAAACGGGTCCTACGAATACGAACGAGGAATCCGGCAGTTGCATGGCGGCGAATTCGACCAATGCCAGGTCGGAGGTCTTATCCGATACGTCGCCGAAGAAACCGACGATCGGCCGTGCTATCTTTGCGATGTCCTCGGGTTGCTCTTCGGATTCGGCGGCTTGCACGAACAGGTCGAAATCGACGCCGTGCCCCAAGAGCAGTGAATTCTTGTTTTCGGCCAGGCCGCGTTGATAGAGCGCATTGTTGACGTACAGGACGATGTCGGCCGAGGCCGTAAGTTCTTCATCCAGCGCGGCGATGTACGACTTATCCACCCCCGGCATTTCCTCGAAGAGATCGGTGCGCTCATAAATCAAGAGCCGCCTACGGCCAAGTGTCCTGGCCACCTCAAGAGCAGGGGGGCAGCCGACGTATATGACGGGTTCTTTGAGTCCCAGTAGAGCAGCGGCCATCTTCACCTGCAGAAAAACGCCGAGGCGGTTTATTTTTCTTCCTATGGGGCTGCGAACCGGCAGCGATAGAGGGCTGAGCACCCACATTCCGTTTGGGTCTTTCCGCATAAAACGGAGGATGCTGCGGAGTTTTCGGAAGACTTTTTTGATCGCATTCCGGTCTTTTCTCAAGGACGGGATCCGCATACCCAGGGAGTTGACAAAGAGTATTTTGAAATCCTTTGCCAGCCTCTTCATCACCTGAGGGCAGAACAAGCCCCTGTTGTGGTACCACCAATCACAGCCGGCAAAGCAGATAATGTGCTCGTTTTTCGGTTTCGCGTGATTCTTGCTCATCGCCGGTCTCAAAGCTCGGCCGCCACAAGCTCCCGGTTCATCAACAGTTTTTTCCAGTTCGTCAGAGAGTACCAGCACCCAATCAGGTAGGTGATGGCCTGTTCGACGGCCTTGGGGCGCTGGTTTTTCTTAGCCAGGCCTACGGCGAACCAGTAGGGGACACGCAGGAGGAAGAACAGCGCAACCATAAGACAGGCGAGTGGGAAGGCTGCCCTGCTGCGGTGCAGCTTCATAAAGATGAGCTTGCTGCCTTCGAGCTGGAGCCTGAAGGCCCTGGCCTTCTGGCTGGTGGTCTGGCCGCCGTAATGGATTATTCGTCCTTCGGGCGAGAACATAACCTTCCAGCCGGCCTTTTTGAACCGGTAGCACCAGTCGGGGTCGTCGCCATAAACGAAGTAGCGTTCATCCATAAGCCCGACCTTGTCGATGGCTTGTTTTCGGACGAGCGAAAAGCAGCCACAGATGGTTTCCACTTCCCTGGCATCGTTGAAGTCCCACCAGGTCATATGCTCTCTGCCGAAGAACCTGCTCTTCGGGAAAATCTTGTAAAGGTAGGTAGCCGCAAGAAACAGGTTGAGAACGGAGGGGAACATAAAACACGTTCGCTGGAGTGTCAGGTCAGGGTTCAGGACTTTACAGCCTACGACAGCGGCCTGGGGGTTGGCGTCGGCGAATTCGACGGTCTTGGCTATTGCATTGTTGAGCAGGACCGTGTCGGAGTTCAGGAGCAGCACGTATCTGCCCCGGGCGATCCTGATTGCCTGGTTGTTGGCTTTTATGAATCCCTGGTTCCGTTCGTTTTCGATTATCCTGACGTCGGGGAAATGTTCTCTGACCATCTGGACGCTGCCGTCGGTGGAGGCGTTATCGACGTATATGACCTCAAAATCGACCCCTTTTGTTTGTTCGTAGACCGATTTGAGGCAGTCGTGCAGCAACTGCCGCACGTTCCAGGCGACGATGATTATCGAGACGTCCACCAAGTGACAACCCTTTTGATGTGCTTTGTTGCGTTTTTGGAGCGAGCGAACCGCCGGGGCTTTAGCTGGCCTTTACTTTCTTGAACACCTTTATGTTGTAGAATCGGTCGTCGTCGAGGTTCTGGAATTTATCCTGATTCTCATAAAGGTCGTCTATGATATCCGCGATCGTGTGCTGAGGCTGATAGCCGAGGTAGGTTTTGGCCTTTTCAATCGCCACTTTGTAGTTGCGGAAGTCCTCGATATTCTTGAGGACTATGTCGACCTTCTCGCCGATCAGTTTTTCCACTTCATACTTTACCATATCGCCGACCTGTCCGACGGTGTAGTTGCCGGAAGCAATGTTATAAACGCCGCTGAGGGAATAGTCGGCCTGGATGGCCCTGAGGTACGCGGCGGCAGCATCTCTGATATCGAGTATGGGCCGCCAGATGGATGGGTTGTTGACGGTGATTCTTCTTTGAGAAATGGCGAACTTGAACATTGTATTGACGATCAGATCGAGCCTCATCCGGGGGCTGTAGCCGCAGACCGTTCCCTGTCTCAAGGCAATAACCGAGAAGTCCCTGTCCTGGAGCTGCAAGACGCCTCTTTCGCCCTGCAGCTTGGATATGCCGTAGGGATAGCCGCAGGTGACGGGGCTTTCCTCGTCGTAGAGCTCGTTGACCGTATAGCCGTAGACCGAGCAGGAAGATGCATAGATGAAGCGCTTGACGCCCGCCTTTTTCGCGATGAACGCGGTGTAGGAAGGCAGGGCGCCGTTGAAGATGAAATTCATAGACGGGTCGAACTCTGCCATAGGGTCGTTCGAAAGGCCTGCCAGGAAAATAACCTGGTCGTAGTCCTTGAGGTCCTCGGGGTGGCACTTGAAGAGGTCTTTTTTGACGACGCTGACGTCTTCCGGCAGCTGGTTTCCGAACCACAGCAGGTCCACGACGTCAACCTTGTAACCATGTTCGAGAAGGACGGGTATCATCCTCGAACCGATGTATCCGGCCCCGCCGGCAACCAGGATTCTCATCTTTCTGTTCTCCAAGTTCTGTGCTATTGTCGTATTAGCGTGTCGTACTTCTGGCAATTGAGGGAAGTGTCGATCGGAACGGTGAAATCGACGTCATTTATAGATAGCTGGCCTATATTTCTGGTGGGGTCGAGGCTTCTGGCAAATTCGTACACGGTTCTTCGCTTACCGCCGAGGTGCACGACGCCCGTGACGTCCAGGTCTATCAGCCTGCTGATCTTCTTTGCGATTACCGAAACACTCTGCCTGCTCGTCCATTGGTCGACAAAGGCCTTTTCATAGGGGAAAACATCGGGGCCGAAACTGGTTCTTATGATGAGGGATTTGTCATACATTCGGACGGCGCATTCTCCGCCCAGCTTGGACCACGCGTACTTGTTGACGGGGTAAAGCGCGTCATCCTCTTTGTAGTCGCCCTTGTCGCCCTTGAATACGTAGTCGGTGGAGATATAGACGAGGCGAATATCGAATTGCACGCAGAGCTTCACAACGTTTGCGGTCCCGATGACGTTTACTTCGATGGCCTGGAGGGGGTTTTTCTCGACCATAGGCGGTGAGGTAAACGCCGCTGCGTGAATCAGCAGACGGCAACCTTTTGTTCGCACGTACTCGCTCATTTGATCGAGGTTCGTCACGTCAAAGTCTTGCCTGGGTGGGTAGTCTATTTCAGGGCGTATCTTGCGGAATTCCGAACCCAGCAAGCCACTGCCGCCGGTAAAGATTATTCGTGATTTTTCTGTCATACGGTTTATCTGCCTTGCTTTTTCAGTCGGCCGGGACGCAAAACAAGAATCGGCTATGCTCATTATTGGTCAATTTGCTTTTCTATTACCCTCAGGACCCGTCCGGCCACGTGATCCCACGTCAAGTTCCGGGTGACGAACTCATGGCCGACGTCGCCCATCTTTTTGGCTTTGTCAGGGTTCGAGAACAACTCGACTATTGCCTCGCTCAAGGCTTCGGGGGTTCTTTCCCGCAGCAGAAGACCGGTGGTTCCATGCTTTATCGCGTCCTCGCGTCCCTCGCCTGCGAAGGTAATGGGCGGAACACGATGAAGCTGGGCCTCGAGAAAGCAAATCCCATAAGGTTCGAATACTGATGGTACGCACAATACGCCGGCCCTGGCCAAAGCGTTTTCAATTAGCCGCCTGTCCGACTCAACCCTTTTGTCCAAAGCCCCGAGCACTCTTACATTGCCGTTCCTCACGCGTGGGTTGCACCCTATCACTGTTACGGTGGCGTCGTCAAATTTCTTACGAACCAGCTCGAGGGCTTCCAGAAGAATAGGTCCGCCCTTGCGGCGCCAATCACGGCCGATAAACAGTATATCATGAGAATTTTCCTTCTTCCCGGGGATGTTATCCAGAGGAAGGGATACGCCGGCCCCCACAACGTGCACCTTGGCGGCATTGATACCGTAATCGTTCACTATAGAGTTCTTCGTCCACGTCGAATTAACGAAAATACCTTCGCAGGACTGAAAAATATCGCGTTGTGCCTCGATGGCCTCGCTATGTTGTGAGCTTGGGAGTTTGCCCGCGGCGAAGTCTCCGGCATAAGGGGACGTAACAACCTGCGCGATGGTCATATCAGTGAATACGTAGTGCTTGAAGTGCTTTGATTCGACGATTGCGTGCGTGCCCACCTGTAGAACCGCATCGAAGTGCCCGAAGGAATCCAGCTTTTTCATAAATCTCGCCGTGAGTTTATCGATCGTGGATCTCCGCCACATCCACAAACCGCTTATGCCCGGCCTGCCGAACTGAAACGTCTTTGACAGGTCCAGCATGCCATCGAACACGTCCCACGGGCGCAACTGCTTCGTCGAGGCGTACCCACACATAACGCTCCGCTTCTCCATCGCTCTGAATAAGTACCTGGAGACGCCGGAAAAAACGGTTTCAGACATTGGATCGCCGAATGCCGCACCTATTATTTTGACTTTACCATCCATCCAAGTGTTCCGCGAATGTTAACCCTTGACCATTGTTTCCGTCAGTTGGTTT
>CAZWAP010000075.1:0-7405 GCA_964632005.1 uncultured Pirellulales bacterium | reverse complement strand
GCGGATCGGTGGCAATGAGGACATCTTCTCTCAAGTTTCAGGCTGCTGGCGACCGATGGAATATGGTTTTTGGCCTCCTTGTCGAGTGTTTTTAGTTCACATCGGCAAAGAGGCCATTTTTTTATCAATCAAACCACACAACTTGGGACGATTACGGCCTACTTGTCACGACCTGGTCAGACCAGGCAGGGGCCAATCACGCCAGCCAGAGCGTAGCCGAGGACAGGCCGATCTGGGCCTCGTCGGCGATAAACGGCGAGCCGGCCGTGGCGTTCGACGGGACCGGCCAACATCTCAAGGTTGGTGACAGCTCCGATATTAACACCGGGGGACCTTACTCGGGCAAGACCCTGGCGATCGTGTTCGAGACCGGCAGCGATGTGACCACCCGACAGATCATCTGGGAACAGGGCGGCGGCACCCGCGGGCTGAGCTTCTACCTCGACAGTGGCAGGCTTTACATTAACGGCTGGAATCTGGGCTCAGCTGAGCCGCAGTGGGGCCCGACGGGCCTTAATGCACCCGTCTCGCCCAATACCGCTTATCTTGCGACCCTGGTGATGGACGCCGACTCGGGTGTCTTTGAAGGATTTCTCAACGGCGTGAGCATCGGCAGGGTTTACGACATCGACCGGCTGTACAAGCACCCAAACGATTGCGCCATAGGCCACGTCGAAGGCGCCACGAGGTTCCACGACAACAACAACAAGGGGCCAGCCGACTTCGCCGGCCTTGTAGCCGAACTGCACGTCTACAACCTCGCCCTCCCCACCGAGCACAGGCAGGTCCTCGAAACTTCGCTTATGAACAAGTACGGCCTCGGCGACTGAAGACCACCTTTTTTTCTTCAGCTCAGCTCTTCGATCCGGCTTTTTTTGAGGTTCGCCCCCCGGAGACCTCTTCGGCTCGCATCGCCTCGCCCGCAATTTGCTTGATTATGTCCACCTTGCCCGGCGCGGCCTCCTCCTCTTCCTCCACCTCGTGGATTATCGCGTAGGTTTCCTCTATCGCCAGCAGGCTCAGCAGAAAACTGAGCGTGCTTTCAGCCCCCTGATTGAGGTTTACTCCGCCCCGCATAAGCCCGTCATAACAGCCTTTCGTTCTGAAATCGTAAAGCGGCAGGTTCAGGTCGTTGGCCCCCAGGAACCAATCAAACGCCTTTCTTTGCAGCCTGAGGTAGCGCTTGTCCCCTGTTGCGTCATACGCGGCCCTGAGCATCAACACTGTACTGGCCGCCTCTATCGGTTGTTGGTCGAAACTTGCACGCTTCTTGCCGCGCTCATACCACCCGTTGCAGCCCACGAAGCTGAAGTGCTGCCCGTTGTAGCAGTCTTCCAGGTAGAATTCGCACGTATTCTTGGCCACCTCCAGGTACTTGTCGTTTTCCAGTACCTCCCCGGCCACAAACAAGGCATGGCAGAGCACCGCATTATCATACGTCAAGATATCCTCGAACCATTGCCAATCGGGGTAGCTGTTTTCTTCGTACTGCCTGACAAGTTCCTCGGCGGCTATCTCCAACTGGCGCTTAATCTCGCTGGCGCCCGGAAACTGCTGCAGGTAGTCCGTCATTCCCAGTATCGAATAGGCCATACCGCGTGGATACTGCCTGGGAACGAGTCCGACGGACCTGTCGAAACAGTCCTTTACGATCGACAGGTACGCCGGCGAAGGTGGCTTGGCCATCACCGTTCCGAAGGCCCAGAGGACCCGGCCGAAGGCGTCGTGCGTCGGCTCGTTCTTCATCCAGCTCCTGTCGAAGTTCATGAAGTTCTTGATGGACCCGTCTTTTTTCTGCGAATGGATGACAAACGACAGGTAGGTGTTAAAAAGCTCCAGGGCTTCAGCCTTGGGATGCTGGGCCCAGTACTCCGCCATAGCGATCACGGCCCGCGCATTGTCATCCGTGCAATAGCCGTGCTCGCGGTCCGGTATCGTGAATCTTGCGTGCTGAAAGAGCCCGGTGTCGTCCGTCAGCTTTCTCAGGTGCAGCAGTGAAGGTTCCGGCACCTCGATACTTGACATCGTCTCCTTTGCTGAAAGCGGGCTCTTTGCCCTTATGCGGACGGGCAGCCGTTTCGCGCTGAACAACTTCCAGTAGGCCTGCCCGATCTTCGGCCACGTTCTCGAGCGTCCGTAGTCGTACGCGCGCCGGCGAATAGAATAGAACAGCGAGTCGTGCGTGAGCAGCTCTATGATTGCCTCGGCCAGTTCCTTTGAACTGTTGGATTTCAAGAGTTTTCCCCGGCCGCCCGCCAGGAGCTCCGCCGCTGCCCAGTAAGGCGTAGAGACAACCGCCTTGCCCGAGCCTACTGCAAACGACAACGTCCCGCTGGTCAGCTGCTTGCGGCTGAGGTACGGCGTGACATAGATGTCCGCCGCACAGAGGAAGTTGTGGAGCTCCTGGTCGCTCACGAACCTGTTGTGGAAGATTACGTGCTTTTCCAGCCCCAGGTCCTTGACCATTTGCTGCAGCCGGAACCTGTATGATTCGCCTTCGTGCTTCAGTACGTTCGGATGTGTCATACCCAGCACGATGTACAAGACCGAGGGCTCGACCTCGACGATGCTCGGCATAGCCTGGAGCATCAGCTCTATACCTTTATTCTTGTTCAGGAGCCCGAATGTCAGGATGGTCTTTCGCCCCTCCATATCGAACTTGTGCTTGTAGTAGTTGCTGTCGACAAAGGGGAGGTCCGGTATTCCATGCGGAATCACCTCTATCTTCTTCTCCGGCACGCCGTAGGTCTCCCGCAGCATCTGCACGCCGAGCTTGTTCATCGTAACTACCTTGTAGGAGGCCTCGCACACGTCGACCATCGCCTTGTGATAGGCTTGATCCGGCTCATCCAGGACCGTATGCAGGGTCGTGATTATCGGCGCTTTGAGCCTGTTGAGCAGCAGGCCTATGTAGGCCCCTCCTTCGCCGCCGAAAAGGCCGAACTCGTGCTGAAGTGAAATCAGGTCCACGTGGCTGAAGTTGATATAGTCGGCCCCACAAATGTAATCGCTCTTGACATCTTGCCGGATCTCGAACTTTACCGGTTCGGCGTATCTCAGTTCTTCTCCCGAACGCATCGCCACAACAAGCGGCTCGAATTCCTCCTTCCCCGCTGCCGAAACGTTCGTTATCAAGTCCGACGTGAACGTGGCTATGCCGCATCTTCTTGGAGGAAACGAGGAGATAAAAACTACCCGTCTCTTGGTACGCTTTGCCATCTTCGAAATCCTCCTTTCTGTGCTTGCATAGTGCAACCACATCATTCTATTGGCCGTTGCCAGCCGTGTCAAGTGATCTGAGGCCGGTTGTTTCCGGCAAAGAGGCCTTTTTTCCA
Source organism: uncultured Pirellulales bacterium (assembly GCA_964632005.1). GTDB lineage: Bacteria > Planctomycetota > Phycisphaerae > Sedimentisphaerales > Anaerobacaceae > CAZWAP01. The sequence goes on along the minus strand of CAZWAP010000075.1, from coordinate 4,070 downwards.
TCACCCAAGACACGCAAGCTTGGATGATTGCGAAACCGCGATTTGCGGCCCGAACAAGGTCGGATTCGCCCCTTTTTTGGGACCTCGGGCGTGTCTCTGAGGGACACGATTCTGCCCTGTCGGGCGTCTGATTTGAGCTTGTTATGCCCTTAGTGGTAGCTCTTGGACGGCTGCTTGTCGCCTGCCTGCCAGGCCGGCGCCGGCCTGGCTCGTCCGATATTTCGAGCCGGAAGCACAAGGGCCTCCATAAGAACAGGCCCGCAGCCCCGGCCGGCGATAGGCCCAGCTTACGTCTCTTGCTGCATTTTCCCCCGTTCCGCCGGAACCACCGCCGTAAATCGGACAAGCCTCCCCGGGTGGCCGGGCTTAAATAAAGCATGAATTCTCCGTTGTTTTTTGCTATAATGTAAATGAGCCGCTGGTGTATAAGGCGAACCTGTAGCAAAGGAAGGTCGGGGATGAAAAGGCTATCGCTGGCCATAGTTCTTTTTTGTGCGCCTTGCCTTTGCGCAAGAACGCTGGAGGTTCCCGGTGGAGGGTACGGAAGCATCCAGGCCGCCATCGATGCCGCCGCTGACGGCGATATAGTCATCGTCAGTCCCGGCCGCTACTATGAGAACATAAATTTCCGCGGCAGGTCCATCACCCTGCGTTCGACCGACCCGAACGACCCCAATACCGTCGCTGCGACAATAATTGACGGATCAAGGCCGCCTGACCCGAACCTCGGTAGCGTCGTAACCTTCGCGAGTGGAGAGGACGGCAACTCCGTCCTGGATGGTTTTACCATCAGAGGAGGAACGGGCTCGTGGTTATTGGTCTGCTGGCGATTCAAGGGCCTGCGGTGGAATCGCTGTGGAGGCGGCGTGGTTTGCTACAACCTCTCCTCGCCGACCATCACCAACAACGTCTTTATCGACAATTCCGCCGGGCAAGGGGGCGGTATCTACGTTTACGGCGATCCTGTCGACCCCAACGACCCCAGCAACCCGGCTCTGCACATAAGACCGCTGATCGCCAGCAATACTTTTGTCAACAATTCTGCCGTCGTCGATCACGGTTTTGCTCCTCCCGACAATGATTACCCCAGTAACGACCACGGAGATGGCGGCGCGGTGGTTGCTTTCCAGGGCTGCGATGCCGTCATAACAGGCAATTACATCTATAACAACCACGCCGATGCGTACGGCGGCGGACTGCATCTGCGCCAGTGGAGCAACGCTCTGATCAAGAACAATCGCATAATAGCCAATGGTTCGGCCCTCGGCGCAGGCATCCACATAACCTACAACTCCAGCCCGACGGTCACCGACAACCTCATCCAGGCCAATACCGCCGGGGGATTGGGCGGGGGAGGTATCTACGTTTACTATCACTCCGACCCGCTGATAGAGCACAACCGAATCGCCGGGAATCAATCGAGCAACGGGGCGGGCATCGGAGTGTACTGGGGCAGCGAGCCTACTATTCGCGGCAACCTTATTTATCGCAACATCAACGGTGCAGCGGTGCTTGTGGTGGACTCGGCGCCGATAATCACACATAACACCATCACGACAAACCTCGCAGGTATTCACTGTCGAATGGGTTCAGCCGCCCTCATCGAAAACAACATTGTCGCCTCCAGTATCCACGGGTACGGCGTGCAGGCCCGCGCCGAGGACAGCAATATCGTAAGGTATAACAACGTATGGGGTAATGAAAGAGGCAACTACGGCGGGGGAATATCTGAGCACACAGGCACCGACGGCAACATCTCTGTGCCGCCGCGATTCGTGGGCCCAGATAGCGACGATTACCACCTGAATTATGACAGCAAGTGTATAAATGCCGCCGATCCGAACTGCTCGGCTGGAGGGCTGGCCGATTTCGACGGCGAGCCGAGGAAGATGGGGCAGTTTGCCGACATTGGCGCCGACGAGGCCCGACCGGTCTGGAGCCTCAACAGCGGCGGCCGCTACGATAACCTCCAGCAGGCAATTGACGACGCCGACAATGGCGAGGTGATAGTCGTAACCCGTGGGACACACCGGGGCCCCGGCAATCGCGATATTGACTTTAACGGTAAAGCCCTCACGATCCGCAGCGCCGAGCCGAACGATCTCCAGGTAGCCGCCGCCACGATTATTGATTGCCAGGGCTCAGCGGTTGAGCCGCACCGCGGTTTTTGCTTCCAGAGCGGCGAGGGAACGGATTCGGTCCTCAATGGACTTACCGTTACCAACGGCGCCGGAGCTTATCAAGGCGGGGCGGTGTACTGTATATCGAGCAGTCCCACGATAAAGAACTGCATTCTCACAAACAACTCGGCCGACGGTCAGGGCGGGGCCATTTACTGCGGCCAGAATAGCAACCCTCTTATCACCAACTGCATCATCACCTCAAACACCTCTCTGGCCGAAGGTTGCGGAGGCGGAATCTGCTGCTCGGACGGCAGCGATGCTCTCGTGAAAAATTGCTTCATTGCGGGCAACAGGGCCGGGCCCGCGGGCGGACTTCCACAGGGACGGATTTGTCGACTTTGCAGGCCACCTTGAATTGGCGGACCAATGGTTCTGGACCGGTAGTTGGCGCAAATAAACCACAGAGTGCCCAACAGGTCCAAAGTGATCGTTGAGCAGCGAAGCAAAACCGAGGCAAATTGCAGGCGTAAGCGGCGGTGCAAGAAAAGCGAGTGTTATACGGCTTGATTTCCTGGCAGCGGGCGGTTCTACTCTTTGATTTTCTCGAATATCAACGGCTGGGCGAGTATATCGTTGGGGTCTTGAGGGAAACGAGGGCCGTAATCAAAGACCTTAATCCAGTCGGCGGTCCACTCCTTGCCGTCCTCGGAGACGGGGCCTATGAACATGTCGAGGCTGTTCCCATCAAGTGAATCGTTTGGAAAGACGACGTGTATTTTCTTCATTTCAATGCTGACGAAAAGTTCTCGTGTTTCCGGGGTATATTCAACCTCGCAATTGCCGGCCTTGAAGGTGCTGAACTCTCCGTGTTTCATTTCGACCTTGGTCGTTTGGTTCGGTTTGACTTCAACCGTGCCCATATCAATAACGGCCGAGGCGACCGTCCCGTCAGGGTTCAAGACTATCTTCCAGGGGCTTTCTCTTGCCTTCCAAGTGCCGACAACCTCAGGCGGTAAGAACACTTTGCTGGTGGATTGGCGCTTCGATGTTTGAGGACACCCGGATATCGTTAAGAGAGTCGACGCTAAAGCAAAAATGATTGCGGCCTTTAGCTTCATTGTCATTGGCTCCATATCCTATCCTTCGAAAGTCCGGTACTATTTTAGCTCGGAGAATGGGATTTGCAATAAAAAAAAGCGAAGCAGGCCAAAAGCCTGCTTCGCTTGCGCTGTTAAGCTGAAGTTAGCGATGTCCTATTTGCGACGACGCAGAAACAATCCGCCAAGACCGAGCAGAGCAAACGTCATCGGCTCGGGAATCTGGTGGACTGTCAAAGTGTCCAGCACAGTGCCTGCCGCCGCTATCGGCGAATCCATCAGCCTGAGAGTCACATCCCCCAGGTCATAGCACGTGAAGATCATTCCACCTGCTTGCTGACCAACCGGGATCACAAAGAAGGGATCCGGTTTTGACAGGTCCACCTGGATTATGCCCTTGAAGGCAGGATCCAGGTCTCCCATATCGAGAATAATGGGGGGAGGGCCGGGATTAACGTTGTTCCACGCTGCAGTTATGTCGTCGATAGCTCCAAGGCTGAGATCGGTGGGGTCGACGTGAATGAAGAAAGCGAGTCCCTTTTGCTCAGGATCGTCATTGCTGATGCCAATATCTAAGGTGCTGCCCACCGGCACATCGACCGAACCCGGGTGCGGCGCATTGTCCACAACCAATGTCATAGTTGCGCTCGCCGTCGAAGTCACCGCTAAAACGGTAAAGACAATTAATATGTTCTTCATCATCTTTCTCCTTCCAAAGAACTTAATATCTTGAGTGTCATAACGCAAACACTCGACATTCCATTAGTAAGAACTCTCAAGTTGCCAACCAAAACTTATTCTGGATGGGCGCTAGTGCCACAGTCAGGTGTGAGCTCAGAATCCATCTTTT
>CAZWAP010000074.1:0-7746 GCA_964632005.1 uncultured Pirellulales bacterium | reverse complement strand
GAATATCACAAAGCCGGGCATTTTCAAGAACGACAGCCAGATTTGCGCAGTGGCTCTTGACGGCCGGGCCGGCGGGTCATATCATACCAGACCGTTCTTGGGCCTTAAACGGGAAAGGGACCGGTATGGAGACAGTGTTGAAAACAAACATAGCAGGTCTTGAGCCAAGCCGCGGCAAGGTCCGCGACATATACGACCTCGGCGACAAGCTCCTGATCGTGGCCACCGACAGGATAAGCGCGTTCGACGTGGTCATGGCCAACGGGATCCCCTACAAGGGCATCATCCTGACCCAGATCTCGCGGTTCTGGTTCGATTTCCTCGGCGACGAGGTCGAGCACCACTTGATCACCGACGAGGTCGCCGATTTCCCTGAGCCTTTCTGCAAATACCCTGAGCAGTTGGCCCGGCGAAGCATGTTGGTCAAGAAGGTCGAGGTCCTGCCTATCGAGTGCGTCGTCAGGGGTTACCTGGCGGGGTCCGGCTGGAAGGAGTACCTGGCATCCGGGACCGTCTGCGGGCAGGAACTGCCTGCGGGCCTAAAGCAGTGCCAGAAGCTGCCAGAGTTCATCTTTACCCCCGCTACCAAGGCGGAACGCGGCACGCACGACGAGAATATCAGTTTCGCACAGGCTTGCCGGGTCATCGGCGCCGAGGAGGCCGGGTACGTTCGCGACAGGAGCATCGAGATATTCAAAAAGGCCGGCCTGTATGCCGAGTCAAAAGGGATAATCCTCGCCGATACAAAATTTGAGTGGGGCCGAATCGACGGCAGGATAATCCTGATCGACGAGGTCCTCACGCCCGATTCTTCCCGCTTCTGGCCGGCCGATGCGTACCAGCCGGGCAGAGACCAGGAGAGCTTCGACAAGCAATTCGTCCGCAACTACCTCGAAGGTATCAACTTCGACAAGTCCGGCCCGGGCGTCGAGCTGCCCGAGGAGATCCAGCGCAAAACCTCCGAGAAGTACATCGAGGCATACGAGCGGCTCACGGGCAGGAAGTTCGAGAAGTAGCCGGTTGGGTCGCTCACCGGTATAAGGGCCGAATCCTCAAGAAGAGGGACAAAGCTGCACTGCAACAGCGGTATGACCCCTGAGCGTTCGAACCGGTGGCTCAATCCTCCAGCATCGGCCTTTCTACACAACCGCTCCGGGTCTACAGCCTCCACGCCTTTGCAAACGCCTTGAAGCTACGGTCATAGGTCTTCTCAGCGTCTGGAGGGAAGCAGCAACCAGGAAGCTGCTTGCTCGAGAGATGATAGCTCAGGCACTCGCAACAGATGCCCTTCCTCTCGCACCCGGGATATGTGCAGGCACAGTTGGCCAGGTTCTCTTCTTTCTTGCATTCCATCTTCGGCTACCTCCTTGAGGCAAGTCGCAATCGCTCGGTTTTCCTGTACTATCGCGCCGATTATACCGTCCGGGCGGCCCCCAAACAACCGCTTATTCCAGCCGCAGCTCGTAGATGCTCACGCTCAGGGCAGGTATCTCCAGGACGTTGACCATCCCGTCGCAGAAGTTCGTCTCCACGATCTTGACGCCCGGGTCTTTGCCCGGCTCGTTGTGTGCCATCGGGTCGGCCTCGTCGATATGCCATCTCCGTCCGCCGCCGGTTGTCAGCCGGGCCCCCTTGACTTCCAGTGGAAGGGTAAGTTCCTTGTGAGTCGGGTTCACAACGGCAATTATCAGGCCCCTGCCGTCCCCGGTGAGCGCCGCAGCTACGTCCAGCGGCTGCTCGACCCCGGTCACCTCAACCGGGACCTGCCCGAAGTAATTGCGGTACATCTTCAGCACCAGCCCGGTGGTCTCGAACGCTGCGGCGGTCTTGGTGGTCTTGATTGCCCCGAGGACATTAACCGTCTGGGCATAGTTAGCCATAAAGACGATGTCGCTGTTGCGGATCATCTCGTGCAGGCCGGCAGCCACCCCCAGGGCATCCTTGAGGTAATACCGGGTGGCAAATTCGCCGTAGACTGGAGGGCCGTACCAGTAATTCCACTCGTCTATGGCAATGTCAATGTCCTTGCCCCGGAGACTCGGCAGGCGCTTTCGATAGTCTCGGTGCGCGGCGACCTTGGCGCGGACGGCCTCGGCTATCTGGCGGCAATGCGCAAGGAGCGGCTCTTTCTGCTTGCAGTAGAAATGTTCGCTGATTAGGTCCATATACCCGGCGCAGTTCTTGAGCATTCCCTCAGACCACGGCCCGGCATTGCCGACGGCAATCAACTTCACGGAAGGATCGACCCTTCTGAGCGCCCTGGCGAAGAGGTTGTGCTTGATGGCATAGTGGTCCAGTGACATATGCCCTAATTGCCACCTGCCGTACATCTCGTTACCTATGCCCCACCATTTGACGTTGTATGGTTCGGGCCGGCCGTTGGCTGCCCGCCACTTCCCCATCGGCGTATCTGGCGAACCGTTGACGTACTCGATCTGCTGTGCGGCTGAGTGCGCATCGCCAAAGCCGCTGTTGACGACGATAAGAGGCTCTGCCCCGACCAGCCTGCAGAAGGTCATAAATTCGTCGATGCCGAAGTCGTTCGACTCGAGCGAATTCCAGGCCAGGTTGCGTCGCGGTGGCCGCCTGTCCCGCGGGCCGACGCCATCCTGCCAGTCATATCCACTGACGAAGTTGCCGCCCGGCCAGCGATAGATCGGGGCATTAAGTTCTTTGAGCAACCTGAGCGTATCGGCTCGCATACCCTGTACGTTGTCTGCGGGCATCAGTGAGACCGTACCGACCAGGGCCGAGGACCCGCCGGTCACTTTGGTCTCGAAGATACCCTCGTCGGTATTACCGCCGCTTGTAAACTCAAACCGGCACTTGCCGTACTGCTTCGTTCGGCTCGTAACGGTCCTCCGATCGATCTGCCCCGGCCCGTCTCCCCATTGCAACGAGACCTCCAGCGTGGTGCTGTCACCGAGCGGCTTGAGCCAGATATACCCGGCGTAACGTTTGGCCTTGATCAGGCCCAGCGTCGCTTGCCGGATGCCGGACCCGGGGGGTATCCGAGGCGTTTGCTCGCCCACGAAGGAATCCTCCCTGACCATCACCACGCCGCCGTTGCCGGTGGCTTCCCACGGTGACTTGCCGCCGCCCACAGCGTAATAGAACTTGCGGTCTTCTAACATCTCCGCCCATATCCCGCCGTAGATGCACCGACCGAGGTGCTCGATAAACTGCCCGTAGATGTACTTCGAGATCGGCTCCCTGGTCTTGCTCACATCGACCTTGACCGGTTGATCCGCTACCGCCCCGGTGGGATAATCCCCGGTTTTTTCCAGTAGGGCCGCCTTAGCCGTACTCGCCGAGGGGCCAGCCCCGTATCCTTCGAGACCAAAGGCGCTCCATATCCCGACTACCGCGGCCAACGTGACTACTCGCCCAGTTTCCATCGCTATTCCTTACATAAAAACGCGCGATCCCTGTGCCGGGACGCCGTATCCCCAGCGGATTGTACGGGGCTCTCAGGAGAAATGCAACTCGACAACGTCCTTGTCGTTGAGCACGTGGGTTCTCTGGGCGTTCTGCCCGTCATAGACGCCGGTGCCCCATATTCTGGCGAACCTGAGTTTCTCGGCCAGCTGCCGGTGGACCGCCCGCGCCAGGTCCATAACGGTCGAGCCGGCAGGCAGAGTGAAAGGCTCGGTCATATCCGCCGGTTTGCCTGGTGGTTTGGCATAAACGCGTATTATCTCGAGCAGCTCAAAGAACTTTCGCCTCAGCTTATCCATCCCCGCGCCGGTATAGGCCGAGACCTCCACAAGCTCAAACGGGCGCGGGCAGGATTTCCTGAGCGTCTCAATCGCACCGGCCGGTGCACTGTCCGACTTGGCGCAAATACAGAAGGCCTTCTTGCCTATGGCGTTGCCGTGCTCATCAAAGGCAGGCGTCTGCTCGTCGATCAGCAGGCTCCTCGATTCGAGAAAATTCAGGCAGACGTCCATCTGCTCGACCACGTCCCCGCTGAGGTCTATCACGAGGCCGATGAGGTCGCAGTTGCGATACGTCCCCACCTGTCCCGGCGCGACGTAGTCGGCCGTGATGGGGGGCATATCAACCAACTGGATCGGCACGTCTTCATATCTGGCCATCCCGGGCACAGGGGCCGAGGTGGCAAAGGGAAACTCGGCGATATTCACCTTGGCGTTGGTCAGCGTGCCGACTATGGAGCTTTTGCCGCTGTTCGGCGTGCCGAGAAGGACTACCTGGCCTGCGCCGCTGCGCGGAACGTGGAAGATATCCGTCTGGCTGCCGCGTTTTTTTTGTGCGCTGGCTTCCTTGAGTTTGCTGAGTTTCCTGCGAAGATCCGCCTTGAGATGATCGGTGCCCTTGTGCTTGGGCATCACCGCCAACATCCGCTCAAGCGCCAGTATTTTTTCCTCGTTGGTCGCGGCGGTCCTGTACCACTGTTCGGCCTTGAAATATTCTGGTGTCAGGTTCGCAGGCATCTGCCCAATAGTCTGAAAATCCGAATATCGAGATCCTAAACAATATCAAAAAACACACGCCAAATGCTCAAGTCTTCGCTGGCCTTGTCTGGGGCTTGTGGGCTCCGGCCATTTGTATTTGTTTCGAGTTGCGAATTTCGTGCTGCGGCTTTTCCGCCTCGACCGCAGCTGATCTGTTCTGCTTATTCTGCAACTTTCTGCGCGACTAAGTCGCCCACTTCGCTGGTCGAATACCCCATTTTCCCGGCCTGGAGCGACTTGAGCTTGTTGGCCGTGACGAACATAACGGCCTGTTCGATTCTCTGTGCGGCTTCGTCTTCGCCGAGGGTCTCGAGCATCATCTGCGCCGCACATATAGCCGCCAGGGGATTGATAACCCCTTTGCCGGTATATTTCGGCGCGCTTCCCCCTATGGGCTCGAACATACTGACCCCTTCGGGGTTGATATTTCCGCCGGCCGCGATGCCCATACCACCCTGGATCATCGCGCCTAAGTCGGTGATGATATCTCCAAACATATTGCCGGTGACTATTACATCGAACCACTCCGGGTTTTTCACGAACCACATACACGTCGCATCCACGTGGTAATACTCGCGCTCGATGTCGGGGTACTCGGCATCGCCCATCTCGCAGAAGGCACGCTCCCACAGGTCGTAGATATAGGTCAGCACGTTCGTCTTGCCGCAGAGCGCCAGCGTGTTCTTTTCGCCCTTGCCACGGGCCTTCTTGCCGTACTTGCGGGCATACTCGAAGGCATATCTGAGGCAGCGGTCCACCTGGAATCGGTTGTATACCGCCGACTGCACCGCCACCTCGTACGGCGTACCTTTCATCGTAAAGCCCCCCGTCCCGGTGTACAGATCGCCCGTGTTCTCGCGGACGACGACGAAGTCGATGTCGTCCGGGCCCTTGTCTTTGATCGGGGTCTGGACCCCGGGATACAGCTTGACCGGGCGAAGGTTGATATACTGGTCCAGCGCGAACCGTGCCTTCAGGAGTATCCCCTTCTCCAGGATACCCGGCGCCACGTCCGGATGCCCGATCGCGCCGAGGAGAATCGCGTCGAACCCACGAAGCTCCTCGATGGCGCTGTCCGGCAGGGTCTCGCCGGTCCGCTTGTATCTCTCGCCGCCGAAATCGAACTCGGTCAGTTCGACCTTGAAAGCGAACTTGTCTGCCGCAGTTTTTAATACCTTCACCGCCTCGGCCGTAACTTCCGGCCCCGTCCCGTCGCCTGGTATCACCGCAATCCTGTACACACTTGGTTCTCCTTACTGCGTGGTTGCCTGTCGTCGTTGAGCCTGCTATGACCGCCCCTGCCGCCGCGCCGACGTCGCCGCCAGGGCTGCAGGCCAACATCTTCTGCGCAGATTATACAGTTCCACCGCCCTATTTTCATACCATTCTGCGAGCTTACGGTCCCCCGGCCGGCTGCCCGAGCTTCTTTGTGATGTGGTTTAACAGCCCACCATCCTTGATGATCTCCAGCGCGAAGTTCGGGAGCGGCTCAAAGTGCACTTCTGCGCTGGTGGTTCTGTTCCTGATGAGGCCGGCCTCGTAGTCGATCTCGACCTCGTCGCCGTCGTTGATGTGCTCCGGTGCTTGAGCTGATTCGATCAGGTAGAATCCGCAGTTTATCGCGTTGCGATAGAATATCCGCGCGAAGGATTTTGCGATCACCGTCTGCACGCCTGCCCCGCGTATGGCCCAGACCGCGTGTTCCCGCGATGAACCGCACCCAAAATCTTCGCCGGCCACGATGACATCGCCCGGCTGGACCTTTTTGACAAACTGTTTGTCCAGGTCCTCCAGGCAGTGCCTGGCCAGCTCCTGCTCATCGTCGGTATTCAGGTACCTGGCTGGTATGATTTCGTCGGTATTTATGTGGTCTCGATTATACACGTGCGCTTTGGCCATCTGCTTCACCTCGATCTATGTCGCCCCGGATATAGGAATCTCAAAGATCAAATCAAGAATTTGAGTTTTGCTCTGTCACTTTTCATCTTGATGTTTGCTTTTTTCATTCTTGCAGGTATTTCCTTGGGTCGGCCAATTTGCCCTCGATCGCGCTTGCTGCTGCTGTCACCGGGCTGGCTAAGTAGACTTCGCTCCTGGGGTGCCCCATTCTGCCGACGAAGTTTCTGTTGGTCGTGCTGATGCACCTCTCGCTCTCGGCCAGTACGCCCATAAAGCCGCCCAGGCACGCCCCGCAGGTCGGCGCGGCGATCACACAGCCGGCCTCGTAGAACACGTCGAACAGACCCTCGTCCTTGGCCTGCTTCCAGACTGTCGGCGTGGCCGGCACGATAATAGTGCGGATGGCGACCTGTTTACCTTTCAGTATCTTCGCGGCAATTCGCAAGTCTTCGATCCGTCCGTTGGTGCAGCTGCCGATGTAGGCCTGGTCCATCTTTCTGCCGGCGCACTGGCCTATCGGCACGCCGCCGCTGGGCAGGTGCGGCAGGGCCACCATAGGCTCGATGGCCGAGCAGTCGATCTCGTTAACCGCCTCGTATTCCGCATCGCCGTCGGACTCGAAAACGGTATAGTCTTTCCTGTCCTTGAGGTGCTCGTCGAGGTAGCTCTTGGTCACCTCGTCGAAGGGCATTATTCCGTTCTTGGCGCCGGCCTCGATCGCCATATTCGTTATCGTCATCCGCGCTTCCATCGACATCTCGCCCAGGGCCGGCCCGACGAACTCCATCGCCTTGTAAAGCGCCCCGTCGGTCCCGATCCGCGCAATTATCGCCAGGATAACGTCCTTGCTGTAAACGCCCGGGCCCAGCGAACCGTTGAGTACGAACTTGATCGAGGCCGGGACCTTGAACCACAACTTACCCGTCGCAATCGCCGCGGCCAGGTCCGTCGAGCCGATACCGGTGCTGAAGGCCGCAAACGCCCCGTAAGTGCACGTGTGTGAATCGCCCCCGACGATCACTTCGCCCGGCCGAATATGACCCTGCTCCGGCAGCAGCGCGTGACAGACGCCGGCCCTGCCGAGCCTGTAGTAGTGTTTTATCCCGTGCCGCCTCGCCCACTCGTCTAATCGCCTGAGCAACTCGGCGCTTTTTACGTCCTTGGCCGGCTGAAAATGGTCCGGCGTCACGACGATCTTTTCCGGGTCGAAGACCCTGTCGATGTCCTTTTCGAGCAGCATCGAGATCGCCGGAGGAGTCGTCACGTCGTGGCACATCACCACGTCAATCGACGCATCCACCAACTCCCCCGTCCGCACCCTCTCCCTCCCCGCCGCCCTTGCCAATATCTTTTCCGTTATCGTCATTGCCAT
>CAZWAP010000073.1:0-8416 GCA_964632005.1 uncultured Pirellulales bacterium | reverse complement strand
GTTTGTGCCGACGTCTGCAAGTTCGACGCAGTGGTGATAGTATGACTCTGGACGAGGTCAGGAAGATACTCCAGGCGGAAGTTATCGTCGGCGAGGACCATCTGGACGAACGGATCAAGATGGGTTGTGGGTGCGACCTGATGAGCGACGTGCTGTCGTTCGTCAAGTCCGAATCGCTTCTGTTGACCGGCCTGACCAACCCGCAGGTGGTCCGGACCGCTGAGGTGGCCGAGATCGTGGCGGTGTGTTTTGTGCGCGGCAAGAAGCCCGACCGTGAGACCATCGAGCTGGCCGGGGCCAAGGATGTTCCGCTGTTGAGTACGCCTTTGCCGATGTTCGAGTCGTGCGGTCGGTTGTGGAAGGCAGGTCTGCCCGGCTGTTCGGAATATAAAGAATGATTCCCAGAAAGGTTTGCTGGTGGTTTTAGACAGCAGAATAAGCAAGGTTCAAGAGCTTATCTACGAGATTCGCGTCGGGGACGTGATGCGGCGGGACGTAATCACGGTTACTCCGCAGATGCCTATGAGCGGGTTGAGGGGCATCCTGCGAGACAAGCGAATTTCCGGTACGCCCGTTGTTGACGGGGGCAGGCTTGTTGGGATTATCAGTATCGAGGACTTTATCGGGTGGTTGGCCGAGCGTGAGCCGGATTGTCCCATCGCGGAGAAGATGACCAGGGACGTTCAGACCGTCCACGCCGACGAGCCTCTGGTGCGGGCGGTTAACAAGTTCGAGCAGTTCGGCTTCGGGCGGTTCGCTGTCGTCGAGCGAGAAAGTAATCGGCTGGTCGGCATCCTTACCAAGGGAGACATCATCGAGGGACTTCTCAAGAAGCTCGACATAGACCACCTCAAGGGGGAGGAAATCAGATCGCGCCGGGTCAGGCACTTTTTCGAGGACATTGCCGCCGACCGCGTGGTGCTGATGTTTGAGTACAGGGTGGCCGGGGGCGATCTCAAGCGTGCCGGTGAAGGCTCCAGCCGGCTCAAGGCCACTCTACGGCGTCTGGGGCTGGACCCCCAGATAGTTCGGCGGGTTGCGATAGCCACCTACGAGGCGGAGATGAACCTGATCATCTACACCGAGGGTGGTCGGATACGTGTGCGCGTCGAGCCCACCGAGATACTCGTCAGGGTGGAGGATTCGGGCCCCGGCATCCCGGACGTCCAGAAGGTCCTGGAGCCCGGATATTCTACCGCCCCGGAGTGGGTCAGGGAGCTTGGATTCGGGGCGGGCATGGGGCTCAACAACATCCTCAAGTGCGCTGACGCGATGGACCTCAAATCCAACGTCGGCAAGGGCACGCGTCTGAGCATTCGCGTGGCCATAGGAAATGGGAGCAAAGATGAAGCTTGCTGAGTTGGTTGAAGAACTGGATCTGGTCGTCAGGGCTGCCGAGGACAAGCTCGACCGCGAGGTCACGGGAGGATATGCCAGTGACTTGCTCAGCGACGTCCTGGCCAACAGCAAAGAAGGAAACGTCTGGGTAACGCTGCAGATCCATCAGAACATCGTGGCGGTCGCGAGTATGAAGGGGCTGGCGGGCATCGTCTTGGTCAACGGTAGGGTTCCCGAGCAGGAGACCGTCGAGAAGGCGCAGGCCGAGCAGATACCGCTTATGGTCAGCGGCCTGCCGAGTTTTGAGTTAGTCGGGCGGATGTATAAGCTGGGGGTCCCGGGGATGTGACTATGAGGATTATAAGGGCCGACCTGCATGTGCACACGTGTCTTTCTCCGTGTGCAGCTGCTGAGATGGGGGCGGCGGCGATAGTCGGGCGGGCCGGCCGGGTAGGCTTGGATATGCTTGCAATATGTGATCATAACTCTGGTGAGAACGCTGGTGCGGCGATGGAGGCCGGCCGGCGAGAAGGGCTTGCGGTTATCGGCGGGATGGAAGTAACTTCGCGGGAGGAGGTACACATTCTGGGCCTGTTCGGGGCTGAAGCCGAGCTTATGGACCTCCAGGGGATGCTCTATGCGCACCTGCCGGGCCGAAATGACGAGCGAGTTTTTGGGTCTCAGACGATAGTGGATCAGTGGGACAACCCGGTGGGCACGAATGAGCGGTTGCTGATCGGGGCGAGCACCCTCAGTATCGAGCAGGTTGTGGAGGCGATTCACCGCCGTGGCGGTCTGGCGATCGCCTCGCACGTCGATCGCGAGCGGTTCGGTCTTATTGGGCAGCTCGGTTTCATTCCGGATGGATTGGCGCTTGACGCGGTGGAGCTTTCGCGTCGGTCATCGAGGCAAGGGGAGTACGGCTTTGCCGTTGTGCACGGCTCGGACGCCCACTATTTGGAAGACATCGGCAAGGCCTCGACGTACCTTATGGTTGAAGAGCCGTCATTTGCCGAGCTGCGAAAGGCCCTCCACCGGGAAGACGGGAGAGGGATTGTAGGGGCTAAAATGGAAGATTTGTCGCTGCATATTCTGGATATAGTGGAGAACTCGATCGCCGCCTCGGCCAGTAGGGTCGAGATAAGGGTCGAGGAGGACCGGGCCAGTGACCTATTGACCATCGAAATCACCGACGACGGCAAAGGAATGGATGAGGAGGCGCTCAGGAATGCGCTGGATCCTTTCTTCACCACGAGAACGACGCGAAAGGTGGGACTGGGATTGCCCTTGCTTGGGCAGGCGGCCAGGGACACGGGCGGGGATATCCAGATAAGCTCACGGCCCGGCGAAGGGACCACGGTGCGAGCGAGCTTCCGTCTGAGCCATCCGGATTGCAAGCCTATGGGTGACATCGCCCAGACGATAAGAACGCTGGTGGCCGGTCACCCGCAGGTCGATTTTATCTACGAACACAAAGAAGGAGAATCAACTTACCGTTTTGACACAAGAGAAAAATGATTACTTTGACGATTGATAATCAGAAGGTTGAGGTTGAAGCCGGTTCAACCGTATTAGAGGCCGCGGAGAAGTTGGGCATCACGATTCCGACTCTCTGCCATCACAAATCGCTGAAGCCTTACGGCGCCTGCCGTGTGTGCCTGGTGGAGATAGGCGAACCCGGCAAATCGTGGCTCCAGACATCTTGTACGTATCCCGCCCAGGAAGGTATGGTCGTGCAGACGGACACCGAGAGGGTGCGGAAAACTCGCCGGATAATGCTGGAGCTGCTGTTGGCTCGCTGCCCTGATGCGCCTGCGATCAAGGCCCTGGCCGAGCAGTACGGTGTCGGCGAGCCGCGTTTTCCCAAGCAAAACGACGATTGCATCCTCTGTGGGTTATGTGTAAGGGTTTGCGAGGAGCGCATGGGGGTTGGGGCGGTAAGCTTTGCGAATCGCGGTTCGCAGCGGAAGATAGCCGTCCCCTACGACAAGCACTCGCCCATCTGCATTGCCTGCGGTGCGTGCAAGGTCGTCTGCCCGACGAACGCCGTCGATCTTTCCGAGGTGACGCTCAAAGAGCCGCGGCCCATCAAGTCTGAGTACGACATGGGCCTGACTCAGCGTTCGTCGATCTACATACCGTTCCCCCAGGCGATACCGAAGGTGGCGGTGATAGACCGCCAGACGTGCATGCACTATTTGCGGGGCGTCTGTAAGTCGTGCGAGAATTTTTGCCAGGCCCAGGCGATCGACTACGATCAGGAGGACCAGGTTGAAGAGCTTGATGTCGGTGCTGTGGTTCTATCGCCCGGGTTTGAGCAGTTCGATCCGGACCTCAAGAAGGAGCTTGGTTACTCCAGGTACCCCAACGTGGTATCGAGCTTGCAGTTCGAACGGATTCTCTCGGCCAGCGGACCTTACCTGGGTGAGATTCTTCGGCCTTCCGACCAGAAGCACCCGAAGAAGATCGCGTGGATTCAGTGCGTCGGGTCGCGTGAGGTGGACTACAACTATTGTTCGTCGGTCTGTTGTATGTACGCGACGAAGGAGGCGATCATCGCCAAGGAGCACGAGCCGGAGCTCGATTGTACGATCTTTTATATCGATATGCGCGCGTTCGGCAAGGGATTTGACGCGTATTACGAGCGTGCCAAAGAGCTCGGTGTTCGGTATATTCGCTGTCGGCCGTCCGCGGTAAAGGAGGTTCCCGCGAGCAAGGATTTGCGGATCACGTACCAGAAGGAAGACGGCGAGCTCACCACCGAAGAGTTCAGCATGGTGGTGCTTTCGACGGGCATCAGGCCGCCTGCCGAGGTACGTGAGCTTGCGGCGAAGTTTGGCATCGAGTTGAACGAGTACGGCTTTGCCGCGACCGGGAGCTTTGCGCCGGTCGAGACTTCCCGGTCGGGCGTTTATGTTTGCGGGCCATTCGCCGGGCCGAAGGATATTCCGGAGACGGTGATGGAGGCGTCCGCTGGAGCCGGGCGCGCAATGGCGCTGCTGAAGGATGAGCGGGGCAAGCTGATCATCCACAGGGAGTATCCGCCGGAAAAGGACGTCACGGGGCAGGAACCGAGGATCGGCGTGTTTGTGTGCCATTGCGGCAGGAATATAGGGGGTTATGCCGACGTACCGAGCATTGTCGAATATGCCAGGGGCCTGCCTAACGTAGTTTACGCCGAGGACAATCTTTATACCTGCTCGACCGATACGCAGGAACGGATCACCCAGTTGATTGATGAACACAATCTGAACCGGGTAGTTGTGGCCTCGTGCAGCCCGCGGACGCACGAGCCGCTATTCCGCAACACGTGCCGGCAGGCGGGGCTCAATGAGTATCTGTTTGAGATGGCCAACATCCGTGACCAGTGCACCTGGGTGCATATGAACCAGCCTGAGCAGGCGACGCGCAAAGCCAAGGATCTTGTTCGGATGGCCGTGGCCAAGGCCAGGCTGCTGGAGCCTCTGTACAAGGGGAGCCTGAAGGTGAACAATGCTGCGCTGGTGATCGGCGGCGGGCTGGCGGGGATGACGGCCGCCCTGAACCTCGCCGATCAGGGATTCGAGGTGCATCTTGTGGAAAAAGAGCAGCAGTTAGGTGGCAACTTGAGGCATATTCACAGTCTGCTGAGCGGCGGCGACCCGCAGGAGGAGTTGGCCAAGGCTATAGATAGGGTGAGTTCCCACGAGAATATCGAGGTGTAT
This sequence comes from uncultured Pirellulales bacterium, assembly GCA_964632005.1. GTDB lineage: Bacteria > Planctomycetota > Phycisphaerae > Sedimentisphaerales > Anaerobacaceae > CAZWAP01. The sequence continues at coordinate 3,374 of CAZWAP010000073.1, read as the reverse complement.
CTGGGGGCAGAGGTCACCGCCGTGGCGGGCTCTGTGGGCAATTTTGAGTCGACGATAAGACAGGACAGCGGCGAGACTACGGTGGGGCACGGGATCGTGATTATTGCAGCCGGGGCCCGCGAGTACGAACCGACCGAATACCTTTACGGCAAAGACGAGAGGGTTATAACGCAGCGTTGCCTGGACGAGTGGATAGCACAGGGCAAGGCGGAGCTGAAAGACCTCAAGTCCGTCGTGATGATCCAGTGCGTCGGGTCCAGAGAGAAGGTTCGGCCATATTGCAGCCGGGTATGCTGCTCCCAGGCGGTTAAGAACGCCATCGCCCTGAAGGAGATGGACAGCGATACGGAGGTATATGTGCTCTATCGCGACATCCGGACGTACGGTTTCCTTGAGGAGCACTACAGGCGGGCCAGGGAACTTGGCGTTCGTTTCATTCGCTATGAGGAGGATCTCAAGCCGGAGGTGTCGGCTGACGGCGAGGCGATCAGAGTCTCGTGTGTCGATCCGATTCTGGGGCTGCCGGTTCGGATGGATTGCCAGCTGCTTGTGCTTGCGGCGGCGGTCGTCCCCAACGAGGATGTCGATGAGCTGGGCAAGTTGTTCAAGGTTCCGCTCAACCAGGACAAGTTTTTCCTTGAGGCGCATATGAAGCTGCGTCCTGTGGATTTTGCCACCGAGGGCGTTTTTATGTGTGGGCTGGCGCACTGTCCGAAATCGGTCGAGGAGAGCATTGCCCAGGCCGAGGCCGCGGCGGCACGTGCGGCTACTATCCTATCCAAGGAGGAGATCGAGCTGGACGCCACGATATCGGAGGTGGTCGATGCGAACTGCGACGGATGTGCGTACTGTATCGATCCCTGTCCGTACGGCGCTCTGACCTTGATCGAATATATGCACAAAGGGAGTATCAAAAAGACGGTTGACCGAGACGCGGCGTTGTGCAAGGGCTGTGGGGTTTGTATGGCCACTTGTCCGAAGAAGGGAATATACGTTCGCGGCTTCAAGTTGGAGCAGCTTAGCGCTATGGTTGAAGCTGCTCTTGAGACGGCTTCTTAGAGGAGTTGGCTTGATATGTCAGACGGAGATTTTGAACCGACCATCATTGCCTTTTGTTGTAACTGGTGTTCCTATGCGGGGGCGGATCTGGCTGGTGTATCCCGGCTTCAGTATCCGCCGAATATGCGCATCGTTCGGGTGATGTGTTCGGGTATGGTGCATCCGAACCTGGTCATCGATGCTCTTACCAAGGGCGCCGACGGCGTGATTATCTGCGGCTGCCATCCGGGTGATTGCCATTACCTTGAGGGCAATCTGAAGGCCGAGAGCCGCAAAGAAGCGATAGAGCTTATGCTGGAAGATTTCGGTCTGGAGCCGGAGCGGTTCAGGCTGGAATGGGTCTCGGCATCCGAAGGTCCGAAATTCGCGGAGGTTATGCGTGAAATGACGGAAGCCGTCCGGGCGCTGGGTCCGAGCCCGTACAAAGCGTGATTGGTATGGCCGGTCATCAATAACGATGCTGGCATTGATTGCGAGATTATTGGCGTGAGTTTTTTGTGGGGGTTTTTGGGGACTTGAGGAAATGGCAGAACAGGCGCGTTTTTTCGGCGGCAAGAAATTCATGTGGGATGGAGAGGAGTACGAGAGCGAAGAGAAGGCCAACGAGGTTCGCCAGGCGTACGCTGAGAAGGGCTTCGAGGTTGAGTTGTGCCGCGAAGACGACAAGGTACTTCTGTACACTCGGCGTGTCGTTACCGAGATAGTGCTGGAGCAGTAGGGGGCAGAGCCGTGGAATATGAGCAATCCGGGCGGGGCAAAACGTTGCTTCGGCAACCTGGGGGGCGCGGGTTGATGCATCTTGTTGAAGGATGAGCGCCGCTGTGAAGTCCTTGCTGGCCGGCAGCAAGGTCAACGCGGCGGTCGAATGAAATAGCAATGACGTTTTTTTCGTGAACCTCTGGATTTGCGAGAAAGGAGGTAATGTTGTGGCGGTTAAAGTAGCAGAAGAATGGCTGAACATCTGTGGCGGATGTGAGGTCACGATACTGGACATAGGTGAGCCGTTGCTGGACCTATTAGGCGAGCTCGAGTTTGTCCACATGCCCGTGTTGATGGATCACAAGTATTTTGGTCAAACCGGGGAAAAGCAGGAGCTGGAGATACCCGAGGCGGACGTTGGGATAATCTCAGGCGGGGTGCGGAACGAGAAAGAAAAGCATGTCGCCGAGGAGATGCGGAAGAAGTGCAAGACACTTATCGCGCTGGGTTCGTGCGCGTGCTTCGGCGGAATACCGGCCCTGGCGAATATGTACACGCTGGAAGACCTTTACGAAAAGGTCTACCGGGACTCGAAGACCACGGACTCCGCTGATACCCCGCAGGAAAATCTGCCGCCCCTGCTCGAAAGAGTCTTTGCGCTCGACGAGGTTGTGGACGTGGACGTCCGGATTCCTGGCTGCCCGACGAACCCGGACCTGGTCGTCAAAGCCCTGATGGCACTGCTCAAGGGCGAGTCTTTCGAGATCCCTGAGCGCAGTGTTTGCGACGAGTGCCCGATGAAACGGGAGAAGAAGGCTTCGGGAGGCGAGATCAAGCGGATGTTGAGTTCGGTGGAGTTCGACCAGAGCAAGCCCTGGGATCAGACGAGGTGCTTTATGGAGCAGGGCTATCTGTGCCTTGGCCCGGTGACCCTGGCTGGTTGCGGACACAAGGAAGGCGACGTGACGGTTCCGCGTTGCATCAAGGGCTATATGCCCTGCCGCGGCTGCTTCGGGCCGATTCGCAAGGGAGCCAATCCTCTGGTTGATATGATGAGCGCCATATCGTCCATTGGTCTCGACGCCAAACAGGTTCCTGACAGGCGTGCGCTGTTGAACAGATATATTGGCGGGCAAAATCGGCTCCGGCCTTTGCCCGCGCGCCGGTGATAGTAAGGAGGTACACGCGTATGAAGACGATAACAATTGCTCCGGTAACGAGAATAGAGGGTCACGCCAAGGTCACGATCAACCTTGATGACAGCGGCAACGTAGCCGATACGTTCGTCAACGTGGTTGAGCTTCGGGGGTTCGAGAAGTTCTGTATCGGCAGGCCCGTCGAGGAACTGCCCCGCATCGTCACGAGTATCTGCGGCGTCTGCCCGTGGCACCATCACCTGGCTTCGGCAAAGGCCAACGATGTGGTATTCGGTGTGACACCGCCTCCTACAGGTATAAAGCTCAGGGACCTCTGCCAGAGCATCGCTTGCTGCTCAGACAAGATACTCCACTTTTTCTTCCTGGCTGGCCCCGACTTCGTGATGGGACCCGATGCGGACTATTCCGTGCGGAACGTCATGGGAATAGCACAGGCGAATCCGGACCTCGGCAAGAAGG
>CAZWAP010000072.1:0-8912 GCA_964632005.1 uncultured Pirellulales bacterium | reverse complement strand
ACGACCGTCTGGTCGTTCCCTGAGCGTGGGGATTGGGCGACGCACAGCGGGGGTTACAGGGGGAATTTCGCCCCGCAGGTGCCGCGGAATATCATAGAGATGTACTCGCAGCCGGGCCAGACGGTGCTGGACCCGATGGTGGGGGCGGGGACGACGCTCGTGGAGGCCAAGCTGTTGGCGCGCAACGCCATAGGGCTCGACATCAATCCCGAGGCGGTGGAGCTGGCGAAAAAGGCCCTGCGGTTCAAGCACCGTCCGCCGAGCCAGCAGAAAGTCAGGCTCGGCGATGCGCGGGATCTATCGTTCCTCGATGACAATTCCATCGACCTTGTGCTGACTCATCCGCCTTATATGAACATCATCCGGTATTCGGGCGGCAGGATTGCGGGCGATCTGTCGAATATCGGGAGCCTGCCGAGGTTCTGCGACGAGATGGAGAAGGTGGCGGCGGAGTTGTACCGGGTGCTCCGGGCGAACTGCTACTGCGCGATACTCATCGGCGATACGCGAAAGGGCAAGCACTACGTGCCGCTGGCGTTCAACGTGATGCGGAGGTTCCTGAAGGTGGGCTTTGTCCTGAAAGAGGATATCATAAAGGTGCAGCACAATTGCAAGTACACGCAGCGCTGGAGGCCGAAGGCCGAACGCGAGAAGTTCTACCTCATAATGCACGAGCATTTGTTTGTCTTTCGCAAGCCCTACGAGGCAGAGGACCTGCGGCGGCTCAGATGGAGCAGGCAAGCGTAAACATATATCAAATATCACAGTGCAAAGCGTAAAGGGGCCGTCCGGGCTTTTTGTCAGGGCAGCCCGAGCAATTGGTCGGCCGGCAGGGCGGTCTGGGCGCGGGCCGTTATTTCGGGCAGGGCGTCGAGGCAAATCCGGGACCAGGTCTCCATAGAGTCGCGGAGGCCCCGCAGACGGTCGAGGGCCAGGAAAGACATCTGGGTTATCATCTGCTCTTTCCTGGTGACGCTGTCGGATTGGAGCATCCAGAGGTGGACGATGCCGAGATGTACCCGGCCGACTTCGTTTGAGTCGTCATTTAGCAGGGCGACGATGCGGTCGGAGTGGTCGGCCTGTAGAGAGACTTCCTCGTCAATCTCCCTTTCGAGGGCGGCGAGGTACGGCCGGCGGAAATCGGAGTCGAAGAGCGGGACTTCGTCGGCAGGATTGATGTGGCCCCCGATTCCTATGGAGCGGTTGCCCGCCAGGCGTGCCTCGCCGGCCCGCTTGCCGCGGATATAGCTCAGGTATCGGCCTGCGCAGGTCATTATTACGTAGGGGATGAGCTGCTTGTAGTCGGGGTTGTTTTCTGCGTCGCCGCGCGGTATGAAGCGGAGGGCGCCGGGCTGGAAGATGGCGCGGAGGTAGGGTCGGACCTCGAAGGCAAGGCCCTGGAAGGGGCCGAGCTCGTCGAGGAGCTTACGCTCGAAGACCAGTACGTGTTCTTGCGGGGCCATGTGGCTGGTCACTGTTTTTCGTTGATTCCTCTAAGTTAGCCCGGCCCAGCGGGCCGGCTTTTCGGGGGACTGTAGTTTACAGCGGGGGTACTGTCAAGCCCGGGCGTGCAAATATGTGGGATGTCCAGGGAACATCGTATCGGCCTGCGAAGGATAGTATGACAGCGGGTTGTTGGAAGAAGCCAAGAGCGTCAGGGCAGGGCCTGGGGAAGCCGCCGCTTGGGAGGCGTTGCGGGTTTTGCGTGGTTCAGATGCCGAGCGTGTTGTTCGGCCCGTAGGGGGATGGATCAGTCGGCTGTGGTTATCTCGGCTACCGTTTGCAGGAGATGGTCGGGCTGGTAAGGGAACAGCACAAGGTCTTCCTTACTGGTTATGCCGGTTAGTACCAGGGCGGTGTCGATCTCCGATTCGATACCGGCGATGATGTCGGTGTCCATCCTGTCGCCGATGATGAGCGTTTCTTCGCGGCGGCACCCTATTTTCTTGATGGCGTGGCGCATCATCAGGGGATTCGGCTTGCCTACGAAGTAGGCTTTTCTTCCGGTGGCCAGTTCGATGGGAGCGACCAGGGCTCCACAGGCCGGGACGATTCCTTTCTCGGACGGGCCGGTCAGGTCGGAGTTGGTTCCGATCAGTTTTGCCCCGCTTAGGACCAGGTGGACCGCGAGCTCGACCTGCTCGAAGTTGTAGGTTCGTGACTCTCCGACGACAACGTAAGTGGGGTTGACATCGTCCATATAGAAACCGGCCTTGGTGAGCGCATTGATCAGGCCGGACTCGCCGATGGCATATACGCCGGTGTTGGGATTCTGGCTGGCCAGGAAACCGGCAGTGGCCTGCGCTGAGGTGTAGAAGGCATCCTCGGCGACCTCGATTCCCATTCGCGAGAGTTTCTCTCTGAGCTCTTTGGGTGATTTGGCGGAGCTGTTGGTGAGGAAAAGAAACCTCTTGTTGTGTTTCTTGAGCCAGCCGACAAACTCCTTTGCTCCTTCGACGAGGCGGTTTCCGTGGTAGATAACGCCGTCCATATCACAGATATAACCGACTTTGTCTGTCAGGCTTTTCATCTCTGAGTCCTTTTCTAAGTTATTCGGCCGGCCCGATCAGCTCTGCGAAGAGGGTCAGGGGGCTTGTTTTTGTAATTCTGACTGTTGCGAATTGTCCGGCCAGGGAGGTCGGGCCGTTGAAGACGACGATCCAGTCGCCGGCGGTTCTGGCCACGAGCTGGGGGTAAGAGGCATTTTGCGCGGCGTTGAGGTGGGGCTTCTTGCTGGGGCCTTCGACAAGGACCTTGAGTTGTTTTCCGAGGAAGTCACGGCTGAGCTCGTCGCTTATTTTTGCCTGGACGGCGAGCAGCTCGATGTTGCGGGCCTGCTTTACTTCGGGCCGGACGGTCTGCTGGAGGCGTTTGTCGGCGGTGGTTCCGGGACGCGGAGAGTACTTGAAGACAAAGCAGTTTCTGTAGCGGGCTTTCTTGACGAGCTCTACGGTAGCCTGGAAGTCTTGGTCGGTTTCACCGGGAAAGCCCACGATGAAATCGCCTGCGATTGAGATATCGCCGACGATGTCCCTGGCCTTTTGAATCAGGTCGAGGTACCAGGCGGCGGTGTAACGGCGGTTCATCGCGCGCAGGATCTTATCGGAGCCGGTCTGTGCGGGTATATGGAGGTAGGGGCAGATTTGGGGGACTCCGGCCATCACGGAGAGGATCTCGCCGAAGTACTTTTCGGAGGGGTAGTTGGTGATGAACTTGATCCACTCGATTCCGGGGACCTCGGCGACGGCGGCGAGGATGTCGGCCAGGCAGTAGGTCTTGGCGGCGGTCTTGTATTCGTATGAATTGATGGTTTGGCCCAGGAGGGTGACCTGCTTTACGCCGGCATCGGCGAGCTTTCGTACCTGGTCGATTATCGCCCGTGGCGGCCGGCAGACTTCCGGGCCTCGGACATACGGGACGATACAGTACGAGCAGAACTTGTTGCAGCCCCGCATAACACGGACGAATGCCTGCCCCGGGACACGAGCATCGGGCAGGGCGTAGGCGGTTTCGAATTCTTCGAGTGCGCCGGTTTCGCGCCGGGAGGTGGGTTTTCGGATTTGGTGGGTTATGGCGATTTCTTTCTTGCTTTGGCGGATCGCTGCTTTGACGAGGTTTGCGATCTGCGGAATCTGGGCCGGGCCACAGACAATGTTAACGACATCGTGGTCGAGCAGCTTTTCACCGAGACGCTGTGCCATACAGCCGATCACGCCGACGACGAGGTCCGGGTTGCTTTTCTTTATGTGCTTTAGATGGCCGAGGTGGGAGAGGACCCGCTGCTCGGCGTGCTCGCGGACCGAGCAGGTGTTTATCAGGACCACGTCGGCTTCCTTGAGCTTGTCGGTCAGCGCAAAGCCGGCCTGCTCAAGCGAGGAGCAGACCAGCGCCGTATCCAGCTTGTTCATCTGGCAGCCGAAGGACTTGATGTGGACGTTCTTGGCGGTCATCCAGGGGTAAGAGTATAGCTCTTTTCGGGGTCAAATCAACGTGCGATTCGCTTGGCGAGCTCGCGGTTGAGGCGGCGCTGGAGATCCTTGAGGCGGTTTGTCTGCTCGAAGCCGAGGCGAGTGATGGCAAAGGCGGTCTTGTTGTGCACAAGCGGCTCGGACATATCGACCCACCTGTTGCAGTAGTCGCCGTCGGGCGTGCCGGGGATGGGAGAGAAATCAGCGAGCATTCCGCGGATGCCGAGGCTGTTGACAAAGCCCATCGACTCTTCCAGGTGCTGGATATCACTGTGGGGGTGTCCGAGGATTTGATAGGCGGTGATGTTCTCAGGATCAGCTCCAGCGGATACGAGGCGGTCGACGGCGCGTGCAAGCTCATCGCAGGAGACCTTGGGGCCGGTCCTCTTCTGCCATTCCGTCGAGGCGCTTTCGAAGCCGAGGTAGAAGGTCTTGAAGCCGGCACGGATCATCAACTCGGCGAGCTCGGCGGTGAGGAACCGCGCGTTAAGCGCATTGGGGCTGTGCAGGTTTATCCGTATGTCTTGCTTTATGATGTGGTTAAGCAAGGGCATCAGCCTTTTTTCGGGTTTGTAAAGCAGGGCGTCGTCATAAAAGGCGATGTTCTTGACGCGGAGACCGCGCAGAAGATCGAGCTCCTTGAGGGAACGGTCGAGTCGGCGGGCTGAAAATGCCCCGTAGACTGCTGGCACGGAGCAATAAGTGCACTTGAAAGGGCAGCCGTCGGTTAGTTTCAAGACGCCGACCTCGAGCTTTTCATAGGCCTCCCAGAGCGGGGGCTGGGAAAGGTCGGGCGCCAGGCGGAGGTATCGCCAGAGCGGCTGAAGATCTCTGCCGTGGATGCAGAGGTCTGCGTCGAGGGTTTCGGCGTGCTCGGGGCAGAGTGTGGTGTAGTTGCCCCCGAGTATTACCTTGGCGCGAGGACAAAATCGGCGGACGTCGGCGATAACTTCTTGCACGCCGGGATACCAGTAAGTCATCATTGTCTGGATGAGGACGTAATCGAAGGGGGCAGATCTGGCGAGCAAGGCGGCGAAGAAGCGCCGAGGTAGGCCGAAACGGCGGAAGTGACGGGGGATTTTCGACAGGCAGACGGGAGCGTCGATTTGTTGGTCGTAGAATCGGCCACGACCCCATTGGTCGGACCGCAGTCGTGGCTGATCGGCGAGAAAAGGATTAAGGCGGTCGAGGTAGTCGAACAGTGCAAAATCGGCCTTGCCGCGGAGGTAGCCGGCCACGGTGAGCAGGCCGTAAGGCTTCAGCCAGAAATCGTACGCGGCGAAGTCGTAGATGGGCGGGTTTATAAGCAGGATTCTTGGTTTCATCATTCTTATTATACCGACGCTGTTTGCAACCGCCATAGCACCGGTGCGGCAGGAGGTCTGGGCCGGACCCGGACCGCCGTCGGGAAATAAGCTGTTGCAGGTGCGGTGGTTAGGAGTTATAATGCCACCTTGCGTCTGGTTTTTCTTGTTTTATTGAAGGGATCAGTGGATGAAGTACGACATAGCAGATCTGGCTCTGGCGAAAGAGGGCAAAAGACGGATTCTGTGGGCAGAGAACGATATGCCGGTCCTGGCGGCGATTCGGGAGCGATTTGCCAGAACTAAACCGTTGAAAGGGTTGAACATCTCGGCCTGCCTTCATGTGACCGCTGAGACAGCGAACCTGATGCGAGCGCTAAAGGCAGGCGGGGCAAACGCGGTGCTGTGTGCATCGAATCCCCTCAGTACCCAGGATGACATTGCGGCTTCATTGGTGAAGGATTTCAAGATCGCCGTGTTCGCAATATGTGGGGAAAACCGAGCAACGTATTATAAGCACATAAATGCGGCGATAGACCATAAGCCCGTGATTACGTTCGACGACGGTGCTGACCTCGTCAATGAGCTGCATACGCGCAGGCGCAAAGAAGCCGGAAGGATCATTGCAAGTATGGAAGAGACTACGACGGGGGTGATCCGTCTGCGAGCGATGGCGAGCAACGGGCAGCTGAAGTTTCCGGTTATAGCGGTCAACGATGCGGCAACAAAGCACCTCTTCGACAACAGGTATGGGACAGGCCAATCAACGGTTGACGGCATCATCCGGGCGACGGATTTCCTTATGGCGGGCAAGAAGGTGGTGGTGGCAGGTTACGGCTGGTGCGGGCGAGGCTTTGCGATGCGAGCACGGGGGATGGGTGCAATCGTAATAGTGACGGAAGTTGACGCGGTAAAGGCGCTCGAGGCCGCGATGGATGGATTTGAGGTGATGCCGATGCTGCAGGCAGCGCGAGTGGGAGACCTCTTTGTAACGCTGACCGGCAACAAGCACGTGATACGAGCCGAGCACTTCAAGGTGATGAAGGATCGAGCGGTGGTGGCAAACAGCGGGCATTTCAACGTTGAGATCGACATTCCCGCCTTGAAGCGACTGAGTAAGAAGGTGAATCGGTCAGTTCGTAAGAACGTGGATGAATACCTGCTGAAGAACGGTCGGCGGATTTACCTTCTGGCGGAGGGGCGCCTGATCAACCTTGCAGCAGCAGAGGGACATCCCGCGTGCGTGATGGATATGAGCTTCTCGACACAGGCTCTTCAGGTCGAGTGGGTGGTAAAGAATCGCGATAAGTTGCGCGCGGAGGTTTACGACGTGCCGGCGGAGGTGGAGGATTGGGTGAGCAGGTTAAAGCTGAAGTCCATGTCGATTTCGATAGACAAGCTTACGCCGGAGCAGATTGAGTATCTTGCGACCAGCGGCGAAGGGACGTAGCTCGGCGCCTCGCACGGGATGCTCGTTGGGCCGATGGACAAGAAAGAAACGGAAAAAGCGGACAAGGGCCCGGTCGTGGGCCCGAAGTCTTTTTTGGCGGTGGGCCCGACGCTCCACTACAGCCATTCCAACGTTGTCCGATGCTGGCTTCTGGCGCTGGGGGTGTTTTGCTTGACCTGCTTTTTCTGGTCGAAGATGGTCACCGGGAGATTCTGGTCCTTCGAAGTAGAGGCGGTGACATCCCCGGAGTTCTGGCGCCTGGGCAAGAGTCTTGTCACGGACGTGAGCATATTTGAGTATCCCTGGCAGATATTTGTGCTGGGACTCTTGATGGGGATACTGGCGATTTCGCCGGTGCTGATATCGCAGCTTATGAGCTTCGGTCGGAGTTTGCCGTTCGTTGTGGCGATAGTATTTCTGGCGAATCTTCCGGGGTTTGCATTGTGTGTGCTGGTGAGCTGCTTTGGTGCGGCTTGCCGGCCGCTGCGTTTCCGGTCTCGATATATCGCGATAGCTCTTTGCATGGCTCCGCAGGTTGTGTACTGGGGCCTGTTTGGGGGCGTCAAGGGTGAGGATCCGATTTTGTGGGGTTTTTCGTTTACCCCGTGGATATGCGCATGGCTCGATGGCCTTGTGATCGCGGCATTTGTTCTGGGGATCGGGCACTATACGCGCTATCGTCCGGGCCTGGTGTGGATATTTACACTGGTAACGCTCTTGCTTGCGGTGGGAACCTTCGATGTAGCGATAGGTTTCGATGAGCTGGATTACCAGTTGTACGTGGCGAAGAACAACCCGGAAAACGTGGAGGAGTTCCGGGACCACAGTATCCGGGAGGCTCTGGATAGGACAGTAACGGATCCCGAGATAAAGAAATACGTCGGGGAGGTCCTTTTTTTTGTTACGGAGCCTGCGACGCTGCGAGCGGAGCTGAAAAAGGAAATTCAGATACAGTTGGCATACGATAGGTGGCCGAGCTGGTTTATTGTGCCGGAGGAGTTGAACTACCAGGAGAAACGAGAGGAGCTCTTGGAACAGTACGACCTTTTTATCAGGAAACGCCCCGGCAGCAAGCGGATGCCTATAGCGCTTTATTTCAAGGCACTCTTGATAGACTGCAGTCCAGATGTGAAGGTGCTTGAGGAAAAGGAGGTGCTTCACTTTTACTGGGACTACCCCCGCCGGGATTCTCTGCCGACATGGTATCGGCTTTACGAATATTTCCCGCAGAGCAGCGAGTCGATAGAGGCGAGATGGCGTATAGCGTGGGACTGGGCGGCTCGGCAGCGGTTCGAGCAGGCGGATAAGCTGCTGGCAGAAGCCGAGATAATGGTGGTCGAGAGGCTGAAGCGATTGAAGCAGACGGCCGGGAACGAGGACCGGCTGCTCGGGCTGTTTCGTCGGCCGGCGGAGACGGTGATGACGGTATTCAAGCTGACCGAGCTTCAGCGTCGGTTGAACCTGTTGCGACTTCTGATCGGGCCTGAGAACCGAACGGAGGAGGCCGGTTCAAGGGAGCGGTTAGCGAAGTTTGTGCGGCTGAATCCACATGCCATCGACTATGCCGACCATCTGAACGGCTTGCTCGAACAGACAGGCGAAAAGGATCGGCTACGGGACAACATTCTTCTGGCACTTACGAAACTTGTTACGGATACCCAGCTCCGGGGGGAGCAGCTGAGCGCGTTACATGCCGATTTTCCGGAGACGGACGGAGGGATGCTTGCGCTTTACGAGCTGGGGCGCTTGAAGATAAGCTTGTGCCAGGATGCGACGAACGCAGACCAGAAGAAAAAGTATCTTGCAGACGCGCAGGCAACGCTTTCACGGTTCCTGGAATTGTATCCGGGGAGCTTCTATGCCGAGCAGGTAAAGGAGGTCTTGGGGTCTTTACCGTCGGCTGAGAAGCCGTAGACTGGCCGTGACCGACCGCTCCGGCCGCCGGGGCTCCGCGGGAACCTGGCAAATTGCCGTTTTCCTGTCAGCTGCGAGCTGGATTTTGCCGTTTCTTGGGAATCTCCCGAGTTGTGTGGCGGCCAGTTAGCCTGCAGGCTGTTGTTATCTGCCGGCTCGAAAAAAGCACCCCTGTCTGGGGCTTGAAGAAATTCCCGCGCCGGTGGGGCAGTTTGGGACACTTACTTGCGTGATTTGGCTTGTATCATCCGGCCGAATATGTTATACTGGGTAGCA
>CAZWAP010000071.1:0-8979 GCA_964632005.1 uncultured Pirellulales bacterium | reverse complement strand
GCTTGAGCCAAAACCTATTAAAACACGCCATCCACACATTGCAAGCCTTTTCGCCGCCCCCAGCCCGCCCCGCTACACTCAATCCACCCTTGCATCCTCCGCCGCAAACCCCTAAAATATCTGCCCGTACCCTGAAACTGGCTCCTACTACCTCAGAAAGGAAAACAACAGTGAAACTCGTAACATTCTCCCACAACAACTCCCCCCGGCCCGGCATTCTCATCGACGACCGAATCATCGACATCCCCGCCGCCTGGCCAGGCCCCAACCCGCCCCGAAGCCTCAAGCAAATCCTCCAACACGCCCCTGCATCCCTCGCCCGCCTCGCCGAACTCGCCGATTCAACCGTGCCTTCCATACCACTGGGCAACGTCAGGCTCCTCGCACCCATCCCACGCCCCGGCAAAGTCCTCGCCCTCGCCGGAAACTACGCCGAGCACATAAAGGAGGCCGGACTCAAACTCGGCCTGGCAGAATCCCCCCAACGCACAACCGTCCCACGCCCGTTCCTGATGCCCTCCACCGTCGTCATAGGCCCCGGAGATCAAATCCCCTGGCCCTCCTACAGCAAAACCATCGACTACGAAATCGAGCTCGCCGTCGTCATCGGCAAATACGCGAAAAACGTCCAACCACAACAGGCTTACGACTGCATCGCAGGCTACACCATCGCCAACGACGTCTCCGCCCGCACCGTTACCTTCGCAGAAAATCGCGCCCCACGCCACTGGGACGACTTCTACGACTGGCTCAACGGAAAGTGGGCCGACGGATTCTGCCCTATGGGCCCATACCTTCTCACCTCCGATTCCCTGCCAGACCCCCACAACCTCGACCTGACCCTCACCGTCAATGGTCACACCCGCCAGCAGGCCAACACCTCCCAGATGATCCACACTATCCCCCAGGTCGTCTCCTTCCTCAGCCACCTGATGACCCTCGAACCGGGCGACGTCATCACCACGGGTACCCCCTCAGGGGTCGCCCTGGCAACCGGTGCTTACCTCAAGCCCGGCGATAGAATCGACGCATCCATCCAGAACCTCGGCACACTCACCAACACCCTCGGCCCAAAACCCCAACAATTCTATCAGCCCCTCAAATAGCCGCCCCCCTTACCAACACAACCGCCACCGCACGAATCCCCGCACGCAAAACTACCCCCCCCTCGATCATAGCCCCCCACGCCGCCGGTATAGACCGTAATCGTCCTCCCCTATGTCCTCCCCCCTGTACAGCCCGGGAGGCGGAGTTGTATAACGACCACCCGTCCCTCCCCGCCGGCTCCGCAGACCTCGATCGCCCCACGGACGAAGGGGTTTAAGTGGCTCCCTCCGTGCGCTGCTTATCATCTCGGCCGCAGCCCGCAACTCTTCCGGCCAGTACCTGCTCCCGATCGGCATATGCTCGATCGCCATCCCATCGTAGCTGTATAACATATCAAAGTAACGACGCGACCGCAGGCTCCGTTCGCTCGACCAATCGTCAACCGCAACAACATCCACCACCACCGCCCCCGTATCGTAATTCACCAACTCCGGCCTGGTCACTTGTTCCGTCTGCTGGTACTCGAGACCATAAAGACTGTCTATCGGCAGCCTCGATGTGAGCTTCTCCTCTTTCTTGGCACGCTCGGCCTCCTTGACCTGTCGTTCATCCCCGATCACCTCTCCGCTCTTTACCTTGAAATCTTCGCTGTACCAGTAACCCATCACGTACTTTGCCACCTCCACAGTGACCTCCTTCGCGGCCTCTTGGATTCCCTTCGCAAAGAAATACAACCTACGTGGAATCTCCACCACCTCAGACTCAGGCGAAAAATTGCTCCACAGAATCACTTTATTTTTCCACTCGTGATACCCCTCTTTGAGTTGGTTTGTTCCTGCGACGGGATTGAACACTCCGAGCCTAATTCGGTACCGGTATTTCTTTCCCGGCTGAACGGAGTCGTCGAGCGCCCAGAAAACCAGTTCATCCAATTTTCTCAGGTCGGTCAGCTCGTTAATCGAAATCGCCTCCAGCTTCCTGTACACGTCATCCACTGTAGGTTTGGCCGGCTCTTCACGTCCAACCCCCATAATATCGCCGTATATCCCGTAATCGAACGCCTCGCTCTGATCCCGCCCGCGCGTCCTGCTCGACCGGCTGCGCGAACCGTAGCGCCGCGTTTGTCGGTAACCGCTCGAACCGTACGGCACCCCCGTTCGGCTGGTCCGCCGGCCGGCCCGCTCTGATGTCCGACCGCCCGGTTCCCGCCCAGAGTACCCCGACCCCGTGTACAGCCCCCCACCTTCGTACATACTACCTCCCAGACCACCACGCCGCCGCCGCGTACTCTCCGCCGTTCGCTCCCGTTCCTCTTGCTCCTCCTTCGCACGACGCTTCTCCTCCATCGCAACCGCCTTCTGCACCGCCTTGAACTCGCCGTACAACTTCGGCGGAAACCACTCCTCGTCCGCAGAGGCAATCTGGTAAGCCAAAGGCTGAAGCAATTCCATCTGAACGTACCTGTCACGGTACCGCAGCATCCGAACCTTCATACCGCCAGGCGGAAGACGAGAGACATCCTCCACTATATCGAATAACTCCCGGTACTGGTCGACCCGAGCACGCGGAACATCCACCCACGCACCCCATCTCCCATCTGCACCCAGCTCCTGACGCTGAAGGTGAACCGCCGCAAAGACCGGCTCGGCAAGACACGGATCGCGCCACTCCGGCTTTACCTCGGGACCCGCAAAGCACTCGTAGAATCGCTTGTACAGCCCCGCAACGTCGAAACTCCCCTGAACCGTCACCAGATCAAGGTCGTTGGGCGCCGACCGCGAGCTTTCGTAAGGACTCTCCGGGCTGACCTCCCCGATCGGCTCGTAAGCCACCGCCCTGATATGCCCTACCGCAATCTCTTTCACATCCCCAACCTCCGGCAGGCTGTACTTCCGCACGATCGTCCCGCCCTCAGGATTCGTCTCGGGCACCGGCGGGCTGATCCCAAAATCCACCCCCTTTATCGAACAGGCCACCAGACTCTTGTACTCATCAAGCTTCGGGTCGTAACCGTTCGGAGCCGCCGGAGGGTGGTTCAGCTTCGCCTCCAGCTGCCGGGCACGCTCCAGTATGTAACCGTCGACCTCCCCCGGATTCAAACGTCGTCCGTCGAACTCGACCGCGTTCGGATCCAACACGACCTGAGTCGCCAACAACCACAGGCACACCGCCCCCACGACCGTCAGCACGACCTTCTCAAAGTGGTCCTCCAGAAATCCCAGTATCCTGTCCATCTCTTATGCCCTAAATAGCTTCTCGTTCCTCAAGACCCTCCACCACGCCTGAACCACCATCAACGAAACCGGTTGTACTGGTCGAACTGATCGAACTGTTCAAACTGCCCCGTCGCCGAATCCGTCGGCTCCGCCTCGCCCTTCACCTCCTTCGGCTTGATCACATCATAAGCAGCCTTGTTGAAAACGTATTCACAAGTCAGCTCCAGCTCCACAACCGCATCACGCCCATACCTGTACAGCTGATGAAACGGGTCCAGACGGTCCACCGCCGTAAAACGGCTCTCTAAGATCGTTATCTGGTTGTGCATATACGTCACCGGCTGGGCCAGCTCCCCGAAAAAGCCCCGGAACCGGTGCTGCTTGGCGCTGCAAAGCTCCTTCATAAACGGCATTATCCACTTGGCCCCGACAACCACTGATACCCTGAAATGCATCACGTCGATCGAATCGTTACACACCCTCCCCGTGCACGGCTCGATCCCAAGACCGGCCCGACCCACGCCCGGAGCCGGCCATCTGCCGCCAGAACCCGTATCCGGCTCCTCGGCCGTAACGTAACTCGGCCGGCCGCCTAAATCCTGCCTGGAACCCGATCTCTGCGAGCTGCCTCCACCGTAAAGACCCCGACCGTACCGCGAAGCATACCCACTGCCAGCACCACTCGCATCAAAACTGATCCACATCAGCCGCTTCACGGGAGCACTCAGAACGTTACTCGAACCAGAGTTCATCGCCTCGATCGTGGCCAGAACGTCCTCGATCGCCCAGTATCCCAGTTGGTAGTACCAGCAATCCTGCACCGCGTCTTCCGGCCGAACGTCGTACTTGTACTGACCCCAGAACTCGTAACCCCCGATGTCGGCGGCATTGGCGTAAACCGAAATCGACTTCGCCCTGCTCAGGCATATCTCCTCACGTATCGTCTCCTCCACGCTCGTACCACCCGTCCCCCTGTAACCCGGCAACCCCGGGTAACGGCCCATCGGCCCGCCCACGTAAGGACTCCCCGTCGGCCCGGGATAAAGCCTCGGCCCTCCAGGCCCGTACATCGATCCGTACCTCGACCTCGCCCCCGAACCGCCCGCCGTCCCACTGCTCACCCCGCTGCTAAGTTCCGCCTCCGTCGGACACTCGCCCGCATTCAAACGCTTTAGGTAGGAATCTATCCCCGCCCGATAGTTGTCCCCGAAAACCTTGAATATGAACGCCGACGGATCGTTCGGAGACGGAAAAATATCGTAACTCAACAGTTCACGCTGCGTGCTCTGAAGCGATAGCAGCGCAATCTCGTTCGCATCGCGAGCATAAATACTCGCCCGCTTGGCAACCTCCTTCCATTGATCCTTCGACCCGGCGCTCCGAAGGCTCGACCTGACCTGGTTGCCCATCGAAATGCTCGTACTACGCACCCGCGACTTTAAACTCCTGCTCCAAAGCTCCGCCGGTATGAAAAGAAGAACCGCTACCAGACCTATGATTACCGAGGTCAGTAAAGGACCGTTGCTCTTTAACGCGCCTAACTGCGACAGGATCGCTTTGCCATCTATGTTCATCCGCTCTGCCTTTATTCCTCAATAATAGCGCCCTGTGGCCCTCGACCCGGAATGGTCGGGGAGATAGGCCGACCGCCTGGAACGCTCGGGTAGCCAGGCCGACCACCCGGACCGTAACCAGGCTGCTCATAGCCCGGAACACCGTAACCCGGCGGCCCAAAACCAGCCCCAGAAGGCTCCTCCACCACCGGCGCATCCTTCCAAACAAACTTCATATTCAATACGAACCAGTGATCATTTACCTGGTATACCGGCTTACCCCGCACCAGCTTCACCTTGCCATTCGCGTCCAGCTCCGGCACCTTGCTGATCACTTCCTTTGTCATCGGGTCAACCAGAACCTCCTTAACCTCCTGCCCGTACCCCCCTTGTACGCTCGGACTCGTCGTTGTTACCCTCACGCTCCATTCCCCGATGCCGGGCGGCATCCCCTCCCGCCCCCCCCCGTAGTACCCGTAGCCCCCCGTCGTGCCCGCCTCAACCTCCCCCACCTGCAGCTTGAAATGAGCCGGGTCCCCCTTGCCGTAAAGCTCAAACGGAGCGTTCACATCTACAAGGTGCGCTAGCCGCGTAACGAAACCCCATCGGCTCGGCTGACCCTCCGCCCCCGGCGGATCTATCAACGCCTCTATGTTCTCGTATGGGCTGTAACCCGATACCGTCACCACGAAACCAGACTTACGCTCCACCGCCTGGCCCGCACCTGGAACACCCGGCACACCGAACGGGCTGTATTCCCCCAATTCCCCCCCGTATGGACCTCCTACCATCCGATAAGCCATAGCTTCATCGAACGCCTCCCCCGCCCCCGGCTTCATTCTACCGCTACCAGGATACGTCATCCCCACCCGCTCGAACGGAGCCTTCGCAAGATCCGTCGAAAAGTGAACGCTCATATTCGTCACGAACAACTGCATCCGCTGCTTCCGAGGTATCCGAGTCACCGCCTCCACGTCACCACGCCTGAACGCCTCGTAAAGCCCCGCCTGACGAGGATTGTTCTTCTCGTTCGGCAACGCCGACAATATCGTCTCGTGCAGAAGTGGCACTACCTCGCGATACTTGAACGGCTCAAATTCCTTGTCTATTATTGCCTTCTGCGCCGCAATCTTCTCCTCGGCCGCCCGCATGTTCTGCTCGGCCCGCCGGGCCTCTTCCAGAACCGCCGCTACTTCTCGCCGAATAGACGAGTTCTTCGCGTGGTTCATCCTGTCGTACAAGGTCCGCCCGAGCGCAAGCACCGAAACCGCCAGAAGCATGCACGCCGCCGCGATGAACCAACGGCTCTTCTCCATCCACTCCCGCGAACGAACCATGGTCCGCGGCAAAAGATTGCTCTGTATGCTCCCAAGACCCAGCGCCTGCACCGCAAGTCCGTACACAACCCCGAACTCCGAAACGTTCTCCCCGAACTTCGCCGCCGGAACCCCCGGGCCAATCGCCAGACGCCTGAACGAGTCCGGCCGCTCAACCGGAAGCTGAAGACTCTGTTGAAGGTACTTCAGCAGACCTCGCAGTCTCGTCCCGCCCCCCATCGCCACCACCCGGGCCACCTTCGTGTCGGGATTCGAGCTCCTGTAGAAACCAAGCGACCGCTGAACCTCAGATGCCAGGTCCGTGAAAACCGGACGCATCGCCTGGAATATCTGACGCGCATACTTGCTCACAGGGGCCGTCCGCTTCAGCTTCTCGGCCTTCTCGAAATCCAGCCGAAAAGTGTCCGCTATCGCCCGAGTGAAACTGTTGCCACCGATCAAAATGCAACGCTGCCACACCGCCGACTTCGTGCAAACAACCAGATCCGTGATCTCTGCACCAACGTTCAGAACCACCGTCGCGCGTGAATTGGAATTCACCAGCCCGGGATGATCATGCACTATGTAATTGTACAGAGCCATCGGAGCCATCTGAATGTAGCTGACCTGAATATCCTCCCGGTTGAAATGCTCCAGAACCGCGTTGACAACATCTGTCTTGATTGCGAATATCCCCACCTTCAACTCGGCGCTATCTTCCTCCGACATCCGCTGCCAAGACCACTGAACCTCCTCAATGTCGAACGGGATCTGCTGAACCGCCTCGAACTTCACGATCTCCGGCACACGCCTCCGCTCAACGGGAGGAAGGCTCACAAACCGCGCAAAGCTGTTCTGGCTCGGAACCGACACCGCAACCTCGTCCGTCCCCAGATCGTGCTTGGTCACAAGACGCCGCAGGCTCAACGCGATCAACTCTTCCCGCTCGGCCTCCGTCACCCCGCTGCCAGAGAGAATCTTGCTATGCCGGATGTTGTCGAACTCCACCACCACCGCTCCGCCACCCTCGCTACTCAGACGAAGTGCCTTCAGCGAACAATTACCTATGTCGATCGCCCACACACTCTCTGATGGTACGGCCATGCCGAACCTCCTGTCTTGACCGCCAATCCGCACGCCGATTGGCCTTGTAATGCCCTTTCTGCAAATATAGATTATATCATATGATGCAAACTTTTGCCATAGTTACCCTTGGATGCAAGGTCAACCAGTACGAAAGCCAGCAGATCCGGGAGCTCCTGGAGCACTTGGGGCTACGCTGCGCCCAGCCGCCGGCCCACCCGGACCTGATCATCGTCAACACCTGTTGCGTTACCCACACGGCCTCGGCAAAGAGCAGACAGTACATCCGCAGGTCGCAGAGGCTCAACCCCGATGCCGTTCTGCTCGTTTGTGGATGCCTGCCTTCGGCACAAATCGGCGAATTACACCCCCTGGCTGAAAACATTCACGTGATCGCAAACCGCGACGAACTGCCCTCGCAACTGTACCGCATAATCGCCAGCCACACAAGCATCTCTCAATCGAAAGCCCGCCGGCTCACGCGTATTGAAACACAAGTCGCGCCTAACATCAACCAGGCAAAACACTTATCGGCCCGGCTGCAGCCGGCCTCGCGGCCAAAAACTGGTGGTTTCAACAACCCTCCGCACCTGCCGGCTGTCCACCCGCAGCACCTGCCTACCTTAAATGCGTTCAAAGGCCACACAAGGGCCTTTCTCAAGATTCAGGACGGCTGCGATGGACGCTGCACCTATTGTATTGTACCCCGGGCCCGGCCGATTGTTCGCAGCAAGCCGCTAGAGCTGGTCGTCCAAGAGGCACGGGCACTGGTCGCCGCCGGCCACCGGGAAATCGTGCTGACGGGGGTATTTCTCGGGGCCTACGGCCAGCTCAGCGTCCGCAGGGAGAACTGGCCCGACCGTCGAAGCGACAGGCTTGCCGAGCTGCTCGACGTGCTCGCGGAAATACCGAACCTGGCGAGAATCCGGCTCAGTTCGCTGGAGCCAGCGGACGTTACCGAGCGCCTGCTCGAGGCGTTCTGCCGGCATCCTAACATTATGCCACACCTGCACTTATCACTCCAGTCAGGCTCCGATGCAATCCTGCGGAGGATGTGCCGGCAGTACACGGCGGATGAATTTCGCGCGAGCGTTGAGTTGATCAAAGCCCGGCTGGATAGGCCCGCTATCACGACCGACATCATCGTCGGTTTCCCGGGTGAGACGGACGCGGATTTCGAGCGGACCGCGAAGATGGCCGAGGACGTAGGATTCTTGAAGATGCATATTTTCGCCTTTTCACCGCGCGAAGGAACGGCTGCGGCGAAGATGAAAGATGCCGTTGCCCGGGCGGTCGTTAAAGAGCGCACGAGAGTGTTGCAACAGCTAAGTGCTGAATTGGGCAGAAGATACAGAGAACAGTTCGTTGGCGAATCGGCAGAGGTCCTGGTGGAGGACAACAACGGGACTGCCCGCGGGCGGAGCGAACGCTACTTTATGGTCTGCATCGACGGGGTCCAGGGGAAGCTGCGGAGGAACGAGCTGCAGGTGGTACGGCTGGTGGCAAATCGAGAGGACGGGATGGCCGGTCGTCTCTGCTGATCGGCAGGGCCCGAAACAGAAGAGGTTCAGGACCACCGAGGTAACAGGCAGAGCGGCAGAAGGAGCACTAAACAGGTTTGTTAAAACTGGATAAACTGGGCAACGTGGGCCAATAGGCTCTGGGGGTAGAGTGGCTGGTTTGCGGGCGAAAACAGGCCGGCCGACCGGCGGTCAGAGGTGATGCTTTTGGACACCTGGTTGGCCGGGACTGATACGCTAAGTG
>CAZWAP010000070.1:0-9078 GCA_964632005.1 uncultured Pirellulales bacterium | reverse complement strand
TCCTACCGGGACAATAGCAACTGTTTCGCGGATTGCTGCGAGGAATAGATGCAAAGGAAATAGATTATGATATTATTTTCTATATTAAAACGTGCTTCGAGATATGGCCTGCTTTTATTAGGTGCGATGACTTGTCAACTCTTCGTAAGTAGTGCAGTAATGGCATCAGCTTCTTTAAGACAGCTAGGGCCTGAAGTCATGCTGGTGCTACAAGTGCTTGGTACACCTACTTGTGCGGTTGCTCTGGTTATTGGTGTGTTAGGGGCATTGTGGCTGCGAGAAGAACCTCGAAGCGGCTACGTTCTATCACTTGTGTACGCAATGTTTATGTCTATTATTAATATTAGTAGCCAATCATTGAAACTCGATTTGCTGTTTGTTCTGAGCATTTGTGAAATACCCGTCGTTACTTTCATCGGTGGCTTCGTATATGGTAGGCTTCATAAGTTGATGATCAGGAAGAGGAGGTAAGCTCCACAATCATATCGAATCAGTATTGTCAATGGGCGCGTTAAAACCGGCCGGCGAGGTGCGGGTTAAGACCGGCCAGTAGTTTGACCTCTGGCTTACCAGATTTTGCTCGTTCTTCAAGGCAATCCTGCCGTTTTCATCGCTCGATTGCGAAGTGAACGAGGCGTGTATCGCCCGGACCGGCGGCGCTGCGAGAATGGGCCTTACGAAAGCTCGTCGGGGCCTCGCCACCGCATCACTGGTGGTAAGGCTGAAGGCATAGGCGAACGGTTCGGGGTTGGTATTGGCCGGCGGCCATCGGGGGTAAGATAGAAACGACATTGTGCAGGGCCAGGGTCCGGGGTGCTGAGAGGGCGTAATGGTGCGAAGTTTCGTGGTTTTGGGGTGAGAGACAAAAGGGAATGAAAATGAAATGTATATCGCTGTTTAGGAAGCTTACAGGCATCGGCAAGTCGATTTCGGGGATCTCTCAGGTTACGGTATTGATCGTGCCGGGCTTGATATTTTCGGTAACACAGGTCGCGGCGGCGCGTGATAGGACTGCCCCGGCCCAATTCGAACTGCTGGTCCCGGAGAACAATGCCGTGAGCTATGCTACGACGTATGGTGATACGCCGCTGTTGGCCTGGCGGGCGAGTTCTGATAGCGAGTCTGGCATTGACCACTACGAGGTCTGGCTGGACGGGGAGAATATTGATAGCATTCCTGCGGGGGTTTACGGTGATTTGCGTGGTGGAAGTTACGGTAATTATGAGCCCTTCAGGCCTTTTGGTTTTTTAGCTGCAGAAGGAGTTTGTTATTACACACCCTTACTTTCGAAGGTCTCAACGGGGTCGCACAGGTGGTACGTTAAAGCCGTGGACAGGGAGGGGAACAAGCGCCGGTCCAATAGTATCTTCAGCTTCAAGGTGGAGGATTTTGGAGCTACGAAGGTATTCGTCAACCACGTGGGGTATCTTTCGGGCGAGAATAACCGGGTGGTGGTTGACGGCAGTGTGGGTGCGCGTTCGTTTGATGTTGTTGACGTGGGCGGGAAGGTTGTTTTTTCGGGAGACTTGAAGAGCGGTGGAGGCGTTTTTGGTAATTATTTGTTCGGGGACTTCAGCATGCCGGGAGCTTCGGGGACTTACAGGATCAAGGCGGGCTCGGAATACTCCATGTGGTTTCCGATCGGACTTGAGGCGAAGCTTAACTACGAGGTTTTTCTGCGGAAATACCGCAATGCGTACCGCCGGAAGAGGTGCGGCGAGACGACGGTAAACTGGCGTGGCAGGCCGTGCCACCTGGAGGATGCGAGGATGGAAGGGGGCGAGCGTCATTCGATTGTCGGAGGGTGGCACGCGAGTTCCGATGTCAGAAAGATAATGCGCATCCTTCAGCCGGCGCTATACGGGCTTGTGGAGATGAAGAGGGTTGTGAACCCGGCGTGGGATGGCGGCGATTACAGCATTCTTGATGAGATCAAGTGGGGGAATAAGTATATCCATCAGATGCAGCTGGACAGTGGGGCTGTTGTGCAGCATTATTACCTGTGGTGTGGTGCAAGGGATTGGTCCGAGGGTATCAATCGGTACACGAATAACGTTATCGGAGATTCAGATGACCGGCTGCTTCCTGAGGAGACGCTGGTTGTTGATATGGTATCTCAAAGCAGGTTCATCAGGAATCAATCGACGATATACCGGCAGTACAAGGATACGGACCCGGAGTATGCAAAATTGTGCCTGAAGGCTGCAGCGCGGTGCTACAACTACTTCAAGAAAACCTGGCCGATTGTAACCGACTACGAGACCGAGTTCTGTGCCAGGCCCTACCGGGAGAAGGTGACGGATCTGATGCCTCTGGCTTATGGCGTCAGGGCGAACCTGTACATTTATCTGGCGACGGGTAATCGGGAGTACGAGAGCCGGGCCGTCGAGCTGGCGGACCAACTGATGGCGTTGCAGGAGAGAGAGTACATCGCGGGCCAGAAGGAGGTGAAAGGGTTCTTTTATGCGGACGCGAGCAAGGAGTCGATTTTCAGTAGCTGCACGGCACATGGTGGGCTTGACGGGGCGCCGGGGGCAGTGAACGTTTTGGCTGATTTGTGCGATGCGCTTCCAGGTCACCCAAAATATCCTGAGTGGAAGGAAAGTTTGAGGACATACCTGGAGGATTATCTTCTTGTTCTATCCAGTAAGAACGCTTTTGGTATTGTGCCGGCTTACCTTTCCCGGAGTAATCTCGGTGGCGGACAGACAGGCGCCAAGATGCGCAGGAATGTTGGCGGGCTGTACTACCAGTACTTGTGCGACAATCGCGGGGCGAACAAGGCTCTGGCGAGGAAAGCGATCTTGTTGGCGAAGGGGGCCAGGATACTCGGCAATCCGGAACTTCGAGCTGCAGCGTGGAGGCAGGTGGGCTGGATATTAGGGAATAATCCCCTGAATGCCAGCACCGTGTATGGCGTGGGTGAGGGGCAGCCGAGAATATATAAGGCACAGCTCGCTGCCCCAAGTGACGGCATGGTGGTTCAGGGTATCGGTGGGGGAGCTAACGATATGCCTTACATACGGCAAGGTCATTGGCGTCATTGTGAAATGGAGCTGCACATCACAGCTTGGTTTGCACAGGCTGTCTTCGAACTGCTGAGTTCAACCAAGCGGGCTTCTGCCCTGAACGATTCTGTGGACGGCGACCTCGGGGGCGAGGGAAGAGGAGGCGGGAGGGGCAGATACCTAAATGAGAAGGAATCTGTCTCGGCTGCGATTGGTTATGTGGAAAATCAATAACGGTGGGATTGAGGATGCCACCGGTGCCATTGGGGCTTGTAGGGCGAAGCGCCCGAAATCGCGTGGGGCGAGAGGTCAGGGGTTTGCGCAGAAGAGAATCAAAGGCGGAGGAATTGCTCCTGGTGCTACGAAGAATCGGAGGGGAGCGTTATCCCCGGCGGAGCATTTTGTGTGCTTGCGGTGTGATGGTCGGTCGGAATTTTACTGAAAAAAACTGTGTTCGGCCGTTGGACAGGCGAACTTTATATGATATATTGGTCGTATTCAAGTTTAGTGCCGTATTGTAGGGGCTGTAGTTTTTGAAACAGGTGCACCGAATGTGGAGAAGTGAGAATGTTAGGCAAAGTTAAGTTCTCAAGTTTTGTGGTTCCGGCCGTGGTTTTGTGCGTGTGCTGGGGCATCGCGGCCGGCGGTAAGAACAAGCCGAGAACCCTTGACAACGACCCTAATCTGGTCGCCTGGTGGAAATTCGACGAGACGGCGGGGAAGACCGCGGCGGATTCTTCTGGCCACGGCCACAAAGGGACGCTCAAGGGAGGGCTTACTTTCGAGAAGGGCTCGGTTCCCGGGCGTATCGGCAAAGCACTTAAGTTCGATGGCAAGGAGGGGTTTATCGAGGTAGCCAAGTACAAGGGGGTCACGGGGACCCGCCCGCGGACCGTAGCGGCGTGGATCAAGACAAGAAGTGCCAGAGGCGAAATCATCTCGTGGGGTGCGGATGATTTCGGGAAGATGTGGCGGTACTGCTTCATAAGAGGACGGCTCGGGGTGACGCCGAGCGGCGGTTATCTCTACATCAACGACAGGACGGATGATGACCAATGGTATCACATGGCGGTCGTGGTCCGCGAGGCGGAGCTGCCCAATCTGCACGACGACGTTGTGCATTACAAGAACGGTGAGCGGGCGGAGATCCACGATATAGGCCTGCTGGACCTCTGGCCGGTCAATACCGGCAAGGAGCTGGATGTGAGGATTGGTCGAGGATTTGCGGGCCAGATCGACGACCTTCGGATTTATGACCGGGCGTTGTCGGCGGATGAGATAAAGGCTCTGTTCCAGTTAAAGAGCAACCAGCCGCTGCCCAAGTCCAAGGATTAGGCGGGCGTATTGTCCGCCGGCGTTTCGGGCCGGCGGCAGGTTACATATCGGCACGGGTTGCTACGTTCATTGAAAACCCGTTCGTTTGGCCAGTCGGGGCTGTTCTCGGTCTGGCAAACCACAGATAGGTGAAGCTATTTTAGTGGCCTGGTAATGCACACCGGGGGGGGCAGAGGTGTGAAGTTTGGCAGGCGCAGGTTGTTACGAAAGGAGATAGGCGATGCGAGATGAGCGAGTAACAAGACGGGAGTTTATGCGTAATGGCGGTGTTGCGGCGGCAGCTATGGCCGCCGGATTTGGTGTTGTTGCCGCCAGTTCCGCAAAGGCAGAACGACCGAAGATAAAGGGCTCCAAGATTCTGAACTACAACGAGAACATGGAGTACCGCAGGCAGGGCAAGACGAACCTGATGGTCTCGGCGGTGTGCCTGGGGGGCCATTCCCGGAGCAATCAGGAAGAGCGTAACGAGATCGTCAGCCGTTGCATCGACGCCGGTATCAACTACATCGATGCTTGTACCAGGGGCGAAGTGATCAGGGATGCGAAGGCCCTGAAGGGCCGGCGTGACAAGATGTACCTGGCGCTGTCACACTGCGGCAACGAGGTTCGCAACCCGAACTTCCGTACGGCCAAGAAGCTGCTGGAAGTGCTGGACGGTCTGCTGAAGGAGTCGGGCCAGGAATACACCGATCTGTGGCGGATTACGTGCTACGAGCCGGGAGGCAGGCATACATTCAATACGGCCTGCGAAGTAGTATCCGCACTGGAGACCGCAAAGAAGCAGGGCAAAGCCCGCTTTATCGGGTTTTCATCGCACGACCGGCGATGGATCAAGTTTATGATCGAGTACTTTCCTCAGATCGATTGCGTTTGCTTCCCCTTCACGACGATGAGCAAGGCTGCCCCTAAAGACAGCCTGTTCGATGCGCTCAAGAAGCAGGACGTGGGGGCGTTTGGCATCAAGCCGTTTGCGGCCGGCTCATTGTTCCGCGGCGACCGGCGGGAGAACGACCGCCGGGCCCGACTGGCGATCCGTTACATTCTGAGCACCAATACGGTGATCCCGATCCCCGGGTTGAACAGCATAGAACAGGTGGACAACGTGGCCAAGGCGGTGATGGAACGGAGGCAGTTCGACGTTCAGGAAAGGGCGGAACTGGATAGGGCCAACGAGGAGGCCTGGGCAAGGCTGCCCGGCAACTATCAGTGGCTGAAGAACTGGCAATACGTCTGATTCGGCTGTCGCGGACACGAGCGGTGCTGCGGTAAGCAACGGCGGCAATACCGCATATGTTGCTGTATGAGTTACCAGGAGTTTCACGGAGATGAGATACGCTCTATCTGTATTAGGCGTTGCGGCAGCTCTGGCAGTTGCCGGGTGCGAGCAGCCCCCGTCCGAGCACAACCAGCGGCAGAGCCCGAGGGAATCGGCAAAGCAAGTCGATGCCGATGAGCCGCCCTTGCTGCTCGAAGATGCCCCCGTGGGAGCGGCGTCTGGGGTTCCTATGGCGGACAACTCGCGATGTTTCGTCTGTCATATCAACTATGCCAACGAGGATATAGCCGTCACTCATGCCCGCCAGGATATGGGCTGTGCGTACTGCCACGGCGAGTCCGATGAGCATATCGCCGATGAATCCTGGTCGTGGGGTGGTAACGGCACGCCGCCTACGATAATGTATACGCGGGACAAGATAAATCCTTTCTGTCTCGGCTGTCACTCCGGGGATAAGCTGTCCGCGGTACCGCACAAGTCTATTCTGGAGGGCTCGAGCGAGAAGTATTGCACCGATTGTCACGGCGAGCACCGGCTGAAAAGTCGACGATGCAAGTGGAAATAGGCGGCCGTCTTCGTGCCGGGCCCTTCGGCGGAGCGCAGCTTGAAGTTCAGCCCGTCACCCAGAGCTTCGAATATCAGGGCGAAATGTCGAAGAGCGGCGCTGGAGGGCGGGCATAGTACGGTGGCTCAAGGGGGAGATGCTTGGCGACGGTGCTAAACAGACAGCGAATACTGATAAGCGGGCGCGTGCAGGGCGTGGGCTTTCGCCCAGCCGTCTACAAGATAGCGCGTGTTCTCGGGCTGAGCGGCGTAGTGTTCAACGACACTAAGGGCGTGACGATCGAGCTGCAGGGCCCGCAAAGGGCGATCGACGAGTTCCTGAGGCGTTTGCACTGCGGCCCGGAAAAGCCGCCGCTGGCTCAGATCAAGTCGTGCGAGGTAAGAGACATACCTGTGGTGGAGGGCGAGGCGGGTTTTGTGATCGGGGCCAGCGAGAGCTGCGGGACGGCTGCATCGGAGGTTACGGCGGAGATTGCGACGTGCGGAGAGTGCCTGTCGGAGATGGCGGATCCGAGCAATTTTCGCTACCGCTATCCGTTTATAAATTGCACGAACTGCGGCCCCCGGTATTCGATAGTGAAGGCCATTCCTTACGATCGGCCGAACACAACGATGTCGGCCTTCGAGATGTGTGACAGATGCGCCCGCGAGTATTCCGATCCTGGCGACAGGCGCTTTCACGCTCAGCCTGTTGCCTGCCCGGCATGCGGGCCGAGAGTATGGCTGACCGACCGGACGGGTAAGACGACCGAATCGCAAAGTGACCGCGTGATAGCCCAGGCTGCGAAGCTTCTATTGGAGGGTAGGATCGTCGCGATAAAGGGGATCGGAGGGTTTCATCTTGCGGTGGATGCGCTGAACGAAGAAGCGGTATGCCGGCTGCGTGAGCGCAAGCGAAGGGACCATAAGCCCTTTGCTATGATGGCCGATTCGGTCGAGAGAATCAGGCGCTATGCCTTAGTTAGTGAACAGGCCGAGCAGCTCCTGCGAAGTCCGCAGTGCCCGATAGTTCTTTTGCCCAAACGAGCGGGCGGGCCGATCGCCGGGTCAGTAGCCCGGGGTGTAGGGACCTTCGGTTTTATGCTTCCTTACGCTCCCCTGCACTTTCTGCTGTTCGCCGAGGGCATAGAGGTTCTGGTTATGACGAGCGGCAATATCTCCGACGAGCCGCTTATATGTAAGAATGAGACGGCGTTGGAGAAGCTGGGCGGCGTTGCGGACGCGTTTTTGATGCACGACAGGGAGATATACCGCCAGGTGGACGACAGCGTCGTCCACTTCGTTCACCACCAGCCGGTCGTTCTGAGGCGCGCAAGGGGATATGTGCCCACGCCCCTGGTTATCGAAGAGCGTTGCGGCGAGGACATATTCGCAGCCGGAGCTGACCTGAAGAACACCTTCTGTTTCGTCAAGGGCAACCAGCTTATCTGCAGCGAGCACATAGGCGACCTTGAAGACGCGGAGGTGTATCACCACTATGTCGGTTCGGTCGAACATTTCGGGAAACTGTTTGAGGTTGAAGCACAAATAGCAGCGTGCGACCTGCACCCGGGCTATCTTTCCCGCAGGTACGCGCTCGGGCTTGAAGGTGTCAGGGTCGTCGAAATCCAGCACCACTGGGCCCATGCGGCCTCGGTTCTGGCCGAGCACGGCGTTGGCGGTCCGGTGATTGCGCTGGTGTGCGATGGGACGGGGTACGGGACGGACGGGGCGATCTGGGGCTGCGAGTGCATGATCGCATCGCTGAAGGAGTTTCGGCGGCTTGGTCACCTGGCATACTACGAGTTGCCTGGCGCGGACAAAGCGGCCCGGCAGGCTATAAGGCCTGTGCTGTCGCTGCTGAGACAGGCCTTGCCGGAGAGATTGGAGCTTGCTGGCTTGTCGTGGCTCCTTGACGCGGCCGAGCAAGACCACAGGGCCCAACGTGTGATTCTGGAGCAGATTGAAAAAGGGGTCAACACGGTCAAGACCTCGAGCTTAGGCAGAGTATTCGATGCGGTGGCCGCGATGCTCGGGCTGGGCTGGTACAACCACTTCGAGGCTCAACTGCCGATGGCTCTGGAGGCGATTATCGAGCCGGGCATCGATGAACGTTATCCTTTCGAGGTGCTTGAGGGAACTAACGGGGGGTTTGTTCTGGACCTGAGCAGGATGATACGCGCGCTTTTGGCTGACGTACGTGAGGGCGCAGCGGGGGGCGTTGTCTCGGCGAAGTTCCACAATTGTCTCGCCGCAGGCCTGCTGGAGATGGCGAGGAGCGCCAGGCGAGGCTGTGGTTTGAATACGGTGGCGCTTAGCGGCGGGGTGTTCTGCAACCGCTACCTGTCTAACCGGCTGGTTGAGCTGTTGAGGGGGTGCGGTTTTGAGGTGTTGTTCAATCGTGATGTTCCATCGAACGATGGCGGGATCTCGCTTGGGCAGGCGGCCATCGCCGCCGAAACGACGGGTGGGCGGATATTTCGGCGGCAATAGGTGGAGTTTGGCGGTGGCTGGTCACGGGCTCGCCCCAAGACAAGCGAGGTTTTTTGGGTTTCGATGCGGTGGACCGGGCGGAATAGTATCTGCTGCTACAAGAATAGGTGGCAGGTGCTGTGCGAATACGACGATGCCGGCACGCCGCGGCGTTGGTTCGCCTACGGCAATTACGTTGATGAAGTCCTGATAATGAGTGTGAACGCCAGCCCGATTTACGGCTATTTCAAATACTATGTCCACGACCACCTGTACAGCCCCGTCGCCCTGACGAACTCGGCCGGCAGCGTGGAGGAACGCTACGAATATGACGCCTACGGCAACTGTCATATCCTCGAGCCGAACTTCGCCGACGACCCAGACGGCCAGTCGGACTACGGGAATCCATACTTGTTCACCGGCCGCCGGTTGGACACCCTTGAC
>CAZWAP010000069.1:0-9103 GCA_964632005.1 uncultured Pirellulales bacterium | reverse complement strand
AACCGTCGTAGGGGTATAAACCCCTACCGCGGGTTCGAATCCCGCCCTCTCCGTTACCAACGACAGCAGCGGAGATTTTGCGCTTTCCTCGTCCGAACGTTGGCTCAGACAACCACCTATGAGCGGCGTCTTTCTACGGTCCATCCCCTGCTGCCTTGCCAACATCTGCCGGCGGAGGACAGGCCGGGAAAGCCGGAAGTAACGAATAAGGTGTCAATTTCAGTGGCGATTTTTCGCCGACCATTGTGGAGCGGTTACCACCTGAATCTATGGAGCAGCGGCTATCGGCGCCTGCCCTGGCAAACGCCCCGCCGAAATACCGGGCCAGTTTCCTGCAGGCACCTGTGACAACCGCCGCCTTGCCGGTAATGTCAAAAAGTTCCCGCATGATTCGACGCCGAACTAAGGCTGCAGCACTATCTTGAGCAGATCCTCCTGGCCCGAGAGCAGTCGCCCGAACGCACACGCCCAATCCCGCAGGCCCTGGCGCGAACCACGACATCTCGGTCACCGGCCGAAGGGACAGGAAAATCCGAGTATTCAAAACGGCTTGGTCCGGCGCACGCGAGAGCCTTCAACGCAACATCTCCAACAGAGCGCGTACCGATTCAGCCGCTGCCCGGCAGCGTGCCGATCGCAAGGCCCCCTCACCTATACGTCCATTGTCCCGGCGCAAAGACGGCCCGCGTATATCCCCCCTGCAAGCAGCAGATTATGCCCAAAACAAGTTGGAATCGTTCGCCGGCCTCGGGTATTATCAGAACGACATTCTTGCAACATAATAGCATCAAGACCGGCCTCGGGCTGAATCCCGAGGTCTCGGAGGATAGGAAAGATGCAACAATCAAGGGCCTCTGAAAGCCTGCTGTGCCCCCTGCTGGCCTTACTATCCCTCCCCTTGTCGGCACAGGCTGAAATCACGCTCTGGCAGATCGGCAGAATTGACAACGACACCGCCGAATTCGCAATGGCCCCCGACAAGATCAAGCAGTACCCCCTGAGGTTTGGCCACGACGTGTTCTTCGTCGTGGCCGAGTCTGACCCCAAACAGGACTGGCCCTACATCCAACCCGGCCCGGCCGACTCCTGGGCCGGCAGCAAAACGCTTGCTGAGCAAGGTCGGTTGAAGTATCGCGTTTTTGTTCTCGCCCCTTTGGCCCTATCGGGCCTTGTATGGCGAGGGCGAGAACGAAAAACGCTTTGAGATAAGAGTGAGCCCGGGTTTTCCGGGCAAGGAATTGGTAGCCAGAGTCCGGAAACTATGATCTTTGTGAAGGATGTGAATCACGGAAGTCCGGGCAGGCCGCATTTTTGTGCTTGGCTCACCTGGAGCCACGAAAAGGAGAATGGGCGTCCGTAGCGAACGGGACCAGCTTAGTGTGCGGCGTTTAGCGTCAGCACGAACGGGAGGTTGGTTCGCTTTGGGATCCACGCAACAAAGACTTGACAGGACTCGCTTCATGGGAGCAACAATGACCTCAAGAGAACGTATTCTGACCGCCTTAGAGCACCGCGAACCGGACCGTGTACCGATTGACCTGTCGGGCCACTGCTCCTCTGGGATCGCGGCCATCGCCTACGCAAGGCTCCGGGACTACCTGGGCCTGCCGAAAAAACCCATTCGCGTTTACGACGTCATACAGCAACTGGCAATCGTGGATGAGGACGTGCTGCAAAGATTCGGCGTGGACACGATCGAGCTTGGGCGCGGCTTCGCGCTGGAGGAGGAATCCTGGTCGCCGTGGACCCTGCCGGACGGTACCCCCTGCTATGTCCCGGCCTGGACAAATATCGAAAAAGAGCACAACCGCTGGGTCATCCGTTCGCAAAGCGGCCGGGTGATCGCACAGATGCCCGAAGGCATGCTCTACTTCGAACAGACCTACTACCCCTTTCTCGAAGGAGACGACGACCCGGGCAGGATTGCCGAGGCACTGGGTGAGTGTATGTGGACGGCGGTTGCCGCTCCGCCGGGCCCGATCGACGACCATGACCTCGCCGCCGGAGCAAAACGTCTGCGCGAGAATACGGACCGTGCCATCATCGGCCTTTTCGGGGGCAACCTGTTCGAAATCGGCAGCTTTCTCTACCGCGACGACGGCTTTATGATGCTCCTGGCCTCGGAACCCCGCCGAGCGCACCGCTTTCTCGACAAGCTGGTCGAGTTCCATTTGCAGAATCTGGAGAGATTCCTGGCATGCGTCGGCAAGTATATCGACATCATCCTCTTCGGGGACGATCTCGGCATGCAGACCGGGCCGATGATCTCTGCGGGGATGTACCGCGAGTTCTTCAAGCCGCGCCACCGCCTGCTCTGGAGACGCGCAAAAGAGCTGGCCGATGTCAAGGTGATGCTGCACTGCTGCGGCGGGGTCCGCGAGCTGCTGGCGGACCTGATCGAGGCCGGCCTCGATGCGATCAACCCCGTCCAGATCAACTGCTCCGGTATGGAGGCGAGCGAACTCAAAGCACAGTTTGGCAAGGACATTACCCTCTGGGGTGGTGGCTGCGATACAAGAGAACCACTGACGCACGGCACGCCGCAGCAAGTCGCCGAGCACGTTAGGAAACAAGTCGGGATCCTTAAGCCCGGAGGCGGATTCGTCTTCCAGCAGACCCACAATATCCTTGCAGACGTCCCGCCGCAAAACATCACCGCGATGCTGGAAGCAGCCGGAGCCGAGCCTATCTGCCCCACAGAAACAAGATGAGCGCAGTAGATTACCTGATTGTGGTCGTGTACTTCGTCGTGGTTGTTACCCTGGGATTCCGCTACCGCAAGCGTGCATCCGAGAACCTCGGCGCTTACTTCCTGGGCGGCAAGCGGCTCCACTGGCTTGCCCTGGCTATGTCCGGCTCGGTATCCAATTTCGATATCACCGGGACGATGTGGATCATCTCCATCCTGTACCTGCTCGGCATGAAGTCGATGTGGCACCACTGGATGTGGGGCTTTTTGATGGGCGCGTTTTTTCTGGCATATATGGGAAAGTGGGTCCGGCGGTCGGGCGTTATGACCGCCGCGGAATGGATGAAGACGCGCTTCGGTACGGGACCTGCGGGCAACCTGGCGAGGACGGCGTACGCAGTGATGGCCATACTTACTCTGGCCAGCTTTGTCGGCTACGCCTTCCAGGGCATCGGCAAGTTCGCCTCTGTCTATATCCCGCTGGAGTGGCTTGCTGCCCGCACATCTGTCCCATGGCTGCAAAAAATGCTGACCGGCGGCGAGGCCCAGGTTCTCGCGGTAAGTATCATCGCCCTGACGACGCTCTACGTCATCCTCGGTGGACTGTACAGCGTCGTCGTCACCGACGTAATCCAGACCGTCATACTCACGCTTGCAAGCATCATCATCGCGTCCCTGGCCTGGTCGAAGCTGACGCCGGAGCGACTGGCGTGTCTGTCACCCGGCTGGGCGTCGCTCGGCGTGCCGTGGCGGATAAAGGAATTCGCTGGAACAGAGAATTCGGGTTTCGAGCTATTCGGGGCACTTGTGATCGTCTGGGTTGTCAAGGGCTTGCTCCTAAACGCCGGTGGGCCGGCTCAAATGTACGACTTCCAGCGCTTCCTCGCAGCCCGTAATACGCGCGAGGCAGCGAAACTCGGGGCCGCCTGGAGCGCCTTCCTTATCGTCCGATGGGCCATGGCCGCCGGTATCGCACTGCTGGCCCTGACCGGAGCGGTGGGCGTTACGGATACCGAAAAAGTAATGCCGATCGTGCTGCTCAGATTCCTGCCGACGGGCTTTAGGGGAATAGTCATCGCGGGACTGCTGGCCGCGTTTATGTCAACGTTCAGCTCAACCGTCAACAGCGCAGCGTCGTTCATCGTACGCGACATCTGGCAGCCCTATTTCCGCCCCACCGCCGGCCGGCGAGAGGCGGTACGTTTCAGCTACGTGGCCACCATCATTGTGGTGCTCATCGGCCTTGCGATCGGTTTCAATGCTGGCTCGATCGCCCAGATATGGAACTGGATGATGATGGCGCTAGGGGCCGGCGTGGTGATGCCAAACGTGCTTCGATGGTACTGGTGGCGTATGAACGGGTGGGGATACTCGCTTGGCACGTTTGCAGGGATTCTGCTGTCGGCAATAGCGCTATTTCGCCCGGGCATACCGGTGTACTACATATTTCCTTCGATATGCGGAGCGTCGCTGCTCGTCGCTATAGTGGCATCGCTGGCCAGTAGGCCCGTCGATAGCGAGGTGCTTATCCACTTCTACAAATCCGTAAGGCCGTTCGGTCTATGGGGTCCCATTCGAGGCCAGGCTGACCTATCAGTTCAAGAGCGCTCGCTAAAGTCTGAGAGTGTGTCGCTGACGCTCTTGAATGTCTTGGTCGGCATGGCTGCCATCTGCGGGCTGTACCTGTTCCCGATGTACTTGGTCGGCCACTGGTACAGCAGCTCGCTGCTATGGTTCGCTATCGCCGCCTCGGCCATTATCACACTGCGCTACACCTGGTATCCAAACCTGCCCGCGCCCGACGAATCGGAGCGTCGGGACCGACCGCAAGAGCCGTGAGGGGATAAGACAACTCAGGGAAAAAGGATTGGTCCGGAGCATTGCCGATGCCAACCTGCTTGGGCAGTCGTCTCAGGCTCCGGGGGATTATAATCGCGAAATCGGGACTCGATATTGACAGGAGGCCTGTTACACCGGCATCTTACGACTAATACCGGATAGGAGCTTGCACCCCAGTGGTAGAAACGCACAGCCAGATTTACGTAGGCATAGCCGGCTGGTCTTACCCCGACTGGGAGGGACTCGTCTACCTCAAGGCGGGAATCGACCGGCTGGAATACATCAGTCGCTTCGTCGATGTCATCGAGATCAACAGCACATTCTACCGGGCTCCTTCCAAGCAGAACGCTGCATCCTGGCTACAAAGAACCTCGGCCAGACCCGATTTTTTCTTCACCGCCAAGCTACACCGCGACATTACCCACGAGGGCAAGATCGACCCCCAAACCGTTCGGCAATTTCACGCGGGCCTGGAGCCGCTGCTGGAAGCAGGCAAGCTAAGACACCTTCTCGCGCAGTTCAGGTATGACTTCGAGGACACCGCGGCCCACCGCCGGCACCTCTCGGAGATAATCGAGCGGTTTGCGGAGTCCTTTAGTATCGCCGTGGAGGTCAGGCACAAATCCTGGCAGCGACCCGGCGCGCTGAATTTCCTGGAAAGGCTCGGTGTGGCCGTGTGCAATCTGGATTATCCGACTACCTGGAATTCCTTCGATATGCAGCTATGCACCATCGGCACAGACGGCTATTTCAGGTTGCACGGAAGAAACAGGGCAAAGTGGTTCAGCAAGGCGGGCAGGGATGAAACATACAATTACTATTACGACCGGGCCGAGCTGGCACAGATAAAAAGCCGTATCGACAAATTGGCCAGGGCCTTCAGGTCGCTCACCGTCATCGCCAACAATCACTACCGGGCCGCCGAGCTTGCCAACGCAATCGAGCTAAAAGCACTCATCACCGGCCGAAAGCAGCTTGTACCGCAAGGCCTTTTGACCAGTTATCCAGCCCTTGCGGATATTGCCCTGAATATATAGCACAACCGGCCACACGGCGGCTCCGCATTCTCCTCTGCTGCCGGAATCTACCGAGCGATCTCCTTCCGCAGCCACTCGATGCTCTGTTCGATCTTCCCCGGCGCAGCCTCGCACTCGATGGACAGCACGCCGTCCCAGTCCATCTCCTTGAGCACCTCGATGCACCCCGCGATATTCTCCGCGTTGACCCCCTCTCCTATCGCGACCACCGAGCAGGCTATTCCCGTGGTCCCGCCGCGGACCGCCTCGGCGAGCTCGGAACTGACATCCTTGATATGGACATGCGAGACCTTATCCCTGAACCTCCGCAGAAACTCCACCGGGTCCTGCCCCGCGATAAACGTATTGCCGGTGTCGAAATTCATCCGCAGATAAGGGGAGTGGTAGAAGCCCAGAATGCGTTCCATGGTCTCCGGGTTCGTCGTATAAGGCCCGTGCGGCTCGACATTGATTATTATGTGGTATCTCTCGGCCCAGTCGAGCACGACCCGGTAGTACTGCCTCATCAACGCGATAACTTCCTCGTCGCTGTATCCTTCCGGCTTGCGTCCGCCGTCCGTCGTATCGACGCATGGGCAGCCCAGCGCGTGTGCGAACTGGATCGCCCGAAGCGTATAACCTATCCCTCGATAAAGCCCCTCCGGGCACGACATCGGGTAGGCCGCATCCAACTGGGAAACCCGCAGGCCCATGGAATCCAGGTAGCTCTTTAGCTTGAGCGGGTCCGAATGCAGGGGGATGTGCGGGCTGTAACCCAGCGCCTCGATAAAATAGTCCCCGTCGATCGTGCCGAACTCGACATACTCGAGGCCCTGTTCCTTGGCAACGCGGCAGGGCACCTCGTAGTTCGTATCGAGGTGCCGCCAGTTGTCAACATGCATCCCCAGTTTGATCACAATCCAGCACCCTCAGTCGCTCCAGCCTGTCTTATCGTGTGCTTCCCGTGGCAGTCTGTGCAGATCAACTTGGAGTGCGGGTCTTCCAGGTCGTGTCGCTTGTGGCAGTTCAGGCACATTCCTTCGACTTCTCCCCGCTCAAAAGTCACGTCCGGCTTGGTTGCCCCGATATTCTCATCGTTAGCGTGGCCTGCGCTGAGTCCGTGACAGCCGACACAGCCGACCTCCGCCTGCAGATGTATCTTGCTCAACTGTTCCCCGACGAACGTCATATGGCAGACGTAACATCCCGCATTGATCCCAAGGGCTTTGGTTTGTTCAGCCGCCTCGGCCGTCTTATCGCCCGCGTCGCGTTGTCCTTGGCGTGGCCGGTTGCACGAACACAGCAGCACCACGCACGCTGCAGCACATAACGCCAATCGCCCTAAACTCTTTCCCAGTCCCTCAGCCACCTGTACTCCGCCGTGAGATTCGCATAATAATTCCTCGTGCACCCCCGGATGACGTTCATATCGTCCGCGGTCAGCTTCTTGTGCCTGGCGTACGAGCCTTTGACGTTCTCTTCGAGCTGCTCAACCGTGTTGACCCCGGGGATAACGGCCGTGATGCGCGGTTCGGCCAGCATCTTCTTGATCAGAACGTGCGCGTTAGTGTCGACCTTGCCGGTAATCTGGCGAGGCTTTATCCCGAACGTGGTCCCTGCCCCGAACGGCTTCAACCCTATAACCCCCACGTCCTTTTCCTTTGCCAGCTCGAGCAGGCTACCGCCTGCCATCTCCTCCGTCAGGAACAGGTACGGAAAGATCACCACCGAGAACTGGGGATACTCGCCGAGGACCCGCCGAAAAACCTTTGGGTTGTGGGCAGATATCCCGAGAAAGCGGACCTTTCCCTGCTTGTGGACCTTCTCGAAAACATCGACGACCATATCAAGCACGCGGCGGCTGACCATCAGCATCGTCGGGATCGACCTTTGTCCTTGTCCCCATGTCGCCCCTACGGGCCGCCAGATATCGAGCATATCCGTCTTGTAGTGCTTGAGCCGGCCGTCGATCTCGCTGTGAAAACGCTTCTTTGACAGCTCTTTCTCATATTCGGCGGTGAGCTTCTGGGGCCACGATGCAAACCCGATGTACCAGTTCTTACGATTGCCGCGGAGTGCCCTGCCGTACTCCTCACACTCTGCCACGATGTTGGTATCGAGATAATTCATCCCCAGCTCCGCCGCCCGGCGCAGGACCTCAACACGGTTCTGCAGCCCCAGCGAGCCGTGCCCGCCAAGGCTGACTTCCGAGATCATCAGTCCGGTTTTCCCGAGCCGCCGATACCCCATCCGCGGGTTGTAGTTGAGTATCTTGGAGGTATCCAGCTTCGCTTTCTCTGCCTGGCTGCCGGTTTTCGGCCCGCTCAATGCCTGCCCGGTCAATCCAGCGGTGACGGCCCCGGCCGCGGCCAACGAGCTGTTACGGATAAACGCGCGTCTCGATAGTCTGGAGCTATTCATCGAATCATCCTTTCAAAATCGGCCTGAGCGTCCTGGCTTCTAATCGCCGGACGCGGTGACAGACGCCCCAATTATAACCGAACAACTCGGCCGGTTCCAGCACATATCCACCGGCGACGACCCATTTTTCCTGTGCTGTAAGGAAGGACTGGTCTGACTGTACGAAAAATGACCTCCGTGCCGATATAAGCCAAAAAGGCTACGGCACGGAAGTTTCACGAGAAAGCTAATACCTGTATCGTCAAATCATCCGAAAAAGCTTTCAAGCCGGTAAAAGGTATTTGAATATGGCCGTGGAGAACGACGACTCCGCCTCAGAGCAAAAAAGAATTTACAGAAAAAACGTTGCGTGATCGTCGTACTCGTAAACGGCAAAGAGCTATCGCCGCAATTCCTCCAATCCAGCCCATCGGCACAACAACGGACATCAAAGCAATCACAACATACGAACTCCCGATAACAGTTAGTTTCACTATCCAATACAGAGCAGTCCATATACCTATAATCAGCCCCGAAATATGTGTGTTACGCATATCGATAAGTCCATTCAAGCACGATAGTAATAGCACGGTTGGGCCGAGAACGCAACAAAGACGGAATATACCGTGGGTTTCCCCGGATCGCAGATAAATGCTCTCCGACAGGCTCTGCGAACTGGCCAATATAGCCTCCGACGCTACAACGCAAATAAAAGCTGGGGCCACCCCATTTACGATTTCTTTCAACATCGTCTTTGAATGTCTCATCGTAGGACTACAGGACTTTGGCGGTCCATTGTCTTTAGGTTTCTTAGAAGTTGGTTTAGGACCAATCACATGATGCTGCAACATCCACAGGAATAGATAGTATAGTGCTGGTAACATAACTGACATAGTCCACCAATACTGTGTGCCTCCAGAGTCCAGCACATAAGCCATGTGGATTATCCCGCCCATAAACGCGCAACTAAACACTATCAAGAACCAGTGGTGCCAGGGCTTATCAAGTCTCCCATACTTGTACTCGACAATTATCAACACCACTAATATAAGAGCCGGGTAAAACACCACCTGAAACATCACAATAATCCTTTCTTTATTTTTAAACTGCACTTTCCAAGAACTGATTTCTTACGCAGCCAGTTTCATTAGCTTGTAAA
>CAZWAP010000068.1:0-9667 GCA_964632005.1 uncultured Pirellulales bacterium | reverse complement strand
TTTCATCCGGCCGTACTGCCTCCGCCAGTTGTAATAGGTGGCCTCGCTGATGCCAAGCTCCCGGCAGGCCTGTTCGACCGTCCCGCCCTGGGCAACGGTCACGTCGGCCTGCTGAAGCATTCGAACGATCTGTTCTGGTGAGTGGTTCTTTCGTTTCATTGAGAGCATCCTTTCATCAAAAAAGCCATCACTTTCCAGGATACTCTCTAATTCGCACTGGTACAATTTTCGGGGGTTAGATCAGTAGGTTTTGCCGGGACTAAATGGAGCCAACAGGGAGCTTCTGGGGGGGGCAATCGTCGGGGAAGTTGCGGAATTCGACAGGGTACTGCTGTGGCGCGGAGATCGCTTTTATCGACTCGTCCAGGCGCGCAAGCTCAGCGGTCAACCGGTTCTTGATGGTCTGGATTCGTTCGGCGGCTTCGAAGGGTCTGAGCAGGTCGTCGGCGCCTGGGTCAAAGGGGGTAACGATGTCCTTTTCGTAGCGGCACTTATTTGACACAGATGCGCCGGTAATCCTGCTGACGGACTTTCTGCCGGGATAAGTTCGTTTGCCGGGCGAGCTTTTGAACAGGCTCCTGCCGGCGTACTGGGAAAGCTTGTAGACTATTTCGACGGCCGGCGCACGGCGTGAGACCGAGAAGCGGGTGCCGATGCCTATCCCGTCGATTCTGGCGCCGGCCCGCAGAAGTTCGGCGATCTTGAACTCGTCGAGGTCACCGCTGACAAAGATCTTTAGAAATTCCACATTTTCCTTGCGAAAATACTGCCGGGCGAAGTTGGTAAGCTGGACCAGGTCGCCGCTGTCGATGCGGATACCCCGGATCCGCAGGCCTTTCTGGCGTTCGAGGTCTCTGGCGAGTTTTGCAGCAATCTTGATCCCCTCGAGGCAAT
This sequence comes from uncultured Pirellulales bacterium, assembly GCA_964632005.1. GTDB lineage: Bacteria > Planctomycetota > Phycisphaerae > Sedimentisphaerales > Anaerobacaceae > CAZWAP01. Next base: position 8,773 of record CAZWAP010000068.1, on the reverse strand, counting down.
CGTAGGTATCGACGAGAAGGATTGCGTTTTCGCCATAAAGCTCGGAGAAATCACGGAATGCCTGCTCCTGGGAATCGTGGACCTGGACGAAGGAATGGGCCATCGTCCCGGCACAGGCGAATTTCAGGGCCCTTGCGGCAAAGACGCTGCTGGTTGCAGCGAAACCGGCGATGGCGGCGGCCCTGGCTGAGCGTATAGAGGCAACGGGGCCCTGAGAACGCCTCAGGCCGAAATCCACAACGGGAATAGGCCCGGCGGCAAGCTTGACCCTGGCAGCGAGGGTTGCCTCGATAATCGAAAAGCCCAGTATGTTCAAGGTGTAACTCTCGAGTAGCTGGGCGACAGGCAGGGGCCCGGTTACCTCGAGGATAGGTTCACCGGGGAAGAAGACGGTCCCTTCGGGCATAGCGCGCAGCTTTACTTCGGGGCGGAGTTGCCCGAGGTACTCAAGGAACTCGTCGCCGAATAACCCGGTGGAACCCAGGAAGGCCAGATCGTCGGGGGCGAACCTGAATTCGTGGAGGTAGTCGCGCATTTCAGCCAGGCCGGCCATTACGAAGAATCCCCAGTCGTCGGGTAGATGCCTGATGGAGACCTCGAAGGAGGCCTCGGCGGTCATCTGCCCGGCAAGATAGCCCTGTGCCATGGTCAGCTCGTAGAGGTCGGTCAGCAGGGCCGGAGAATCTTTGAGCAGCCACATCAGAGTATTTCCCGAATCTTGCTTAAGGTTGTAATTTCGACACCCATCTGCCGGAACTCGGCGTAGATTTGCTCGTCCGGCCGGGAACCAAGGCCCCGGACAACATCGCTGAGAACATACGGCTTTACGTCGGGGAAGGTTGCCAGGCCCTTGATTACCCAGTAGACACAGAAATCCAGGGCTACGCCGAAGACGACCACACGCTGCGGGCGGATAAGCTTTAGAAGCTCAGCGGTATTGGGATTGCCGAAGACATTGAGCTGCGTTTTTCGGACGACGATGTGAAACTGGTCTTTGTCGACGAGTTTTTGCAACCGGTCGGCGGGGATTTTTTCGGTTCCGAGATAGTCGACGGGCAGCGCGCCGAGATAGCCGACGCGTTCGGCTCCGGGCGAGCCAGCGATGCAGTGCGCCGGGAATGTCTCTTTGAAATCGGGGGCATCAGAGATCTCGGGGTCGGCGGTACTGTGCCAATCGACGTCGGCAAGGATCGAGAAGCCATTATCCAGAGCGAGTCTGCGTGTGTCGCTGACTGCACCGACGATAGCCTCTGCGCCCGGGACGTACAGTTTGCCCTGGGGCATCATAAAGTCGAACTGCGTATCGACGTCCCAGAATAGCGTTTGCTTTTTCATAGCAGGACCCTTTCCAGCGGTTATTAAAGATAGCCGTGGGTGCGCGAATTTGCAAGGCGGTATTCACTCACGGCAAGAGACCTGTTAGAATGCGTGTTCTTTGGTCGCTGCCGAAGGTTGGACGCAGTGTGTATTTACGGGCCAGGGTGGGAGCCAAGGCTATGAAAAGCTACAGGAAAGAACTTTGGTTTGAAGTCAAAAAAAGACGACAGTTTATCAACATCACCCCGCAGGTCGAGCAGTGCCTGCGGGACAGCGGCATCAAGGAAGGGTTCTTGCTGTGCAACGCGATGCACATCACCGCCAGTGTCTTTATCAACGACGATGAGTCCGGGCTGCACGAGGACCTGGAGAACTGGCTGGAGAAACTGGCCCCCGAGAAGCCTTATTCCCAGTATCAGCACAACGGCTTTGAGGACAATGCAGACGCCCATCTCAAGCGGAGCATTATGGGCAGGGAAGTGGTTGTGGCGGTAACGGAGGGCAAATTAGACTTCGGGCCGTGGGAGCAGATATTCTACGGCGAGTTCGACGGCAAGAGGAGAAAACGCGTGCTCGTGAAAATCATCGGGGAATAGGTCGATCGCGGTGGCTGCCCGTCGCGTGCCCGGGCTGAGAGCGGACGCATCGGGGCATCGGGAGGATGGGGCCGCTCGGCGAGAACAGCGAGGAAAGAAACGAACAGGGACGTACCGTGTTTTTGGACAAGTGGGCACAAGAAAGGGGGTCCGGCGTCCGGCCGGTGATGACCGGGTAGTGCGATGGGACTGATTACTTTTTTTCTGGGCGTGGTGACGGCGTCGCTTTCGGGCGTGTTGATGCCGGGCCCGGTTACGGCGACCACGATCCTGATGGGGGCCCGGAACCGGTGGGCTGGCGCGCTGATCGCCGTCGGGCACGGCGTCGTTGAGTTTCCGCTGATGGTGGTGATCGTGCTGGGGATGAAAACGATACTTGCATCGGAGACGATCAAGATGGTTATCAGCCTGGTCGGTGGCGTTTTCCTGTTGGCGATGGCGGCACAGATTCTCCGAAGCCTTGGGACTCTGGAGCAGCGCCGAGCCAGTGTGAGCAGGGGTGCGCCGATTGTCGCCGGTATCGCCCTGACGGCGGGTAACCCCTATTTCTTAGTATGGTGGGCGACGATAGGGTTGGGGCTTGCCACGCGTGCGGGCGAGCTGGGGATGTGGGCCTTTGTGCTTTTTGCGGTTGTTCACTGGCTGTGCGACTTAGTCTGGCTGGGTGCACTTTCCTGGGCGAGCTTCAAAGGCTCAACGCTGTTGGGCGAGCGGAGCCTGAAAGTGGCGCTGGGCATCTGCTCGGCGGCGCTCGTCGTCTTCGGGCTGATGTTTATATACGGAGGAGGCAACAAGCTGGTCGGGCTGATAAGAGCAGGAAATAGTTAATCGTTCGTGTTTGAGTAGGGAAGGTATGACAATGACAGATCCGGAGAAAAGAAACGCCAGCAGTAAAAGGAGTTGGCGGCTGATCAGCCTGGTTCTGGTGTTGAGTGTGGCAGTGCTATTCGCGGGCTGCGAGACGCTTCGGGAAGGGGCCGAAAAGCCGGAGCCTGTGATAACAAAAGGACCAGTGCTGCTCAGGGTGTACCAGGATCGGGCGGCGCTGATGTGGGAGACCGAGAGCGAAGGGACCTGCAAACTGTATTACGGAATGCCGAAACGGACAAAGAAGTTCGTCGAAAGCAACCCCGAAAAAATACCGTATCACCTGAAGCAGGCCGGGAAAGTCGCATACATTCACAAGGTGTGGATTGAAGGCCTACGGCCCGGCGAGGTCTATGAGTATTATATAACGGCCGGGCGGGTCAACAGCGGCGTGTACCGGCTCCGGACGATTCCGGAGGCAAGCGACAGCGTGAGGTTTGTGGTCTATGGTGACAGTAGGACCCACCCGGAAACCCACAGAAAACTCGTCGAGCAGATCATAAAAGAGAAGGTTGATTTCGTGGTGCACCTCGGTGACCTTGTAACAAACGGCAACAACTACCAGCAGTGGGGACCCCAGCATTTCGACGTGGTCAAGGGTCTGGCTGAAGAAGTCCCGATGTACGTTGTAAAAGGCAACCACGAGGGTAACAACGGCAATTATGAGAAGCTGTTTGTCCCGCCGGGCGAGAAGAATTGTTTCAGCTTCGACTATGGGCCTGTCCATTTTTTCGGTGGGGACAACGTATCAAGGGGTCGGAATCCAAAGGAACTGCTTGAGATGTTCACACGCGATGCGCAAGCCAGCAAGGCGGAGTGGAAGTTCGCCTGTTTCCACATTCCGAGCCTCAATTTCGGTCATCACTGGTCTGCGTGGGGTTATCCTGACGCCCTGCCGACTTTCTCAGAAGCCCGAATCGATTTTGTGTTTGCAGGCCACTCGCACCTGTACGAGCGATTCAGGCCGGTCAAACCACAGGGCCAGGGCAGCTACGTTACGTACATCACCTCAGGCGGAGGCGGCGCCGAGTTGGGGCGTGTTGAGCGGACGAAGTACCATATGTACGCGGAGTCAACGCATGAATTCTGCCTGGTCGAGGTCAAAGGCAACAAGCTGAGGATGGACGTCATCAACGCCGAGGGCAAGACGATCGACAGCCTGCGGCTGACCAAGACGGGGGACAGGCTGGAAGAGGATTATCTGGAGAATGCTGTGGCGATGGAGGATGTGATGCGGTTCCAAGAGGCGAACCTGCACAAAAAGCATTAGGGTCCGGCCGGGTAAGGTGTAGGCCGGTCGGCTCCCGGGAGACTACGAAGATTCCGGGCTGGCCGATTGAGCAGAGGACGATTCGGCATCGGTGTGTGGCATCGTTCGGTTGGCTGGCGCTTTTCGTGCTGGAGGATTCTGGGCAGTGCTTCTTGGTTTGGGGCGATCCGCCGAGAGGATTTGCTTTACAGTGTACTTGCCGAGCAGGGATCGCTGGGACCTGATGATCCGATCGAGCTTTTCGGGATGGCCGGCGGCGGACTGGCCAAGACCGGCGGCAGCAAGCGCCTCGGATATATCCGAGAGCTTGATGTTGGCCGGGTCGGTCGCGGGTATGAAGCCGACTCTCGGATCGGAGGTCTTGACAATAAGACCCCTGTCAACCAGGTGCTGTAGTATCTTTTCGGCGAATTCTCCCGGCAAATCGAGGGAGCCGCAGAGGGCTTCAAGCTCGACAGGCGCTTTGTTTTCTTCAAAGGCCGAGGCAATCTCGGCGACGATATTGATCGCGGTCACGTCGTTGGCGATAAAATACTGCTCGGACTTCTTGGCGGCGGTGATCTCCGCTGCGTCGAGAGACCTGAGATGCTGGGTGGTATAGGTCAATTGCAGGCCGAACAGGACAATCAGCCAGGTAATGAAGATCCAGAAAACACCCAGCGGCACAAGGCCCACGACGCCATAGATCTTGCTGTAGGGGATGAACAGGGTGACATAGCCGTGGAATCCCCACTTCGCAAAGGTCCAGAGCAATGCTGCGACGGCGGCACCCCAGACGGCAGCCTTTGCCTGGACCTTAGTATTGGGGAGCAGGAAATACAGCAGGAAAAACACAACCACTGCAATGATATAGGATAAGAGGATGGGCCCAAAATGGGAGAAGTATACGATGGATCGTTGTAATTCGCCGAGTTTTTCGTAGCGGTTGATTATGTAAGCCCCCACGGCCACCAACAAAGGCCCCAGGGTAAGTATCGCCCAGTAGTTTATTATCCGGTGGACGAGGCTTCTGCCTTTGGGCACATGCCAGATACGGTTGAAGGCACCCTCGATCGTAGAGAGCAAACCCTGGGCGGCCCAGATTACAATCACGAAGCTGATCAAGGTCAGCGAGCCTTTGTTCAGACCCGAGAAAAAGGTCTGGATAATATCATCGAGGTAATCGGTCAGGAGCCTTTCTTCCTCGCCTGGGCCGCTGAACTTGATCTCGCTCAGATTCAGCTGCTTGTACACGATGGTCTTTAAGTTCTGTCCGACATCCTCATAGGCTGCGAGGGCCTGGAAGAACCAAAGCATTACGATTACAAGGGGCACCAGCCCGAAAATCGTGTGGTACGACAGGGCTGCGGCCTGCTGGCCGTAACGGTTTTTCTTCAGCAGGCGAATGCAATGCGACCAGAGCTTTATTTGAAATACGACGAAGCGTCCGGCCCTTCCAAGCTGCGTGGTTGGGGTGGACAAGAACTCCTTGAGGGTCTCAGCGTCCTTGAGCTTCGAAAAGAAGCCTTTGTTGGAATCAGCCGGGCTGGTAGTAGGGTCTTCGGCCATCATTCGGGTTCTCCTCCTGGTTTTGATCTCTTCTGAAACAACCCATCGAGCAGACCCTTGACTGCGTTCTGGGGCAGCCCTTGGAGAGGGTTGGTGATGGAGAACTTGGGCTTGTTAGTTTTGCCTGTCAGCTTGCCCCATATCGTGGCGGCTCCGAGTGGGACGGAAGAGAGCTTGTCGGCAAGGCCTGGTACCGGCACGCCCACGTTCATATTCAGGCTTTGGTCGGCAAGGCTCACAGCACCTTTGAACAGTACGGACATATCGTCCACATCGAAACGCATAGCCTCGGCGTACTGGAGCAAACCGTTTTTCAGGGTGATTTTCGTCGGATGGACCTTCATTCTGGTCTGGCGTCTCCTCTTGCCGATAAGCCCGAGGAGCTGACTAGCGAATCCCTTTGGCTCCATAAGGATGTCGTCTATGCCTATGGTACCGACAAGTTCAACATCGTTGGGATCGGTGTCCTTCAGGGGTATCACAAGGGATTCGGCGGAGAAATTCACCACGCCCCGTGCGTCCACGGCGTCGGCGAATATCGGGTTGACGTAGGCAAGAAGATTACGGGCAAGAGTCTGGTTAATCTGGACGGACTGGACCGTGATAGGCTCAGGGATTCCGAGAAGTGGGCGGGCTTGTGTGAAATCGGCATAGGCGGCGAGGCGGGCCATTCCATTGTTGACGGCCGTGGTGAATGGATCGACTTTGAGCACGCCGTCCTTGAAGTAGACGCTGAGTTCCGTCGGCCCGAACTCCAGGCCCATATACTCGGCTCTATCGAAGCCGAGGCTGCACTTGCTGGTGTTCAGGCCGGCCAAAAACCTGTCGGTGCGGTCTGCGGGGAATCGGCTTGAAAAGTCAACAGAGGTGGTGCGCTGCCCGCTAAGGCTGATGGGCTTGGGCAAAAAAATGGACGCGATCTCGCCGACAGCAGAGCAGTCGTAATCGAACCTGGCCTGGCCAACGAGGTTGGATTGTCCCTTTTCGGTCGACAGGCTGACCGAACTGTAGTCCAGTTTTATCCTTCCGCCCTGGATGGCGAGCTTCTTGATCGCGTAGGTCTTCTGGCTGGGATTGAGCTCGACATCGGCGGTCAACCTCACTTCAGGTTCCTTGAAGGGCTTCTTGCCGGCCGAGCCAAGCTCGAAGTTCTTGATCGTGGCATTGTCGGTCGTAATCTTGTAGAGCCCTTCTTGGGAGGCCAGAACGATGCTGGCATCGGCAATGCCGGCCAGCTGGATGTCCTGGGGGAGCGAGGCGAACATAACGGCAAACGGCTGAAGTTTCGCAAGATTGAGGCCTTCCGCGGCGAGGGTGAGATTCATCGGTTTGGCAGCGTCCCGGGCGAGCGGAACGAGGCCGTCGGTTATGCTGAGCCGGCCGAACGTGGCATCGGCTTTCACTGATTTGAGGGCGAGGAGATTCTGCTCTTTGTCCACGTCGAGGTCGAAGTGCAACTCGGCCTTTGGCTCGGCGACGGTGACATCGTTCGGCGAGGTGATACTTAGACCGGTGATCTGCCCGGACCCGGAGGCGGAAATCTTCTTGTCCGTGGTGGCGATCCGTCCTGCCTCGACCACCCGGCCGGCCATCCTGTATCCGCCCAAGTCGATGAACTGGCCCAGCTCGGCCTGAAGCTTGCCAAGGTCAATATCAGCGTGATAATCCAGTTTTTCGGTAGTGCCCGTGCAATTGAACTGAGCAAATGACGCGGTTACCTCCATCGCTTCAAAGCTCATAACGGGTTTCTTATCCCTTGATTCGGGGCCTACCGACACCTGCGCCCGGGCCTTGACGGGCTGGGAGAGGGAGACCTGCTGGCCTTTTACAACACCTTTCAAATCGACAAGGTCGGCATAAAGCTGGACTTGCTTTTTGCCGTCCAGGCTGGCCGTCTGGAGACCGGCCGCGAGACGCCCGGAGGTTATCTTTGCGTCTTCTTTCAGGCCGATGGTGTTGGGCAGCTGGGAAGCCAGGGCGGCGAGATCGCAATTGAACTTGCCCGCCAAATCGGCACGCCGGAGATAACCGGCATAGCCTTGTCCGCCGGCATCTTCGGGCACGACTCCCGCAAGCTCGAGGTCTGCCCAGTCGGTTGCCAGGTTGCACCTGTCGAGCTTTATTGCCTTGTCTTGCCGGGTGATCTTTACCTCGGCATCGAGTTTTGTGGTGCCAAGGGTGTCACCCTTGAGGGCAGGAGCGGTTATCTGCAGGTTATTGCCGGACAGCTTTCCGTCAAGGTTTTGAATTCGGCCTTTTGTAACACGGCCTTTAAGGTCGGCTGAGATGATTCCTTTTGCCGTGACGTTGACGTCGGCCAGTTCGAAGAAAGGAGCAAGCGTCTCGATGTCCAACTCGTTGACCTCGACCGTCAGTTGGCCGTCGGCGCCTTTGAGTGTCCAGCCGGTCTTTTTCTGAGTTTTTGGGGTAGTGACGGCGCCGGCCAGGCGGACGCCGGCTTCCTTGTCTTTGGCGACGACCGCCATATTTACCTCGAACGTGGATTGCCGGCCAGGTGGCTGGAGGCTAACTTGCGAGTTGATCTTTGACAACTTGACCATCTGTGACTTCGAATCGGTCAACTTGAACGAGCCGTCATCGACCTTGAGCTCGGTAACCAGCCCGGCAATTGCGACCTGTGTAGGTACAGAAGAACTCTGCGGGGTAGATAGGGCAGGTACAGGTGCAGGTGCCCTTCTTTTCTTCAGGTTGATTTCCACGCTGGGCCGGCTGATGGTGGTTCGGCCAAAAGACAGACTGCCGGCCAGCAGCTTTGCGTAGCGCGGCCTGGTGGCGATTCGCTTTACCCTGACTGAGACAAATCCATCGTTGTCGTCGAAGCTGATGTCTTCCAGCCGGACGCCCTTGAACCACCCGACCGACAGGTCGGCGAAATCCGCCCGGCCTTGGAGGGAATTGTTGATCTTGGAGAGTACGAATCGGCGGAAGCTGTCAGAAGACAGGGCTGGCGGCACGACCAGGACAATCAGCACCAGCAGCACGGCTGCCACAACGAGTGCCCACTTGAGGATTCGTATCGCCGGTCTTTTGCGACGCCCGGCTTTGGGTTTGCTTTCCGTGTTCATGACTGCTACCCCCTAAAAAGCATCCGTATTGTTACACAGGGAACGCTGCCAGTCAAATACAGCAGATAACGCCTCTTAGTCTACCAAGC
>CAZWAP010000067.1:0-9801 GCA_964632005.1 uncultured Pirellulales bacterium | reverse complement strand
CGAATCACCAGTGATTATACGCGGTCGGGCCAAATGTGCAAACCGTTTTCGCCCGTCATCAGAGCCGGATGTAGGCCTGGCGTTTGATCTTTCCGGTCGAAGTCTTTTCGAACTCGTCGATCTTGACTTCGAGGTCCGCGGGGGACAGCTTTTCAAAGGAAGCGAGCCTCTTGTTGTTTTTCTGGGTTTCGTTGATACTCTGCCAGACGATTGACTTCAGCAGCTCGGGGCGATTTGCCAGCTCGTCGTAGCTGTGGTGTGTGTGGTTCTGGATAGCCTCCCAGGCCGGTTGAACGATCGCACGAATCGTTTCCTGCACAATTCCATTGCAGCCCTTCTTCAGAGCCGGGACGACAAGCACCTCATCGACGAAGCGCGCCTCCGAGATCGCGGACTCGACGAGCTCGGGATTGACGTTTTTTCCGCCCGGCAGAACGATGAGGAACTTTCTTCGCCCGGTTATGTAGAGGTTGCCTTCGCGGTCCAGATAGCCAAGGTCGCCGGTATGCAGCCATCGCACGCCGGCCGCGTCCGTCTCGACGGCGGCAGCAGTGGCGGCGGGGTCCTTGTAGTAGCCTTTCGTAATGCAGGGCCCGCCCAACAGTATCTCTCCTGTCTGACCGGCGCCGAGAGCTCGGTTTTCGTCGTCGACGATTTTAACGTGTACGGTGCTGATCGGCTTGCCCACCGACCCGAGCCTGCGCGGGTCGTCGTTGAAGCCGTAAACAGGGGAGTTCTCGGTGGTGCCATAACCCTCGTACAGGCCCAGCCCGTGACGCCAGAATACCTCCAGGACCCAGCGCGGCACAGGAGCAGCCCCGGAGAGGAAGAAGCGGAGCCTCTGCCAGTGATACCTTCTGATGATGCCCCTGCCGATGAGCCGGGGGGCGTAGCGATCGACAAGGCCGATGAAGGGATTTCTTCGCTTGCGGGCCCTGAGATTCTCGTCGATCTTCTTGGCAAACATAGTAAAAACTGCCGGCACGGCGATGAAGATGGTAACGCCTTTTTCGCCGATGAGCTGGGGGATCCGGCGGTAATTGTCGGTGTAGATGTTCCGGGCCCCGACGGCAAGCGGCAGAAGCTTCCCCACCGTCAGGCCGAAAGAATGATGCGGCGGGAGGATGTGGCCGAGCACGTCGGTGGAGGTTATGTGAATCTTCTCGATGCAGCCGGCAATGTTGGCAAGAAGGTTGCCGTGCGTAAGCTCGACCCCGCGTGGGTCACCGGTGGTGCCGGAGGTGCAAAGGATTACTGCTGTCTCATCCGGTGAGAGGTCGGCTGCGACTCGCTCATACGATCCGGCCGGCGCCGCGCGGTCCGGGCCTGGGCCCGGCTGGCTGGCAAGAGCGTCGCAGAGGGGTCTATCGGTCATCTCAACCAGAGCGATGCCGGCGCCTCTGGCAAAATCCGCTACGCAGCGGCGCGCCTCGCGGTTTAGATAATCCTCCGCCATCACTAAGACGGCCGTATCGGTGCATCTGAGGTGGTCGATTACACCCTGCGGACCTCGTTCGGGGTCGATCAGGACCGCAACGGCACCAGCGAGCACCGACCCCCAGAATGCCACGTCCCAGTCGGCGCGGTTCCTGCCGAGTATGGCGACCTTGTCCGCCGGCCTGATGCGGGCATACCCTCTCAGCCAGGCGGCAAATTTGACCGCCCCGGTTTTCAATTGTCGAAAAGTGAACTGCTCGCAGCGATCGGCCCGTATGACCTCGAGACAGACCTTCTCGAGCCACGGAACCGCTCCTAAGGAACCCTCGAAAAGCTCGCTAAGGTTGTTGTACCGCAAATCAGCAGCCATCTGCTGGTATGCTCCGGTGACTTGAAGATCGCTGCAAACGGATCGGAAGCCGCTGCAGCAGGGCTAAGTGATCGTATCTTGCTATCTATTGCCGATAGTCTACCGAAAACCAGGGAATTCGACAAGCGTTCTTGCAGCCTCAGGCTGGATTCTCAGGCAGGCTGTTTGAAGCTGGACGGCAGGAGACCCGATAAATACGGCCCTGCTCCTGCACGTCGAAATCCACTGGAAGGAACTTTTTTATGACCTGTATGTTGGTCAGCAGGTGGCTGGAAAGCTGGTTGGTGGTGAAGGAGCCTGCACGGCTAAGCGCGATGTAGATCAAAAGCTGGTCGGCCAGGTACCGGTCGATGGCGGCACCGCTGCCGAGGAAATCGACGGCTGTCTCGATGACCTCGGAGACGACCTCCTTGGATGGCTTGCCCCGCTGGCCGAACGCAGTAAAGACCGTTGTCTCTACCGCGGTGCAGATGCGAATCATAACGCAGTTGCCCGGCCCGTCCGAGTCGCCGACTTCGACCTGCTCGATCTCCGCGAACTCAAGCTCGGCCCGGCCGAGGAGGCCTTGCTGGCGGGCTGCGATATGCGAAGGCAGCTTAGCGGTGTATATCCTCGCGCGGATCTCCGCGCCCGTGGGCCGGGCGCAGAGGTCTATGGGCCGGGGTCGGCTGGCCGGTGTGACAGCAAGCGCGATTATTCCACCGCCGGCAGGGTAAAACCCGTGCTTGAGGAGCCTGCACCGAGCACGGAAGCCAGACCGCCAGATCGCCGGCAGGAAGCTCTCGTTCAAGAAGTCGAAAGGCGGCGCCCACGGGTTGTGCGTCCCCCCGGTTACAGTAACGCTGGACGGTTTGTCGGCAAGAAAGAGGGCCGGCAGAACCGTCTGCGCCACGAGCGTGGCCGAGCCGGCCGAGCCAACCTCGAAGCGATAGTCGCCGCCTTGAACGGGGCCCGGGCGAAAACTCAAGACCTGCGAGCCAATCTCGTCGCCCGTACATTCGGCCCGGCTTATCCGGGTCGCCGCCCGGACGCAGCTTAGGTGCTGTTTGGCCAGGCCCGGATTGGGACGGGCGGCGCGGATGTTCTCTATGTGAAAGGGCCTGCCGGTTATACACGCCAGCGCAAGACTGGTGCGGAGTACCTGGCCGCCTCCTTCGCCAACGCTCCCATCGATCAGTACAGGCTGGTTATCAGGATTCATTCAAATCCAAGACCAGATCGCCTATGACAATGCATCGGACCTTGTTGACATCGAGCTTCGGCGCCCTGATTATGGCCGAATCACCACTTTCGCTCCAGCTTTCGACCAGGCCCATTGCGAGGTCCCGGCCGTTCCCGTCGCGCAGGCCGACGAGACGGCCGGCGGCACGGTAGCCGCTCTCTCCAAGAACCGCCCTGACCGGTGCCGGGAAAACGCTGCTCCGGCGGGCGCCGAGCATCTTTCTGGCGGCGATGTCGCACTCGCGCGGCGGGCCGTTGCTCAGCCCTATCGGGATATCCACGCAGATCAGCTCACAATCAGCCAGACTCGAGAGGACCTCTGAGAAGGTAGCTGCGACCTCCAGCCTCTCGAGGCGGTAAGCCCCACGCGCCGCCGGCCGGCAGCGCCCCGCCGCGACCGATGCAACAGCTAAAAGCCAGCCTGCCCTGCAGCCGTCCACCCCGGCAACTCGAAATGTCCGTCCTTTCGGCATAATTATTGCAAATCACCCGCCCGGCCTCGCCGCAGACGCCTATCCAGTCAAATCCACGGACGCGAGAATCCCGGCGATCTCGACGACGACCCGCTCGCGATTTTCTCGCCTCAGGCTAAAAAGTGCAACAGCAGGATGTTCCTTTACCTCCCGAATAAAGCCGCCGCCTTTTTGAGCGACCGTGGCCAGGACCGACCTGTCGGATTCGAGCAATCGGCGCACGGCCGTGACGAACATCGTTGATAAACACTCCATCTTCCCTATCTCGTCGATTACGAACAACCTTGCCTCGGACCGCCCGGGGTGCAGCAGGGGCACTACAGACTCTTCGAACGCTGCGATGTCCACGCCGTACCCGCCCACTCTGTAGGGTCCTTTGATGCTGCGATGGGCCAGAATCCCCTCGGGGCCGTCGAGGCGCTTGAAGCGAAAGCCCAGGCGCTTGCCGCCCTGGCGAATCTCCTGCGTGTAGAAGCCGGCGACCTTCGGGCAGCCCAGCTGCTCGACAATCCGCATAATGGCGGTCGTCTTGCCGCAGCCGGGCGGCCCCGTCAACAGGATTCTGGCTGGACCAGATGACATTCTCGGGAACCTGAATCACAAGGACTATCAAACATCTAAACGGAAAATGCACGAATTCTTTCCGCTGATTCGGTACTTTCGCCGCGATGTCAGCAGAATCCCTGAACCGGCGCTTTGTACCTCGTGCATCAGGGTCTTTTCATCTTGACGAATTTCTTGATCTGGCTGACCGTGAATGTGTTGAGCACATCGGCCTTTGTGGCCCAGCCTCTCGCAGCGGTTGTGACGCCGAACCCTATCAGCCCAAGGCCGACAACGCTGTGGGCGTCGGTACCGATCGCGAGCTTGACGCCGGCCTCGATCGCCATCTTGCAGTGGACGTCTTTGAGGTCGAGCCTGTAGGGGTTGGCATTTACTTCGAGCGCGGTGCCGGTCCGGGCGGCGTGCTCGATAACAGCGGCGATATCAAGGTCCATAGCCTCTCGCTGGCCGATCAGCCTGCCCGTCGGATGCGCGATACAGTTGACGTAAGGGTTGTCCATCGCCCTGAGGGTGCGGGTGGTAACCTTCTTTCGGTCGCTGCCAAGCCCGGAGTGTATGGCCGCGATGACAAAATCGAGCTCGGCGAGTAGCTCATCGTCGAAATCGAGGGAGCCGTCGGCCAGGATATCGACCTCGGCCCCGGCGAGAATGGTAATCCCCTTGATTTTCCGGTTCAAGGTTCGGATTTCCTTGATCTGGCGGGAAAGCCGGGCCGCTGTCAGGCCGTTGGCGATCGCCGAGGAACGGGAATGGTCGGTGATGCAGATGAAGCTGTAGCCGAGCTCGCGGGCAGCACGCGCAAGTTCGGCGATGTCAGAGTCGCCGTCGGAGGCGTTGCTGTGTATATGGAAGTCGCCCTTTATCTGGCTGAACTCGACCAGGTCGGGCAGGCGGTGTTCGATGGCAGCCTCCACCTCGCCGCGGTCCTCACGCAGCAGCGGCGAAATGTAGTCCAGGCCCAGCTTCTCATATATCTCCTCCTCGTACCTGCCGGCAATCATCTTCTTGCCTTTGAATAGCCCGTACTCGTTCAGCTTGAGCTTCGCCTTCACTGCGATTTCTCGCAGACGCACGTTATGTTGCTTTGACCCGGTGAAGTACTGTGACGCCGCTCCAAAGCTCTGCTCGGGCACCACGCGGACATCCACCTGGACCGCCCCCGTAGTTGTCTCGATCAGGGCCGAGCCTTTTGTGGGGCCGGCGGCAAGGACTTGCCGGACAAACCCCGCCTGGGTGAACGCCTCGACGACCCGGCGGGAAGAACCGCCCGCGGGTGCGGCGACGAGGATGTCAACATCGCCGATGGTCTCGGCCCTTCGGCGCAGCGAGCCGGCGGTCTGGATGGGCAAAAGCTCACTGAAGGACAGAAGGGAAGAGGTAACCATCTCAGCGGCCTCCAGGGCCTGGTCGAGGCGGATCCTGCCGGTGGATTTTTCGAGGAACTCGATGCCCCTGCCGATGGCAGCAGCCTTTTTTTCTCCAAAACCCGGCAGGCTCGCCAGGGCGCCAGACTCGACCGCCTCTTTGAGGCCGGATATGTTCGTGACGTTTAGCCCCTCATAGACGGCCTTTACGCCCTTTGGGCCGATACCGGGTACCTCGAGCAACTTAAGCAGGTCCGGCGGGATCCTGGCGAGCAGCTCCTGGTGGGCGCTAACTGAGCCGGTCTTGATAAACTCCTCTATCTTGGCCAGAGTCGATTTGCCTATACCAGGGATCTTGGCCAGCCGACCGTCCGCAAGCATACCCTCGATATCACCTGGGATCTCAGCGATGATCCTGGCGGCCTTGCGGTAGGTGTTCACGCGAAAACGATCCTCGCCGAGGATTTCCATTATGTCGGCCATCTGGCCGAAGATTTCACTTAGCACGGCGTTGCTCTGCATGCGTTCGATTATATCCCTACGCCTGGGAAAACATAGACCATTTGAGAGGTTGGACGGGCCTGATTGGCGGCTCGGCGGCGGCAAAGAGGATCGGCCACGCAAAAAAGAAAACATCGAGCAACTCTCGCCGCTCGATGTTTTCCGGAGGGGAGAAAAATCTTTTCCGGTACCTTATCTTATCGGCAGGCACAAATGTGCCACTTTAGCACGAAGATCCCTTATTATTTGCCTGGCCGCTTTTTGATACGCCCGGAGCATCGAAAAAGTTCGCTTTTTTCCGGCCTCCGGACCGATAAGTACTGCCTGTCCTGCGAATGAGCCGGAGCCAGAAGCTCCCCGCCACACGCCGCCGGTGGGACGATTCAGGCCCTCAGGCCGATAATCCCAGGCTGGTTTTGTCTTAGACAAGGGTCATCGGTTCGGCGGGGCGGGAGGTTCGGCGGTAAACAGTGATGCCCTTGCAGCCCAGGCGGTAGGCAGTCTTGTAGGCTCGATCGACCTCAGCAGCCGTAGCATCGGCGGGCAGATTTATCGTCTTGCTGACGGCCGCGTCGCAGTGGTCCTGGAAGGCGGCCTGCATGCGGATATGCCAGCGCGGCTCAATGTCATAGGCGCACTTGAACACCCTGCGAATCTTCGCGGGGATCTCCGTTATACCCTGGATGCTGCCGGTCGCGGCGATCCGCTTCTCAAGCTTCTTGCTGTAGAAGCCACGCTCCCGCCCGACCTGCTTGAAAATCGGATTTACCTCGAGCAGCTTCTTGCCGCCGAGTACCTGCCGGA
Source organism: uncultured Pirellulales bacterium (assembly GCA_964632005.1). Lineage (GTDB taxonomy): Bacteria > Planctomycetota > Phycisphaerae > Sedimentisphaerales > Anaerobacaceae > CAZWAP01. The sequence continues at coordinate 3,067 of CAZWAP010000067.1, read as the reverse complement.
CAAAGACCAGCGAATAGATCGGCTCGATACCGCAGGAACAGCCGGCAATTATGCTGATCGTGCCGGTTGGCGCTATGCAGGTAACCGCGGCGTTGCGGAGCTTCTGATTCTTTTGTCGCCAGGTGCTCTGCTCCCAGTTCGGAAAAGGGCCCCGCAGGCCCGCCAACTCGGCAGAGGCCCGGTGAGCATGCTGATTTATAAACTCCATAACTTCAGACCCGAACCGAACGGCGACTCTTGAATCGTACGCAATGCCAAGCTCCAAAAGCGTATCGGCAAAACCCATTACGCCAAGACCTATCTTTCGATTCGCCAGGGCCAGGCGCGCACTTTGTTCAACAGGGTAGTTGCACGCATCCACAACGTTGTCGAGGAACCGCACGGCAAGGGCGACAGTCTCGGCCAGGCCGCGCCAATTGATCTGGCGTTCCGGGAACTCTACGAACTTCGTAAGATTGATGCTGCCGAGAGTACAGGCTTCGTAGGGCAGCAGGGGTTGCTCGCCGCACGGGTTGGTAGCTTCGATGGCGCCGAGCGCGGGCGTGGGATTGTCCCGGTTGATGCGGTCGATGAAGACCAGGCCCGGCTCGCCGGTCGCATGGGCGCAGCGGACCAGCGCCTGCCATATATCGCCGACGGTATAGAATCGGCCGACCAGCTCTGCGGGCAAGCGAGGCCCCACCGTCCGACCAGGGGGCACTTGGTGGAGGTCGTCTATCGTGTAGTCGGCAGGGTTGAGATCCCTGGGCAGCAGATATCTTAGCCCGGTCCGGGGATTTGTCACAAGGTGCAGGGAGCAGCGGGACCGCAGAACCTTTTTCATCCAGGAGTCGGTGACTTTAACGGAGATGTTGAAGTTGGTAAAGGCCTTGAGGTTTTGCTTTGCATAGAGGAATTTGAGGATGTCGGGGTGCTCGACGCTCATCATACCCATATTTGCGCCCCGGCGGAACGCACCCTGCTGGATGGCCTCGGTGGTCTGCGAGAAGACGTGCCAGAAGCTGATGGGCCCGGAGGTTGTGCCCCCGCTGGAGGCGACCCGGTCGCCGGTCGGCCTTAACCTGTCGAAGGAGAACCCTGTGCCGCCGCCGGCCTGCTGGATGAGAGCGGTCTGCTTGACGGCCTCGAAAATGCCCTCGATGCTGTCCTCGACGGGCAGGACGAAACAGGCGCTGAGCATCCCGCGCCGGCCGGCGTTCATAAGGGCCGGCGAGTTGGGCAAAAACTTCAGCGATGCCATCAGCTCGTAATATCTCTTGTGCCAGCTCCGTAGCTCGGTCTTCGAGGCCCCGTAGGCAGCTTCGGCACCAGCGACGACGCCCGCAAGCCTGCTGAACATCTCCGCGGGCGTTTCGATGCACCTGCCCTTTTCGTCCTTTATCAGGTATCTGCTTCGCAGCACGGCAAGGGCATTGGGGGTTAACGCAGGCGGCTCACCAGGCGGATTTTCAAACATCGCATCGGACATCCCAGACCTTAAAATCAGCTCAAGCCTCAAAAATCCGGCCGCACCGACGCATACAATTAAGCCAAGAAAACTGCCAAATCAAGATGAAGTCCAAGGCCGGCAAAAGCACCCCCCCCGCGATCCACTCAACTGCCGTGCCTCTTGCGAATCCACTTGAAACGAAAGACATCGCGAATCCTCTCGGTAAAGCGGATGCCCAGGCGCTGGGTGCTGGTCTTGAAGTCGGCGCGCTCAAGGTCCTCAGCCGTGGGGTCAACCCGAGCCTTGCCGAATAAGCAAAGCAAACACCCCGCAAGCGAACCAACAAACGAGCTGGCCTTACCCCTGATGCCCATAATTCATACACCGTACCCCGCCGAAACCAACCGATTCACGACTCCAGCGGAAGCTACCTTTGGACGGCTGACTTTAACGAGGCGAGCAGTTCTTCGCCGGTTCGACTTATCATATCGGGCCGGCTAAACAACTGATGCCGTTCGAGGACTTCCACCTTGGCGGCATAGTATCTCTGGACCGCGCCGGTTCCGCCTTCGGCTGCGCCGCCTGTCTTGTAACCCTGCTCGAGCAGCCAGGCGCTGACCTCGTCGTCGTACTCGGCCGGGTAGATGAGGGCGACGAGAAACTTGTCGTCGTCATACTTGGCAAGATGCACCTTCGCACGACAGGGCGGAGCGGCTGTAACCGCCAGCTCGACCAGCCGTTTGAAGTCCTCCCTGGCGGTCTCAAGATCGCTGGAGTAGAAAAACAGGCCAGCCTCGAGCTGGAAGAGCTCCGCAGGAACGCCCTTTAGCTCGAGCGTGCCGTCGGGGTACGCCCTGTGGATCTTGTAGACCTTGCCGTGCCCGTACCTTTCGCTCTCGAGAAGCTCGGCGACCTCCTGGGCGGTAAAGCCGACGGCGGTGTGGCCGCCGAAATCGAAGATGTACAGACCGACGTACCTCTCAGGTTTTTCCAATTTCGGTAGTTCCATAAGCCCGAATCCTGCAACCAACTTCCGGTTCTCCAGATCCCAGACCATATTATACACGTCGGCCGGGCAAACCTCACTGTTTTTTCAGCCGGCGACGACCCGCAGGCGGCTTCTCCTCATCTCCACTCATATCCAGACTTTTGATTAGATACAAGCTCCATAACATCCATATTCAGTGGTTAGATTAGTCGCTACGCCGATTCCAGTCAATTCATTTTCCCGCATTTTGTATTGACAAGTGCGGACTTGCATGATACAAAGCATAAAGACCGGCCTATGAGTTTACTCACAATGACGGAGATTGTGTAGAATAACAAGTTAGGCGCAAGGAGAAAATATGAAGTGGGCCGCAATTAGTTTGAACCTGCTATTGCCCGTGACGCTGGTTTTTCTCTTAGCCGCTAAAGGTGCCCCAGAAGGAAAGGAGTTATTCCTCCTAATCCTCTGGTTCGCAGCACCAATATCTACTTTGTTGGTTCTATTTCTTACGGGTGCTGAAAGCCGGATAGACTTCTATTTCAAGCGAAAAGCCCTCGAAGAAAAAAGGTAGATCGAAAGATTACGTAAACCGGAGTGATGCCAAATGACGCCTAACACCCGCATCAACTCGGACTGGCAATTCCGCTGCG
>CAZWAP010000066.1:0-10423 GCA_964632005.1 uncultured Pirellulales bacterium | reverse complement strand
ACCCACCATGCTGCCCTGTCTTTTTTGCCTGTTGCTGGCTGGCCCTGCCCCCTCAGAATGAGCCAGTACGACCCGAAGAACACAAGGGGCATAAGTACTGCTATTTCGGTGGCAAGCATAGCCAGAAGCAGCAGAACGCCTGTCAGGGCAAAGCCTTTGACCGGCCTTATCTGGTCATATACGGTCTTACGGAATATTATTATCGCGAGAATCAGGAATATGGTCGTTGTTATGTGTGAGTCCAGGTGCGGCCATATTACCGGATCTATGTGTACCAGCAACACCGAAAACAGCAGCGCAAATAGAGCTGAGAGCCACGTTGGTTTATACTGCCACATAAGCCACCACAGGCAGAGCGTGGCGATGATGTGTTTGCTGAATGTTATTATGTGCGGGCCGACATAGTTGGTGTCGAAGATTACACGGTTAGCTGCGAGCATCGCGTGATGAAGCGGGCGGAATATCAAACGGTCGTATGGCAGACATAGCTGCCAGTCGATGTGCTTGAAAAAGAAGCCCAGACCAGGTGGTGTATGCCTGGAGACGAAGAAAAAGGCCCACTCGTCGTGCCGGAAGATATGAGAGAAACTCGGCCAGTAAACCCAGAGGTTGACCAGTATTATTAGAACCAAAAAGAGCGATCCTGTTTGGACGTTAAAGCCTGTCTTGGTAAGCCAGAAACCCGTGGATGGCTGGTACCTAAGCTCTGCTTGCGCAGTACTCCTGAGCAGCTTGGAGGCTTCCACGACAGACAGACCCAGGATAATAAAGACCGGCCCCCAGAACAGGCCTGGTCCAAGGGCTATTCCGTAGCCGAGCACAGTACTGATGCAAGTACTTATCAGCAGCGTGAACACAAATACGAGCAAGATTCGCGCATATCTGCAGGCGTAAAACAACACTTCGCTTTGCTTTAAGTCAGCCCTATTGATGAGGGACCAGGCCAACAGGCTGAGCAGTACCGCCAGAATGTTTACCGGAAGAAAGGTTCCGGCCGGAATTTTGTAGCGTGGAAATTCCGTCGAGTCGGGAAATAAGATATAAATTCCTGAAATGCATTTGCGGTAATTGCGCACGGTAAGAGATACATATGAAGGATAAGGTTCCGGAAAAACCGCCTCGACCGTATTCGCGCCTTTTTTGAGCGCCTCTCTGGGAATGTGGATATAGTGGCGACAGCAATTCTTGCTTCGTTTAGTAAACGGCCACGTATTGGCAGAAAACTTACGTCCGTTTACGGTGATGGATTGTGGCTGGCTTTCGTTATGTTCGTACCACCTAACCTTTAGCAGATAAGCGTCATCGCGCAGGTCGAAATCCGCTTTAACATTCCCGCTCAGATAGAACTTGCGGTCGAGCTGCTTAAACCTCTCAAGTGGGTCATCGACAACAACTTGGCTATAAATGAAAGCCAGGCTGATTCCTGTTATAGCGATCGCTACAATGGGATAAGACTTTTTCATAATCTTGGTTCTACCTCAGAGAAGCGATGGCGCGAACATACAACATATTAGAACTGAGCAGATAACTACATAAACGTTGTTGGTGTATGCTTTTTTGGGGCGTCATCCGAGCTGCATAAGCATATCCTCCAAACTCCTATACGAACCTACACATTCAATCTCTTTGTCGGTGACCAACAGAATTTCTCCCTGACAACCTGGAACAGGTACGCGCAGCCCCACCTGACGATCTGCAGCTTCCTTTCACCGCTAATCCTGGCAGGCTCATTTCCGGGGATCTCTCCTATCTTGAGCTTGCACTTGGCCGCTCTGACCGAGAGCAGAGGTTCCCAGCCTATATGCGTATGGAACAACTTCTCAGCGGTTGCATAGGCCCCGTCTTTGTGCAGCTCGAGGTCATAGATCAGCTTGGTCTTGTAGGCGTGGAACATCACCATCGCATCGGTGTAGTGGTCGCCATGTAACAAATTAATGGTTTTTGTGAAGAACCAGTTGCCGAAGGCTGTGATCGGGTCGTCGTCCTCACTTCTGGCCCCGTCAAGGTAGCGGGAGACGATGACCATATCGTACCCCTCTTTCATTTTCTCGATTAGCGGTGGAATCAGTTCCGGGATGCTATTTCCATCTGGGCTGAACGTGATAACGACATCGCCCTCTATGTACGGTAGCGCCTCGATAAAGGCGTATCTAAGCCCTTTTTTCTTCTGGACATAGACGAAATAGCCACGCTGCTTGGCAAATTCTGCTGTTCCGTCGGTCGAGTGGCCATCGACGACTATGACCTGGTCAACCCATCCATCTTTTATCCTGGGCATAATCGCCTTCATACCTTCAAGCTCGTTCAAGGTCGGAACCAGCAGCGTTATCTTCATTTTAAGTTCTCCGCCGTGATCATCCGGTCTCCACAGCCCCTGAAACGTAGACGCTTACGTTACAATACCTGCTCGAATCGGCTCTATATCACACTTAGACTTTTTGCATCCCGTATTTTTTCATTTGTGCTGTTCTGCCCCGTGATGCCTCAGCCCAGAGGGTAGATTGCACGATCGCTTATGAAACAACCGTCCTGAAGCTCGTGGGACGGTTGAATCTGGCGGTCGGATACCGGCTACTTATTCAAGATGAATTCGCCGTTACGAATGGTCATGAACTGCATTATCTGCTCGAGGATCCCTTTCTTATCCACGCCGTAGTACTTGTGAATCTCCTGCCTGCCTCCATATTTGTAGCAGTACGCCTTCTCTATAGGAAGACCTATCCGCTTAACAGGCATCGCAACGCCGGCATCGGTCAGAACCTCACAGACTGCACTTCCAAGCCCGCCCGGTAGGAAATGCTCCTCCAGGGTCACAAGAGACCTGACATTACCTATCTGCTCAAGAAGCAGCGACGAGTTTACGGGGATAGTAAACACATCCAACACCTTCGCACTGACATCCTTTTCTTTGAGCCGGTCAGCCAGCTCAAGTGCCGTGTGTACCATATATCCGGTTGCGGCGATGCAGAGGTCCTGGCCCTGCCGGAGTACATTGATGCCGGTGCCAAAGTCAGTCTTACTGTCATAAAGCTCTGGCAGGCATCGACGTTCCAGACGGACGTAATTGGTAAAAGGCATAGAGCAGGACATCTCGGCTATGGCCTGAGCCATAACGTTGTCGGATATACTGTTAATAACGATGTGAGGCATCGCTCGCATAATGGCTATGTCCTCGGTCAGGTGATGGGTTGGCCCCGAATCCTCATAGCCGAAGCCAGCCCCTACCCCTACAATCGTGATGGGGATATTCATTATGCCGCTTTCAACCCTGATTTGTTCGAGGCACCGGAGGGTGGCAAAAGGGGCTATGGCATACACAAAAGGGCGTTTGCCGGTCATTGCCAGGCCCGCGGCCACGACGATACCGTTTTGCTCAGCGATTCCCACATTAACAAACTGGCCCGGCAGGTCGGCTCGAAACTTATCCAGTGACGGCGCACCCATATCAGCAGAAACGGCGATGATACTCTTGTCCGCTCTTGCCAGGTCGTACACCCTGTTCCAGAATGCGTCTCTTTGCGTTTGCTTACTCATATTGATACCTCCTTTGTAGCGCCAGCTCGGCCCTCTCGGCATCTTTACCCTTGGGAGCAATACCGTGCCAAAGAGGGACGTCAGAAACGAAGTCAATGCCTTGACCTTTGACGGTATCGGCAATGATAACCAGTGGACGCGAAGATCTGCGCGACCTGATGCCTTCCAGCGAAGCGAGTATCTGCTCAAAACGATGGCCGTTTATTCTGGCCACGTCCCAACCAAATGAGGACCATTTCTCCTCCATAGGCTCTAGCGCGATGAGATTCTCGGTAAAGTCCGTCACGCAAAGGAAATTTCGATCGACAAAAACGACAAGATTGTTCAATCTGTTGTGCGCGGCGAACATCGCTGTTTCCCAAATTGAGCCTTCATAGCACTCCCCGTCTCCAAGGATTGCAAAGACGAGGTAAAGCTCTCTATTCATCTTGGCCCCGAGTGCCATGCCTGCAGCAATCCCGAATCCATGACCCAATGAGCCGCAGGTGATTTCCACCCCAGGCACGTCCTTCTGCAAATGGACCCCAAATTTGCCGTCCTTCTGGGCGAACCGGTCAAGCTCGGCCACATCGAAATATCCGCAATCAGCCAATACGGCGTATAAAGCGGGGCTGGCCTGACCCTTGCTGAGAAACAGGCGGTCGCGTTCGGGCCATTCCGGCTCTTCAGGATTGTATCGCATAATCCCGCCGTGGTACAGCGCTACCAGAATATCTATACAGGACATCGACGAGGTCAGGTGTCCCGTGCCTGCTTTGGTGCACATCTTGAGAACCATTTTTCGGATCTCGTAAGCCTTTGCTTGCAGTTTCTCGATACACTCGTCCATGTTGAATCCTCCGTATAACTTTTTGCTGACCTTTTTACTTTACAAGGTCCGTGAACAGCCTCCGCCGGATCTTGATCGTGAGCATTTTTTCTAAGTGCCTTGTGACCTTGCTGCCGAACTTGGCATCTATCATCTTCAGGTATCTATCACTGCTGAAGTAAGTGTTGAAAGCTTCGTCTCTAAACGCCAACACCTCGGTCGGCGAAAGATAGCGTGTCGGTAGGGGCCTGGTGTCGTAGCTATGCTGCGAGAACGCGGCCCAGCTATCGGGGACAGTGCCCTGCTCTACCGCCCAGTCGTACAGGGCAGAACCAGGAAACGGCATTACCGTGTAAAAATTGGCGAATTCGCAATTTAGGTCCATTGCAAGATGCAGAGTCTCCTGCATCGTTGTCAAATCGTCCTCCGGCAGGCCAAACATATAGTTGCCGAGCACATAAATGTCATGGGCCTGTATAGCCCTGACCACGTCTTTTATGTCCTTTCTTATGCTCTTGTTGACGTCGTTTCTTACCTTTTCATTGCCGGATTCTATCCCGAGAGAGATCCAATTGACACCAGCCCGTCTCATCTTCTCCACCATAAAATCTCGTGTCGTATCGACCCTACCATATACCATAATATTCAAGTCGTAATTACGCTCTATTAGCATATCGCAAAATCGCTCTACCCTTTTGGGCGACAATATAAATAGCTCATCATCAAACCTTATGTTCCTGACCCTGTACTTTTTGACGAGCACATCTATCCACGAAAGCACTTTTTCAAGCGCCCAGTACCTTATACCCGGCTTTCCGAATATCGCGTTGATACAGCAGTAGTGGCAGGAGTATGGGCAGCCAAGCGATGTGTTCATAGCAGCATACGGTGACCTTACGTCCGAGAAATCCTCTCGCTGGCTTTTCTGGAAATCCTGAAAACAGTGCATGTTGTGTGCCCTGTAGCGGTCCAGGTTCGGCAGCAAGTCCCATGCGTATCCGTCAAGCTCCTCATCGAGATCAGCAACGACAGGCGCCTGCGAGGTAAACTCGACCTCACCGTTGCTCCAGTACCAAAGTCCCTTGACGTCTTTAATAGCCTTCCTGCCGCCGAGGCACTCAATCAGGCCTGCGATGGTGTACGGGCCTTCACCCTGTATAACGAAATCGACACTTTCTTCTCGTAGCGTCCGCTCAGGCAGAGCCGAAGGGTGAATCCCGCCCATCGCCACGGGGATATCACTGTTGAAGGCCTTTATGTCTCTGGCTATAGCCCCTGCGGCCGGCATCGTCTGCGTTGAGGCTGAGGGATTGTGACCGTAAACCATTATGACTATCAGGTTCGGGTCATACCTGTCTGACAGCTCCTTCGGCACGTCCTTGTCCCAACCCTCGATGTGTACATCGTAGATGGCGGTTGAATAACCCTGATTCCGAACGTAATTGGCCAGCAATAAGGTCCAGGCGGGGGTTGCTACGGCCGTAAACTCCTTGGCCAGATCCTGGTAAATCCTCTTTTGGTTTCCCGGATGTATGAACAGTACGTCCATAGCACAACCTTCCTTTGCTACCACAGTTGGTCTCAGCCGTCCTTTTTGACCGGCTCTACATCGGCCGACCGTTTTGGCTTGACGGCGATGTCCTGTATCCTGCTCGACTTCTTCTCTGCTATAACGGCCAGCTCCTCGAAGCAGGTTATCGTTCTTTTAGCCCTGTCTCTTTCCACCTCGCTGTAGTCCTCCTGCTCGGGTTCGTAGAAAATAATCTGGCTGCCGTAGGACTCGAAATGGAATGGGACATAGATCTTATCATTGAGTGACTCTCTTACCCTTTTCTGGGCCGACGGTGGGACAAAAAGCAACAAGAAGCCGCCTGCGCCTGCGCCTGTGATCTTGCCTCCGATGGCACCGGCTTTGCGCGCCCGCTCGTAAAGCTCATCCACATAGCCATTGGATACCTCAGGGGCGAGCCCCCTTTTGAGCATCCAGGCCTCGTGCAGGAGCTCTCCAAATTGACAGATACACCGGCTGCTGTTCAGAAGCTCGACTCCCTCCTCAGCCATCTGCTGCATCCTCTTGAGACGTCTGTAGCGGCCGTCAATATTTTCCACGTAGCTCTTTGCTACATTGGAGGCCGTGCGTTTTATCCCTGTGTAGAAAAGCATTAGATGCGAATCAAGCTCTTTTCTGCGATCGACCGAGAGAGTGACCGGGCGCACATCTATCCCACCTGTCGTGGAGAAATCAATCTGATTCAAGCCTCCAAAAGCGACACAGACCTGGTCCTGGGACCCGACCGTTTCCTTAATCATTTCCTGCTCTATGTGGATGCTTTCCAAAGCAAGCTGCCTCTTGCTTGGCATTATTCCCTGATGGGCATAAAGGGCATGAAGAAGGCCCACCGTAAATGAGGAGCTGGACCCCATACCGCTGCGAGCAGGCAAGTCTCCATCATGGTGTATTTCGAGGCCCTGGTCGATCCCGAGAAAACGGAGGGTTTCCCGTACGGCCGGATGGTGGATTTCCTCAAAGTGCTGGCATTGTTCGGTCTGCGAGTAGACGATTCTCAACCTGTGCTCGAAGAAAGGCGGCAGGACACGGCACGTTATGTAACAATATTTGTCGATCGAGGTACTCAGTACGCTGCCGCCGTGCTTGAGATACCAGGATGGATAATCGGTGCCGCCTCCGAAAAAAGAGATTCTGAAAGGGGTTCTGCTGATAATCATTTTCTAACGCCTCCCTACGTTATTGTCAGATATAGCTTTCCGTGCTCAATCCCTCAAAAAGCCTTTTTTCGCTATACTTATAGTACCGCGGAATCCCGTTGCGAAATGAAGTCGACTTCCCCGCAAGAACCAAAAAAGCCTTTCCTTATCAGGTAACCGAAGAAACCCTTCCCTACCGAGTACAGCCGTCCGGTTGGAAAGCAGTCCAAAGGCGAACCAGACAATCCGGTGTGCCCAACGATATATGTTCTGCTGTGCTTAGACATTACTATACTTGCTGTTGGTAAGAATCGTGTATGCCTTGATCAATTCGCGGATCCCTGTTTCGAGCGAATATCTTGGCCTAAAGCCTGCTTTCTCGACCTTCTCATTGGATACAAGGTAATCTCTCTTGTCTGGGTCTTCCCCGACGGGGGCCTCGATGTAAACGAGGTCCGGCAACAGCTCCTTGATCTTGGCACAAAGTTCCAGCTTCGTCAGGTTGGCCGTTGAAAGACCGACATTATAAGGCTCGCCCCTCATACTGTCGAAGTTTTCGATAGCATGAATAAAGGCACGGGCGACATCCCGAATGTGGATATAATTGCGTCTGAAATGGCCTTCAAAGACGACTATGAAGCGGTCCTTGACGGCACGATAGGTAAAATCATTGACAAGCAGGTCCATCCGCATCCGTGGGCTTGGTCCGAAGACCGTCGCAAGGCGAAAACTGATACTATTTGTCCTGTCAAGCACGATCTTCTCGGCCTCTACCTTTGTCCGGCCGTACAGCGATATAGGGTTAAGCGGCGTTTCTTCTGTGCAATAGACGTCTTTTTGGCTGACGCCATAGCCGCTATTGGTGGTAGGGAAGATTATTCTCTGCTTTTCCGAGAGTACCTCGCAGAGTGTCCTGATGGCCTCGGTATTAGTCGTCTTTGCACCGATGCTGTCGCGGTCACAGAGCGGCGCACCCACCAGCGCAGCGAGGGGAATCACAATGTCCTTATCCCGAACCAGGCGCTCAACCAGGCCCTTGTCCCGGGCATCGCCCCTTACAACTTCAAATGTACTGTAATAACAGCAATCCAACAGCGAAGAGGGCGAAAACATAAAATTGTCCAGCACGGTAACTCTGTTGCCCTCTCGTAGAAGCTCGGGGACAAGGACAGAGCCTAAATAGCCAGCACCTCCTGTGACCAAGACGTCAAAGTCCATATTCCTCTTCTTCAGTCGTTTCGAGGTCAAACCGCCAGAGGATTCAGACCTGCAAAATTTTCTTCTGCTGTTTACGGCGTCTGGGACGGGGCCCTCACGTAAATCACCAGGATTATAGGCTTAACTGTGCACCGCTCAACGGAAAAACGGGAAAAAACCGCGAGGTCCGGCGAGCATCTTTCCCCGTGGCGGATAAGGTGCACGAGGTCAGAGTGCCATAGCCGGCCAGGGAGCTCAAACGGATCGTCTCGAGGCCCAAAAATCGCATAACTGCCAACCTGAGAAGGAGTTACGGCAAGCCCAGACTGCCTGTATATTTCTGAGCAGGCTCTTGCACTTTCGGTAATGGCCCGGGCGAGCGGGGCTAAGGGCCCCAGAGAAACTCGAACTTTTTGTCACGCAGGGCAGATTCATCAAGGAAATTCCTGGTTTTAGGCCGGACTTTGGGGAGAAGTTACCCCAAAACGTGCGAGAACTTACCGCTTTAGTCCGGCATAATGGCATATCAAAATCTTTCAGGGAGCCGGTCTTGCCCGTGGCGGCGTGCTTCTTTTTCCATCAGCTTTATCAAATCTTTCCTGGTTGTCTGAGGCAATCTGCTTGGCTGATAGCTTTCCAGTAGTTTGTCTACTTCATTGCGCAGCCGTTGAGCAAGGTTTATTGCACCCTGCTGTTTCCACTTTTCTCTATTGGCACGGTCAATCGCTGGGCCGGGAAGCCATATTTCTTTGTCGCGGTAGCGCAAGGTGTGTTCGGAAATCAACAAGTGTCTGTCCCTTAGGAGTTCCTGCAGGATTGGCACAGCGGGGAAATCCTCTCTGGGTGTGATACCCTCGGTCATTCGATAAGTCATACGGCAGATTTCGTTGTCCAGTACCAGTTTTTCCAGGGACTGGCAGCTTTCGAAGTCAATCATACCCGGGCCTGATATGTTGTTTATTCCGGCCAAAGCCCCCAGCGCCGCCCCCATACCGCTCTCCAGGCCCGCCTGGGCGTCGATTTGTTTGGCGTCACTCATAGAGATATAGGCCTGGGTGGGCAAATTGAGATATTTTCCGATTTCGTTATAGGCACAGTCTATCATCATTGTCTCGACGGCTCCCATGGGCGGTGTCTCATAGCGCACGTCGAAAACGGCGGGTGAACCGCCGTATAGCAGCGGAGCACCCGGACAGGCCAACTGGCTTATAACAATGCCGCTGAGCGTCTCAGCCGTATGTTGAATAAGGGTTCCTGTAAGTGTTACGGGGGCCATGAAGCCGGACAAAGGCATCGCAATGAATTCCACCGGTATGCAGTGTCGAGCGCAGTCGACCAGGTTTTGCGAGGTCACATCACTCCACTTCAACGGCGACGTCGGACAGCACGAAAAGACGGTAAGCGGTTTCTCCTTCAAGGCCTCCTCCGTTCCTCTGACGGCGAGCTGAAAATCCTTCATGATGTTGAACGACTCAATCGTGAAGGCGCCCGTGACCACCGGTTTTTCGCAGTAAAGCAGACTCAGGAAGAGTCGATAGCTGTCGGAGATCTTCTCGCAAACATCTGAAGTTATAAAAGCGGTGCTGGTCGAGGCGATGTATTCAAGTTGACTTATGACTTTGGAAAAATCAACGAAATCGGCAGTATTCGCTTTGCGCATATCTCCGGTCTTATGATCAAGGATGTTCAGCGCGGTGGAGCCGGGTGTGTAGTATACGTTCTGGCCGGCAAAGTTATGCGTCTCATTTCCCAAAACATCATACAGCTTGAACGACTTTGGTGCAGTCTCCAATGCCCTTTGTATGTTTTCTTCTGTCAAGACCGCATGAAGTTGGTCCATATCAACTTTACATCCGTGATCCGAAAGCAAAGACAGAATCTCTTTATTGTGAATTTCTACTCCGAGCTTGCTCAGGATGTGGACAGCCTCATCGATAATCTGTTTGATAAGTTCGTCGCTCAAGAATCTGACTGTTGGTCTCATTGTAGATGCCATTGCAGATACCCAGATGAATGTTGTTTTTTTGTTTTGGTTTCCTGGTTCTTCTTCGCCGTGGCCTTACAACCGGGAGAGGGTGGGCTGGTAGGCCGAGCGGTCTTTCTGTAGGCGTATTTGCGCACAGCTACGTGAGCTTGACATCATCGACTCCAAACATTGCGTTCCTTTGGCAACCGTTG
>CAZWAP010000065.1:3120-11049 GCA_964632005.1 uncultured Pirellulales bacterium | reverse complement strand
GCAATTATCTCCAGGAAGTTGACCGGTTCTTCCGGGCCGAAAAATCCCCTTGAAGTACAAAGCCGGGGAGGACTTAGACCGCTGCATCTCGCCTCTCCTCTGGCTATCGAGTCCTCAGCCGCGACAACCCTAATGCCTGCTACGAGACCTCGATAAGCTCGTAGCGAGCCGAGCCGAGGCCGATCTTCTGGCCGTGCTCGATCTGGTGGCGCGCGTCGAGCTGGTCGTTGCCGATCAACTCACCGAGCTTTTTTGCGGCGGTACGTTCGACCAGATCCACAGAGGCCTTGTCCAGGGCGACCGGGTCGGTCGAGGCAAGGATGCCGATGTCGCCGACGATGCTCGGCATATCCGGCTCGTCAAAACAGTCGCAGTCCTTGGTTATAGACATCAGGAAGTTGAAAAATACCGCTTTATCACGCTTGCCCTTGAGCGCGCCGAGGGCATACTCGGCCGTGCTTTTCTGGAGTATCTCGGTTTCGGGACCCCAGTTGCATTTGACCGCGGAGAACCTGCAGACGGCCAGGCATTCGGCGCAACTGATGCACCTGTCCTGGTCGATCTCTGCCTTTTTTTCGCCGAGCGTAATTGCCTGGGCGGGGCAGTGCTCATAGCATTGTCGACAGAGGGTGCAGTTGTCATTGATCGATAGCTTCAGTGCTGCGTGCTGCTTGATCTTGCCCTTTTTCGTTGCACAGCCCATCCCCAGGGTCTTGATGGTGGCCCCGGCACAGGCAGCCGGGTGGCCGGTGAAGTGTGCGATTGAGAGGATAGCCTGGCATCTTGTGATGTCATAAGCGATGTAAACTTCCCTGTTGATTTCGCCGTCGATTTGCACCGTGGCCTCGGCGGTCCCGAAGAGGCCGTCGGCCACGATAAAAGGGATACCGAGAGCCTCAAGCGAGAAGCCGTGCTCGGCGGCCACAACAACGTGGTCGACGGCGTTGCGTCTTCGGCCGCTGTACAATGTGCTCGTGTCCGTAATGAACGGCCTGGTCTTCAGGGCCTGGAGCTCCTTGATCAAGCCCTTGATGTAGGGGGCCTTAGCGTAGGTCGTGTTCCCGCCTTCGCCGACGTGGACCTTCACCGCGGTAAAATCGTTCTCGGCGAAGCACCGCGCAAAATTGCCCGCCTTGAAGAGCTTGCGAGCCTTTTCGCTGATGACCTTTTCGCCGTCGTCCACAGATGCCTTGATAATGTAGACCTTCGCACTCATAAAGGATTTCCGGGTGTAATTACATTCATCTGGTCGTTCTTGACTCTGCTCTGTCTTTCGGGGGATAGATTATATCCTCCTCAAAGGCGATCTGCCAGCGATCAATGGAAGCTGATAAAGCCCGTGCGTGGCGGTTGTTTGGCCGGGCCGGCCTCGAAAGATGGGGCCCAGAGAATCCCGGTCTCAAAGGTAGTGTTGAAGGAGAATCTTCAGGGCGATACCGATAAGAACGATTCCGCCCAGGGCCTCGATCTTGATCTCAAAGAAGTGCCCGAACCTCCTGCCGATGTAAACGCCGATATACGAAAGGGCAAACGTAACAGCGCCGATGATGGTAACCGCCGTGATGATCGAGCTTGTGATCAGTGAGAGGGTTACGCCGACCGCCAGGGCGTCGATGCTCGTGGCGACGGAGAGGACCAGCAGGACGAGGATGCTGGCAGGTTCCCTCCGCCGGGCCTGCTCGAACTTAAAGGATTCGTATATCATCTTGGCCCCCACGCCGGTTAACAGCGCAAAGGCAATCCAGTGGGCGTATCGGGCGGTGTATTCTTTGACGGTCAGGCCGGCCAGTGAGCCTACCAGGGGCATCAGGGCCTGGAAGCCGCCGAAGAACAGGGCCATTCGCAACGCGTGCCCTGTACGTAGCTGCCTGCAGGTCGAGCCGCTGACAATAGAGACGGCCAGCGCATCCATCGCCAGGGCCACGGCTATGACCGGGATTGTTATGAGTCCAGCCATACGGCTACCGAAACAAAAACAACACTCGCTACCCGGCTGGCAGGTGTCAGGGGGAGCTGCCTGCAGGGCTATTTTCTCGGCAAGACATCGAAGACGGCAATCTCGGGCCTGGCGCAGAATCGGACCTGCGGGGCGGGACGCGGCTCGAGCCCGATGCCCCGATTGACGTAGAGAATCCTTTCGCCGACCCGGTGGATTCCGGATTCGTATTTCTTGCCGAACTTCGAGAGCGTAATCAGAGCCCCGTAGAACGGAAGAGCGACCTGCCCGCCGTGGGTGTGTCCGCAGAGGTAGAGATCGAGGTTCAGATTTTCTCCTGACTCGACAAGGTCGGAGAAGTGATACAGAAAAACGCTGAAGCTGCCTTCGGGGACCGCCCGGAGCAAAGGTTTGAAGCCGGCGGGATTATCGCAACTCAGGCCCGAGATGTAAATCGTCTCGCCGTTCTTGGTGACGCCGACGGTCTTGCCCTCGAGCAGCTCGAAGCCGGTCCGGGCATATAGGTCGAGTTTTCCCAACGGGCCGGTCTCGAAGTTGCCCCGGACTGCGAACTTGCCACACGAGGCTCGCAGCTTCTTCATTGTCTCTCTGAAGACCGGCAGGGCACCTGCGGTGTTAAGGGCATCACCAGTGAAGACGATGACATCGGGTTTTAGTTCATTGATAAGCTCAACCAGTTTTGGCTCGTTTCGTGGTTCCGCCTCGCAGTGCAAATCCGAAATATGCACAATGCGGAACGTGACATCCTTTAGCTTGGTGGTTTCGATGGGGATGACGGTTACCTCGATCCGGTAGGGCTCAATGAATCGGCCATAGATAAAGCAAACAAGCCCCAGAAGCGCGACGACATGAAGGACAAGAGCCGGTTTTCTGCACAGCAAATTCCTGCCTGCTTTGTGTCTTAACTTGGCCAGAGCATAAAGGCTGAGCACGAGGGCCTCGGAAAGATATACCACCGCAATGGAAAGGACAAAGAGTAAGAGGGCTATTTTTTCACCGGCTGACACATCTTTCCTTTCAACTTTTATTACGTGTTAGGCGGGCGGATTCCCAATTACGGTTTGCAGATTTTGCAGGGCCTTTTGCCCGCCTTAATTGCTTCGTCCCTGGTCTTATATCCGACAAGGTTTTCAGGCGAGATCCTTTTCGCGGACGAACAATCCGCCCGGTGAAAGACCTTGCTGTTCTTTGATGCAACGTATTTGTACTGAACGGGCGTTTGCGGTTCTGTTGCCTGGCCGAGGGGTTGTTGCTCGGCCGTGGGCAAAACAGCAACGCTCTTTTCTTCGTGGGTTGCCTGAGCCGTCGCCGGATTAGCTGACCTGTAAGCGGTGCTGAAGGCTTCGACCTGGCGCAGAACAGCTTCGGTTACCTCTTGGGGCATATCCTTCGCGGGTACGGTCTGTATTTGGTGGTCTTCGTTCGACTTCCAGAGATCCGCTTTGATTCGGCTCACGTTTGCCGTCGGCGCTGTCAGTGTCCAGTTCCGCTCGCCCTTGCGAACCTCTATCCGGGCGCCGCGTGCAAGGTAGATGTTGGCCGTCAGGACAGATCTGATATGGAAGGCATACCTTTGCGTATCGCCGAGCCTGAGCATATCCACATAAATGTTTAAGCAAGGAGGCTCAGCTTTGCCCTCGCTTAGAAACTGCTGCGATAGCCTGATGTCGGATTCTTTGAGCTCCCTTGTAACAGCCGTTCGGAGCTTGGAGACGTCCAAGTGATGGTCTGCCGGCACCGAGCGGACCAGCACACGGATGCTCAAGTCTCCGATGTCTGTCAGGCCGGTATCAGCGAAGACGGGAGCACACGAAATTGCGAGGATGGCGGCTTGGAAGAGAAAGCGGTTCCCGGTTTTCATAATACTCCTCTCTGCATGCGTATGCCGCAGAACTCATCTCAGGTAGCAACCATCGCTTTGTTTGCTGGGGCATTCATTTTTGCCGGCCCTGTGTTTGCGGCCTGTGCTGGATCCTGATTCCGGTAGCCGCGGTTGAGCGGCTTACGTCGTGAAAGATGGTCCTTGCCCATTGATGACACCTCTTCTGTGGGTATGCCGCGGGGTTTTCTGCCGTCTGCCCCAACTCTCAGGCTATCAGGGCCAGCGCCTCGCTTACGTCCATACCTTCGGTTATACCCAGGGCCTTTGCCTTTTCGTTGGCTTTTATCACCTTGCGGTTTGTGAATCTATCGAGGGTACCTATGGGATTATCGGGCGTGCTCTCGACTATCGCGGCTGCAGCGCCGTAGCGCTGGCACGCCTCAACGTCTATCGCCGGGCACGCGAGAAAGCCCTTGCTTCCTGCTGCCAGCAGGATGTTGAAGGCCGACCATTTCGTCTGTATCCCCTCCACGGGGCCGTTTGCACTTTGCCAGGTCTTTGTATAGATATCCATAATTTCGGGCCTCCTTATGTGGTTGCGGCAACCAGGCCGTCAATGTTTTGCCTCCTTGCCGAGCTGGCTTTTGATCTGCTCGAGTTTTTCTTCGAGCAGCTCTTTGGTCTTTGCTTCGACATTCAGCCGCAGCAGGGGCTCGGTATTGCTCGGCCGGCAATTGAACCACCAGTCCTTGAAGCTGACGGTGACACCGTCGAGGTAGTCGACTTGTCCGTCGGAGTACCTTCGCGCCAGCTCTTCCATCCTCGCCTGCTTATCTTCCACCTCAAAGTTGATCTCCCCGCTGGCGTGGTACCTGCGCAGCGGCGCAATCAGCTCGCTGACGGGTTTCTTGGCCCGGCTGACGATGTTCAATATGTGCACCAGGGTAATCAGGCCGGAGTCGGCACAGAAGTTGTCCGCGTAGTAGAAATGGCCTGAGAGTTCACCCCCGAAGACCGCGTGCGAGTCTCGCATGGCCTTTTTCATAAACGCGTGGCCCACTCGCTCGCGCCGTGGAGTCCCGCCGTGCTTTATGATCTCTTCGGCGACGACCCGGCTGCTCCGCAGGTCGTACACGATTGCCGAGTTCGGCTTCATCTCCAGAAAGTACGGCACCATCAAGGCCGTCATCAGGTCGCACGGGACGTTTTGCGCTTTCTCATCGACCATCATCAGCCTGTCGGCGTCGCCGTCAAAGCAGAACCCGAAGTGGCAGCCGTTATCCACCACTGCCTGTTTGACCTCGGCCAGGTTTTCTTCAACCAGGGGGTTCGGCTCGTGCTTGAATGTGCCCTTGTGTTCGAAGTTGATCCGGATGATCTCGATGGGCAGCTTACCGAAGATAGCGGGCACCGTTTTGCCGGCCATCCCGTTGGATGCGTCGATCGCGATCTTGAGCTTCGTTCTGGTGGGTTGAAGGAACTTCAAGACGTGGTTCTTGTATTCGGCCATCAGGTCCCGTTTTTCGACCGAGCCGGCGCCCTTGCCCTTGGTGTGAGGCAGGGCCATCGCGATGTGCTGGATGTCTTTGAGGCCGGTATCTGCGCCGACGGGCTTGGCCTGCAGGCCCGATATCTTGAACCCGTTGTACTTGGCCGGGTTGTGAGAAGCCGTTACCTGGACGCCGCCGCAGGTGCCGAGATGATTGATCGCAAAATACATCTGCGGAGTGTCTATCATACCCAGATCGATCACGTTGGCTCCCGTCGCGTTCATACCCTGGATAAGGGCCTTTGCGATGGCAGGGCTGTGGGTTCTCATATCCCGGCCGACGCAGATCGATTGGGCGCTGGCTTGACCTCGCTCGTAGCCCGTGAGCAGTGAACGCAGGAACTGCGCGGTCGCATTGCCGATCTTCCACGCACCCTCTTCGTCTATCTGGTCGGGGTAGATGCCCCTGATATCATAGGCCTTGAAAATCGCTGGGTCCATCTGGCAAACTCCGTTTATACTGATATTCTTTATTCTTCGGCCTGCGGGATAGCGGGGCCGTTATCTCGTCAGTAGGATGACGTATATCGCCTTCGATGTCAACGGCGAATCCGGCCCTGGTGGTGTTTAGGGCCTCCGCAAACGGCTCAGGCTGTGCCGGACGTGAACCCGGGAACCAGCCGGTCGTCCTCAGGCAGATTCTCACCAGCATAAGCATTACCGGCACCTCTATAAGCACACCCACCACCGTCGCAAGAGCCGCCCCGGTAGATCGAGATGGACAACAGCAGCGCCTGCCACGGCACGGGCAACCTGCCCGCACCCAGTAAGAAGCCCCCGAGCGGTCCACATAGAAACAGCATTGTCAGTGACCGGCTTTATGCTCTTGCCCGCCTTGAGCACCTCCGCAAAATCGATCTTTACCATTATCGGGTACATCATAAAGAAAAGGCATACCGCTATCGGTATCGATACCACCGGCGCCTTGCCCACGTAAATCGCCAGATCGTCGAGCGTGCTGGCCACACTCGGGGCCAACTTACCCAGTATAATCCCGCCGATGATGCAAAGAATCACCCACAGCGTCAGGTACTTCTCGAAGATGTTCAAGCCCTTGCCTGTCTGTTGCGCTTCTGTCATTTTTTGTGGCCTCCGGCTTGAAGGTCTTGAAGCACTTCCGGCATCTTCTCGACGAGCGCCCTGATCTGGTTGCGGACCCTGCGGTAACAGTCCAGCGCCTCCTGCTCGGTGCTGGCGTTCCGAGCCAGTCTCGGCGGGTCGTCGAATCCAAAGTGCATTATCTTGGCCTTGCCTGGAAAAAGCGGACAATGTCGGCTGGCGTGGTCGCACAGCGTGACGACGTAGTCGAACTTGATCCCGCCGAGCTCGTCCACGTGCTTCGAACGCTGCGATGAAATGTCAACACCCGCTTCAGCCATGACCTTCACGGCGTTCTCGTTGAGTCCGCGTGTCTTGATGCCCGCCGAATATGCCTCTATCACGTCGCCCTTGAGCACACGCGCCCAGCCCTCGGCCATCTGACTCCTGCAGGAATTGCCCGTGCACAAGAAAAGGACCTTCAGTTTCTTCCTTGTCTCTTGCAAAGTTCCTCCGGGTCCAGTTTGAGGATTGCTTTAAGTCTCTTGGCGTCCATAAGAACTTCGCGGTCGCTCTTGAGGTGCCGCTGAAGCCAGGCGATCGCGTTGGTGGCTGCCTTTGGAGCGTCGCCATCAGGCAAGCGGTAATGCACCCACCGACCCTGCTTGCGGGCCTCCACCAGGCCGGCCTGGTGAAGTATGTGCAAGTGCTTGGATACCGTCGATGGAGCCAGCGACAGAAGCTCGATGATCTGGCAGACGCACAGCTCTGCGCCCGTCAAGGCCATCACGACGCGCACGCGGTTCCGGTCGGCCAGGGCCTTGGTTATGTTCAGGATATCGCGCATAAGCCATCACCTATATTTCGCCATATATCTAATTGTGCTGCACTGGCCTGTACGCCTCAAGCCGAAAAATTGTTCGCCGAAGATTTCATCGCGAGAAAATTCTCTAAGCTTGAGTCCTCCGGCCTGGCAGGCCTTTGCCTGCCCTTTACCAGCACAAGTTCGCTTTATAAGACAGGCCCACTGGTCGGCTCGGCCACGACCCTGCTGACCGGGCAAATCCCCGACCAACAGCCTGAGCCCGTCGCCTGGACAAACAAATACAAGAAGTCCCGCGTTTTCTACACCTCACTTGGAAGCGTCGAGGATTTCGGGAATTCGCAGTTTCGCAGGATGCTCGTCAACGCCGTCTTCTGGGCGATGAATAAACCCATCCCGAAGTCCGGGTAGCTTGAATATCGAGTCTCGAACATTGACTGACCAGGTTCAGGGCACTGAAAGGCGCTTAGCGGTTTTGATTGGGGAGATGCAGGTATGAAGCAGACGAACAGACGATCGTTCTTGCGGACGACGTTATCCGGTGTAGGCGGGCTTACGCTCGCCTCCAGCGGGGTTCTCGGCACCAACGAACGTGTGCGCTTTGCGCTTGTAGGGTGCGGCGGCCGGGGCAGAATCCTGGCGCGTGGGCTGATAGAGAACGGCGCCGAGCTCGTCTATCTCTGCGATTTGCACGAAGGGCGGCTTGGCTCGACCGCCCAGGAGATGGCCAGAGCACAGGG
>CAZWAP010000065.1:0-3020 GCA_964632005.1 uncultured Pirellulales bacterium | reverse complement strand
AATATCGCACACCGTCTTGGCAATCGGAAACTCCGATTCGACGCATCACAAGAGCGGTTCCTCGATTCGGCCGAGGCCAATAATTTGCTCAAACGCTGCTACCCCAGGAAGTACGAGGTACCCGAACGGGTCTAATCCACCCGCACCGGATATCGAGTTTCAAACGAGAAAGTCCGGGTTATAATGACTGTGGTGCTGGCTGCACTGGCTCGGCGGGCTGGGCTGGCCGGCGCTCGAGGTCAAGCTCGACCGGACGACACAGGTGGAGGGGGAGCGAAAAAAACGGGATTTTACGCGAAATTTACATCCCCTGGGATAAGAATAGGGGTCTAATTTATAGGAACCGCGAGTACGGCTGTTCTGCATCCGACTTACACGGCGGCGGGCATTCGCGATGAGTCCAGGTCGCCTTGCGAAGGTATCCCGGTCGTGGATGTACGGCGTGAAGGATTTTTTTCGTTTAGCAGTCAACCGGTCGGCCGGTTTTGGCGTCTCTAAAATGTAGCTGGAGCAAGCAGCCTCAATGGCAAACACCGACAAAAGCTTGATTGAAGCCCACTGTGCAGGCGACAGGGCGGCATTCGGCGAGCTTGTACGCCGGTACGGCGACAGTGTATTGGGGTACCTGGTTCGTATGACAGGCAATCTCGAACAGGCCGAAGACCTTTTCCAGGAGACCTTTACGCGCGTGCACGAAAAAGCACATACCTTCCGCGGGACCGCGTTTAAGAGCTGGCTGTTTACCATCGCCACGCGAGTGGCCATCGACGGGCTGCGCAGGGCAAAGCGGCGCCCCGTCTTCTCGCTCGATGCTCCCAGTGGAGGCTGTTCGGATGGGCACTGCGGCCGCTCGGCCACCGCCGAGATCCCCGCGGACTGTAGCGACCCCTCCGAAGAGGCAATCAGTGCCGAGCAAAAGCACCAGGTTCGCCGGGCCCTCGACCAGTTACCTCCGAGGCAGCGGGCTACGCTCGTGTTGGTATATTATCAGCAGCTCAGCTACCCGGAAGCCGCCAAGGCGCTGGGCTGCTCAGCGGGCACGGTTAAGGCGCAGATGTCAAGGGCCTTGAGGACCCTGGCGCGGACGTTGCCCGATATCTCTGGAGTGGCAGGATGAGACGGCATCTTACAGAACAGGAGCTGATCGAGTACCGCTTCGAGCTGGCTTCGGATAAGGCAATGCAGGATGCCTCGGCCCACTTAGCCGAGTGTGAGCTTTGCCGGGCCGAGCTGAAAAAGCTGGAAGGCAGGTTCGCGGCCCTGGAACTGCTGCGCGAGGAGATAAAGGCGTCGGAGGAGCTGATAACGCGGACGACCGAAGGAGCAGCCAAACCTCGGCAACTTGGATACCCGGTGTGGTGGAAAGTGCCTGCCTGGGTCGCGGCGGCGGCGCTGCTGATCGCGGCAGGGCTGTTGCTCAGGGCACACCTGGGCCCGGGCCGATTGGATAGAACCGAACCGCTGCCTGGGCAAAGAATGCCTGCTGCCCAGCAGTATGAAATCGCGCCTGCGAAAGAGATCTCGGGTGCCAGTATCCCGGATGAGCCGCCCTTCGCGCCGGCCAGTGCGATTGAGTTGGTCACGCTGCCCAGGCGAGAGATGGTCGAGTTGACAATCTACAACTCGGCCGATCTGACCTTGGTGCGGGAGCGGCGTAACTTGACCCTCAAACGCGGCTGGAACTGGCTCCAGTTTATGTGGGCCGATACCCTCATCGACCCGACTTCACTGAGCATCGAGCCGCGGGCCCAGGCCGACAAGATTCAGGTCCAACAATTGGTGTTTCCAGCGAGGCTGCGGGAGCTTGGCCGCTGGCTGATCCGCTCCGAGGTCAGCGGCCAGGTGCCCTTCGAGATAACGTATTTCACCAGCGGCCTATCCTGGCGCGCGTTCTATATGGGTACGCTCGCCCCGGATGAGAAAACGATGCAGTTGAAAGGCTACGTCCGCGTCAATAACAACAGCGGAGAAGACTACGAGAAGGCCCGGACCCGCCTGCTTGTCGGCAGGGTCCACCTGCTGGACCGGATAGCGGACCTGGCGAAGCGCCGGTATCCTTACGGCAGGGCGGTTCCAACCGATGGCGGTTATGGCGGTTACGGTTGGGAGAATTTCGCGCGATCTCAGGTTGATCGCATCCTAAACGGTAGGCGGGCCGAGTTCGGAGACTTCGGCGGACTTGCCCTTGAGGTGGAGGGGTTGAAACGCAAGGAAATCAAGAAGGAGGGTCTGAGCGAATACTTCCTCTACACCATAGAGGGGACCGAGACATTGCCGGACAAATGGGGCAAGCGGCTCCTTTCGTTCGAGGCCGATGACATCAAGGTCGAGAGCCTCTATAAGTACGACGAGCAGCGCTGGGGCAGTCAGGCGATAAGATTCCTTTCCTTTGCAAACGATGAGGACCACAACCTGGGCCAGACGCCGCTGCCCAACGGCCAGGTGCGGATATATGCCCGGGCCGGCGATTCGGGCCACCTCAAGTATATCGGCGGCACGGCCGTCAAGTACATCCCCGTCAACGAGGATATCGAGCTGAATCTCGGCCCTGCGCGACTGGTCAAGGTGCAGCCCACGCTCATCGAGTTTAGAACCGACAACTACGTGTTCGATAAGACGGGAAAGATCGCAGGCTGGGACGAGATACGAACCTGGCGAATAGAGATCGCCAACACGCGGGCGCTCGCGGTCAAGGTCGAGATAACACGTGGCTTCGGCACCGCGTACTGGAGCCTGAAGCTCGAGGATGAAGGCCTCGAATACAACAAGCACGACGCAACACACGCGCGATTCAAGGTGGATATGCCCCCCCGGAGCAAACGCAGTTTTGAGTACACGGTAACGACCTATCACGGTGTGCGGGCAGAGGGCAGAGCAAAGATGATTGAAGAAAGAAAGGCGGCAAAAAAATGAAACTGCAAGGATTTATCGTGGTGGCACTGTTTGCCTTGAGCGGGCCCACTTTCGCCAAGGTTGACCTGGTGACATTACCCAGCCGTGATACGGTACAGCTTACGATC
>CAZWAP010000064.1:0-11429 GCA_964632005.1 uncultured Pirellulales bacterium | reverse complement strand
GGAAGGTTTCGGCGGAGGTGGCGGGTTTTCTGCGGTCAGGTGATGGCGGCCAGGCGCTGGCGACGGAAGTAAGATGGCACATGATCGGGCACTTACAGCGGAACAAGGTTCGACAGGTCTTGCCGATCGCACACCTGATACATTCCGTCGATACGCTCCGTCTGGCCGAGGAGATCAGCAATTCTGCAAAGAAGCTCGGAGTGCGGCCCAGAGTGCTGCTGCAGGTCAACACCTCCAATGAGCCGCAGAAATACGGCGTGCCTGTCGGGGCGGCCACGCATCTGGCCGAGCAAATTGAGACACTTACCAACCTTGAGCTGGTCGGACTTATGACGATGGCGCCTCTGACGCATAATAAGGAACTTGTGCGGGCGTGCTTTGTTCGCGCGCGTGAGCTTTTTGTTGAAATGCGCGGCGAGAAGATTGTGGGGCCCCGGTTTGTCGAGCTGAGTATGGGGATGAGCTCGGACTACGAGCTGGCGGTTGAGGAGGGCGCGACCATATTGCGGATCGGCTCGGCGATATTTGCCGGTTAGCGGGGGGTAAGAGGGCTGTCCGGGGGTGGTTCCATCCGTCGGCAGGCTCGCTGACCAGCTTGTTCAGCGGCATTCTCTGTATTCTGTCGGGGCGTTTAGGTGGGCGGGAGGTGGGGATTTCTGCGCAGCTGGACCATGCAAAAAAGGCAGAAAAACCGCAAAGTCCACCCTTCAACAAGCCGAAATTACTGGATGCTGGCTCGGCCGCTATGCCGACCGGACGTCCTATAACCAAAAAGGGGGGTTGGATGCGATATGTTGCAGATTGAATCGTCAAACAGCGTTGAACTGCTCAGGAACTTCACCGACGTGCTCTATCTCAGCAATCGCGCGCAAATGCCGCCAGAACTGCGGCGGCTGCTGAAAAGCAAGAAGCTTTCGTTTGTTGTGTTGGAGATAGACAACTATCCCCAGATACGGGACAGGCTGGATTTGGTGGGGACGGCGGTGATAGATGCACACGGGCTGGGCGCGACGGCAGAGCAGCGACTTGCGCAGATAATCGAGTCGCTGGAGTCCGAGAATATTGGGGTGATATTGCTGACGGACCGCGTGGAGGTGCCGGTCAAGAGCTTCTCGTTGGCGCCGTTCAAGAGCAGCTTTTCGATGACCAGCAGGATGGAATCCGTCTCCGTGGACGACCTGTGGGTAAGGATCAGCATGAATCTTGCATACCGCAAGAAGAGCAAGGGTCTTACGGTAAGGCCGGTCCGTCCCCCCAGCAAGATGAATCTGGCCCACAAGAATACGCTGGCCGAGCAACTCCATATGACAGAGGCTCTGGTCGACAACCTGGCAGAGCAGCTTCGTCTGGCCGGCCTGGTTCAGCAGGACTTTCTTCCCGCCCGGCTGCCGAACAGTGAGATCGTGCGCTGGGCCGCGATGTTCGTTCCAGCCGAGTGGGTCTCAGGTGACATCTACGATGTGGCCCGCATCGATGAGGATCATATCGGCTTCTATGTGGCGGATGTGGTCGGGCATGGTCTCCCTGCGGCGCTGCTGACGATTTTCTTGAAGCAGGCGCTGGTTATGCGCCAGACCGCCGAGGGCGGTTACCAGATATTCCGTCCTGCAGAGGTTATGAAGAATCTCAACGTGCGGATGGCGGCTCAGAAGCTTTCGGGCTATCAGTTTGCCACGTGCTGTTACTGTGTGCTGAACACGGCTACTTTGGAGCTGACGTACTCGCGCGCGGGCCATCCTTATCCGATTCTGATCAGGCGCGGCCGCGAGCCGGAGCAGCTGGAGCTTCAGGGTTCTCTTCTTGGGGTTTTCGCCGAGGCGGAGTTTGAGCAGCGCACAATACGGCTTGAGCCCGGGGACAAGCTCGTGCTGTATTCGGATGGCGCCGACCGGTTCATAGGCTGTTACGATAACCAGGTGGGCTTCCGTTTCAGCGAAGAATTCCGGGAGTTGAGCAAGCTGCCGCTTACCGAGATGATGGACAGGCTCACTTTGTTCGCGCGCGAAAAGGGGATGGATGTCTCCGAGGTGGACGATACTACAGCGGTTGGTCTTGAGATACTGCGCGGGCCTGGAGAAGCTGATTCTGCGGCTCAATAGGCGCCATTATTCCTGATCCCCGACGGCGAAAAGAGGATCTCCTGCCGGGCGCTCACCCTCATTTTGTGGCCCTGCCGAAGCCGCGCCGCGTCTTCCGCTGTGGCGGAAAAGGTTTGCAAGAGGCCCGGACCCGGCTATACTGTTGGGGCGTGATCGGGCCAGCTTGTATGGAAAGGATCCGGCAATGCCAGATAAAGACGACCAGTTGGAGCGGATACAACGGCTCATCGAGATAATGAAAGCGAACGGCCTGGTAGAGATCGAGATAAGGCAGGCAGATGAGAAGATATCTCTGCGGCGTTATGAACCTCAGCGTGGGGCCCGTGAGGGTCTAACCGTTGTTCCGCCAGTCGGATCTGACGCTGGGGCCGGGCTCGCTGGGCCCGAGATAGCCGGCACTGCCGCTGACCAGGCCGGCACCGGCGAGGAGCTCGTAGAGATCAGGTCACCCCTCGTGGGGACGTTTTACGCCACACCGAGCCCGGACTCGGAGCCTTACGTTGAGGTCGGTTCGCAGGTTGAGCCCCAGACGGTGGTTTGCATAATCGAGGCGATGAAAGTAATGAACGAGATCAAGGCGGAGACGAGGGGCACGATTGCGGAAGTACTTGTCAGTAACGGGCAGGCCGTTGAGTATGGCCAGGTGCTCTTTCGGGTCAGACCGGACTGATCGCCGGCGATTTCCCCCCCGGGCCTTGACGTTGCGGTGGTCGTTGCGGCGCGAAAGGTTGCAAAATGTTTTCAAGGATCTTGATTGCAAACCGCGGTGAGATCGCGCTTCGGATAATCCGTGCCTGTCACGAACTCGGCATAGAAGCCGTGGTCGTTTACTCCGAGGCGGACCGCGACGCCCCATATTTGAGGGTGGCAGACGAGGCGATTTGTATAGGGCCGGCCCACTGCGCTCAGAGTTACCTGAATATTCCGCGAATAATGAGTGCTGCCGAGATCGCCGATGTGGATGCGATTCACCCGGGCTATGGTTTCCTTGCTGAGAACATAGACTTTGCCCAGATATGCCGGGACTGCGGGATTACCTTTATAGGTCCGCCCGTCGAGGCGATGCAACTGCTCGGGGACAAGGTCGCCGCGCGCCAGTTGGCGAGGAAAGCATCGGTGCCCATTGTGCCCGGTTCGGACGGCGAGGTTACGGATGTATCGGAGGCGCTGAAGCTGGCGAACAGGATGGGTTATCCCGTGATGATAAAGGCTGCGGCGGGAGGTGGGGGCCGGGGTATGCGAGTGGTCCACAACGATATCAGCCTGCGATCGGCGCTTGAGGCTGCGCGGGCGGAGGCCGAGGCTGCTTTCGGGGACGGCAGCATCTACATAGAGAAGTTCATAGTCGAGCCGAGACACGTCGAGGTCCAGGTGCTGGCCGACAACGACGGCAACGCCGTCCACTTTTACGAGAGGGACTGCTCGATACAGCGGCGGCACCAGAAGATGATCGAGGAATCACCCTGCCCCGTTCTGGACAGGCACATAAGGCAGGAGCTCTGCGACGCGGCGCTGAGGATAGTCAAAGAGGCAAACTACGTAAACGCCGCGACTGTCGAATTCCTGCTGGATAAGGACAGGCACTTCTACTTCATCGAGGCCAATACGCGGATACAGGTGGAGCACCCTGTGACAGAAATGGTCACGGGGCACGACTTGATCAAGTGGCAGTTGAAAGTGGCCAGTGGCCATAAAATCAGGATAAAGCAAAGGAACATCAAGCTACGCGGCGCTGCCATAGAGTGCCGGATCAACGCCGAGGATCCGGAAAACAATTTTGTGCCCTGCTCAGGTGCCATTACGCGGTACGTTCAGCCGGGCGGCCCGGGCGTGCGGGTGGATACCCATGCTTGTCAGGGCTGGACGGTTTCGACGAATTATGATTCGATGATCGCCAAGCTGATTGTGCATCGAAACACCCGGGCTGAGGCAATCACCACGATGAGAAGGGCTCTGCGGGAATTCGTTATCGAGCCTCTCAAGACGACGATACCCACTTGCTTGGCCATCCTCTCGCACAATCTCTTCGTCAAGAACAAGGTCGATACCGGCTTCGTGGAACGCAACTTCTAAGGCCGTGCCGCCGTTCTTGATGTTCAGCCGCCACCGTCCTATTTTTCCAGAGCCACCAGGTCGTGGTAAGTTTCGCGTTTTCTGATGACCGAGAATTGCTCGCCGTCGACGAGCACCTCGGCGGCACGCGGGCGGGCGTTGTAGTTGCTGCTCATAGAAAAGCCGTAGGCGCCGGCAGTGAAGACGCAGAGCAGATCGTCTCGCTCGACGGGAGGCAGGGCCCTGTCCTTTGCAAAGAAGTCCGCGCCTTCGCAGATGGGTCCTACGATGTCAACGGTTTTCGTGCCGTCGAGCTTTAGGTCCTTGCTTCGTTGGCCAGGCACCAGATTTGCGGTCACGGCTGTAGGCCAGATGAAGTGAAATGCGCCGTAGAGAGCCGGGCGGATCAGGTCGTTCATCCCGGCGTCGACGATGACGAATTCCTTCGAGTCTCCGCGCTTGGTATAGAGGACACGGGTGAGCAGGATGCCGGCGTTGGCCGCGATGCTCTTGCCTGGTTCGAGGATGAGCTTGAGATTCTTGTCTTTTAGGAGCGGTACGATGCCCGTGGCGTAGTCGGCTGCCGAGGGCACGGCCTCCGACTCGTAGGCGGCGCCGTACCCGCCGCCCAGGTCCAGAGCTGCGATGGTGTGGCCCCTGCTGCGGAGTTCGTCGATTAGCGGCAGAATCTTTCGGACGGCCTCGACGTAGGGTGCAATTTCCTTGCCGCCTGTTCCGAGGTGGACGTGGATCGCTGCCAGATCGACGAAGGGGTTGTCCCTGTAATCCTCGAAGAGCGTGTGTGTCTGCTTGATGTCAAGGCCGAATTTCGTTTCCTTCTTGCCGGTTGCCAGGAAGGCGTGTGTCTTGTATTCGATATCCGGGTTGACGCGTAGAGCAGCCTTCGGACGGCCGGGCAAAGTGGGGCCTTTGAGCTTTGCGAGCCGGATAAGGTTATCCAGTTCAGCCCGGGATTCTATGTTGAAGTAAGCGATACCGGCATCCAGTGCTTCATTGATTTCCGTGTCGGTTTTGCCGACGCCGGCGTAGACGATCTTGCGGGGGTCGCCGCCGGCCTCGAGGACGCGGAAAAGTTCGCCTCCGCTGACGATGTCGAAGCCGGTGCCCTGCTCAGCAAGGAGTTTGAGGATGTTGATGTTACTACAGGCCTTGACCGAATAGCAGATTGTGGTGTCGATACGACTGTAGGCGTTGCGAATCCTTTGCACGTGTTCGATGAAGGTGGCCTTGCTGTAGACGTAAACCGGGGTGCCGGTCCGGGCGACGATGTCGTGGACGTCTACGTTTTCCGCAAAGAGTTTGCCGTTCTTGTACTTAAAGTGATCCATCCTGCCGCTCTGGCCTCAAGAAAACCGCCCAGACAGTACGAATCGGGCCGGATGCAATCCAGTAGTATATGGATTTGCAGGGGGATTGCAACACGACAATCGCGCCCTGTGGCGGTAAATGTTGGCATTGCAGGTGGATTTTAGCGGTCAGAGTCCAGGGGCGCTCATAGGTTGGTTTCCACGAGTCGTGCAACGATGCAGCTGCCTGTCGGCATACAGGCAACGAGGCTGGCAAAGCCGATCCGTGTTCGATAGGACCGGCCGGCAGGGGCCCTTGCCGCCGGTCCCTCTACCGGGGGTGTGAGGCCCTCTTAACCTACAAGGACAGTCTGTGCTCGTCTGGGGGCGTTTACGGGGGTATTTTTCCAGCTGGAGGCACTGCAGCTGCCCGGTCCAGGACAGCCCGACCGTCGCAGAAACAGCAGAAGGCTTTGTCTACCGACAAAGCCTTCTGTTTCTTGCGTAACCTGCCGCATCGTCGGATCTCCGGGTGCGGCATAATCAGCCGGTTCTACCCGGCAGCCTGCTGAAACTCACACCACTACCACAAGCAGGCTTTCGATCAAGATGTTACGCTATTTTTTCTTTTTCGTTTTCTTCTTGGCTTTCTTCTTAGTTTTCTTTTTGGTTTTCTTTTTGGTTTTCTTCTTCGTCGTCTTCTTCGTCGTCTTCTTCTTTGCTTTCTTCTTCGCCATAGGTTTTCACCTCCTTTTTGGCTGAACGAATCCTCTTAACGTTTCTTGAGAATCACGACGGTTATCAACATTTAAGAACTCTGTACCATCAGTTAAACAAAAAAATCTTATAATTTTGCGCATAATTCTTATCGTCCAGCCCTTTAATAATACTTGACAAAAATTTTCGGCGCTCGGCCCTTCCGTGTTGGTGGAGGCTTTGCTCGTTGAAGCGTTGAAAGACTGGGTGACGCGCTTGACTTTTCGGCGAGCTTTTCTTGGGCGCAGCGAAAAGTAATTTGTTTTCGTAGGGCCTATCCGATACAATTTACGGCACTTAGAGCGTCATTCTATTGCTTTTTTTCGCGCAGAACGGCGTTTCTGGCGATGTCACTCTGTTTGTTATTGGTTTGTGTTTTAGTATCGACTATCTTGGGGAGGCGACCTTTATACATAGACGTCGTTGCTATCAGCCGGGCTGTGAAGTGTTAGCCCTTCGGGATTTGCCCGGTGAAAAAAATTTTGCAAAACACACAATTTTCCTGTTAGGTTTTGGCAGCAGAGAGAAAGATAGCACTGTTCGGAGGCACGTTTGATCCGGTTCACGTAGGCCACACAACGGTAGCGGGCGAGGCACGCGAGCACATCGGTGCAGAGAAAGTTGTGTTCGTTCCGGCGAAGCGTTCGCCGCTGAAGGGTTTTCTGCCGCAGGCCAATGACACGGACCGACTGGCTATGATATCACTTGCAATAGCGGCTGACGCAAGATTTGAGGTTAGCGATTACGAGCTCCGCAAGCCTGCGCCGAGTTACACGTTGGAGACAGTACGGCATTTCCAGCAGGTGTACGCCGAGGCAGTATCGATCTACTGGCTTATCGGGGCCGACAGCGTCCGGGACCTGCAGTACTGGTATAGGATCGACGAGCTTATCGACTCGTGCAATGTATGCACGATGTACAGGGCGGGCTGCGCAAGGCCGGACTTTACGCAGTTCGAGGGAATCTGGGGTACTAAACGCATTGAAAAGCTGCAGCGCAACGTCATAAAGACCTCGTTGGTGCCGGTCAGTAGCACCGAGATACGGCAGAGGCTGGCCGCGGGCGACGATGTCAGCGGTATGCTGCACAAGTCGGTGGCTGAGTACATTCGCACGCACGGACTCTACTCGACAGCATGAGCGGTTCCGGCGTTCGCGCGGAGGACGACAGGATCGGGGTTTTTCAGAGGCTTGCGACCGCGCCTGTCAGCCAGTCATACCAGGCGTGCATTCCCTTGCCCGTCTTGGCCGAGATGGGGAAGATTTGCAGATCCTTGTTGAGCCTGGATGCGTCGTGCTTTGCGCGGTCGATGTCGAAGTCCACAAGGGCGCCCTCGAGAAGGTCAATCTTGTTGATCAGCAAGGCCTTTGCTTTTGCGAAGATCGCGGGATACTTGGCTGGCTTGTCGTGCCCCTCCGCGACCGAGAGGACAACCACTTTGCCGTTTTCCCCGAGGTCGAAATCCGAAGGGCAAACCAGATTGCCGACGTTTTCGACGAAAATCACATCGAGCCTGCCGATGGGCAGTTCCTGGAGGGCGGCCTTTATCTGGGCGGCGGTAAGGTGGCAAGCTCCCTCGGTGTTGATCTGGACTACGGGGGCCTTGGTTCGGCTGATTGTCCGGGCGTCGATATCGGTCTGAATGTCACCTTCGATTACCCCGATCCGTAGCTTGTCCCGGAGGTCGGTGATGGTTCTTGCGAGGACCGTCGTCTTGCCGGAGCCCGGCGAAGAGATCATATTGAGGCACAGTTTCTTTCGTTCCGCAAGAAACAGGACGTTCTCAAAGGCGTACTTCTCGTTTTCGCCGAGTATTTTTTTGCTGATCTTGACCTTTTTCACACTCATCGATCTATTTGGAATTCGATCTCTTCCAGCAGCAGTCCAGCATCAGGCAGCAGCCGGAAGTTGTCGCTGTTACACCTGGGGCATTTGGGCTCGTCGAGTTCGACGTTAAAGGTGCGGTTGCAGTCCACGCATTTTGCCTGCAGGGGCTTATGCTCTATTCCCAGCTCGATCCCCTCGCAAGGTGTACCCTTTGCGATCGCCTCGAAGGCGAAGCTGAGCGCTTCATCATTGACGCCGGAGAGCTTGCCACAGCTAATCCTCGCATAGACGGGCCTGGCATTGTGCTTTTCGGCCTCCTGTGATATTGCCGCCAGCAAGTTCTCAGCTAACATTGCCTCGTGCATCAGCATATCCTCGGCAGTTCTCTGCCATACGGCATCTGTACGATCCTTCTCCCGCCGATCCGGGTAATCAATTCAACCACGGGTATATCCCTGGTTTCGACGACCTGCCCGATTACGGCTGCTTCCTTGCCGAGGGGATGTCCTCTGCAGATCTCCAGGACCCGGCCGGCGGATTCCCGGGCGACAACCGCTACGAGCTTGCCCTCGTTGGCGATTGTGAGTACGTCGAGGCCGAGCATATCGGCCGCAGCCTGGGTGGTCGGATTTACGGGAATCTCGGCCTCGTTGATCTCGATGCTCAGTCCCGTGGCCTGGGCGATTTCGTTGAGGGTAGCGGCCAGTCCGCCCCGAGTGGGGTCTCGCATGAATCGTATGCCGCCCGGCTCTTCAAGGAGCTTGCAGGTCAGCCCAGCCAGGCCCGCGCAGTCGCTCCGCAGTTGCGATTCGAATCTTATGCCTTCTCGCTGGGACATAATCGTCATCCCGTGATCGCCGATGGTGCCGTTGATTATTATCCTGTCGCCGGGCGCGATCCCGGCGTAGCCGAGCTCAGTCCGGGGTAGTCGTATGCCGATTCCAGCGGTGTTGATGAAGAGCTTGTCGGCTGCACCTGTTTCGACGGTTTTTGTATCCCCTGCGACGATGCTGACGTTGTTTTCTCTGGCTGCACGGCCTATACTATCCAGCACCCTCCTGAACAATCCAAGTTCGAGACCCTCTTCGATAATCAGGGACAACGTCAGCGCCAGCGGCCTTGAGCCCGCGACGGCCAGGTCATTTACTGTGCCGCAGACAGCGAGCTTGCCGATGTCACCGCCATTGAAGAATAGCGGTTTGACCACGTAGCTGTCGGTAGTCAGGCATATCTTGTCAGAAGAAAGGTC
Organism: uncultured Pirellulales bacterium; assembly: GCA_964632005.1. GTDB lineage: Bacteria > Planctomycetota > Phycisphaerae > Sedimentisphaerales > Anaerobacaceae > CAZWAP01. The sequence continues at coordinate 2,139 of CAZWAP010000064.1, read as the reverse complement.
GAGCCTCGCGGAGTCCGCCAGCTCCGCGAGCGCGTCGTTCTTGAGCCTCGGCAGGATGTCTCGGCGGATAAGGCTGTCGGTCAGTTGGCCTCCACCGCCGTGGGCAAGCAGGATTGTACCGAGTTGGTTGTCAGTCATTGTTCGGCTGCTTTTTTAGGTGCATACTTGAACCAGGCTGCGCAGGCCCCCTCCGAGCTGACCATACAGGCGCCGACGGGTTTTTCAGGTGTACAACTTTTTGCAAAGAGCGTGCATTGGGGCGGCTCTACCAGGCCGCAGAGCACCTCGCCACATCGGCAGCTCGGTGTTTCTTCCGCCGGTTGTTCCGAAATGCCGAATCTATCCAGCGCGTCGAAGCGGCGGTACTTTTCGTTCAGCTTGAGAGTGCTCCGTTCTATCATGCCGAGCCCTCGCCAGTTGCCGTCCGCTGTTTCGAAGCACTCGGAGAGGATTTTTTTTGCTGCCGTATTGCCCCCCTCGGTAACCACGGCAGTATAGACCGACTTCAACTCGGGCTTGCCCTCTGAGAGCTGGCGGCAGATCTCACCGAGACCCTCCATTATCTGGCCGGGCTCGAAACCTGCCACCACGCATGGCCGACCGAAGTCTTCGACTATCTCGGCGAATATACCGTAGCCGGTAACCGCGCTTACGTGCCCGGGACAGAGAAACGCATCTATGTTGTTGTTCTTGGCCGAGAGCAGCGCCCTCATCGCGGGGACAACGAGCTTGTGTCCGCAGAGGACCATGAAATTGTCGAGGTCCTGTTCGGCAGCTTCCTTGACTGCCACGGCAGTGGCCGGGGCGGTGGTCTCGAAGCCTACCGCGACAAATATGACTTTCTTATGGGGGGTGTCTCTTGCTAACTGAAGGGCGTCCTCACTGCTGAGAACGACCCTCACGTTCGCCTTGGGCTTGGTTTCGAGTGAGCCGCCTTTGCCGGGTACGCGAATCATATCTCCATAGGTCGCGATCAGACAATCGTCGCGGTCTGCCAATTGCAGGACCGTATCGATGTAGCCCTGGTCGGTCACGCAGACCGGGCAGCCCGGCCCCGAGAGCAGCTTGAGATCGGCCGGCAGAATGGACTTGATGCCGCTCCGAAAGATCGAGACCGTGTGGGTGCCGCAGACCTCCATCACGTTGATCCGCCGCCCCAGTCGCTGGCAGGCAGCCTCCATAAGCCTTTGCGCCTTGTCAATCGTCTCAAGCACCGTTCCGTATCCGTTTGAATGTTGCTACGGCCATTTATCCCGAGAGCTTGTTTGGGGTCTCGTCAAATTCCGCGATCTCGGCGATAAGCTGCCAGGTCCTCTTGGCCTCTTCTTCATCGACAAGTGATATCGCAAAGCCCGCGTGGATGAGCACTAGATTGCCTATCTTTGCTTCCGGTAGCAGCGTGGTCTTCGCCTTCCATTTATTGCCCATCGCCTCGACGACCGCGAGGTCTTTGTCCAGTTCGACTATCCTTGCTGGTATTGCCAGGCACATAACTCGTCGTCCGTCTCTTGTAATTTCCAGGTCCGGGGCGCTCCACGTCCGTATCGTGGAGAACCGGCACGCCCGCCATTGTATCGTGCCACGGCAGATGGGTCAATCTTGCCTTGACCGTGCCGTCTTATGCCGCGGGAGGTTTTGTTGTCAGCTACGTACCTTTTACGCGCATTCTTATCGCATACAGGGATGTCCGAGCGGTGATAAAGAGTGTCTGCTTATCCTTGCCACCGAACGTGACGTTGGCCGGCCCCTCGGGGACCTTGATGGTCTCGATCAGTTCGCCCTTGGGATCATAGACCAGTACCGCCTTGCCCTTCGGGTCGGTCAGGTACACATTGCCCCGGTCATCTATGGTCATCCCGTCGGAGCCTTTCGCGACAAACAACTTTTTCCTCGCAAGGGAACCGTCTTTCTTTATTCGGTAGGAATATGTCCTGTCCGCTCCGTGGTCGGCCACGTAGAGGCGTTTGCCATCCGGGGTGCCAATTAATCCGTTGGGCCTGACCATCTCGTCGATCACCTTGATGACCTTGGTCCGTTCGGGCGTGATGTAGTAGACGTGTTCGCCGTCTTGCTCCATTCCGTCTCTTTTGCCGTAGCGCGGATCGGTGAAATATATACCGCCCCTGGGCGTAACCCACA
>CAZWAP010000063.1:0-11659 GCA_964632005.1 uncultured Pirellulales bacterium | reverse complement strand
TTCAAAATTCCCTGCTTACAACGAACGACTCCCCAAAAGTGGGTCGTCGCCAGGTGTTTTCTCTTGCTTTTAACACCCTTATCCTCTATATTGTTATTTGCCCAGACCAACCACCCTGCGAAGATATACCGCAATGCTCCGACACCTCTTGGAGAAAGGGTATAATTGAGAGCAGCGATAAAACCAGCCATACTCGTTCCGGTAATACTCCTGATCGTTTCTCCTACGCGAGGAAATCTGGTCATCATCGATCCTGACCCTTACACGCCCGGCACCGACATTAGTACCGTCTTTGATGGCCTCGAGCTCCAGACCTACTACGACTCCGGCAGGGTCAGAGGCTCGGTTTATTCTCGCGCCGCATACGACCCGGTATTGGCCAGCACCGGCGCGAACGTCTTCGGCCATCTGATGATAGGGACGGATGCCTTCGGCAGACCCATAAACCAGACCTGGCGCTTCCCACAGACCCTCCTTGTCGTCCACTTCCTTGCCCCGGCCGACTGGGTCTCGTTCGACATCATCGGCGACAACCCCGACGGGACCTCCGACAGGGCAGCAGTGGACGTATACGACGCAGACCGCAATCTCATCGAGTGGGCCCAAACACCCTGGCTCGGATACGCCGAATTCGCCAGAATCACTGTCGACCGCGGTTCCTTTGACATTTCCTCCCTGGCCCTCTCCGGCACGCACGGCGCCGTCTACATCGACAATCTCCGCGCCAACCTTATCCCCGAACCCTCATCGGCTCTGCTCCTGCTCATCTCGGCTGTCCTCCTCCGTCCCACAGCCTCCTCCCGCCGGCCCGGTGCACGGCGATTGGCGCTCCAGAAGAAGATATGAATCTCCGCGTCGCTTACCTGCGGATTACTTGTTGCCGCAGCCAGCCGCCTCAGTCCCGGGTGAATGTCCGTCCGTCGGCCTCGTCCCTCCACGTACGCCCCCGTTCTCACTAACGTCTTCAGCGCGATCGGCAGCCGCAGGCGGTGCCTCCCCGGTCGGCTCGATCAGGCAGCCGTATTTTTCCACTGCCTCTTTCTCTATGCGCTCCATAATCAACGCAAAATGAACCGCCGGCTCGATACGCCTCTTCCTCTCTTTCTTCTCAGGATAGATAATGCTAAGAATCTTCCCCCTTTCCAGCTCCCTCGGCTCAATCTCGAACTTCACCACAAAACCATATTCCTGCAGAAAATCAAGGCTCGGCGCCGGGTACGACCGCGGCACCGCCCCGGCGCATTCCTCCAGACCGGGAACGAGCCACGGCGTCACGTATCCGTCGTCGACCCCTATGTCCAGGTTTCTGGCCTTCATATCCACCAGAAACAAAAAGTCACCCGAGAACCATTTGCCCCTTACCATCTTGGATGCCTTGACGCAAACCTTTTTCGGCTGAACCCCAAGATCCTCAAGCTCACGCTCCAGCGCCAGGGTCATCGCCTCGTCGTATCCACGCTCCTTATCGCGCAGAGCCTTCGCGCCAAGGTACGTCCCCAGCAAATCGGAAAAGGAATCCTCCCACGAAAACGACGACGGAAACTCCGGGTACAGCCCCACGCTCCTGTACCCGAACCACGTCAGTATCTCGTGCCACGTGCACGCCGTGTAAGCGAAGTATTCCCCCAGGCGGATCGAAATGTCCTCTGCAATCCGGCCCTTCTCATCCGGCGGCAGGTCCTTCCACCAATCCGGGTACGTAACTTTCACAAAGTACCGCGAAGGCTCCTTGAACCTGAACGAAAACTCACGCCGACCTCGATTGAGTTGCTCCCGGATGTTCGCCGCAAGGTACGCCGTGCAGTCCGCAGCCTTGCGGACGTGGGCCAGGTCGATATGACCGGCCTTGCACGTGTACAGTATGCCCAGGTTTTCCAGCGCGCCGTTGTAGTAACCATGCTCGCCAAGATATCTTGGATCCGCAAAGTACGTCCCTACCGTCGGGCTGGCATAACGACCTATCCTCGCCCGCGGACGCCTTATCACTCGTTGCCCGTTGAAGTCCGTATTATGCCTGCACCCCACCACGAAAATCGCCAGAACGCACAGCACCACCGCTCTCGTTCTCGCCACGCTGCCGACGAAAACCTGACTCATCCACTTTTCCTCGTTCCTCATAAAAACCCCCATCCTTACCAGGGCAGCCCGATGGGCCGTAACCAAAAGCTCCTTCTTCGCTGGCCGGATTTCGAGGCGTCGGATTCCACTTTGCCGGCCTTCTGTCCAGAATCACCCTTTTCTCCGTATCTCTTTCTCGCGTCTTGCCTGATGTACTCCATAATGGCCCCGAAGTGGACCGAAGGCTCGATTCGCTTGCCACGCTTCTTCCAGTCTGGATATACTATCCGAAGAATCTTCTTCCTCACCGCCTCTTTCGGTTCGATCTCCAGCTTCACTGAAAAACCGTATTCAGAGAGGAAATCGAGACTCGGAACAGGGTAAGGTAAAGGCTCCGCTCCCGGACATTCCTTGATGGAAGGCACAACCCACGGCGTCACGAAGCCGTCGTCAAGCCCTATGTCGAAATTCCTGCCCCGCACCGTCACGAAAAACAGGAATTCACCAGAAAACCATTTCCCTCGAACCTGTTCAGCCGCCCGTACCGCCACCGCTCTCGGCTGGACGCCCAGCTTCTCCAGCGCAAGGCGAATCCCGACCGTCATCGCCTCGTCATACTCCAGCCTGCTCTGCCGCAACGCTACGCCCGCAATGTGAGTGCCGAGCAGGTTGGAGTACGTGTCTTCCCACGAAAACGCCGACGGAAACTCCGGGTAAAATGGCAGCGGCCTGTATCCAAACCACGTCAGTATTTCGTGCCACGTGCACCCTATAAATGCGAAGTACTGACCGAGCCCGATGGATATCTCGCGCGCCAGAACCTCCTTCTCGCTCTCCGTCATCGTTGCCCAGGTGCTCGGATAACTAACGTGAACTATGTACTTCGAGGGTTCATAGAACTTGAACGAAAATTCGCTTCTGTTCCGCCTGAGCTGTTCGAAGGTCTTCTCCGCAAGAAATGCCGTCCAGTCGGCGGCCTTGCGCAGGTGTGCGATGTCGATATGTCCCCCCCGGCAGGTATATACGATGCCGTTCTTTTCCCCACCGCCGTTCCTGTAACCGTGCCGCCCGAGATTCTCAGGGTCAACGTACGTTGTCCCTACCGTCGAGCTTGCATAGCACGATAGGCGGATACGTGGCTGCCGCCCCGCCAGACCGCTTATCAACGACCCCGCCCTGTGCACGCAACCACCCTGCACGCTCGCCAGCACGCATAATAAAAATACAACCCCTGAAATCTTGACACTACTTATCGCTGATTCACGCAACTTTCTCATCTTGGGTACCCGGTCTTCCACCCGTTCGCATATTTTACCGCTTATCTCCCCGCCTGTACACTGCAACCCTCCTCCACGCCTCCCCTTTCTACCGATACGGTCGGCCTAACGAAAAAGGACAAGCCCCCCATTGCGCCGCTTGCCCCTTTCTTGGGATTCCACTCAGGCCGCTCTGCTTGGAGTATTAAACCTCCTCGATCCTGCCCAGTGACCCCGGCTGAATCGGCCAGCTTGCACGTTTCTCTGCCGACTTCCTCCTCCGGCACGGTTCGTCCCTGGGCTGTGACCTCTATAATATCGGCAAGATTCCAACGCTCGCTCTGTATAAGTTCCCTAACTTCAACCTATTTTCCTCCAGGCCGGTCTCCGGGCCTTCTCGCTCGTGCGTTCCTCCCTGCCTCTGACCTGCCTCGATGGCCCCGCCCTCCTCCCAAACACGACTTTCCTATAGCCTCCTCTCCCCGGACAAACAGATACCACACCCACTACGCCAATGGCACGCCTCTGACTCTTTATGGGACGGTCGCTCTACCTGGCCCGCTTGTGCCCTTATCTGCCGGCCCGCAACCAGCCCTCAAATGCCACCCACTCGGTAGCCCCCTCGCAAATCAGTGTTGATTGTCCAAGACCCGTACCGTATAGTGGAATCTGAACTACCAGAATCACAATCTGAAGAGCTTTTGCGAGGTGCTAAAAATGAACGTCTTGCTGATCGGCAGCGGTGGACGCGAACACGCCCTGGCCTGGAAGCTCGCTCAATCCAGCCAGCTCACCAAGCTCTACATCGCCCCGGGCAACCCAGGTACCGCGCAGTGCGGCCAGAATGTCCCTATCGGCCCCTGTCAGATCGACAAACTACTCCACTTCGCCAAGCAACAGAACATCGCCCTCGTCATCGTCGGACCAGAAGACCCCCTCGCAGCCGGAGCAGTCGATGCCTTCCAGGCCGCAGGCATCAAGGCGTTCGGACCAACCGCGCAGGCCGCTAAGCTCGAAGCCGACAAGGCATTCGCAAAACAGCTTATGCGAGCCAGCTCCATATCAACCGCCGAGGGCAGGATATTCGACAGATTCTCAGACGCCAAGGCCTACATCGCCAGCCGCGATGAACCGGTGGTCGTAAAGGCCGCTGGACTGGCAAAGGGCAAGGGCGTATTTGTCTGCGATGAGCCCGCAGACGGCATCCTCGCCGCCGAGAAAATAATGTGTGACAGAATCTTCGGCGATGCCGGAAACTCCATCATCGTCGAGGACAAGCTCCTCGGAGAGGAAGCATCAATTTTGGCCTTCGTCGACGGCCGCAACATATACCTGATGGAGTCCTCCCAGGACCACAAACCCATCGGCGACGGCGACACCGGGCCAAACACCGGCGGAATGGGAGCCTACAGCCCCGCTCCCGTCGTCACCGACGAACTGGCAGACCGCATCAGCCGGGAGATACTCGTCCCCATCGTCGATGGTATGAATCGCAACCAAACACCCTACAAGGGCGTTCTCTACGCGGGTCTTATGATCACCCCAGGCGGTCCACGAGTCCTCGAATTCAACGTCCGCTTCGGCGACCCGGAAACACAGCCAATCTTGATGCGACTCAACAGTGATCTGCTACAGGTGTGCCTGGCCGTCTGCGACGGCACCCTCGATCAGGTAACGCTCCAGTGGGACCAGCGGCCGGCCGTCTGCGTCGTGATGGCTTCCGGCGGATACCCGGGACAATACCAAAAGGGCAAGAAAATAACCGGCATCGAGCACGCCCAGCAAATCAACGACGTAATGGTATTCCACGCCGGCACAAAACGCGAAAACGGCCAGCTCCTAACCAACGGAGGCAGAGTCCTGGGTGTCACCGCGCTGGGCAGCGATATCGCCGCCGCCAGAGCCACCGCCTACCAGGCTGTTGAGAAGATAAAGTTCGACGGTGCATATTACCGCAGGGATATAGCCGATAGGGCCATAAAAAGATCGGGAACGTAAAGCCGGCCGACCGACCTCGAAGCCCAGAAGGCAAGACCCGCCGGCCCGCCTCCCAGGCCCTCGTCAAAACTGCCTGCTTCAGAAAATGAACTTCTCGAGTCCGAAACAATCCAGCTTCACTCCGATCGCCCCAAGAGTCCTTCGCTGGCTCCTCCTGCTCGTGCTCCTGGCTGCATCCGCCTGGCTCGGCTTTCTCTACCTCGGCAAAGCCTTGTGTCATATCGCCATAGGGCAGATCGCAGAACTGACCAACACCAGGATTACTGCCGCCTCGGTCAACTTCCGCTCCAACGCCTCGGTATTCATAAAACAGCTTGCCGTCTCCCCCATCGGACACGCCGGCCCACGCCAGACAATCCTCCACGCAGAGACCGTCTATGCCCGTTTCAGCCTCGCCAGCATCCTCCGCCTCAAACCCCGCCTCCAGCGGATAGACGTCAATGATTTTGACTTCAACGCCCAGTACGATACGGACACCGGCCGATGGAATCTCTCCGCAATGAAGATAAAACCCCCGGGCCCCTCCCGTCAAATGCCACTCGTCCACCTCCAAAGGGGAACCCTGCGATATACCAAGTGCTCCCAAGGCCAGGTAAAGCTCTCCGCCTCGATGCCCATTACCGCCAGCTTCGGCCAGCTTACCCCAAAGGGCCGACGCTTCGAAATCACCACCGCAAGGCTCGCCAGCGGCTTCGGAAAAAGCCGCCTCGAGGGCTTCTGGAGGCCAGGCCTGATTACAATTGCTGGCGGTATATCCTCCGCTGATATCCCCGAGCTTGAGATGGCCTGGACCATAGATGTTATTGCCGCCCAGTTGAAATACCACCCCGACCGCACCTTCTCCCTCAACCTCACCATCAAAAACCTCCACGCCAAACGCAGCCTGCCGCTCAAAAGGTTCGCCGCTATCGGACCCCGCACCCTCGAAAGGTCAACCCCCTTTTCTGCGATCCGAAGGTTCTTTGAGCTGTACGACCCACGTGGACTCGCCGATATCGAGCTCGAAGCCGCCGGCAGCCTCAAGAAGCCCAGCCAGATCATCTTCAACGGAACCCTCAAATGCAAGGACGTCGCGATCTGCTCACGTAGATTCCCCTACCCAATCGACCATCTCACCGGCCAGGTCAATTTCACCAAAGACACCGTCAGCTTCAAAAACCTTACCGGGAATCACGGCCCCACCACCCTCACTTTCAACGGATGGACGCGAGGTTTCGCGCCCGACCGGACATACGATATCCGCATCACCAGCGATGATTTGGCACTTGACGACGATCTGTATCACGCACTCAGCGACGCCCAGAAGAAACTCTGGTCCGCATATTCACCCACCGGCCGCGCCGCCGTCGACTATCGCCTCACACGCTCCTCCCCCCGGGACAAGGCAAAATATCTTACGCTCCGACTCCAGGGCGTAAACGCCAATTACAGCAGCTTCCCCTATCCGCTGACAAACCTCACCGGCACCCTTTCTTTCACCCCCGGGCAGATCGTGATTGCCGACGTCGTCTCCGAATCTGGAACTCGCAGGATAGTGCTTAACGGCCGCGTTACCGAACGCAACACCGACCACCCGGGATACCACATATCTATCAAGGCGAGCAACATCCCCCTGGACCAGACGCTTCGGGCCGCCTTGCCCCGGAAGCAAAGAGACCTCTACGACCGGTTCAGCCCTGCGGGCATCGCCGGCGGAGAGGTAGTACTTTCAAGGCCCCCCGCCCGCCCCGATGCCACGACGTTCACTGCCAGCTTGTCTTTTGATGACGCTTCCCTGAGGTTCGACCGACTGCCACTGCCAGTCACCGACATCACCGCGCACGCCCTATTCACGCCCGAGCTTATAACCATCGACACCTTCCGCGGGCGGTACGGCTCCGCCGACGTTTCCCTCTCAGGCCACATCCAGCCGCCCCGCAAAGACCAGAACCCCAAATACACGCTCAAGATGAAGCTCCAACAAGCCCAACTCAACGACGACCTGTTCGACCTCCTGCCCGAATCTGCTCGCAAAATCGTCACCCAGTTCCAGCCCCAGGGCAAGGTCAACCTCGCCGCCAACCTGAGAAAATCCGATCCCAACACCCCGCCCGACTACACCATCACCGCAGATTGCCTCGGCAACACGATGGTTCTGCCCAAGCTCTCTTATCCCCTTCAGGACGTCACCGGCACCCTCACTGTTACCCCCAGCTATATCAGCCTCCAAGATATCCGCGCCGCCCCCAGTGACTCGGTCTTGATGAAGCTCAACACCGCATACCTGGCCTTGAATGGCCGGTTGGCCCTGGAGAACGGAGCATTCACTGGCGCGGCCCTTGAGCTCACCGCAGAAGACATATTCTTCGACCGCCTGCTCTTGCCCGTCGTCCCCACCGCAATACGCCCGCTCTACGAACGCCTTCTACCGCCCAGCCGATTCGACCTCCACCTGCGCCAGCTGCAAATCACCCCCACCCCTGACGGCCGAAAAAACGTCCACCTCGACGGATCCGTCACGCTCCAAAACTGCTCTCTCCGTATGTCCGGCGCCAATGCCGAATGCGATGCAGACCTGGACGTCAACGCAACGTACAAGACCGGCCACGGCTTCGAAAACTGCCGCCTCCTGCTGAAAAACGGCCGCTTCAAAATCCTCGGCAAATCCTTTACAAACGTCTCGGCCCGCATCGACTACCACACTGACCGCCACGAATGGATAAGTCGCGACCTCAAAGCGGACTGCTACGGCGGTAAGTTGGCCGGCATCCTGCGCCTCACCCACTCGCCACGGGACCCGATGCGATACGTCCTGCAAACCGGCTTCAAAGACCTTGACCTCCACAAGTTCCTCGCGGACACTAAACTCCAGGCAGACCCGCAAAAAAAGACCACCACCGGAAAGATGAATGGCTCGCTCAACCTCAGCGCCCGTCTCGGCTCAACCTCATCCCGCATCGGTACCTGCCGCCTCTCGATCGTCGATATGCAACTCGCACGCCTCTCCCCGCTGGCCAAGCTCCTCCAGGTCTTCAGATTCGCCGAGCCCACAGATTTCGCAATCGACCGGATGTTCGTCGATTCCTATATCAAGGCCGACAATATGATCGTCAGAAAGCTCGACCTCTCCGGCCGGTCAGCAGCCTTCTATGGCAGCGGTTCGGTCGATCTGCGCACCCGCAACGCCCACCTCGCCCTTATCGCACGTGGAAAGCGCCTTGCCACCGCCGAACCCTCCGTCCTCGGCTCCCTCGCCGAAGGACTCGGACAGGCCATCTTCAAGGTAGACCTCTCCGGCGACTTTTACGACCCTAATATAGTCGCCAGACCCCTGCCTTTTATTCAGGGTACGCTTGAAATCCTCGGCAAGCCCACCCGCAAGTAGCCCCCCACGTCCCGCCCGTCGCCGTGCCCTATATCTGCGAATACGGCGTCGGCCGCAGGATAATGTCCGTAATGTTCGAGACCGTATCCTTATACCGCGGATCCGACCGCAGCTTCTTCCATTCCGGGCTGCTCCCGAAAACGCTCCACCTCTCGTCACGCTCGTTCAGGTCCTCAAAAACCAGCATATACGTCAGGTTAGGCATCATCGGCCCGATTATCGTCTCCCCGAAAAATACCGGCCGCAGCCCCGTCTTCTTGAAAATCGCGATCTCGCCCCCCTCGTTGAACATTTCGATCTTCTTCTTCGCAGCCTTGATGCTGTGGCTCTCGTATATCCGCATCTCGAAGATCCGCGGCTTCTTCGCAGGCACCTCCAACTTCGGCATCCCCGCAAAAGCCACCATAAGAGAACTTTCCACCCGAACGTACGCCGTCTCCGACAGCGAACTGTTTACAAAAGCGCTCTTGGCGAATTCCTCGTCTCCTAACAGCCTTTCAGATGCGCTCACCACCGATTCCAGATTCTTGTGCACCAGCAGCACGTATAGCGTCGGCTCGCTCGGCCCGTACTTTGCGCTGAACACACCGACCGGCCCAATCCCTACCCGGTTCATAGCCGCTATCCCCACCTCCCGCAGAAACTCGCCCACGATGCTCTTCTTCGCCCCCACGTGCAGCCGGTAGCGCCTCAGCTCGAAGAATTCACGCCCATCTCTTGCCGCCGCCTTCGCCGCCGACCGGCTCAGCCCCCCGAGCCCTGCAGCAGCCCCTGCCAGGAATTCCCGCCTTCTCATCTGCATTCTCCCTGACGGATCTCATGATTGTCCATAAGACGCTGATACACTTCCGCCTTCGCTTGCCCTTACCTCTTCTTCCGAAGGTGGATAACCCAGTAGACTGCCCCCACGAATGCGGCCCCACCGATGAGATTGCCGATCGTCACCGGCAGCAGATTCCCGAAGAAGTTCGCCCAGCCCAGGTTCGCATACGCCCCGGGTACACCCCCGATACTCCCCCAGTAGCCAGACGGCGCCCAGCTCTTTATCAGTATCCCAATCGGGATAAAGTACATATTCGCCACCGAATGCTCGAACCCACACGCCACAAACGCCGTGATTGGAAAAATGATCGCCATTATCTTGTCCCCCGTCGTCCTGCAGCTAAACGTCAACCACACCGCCAGGCAGACCAGCACGTTGCAGTATATCCCGCGGGTCAGCGCCGTGCTGAAATCCAAACCGCACTTCGCCTCGGCAATCTTGACCGCAGTTGCCCCGACCTGCCCGTTTGCCATCGTATATTGAAGCGTCAGGAACACCATCCCGGCCGTCAGAGTCGCGCCAACGAAGTTCCCAATATACAGCACAACCCAGTTCCAAAGCAGCTTGCTGACTGATAGCTTCCCGCTTGCCGTCGCCATAACCAGCAGGTTATTGCCCGTGAATAGCTCCGCGCCGGCCACTACAACCAGAATCAGACCCAGGCAAAAGGCCAGCCCGCCCACAAACCTCGTTAGCCCGAACCCAACCTTCTCGCCGATACCCGTTACCACCGTCGTGTAAAACATCGCCCCCAACCCTATAAACGCACCCGCAAGCACCGCAAGCATTAGCATCGACAGAAGGTCGAGGTTGCCCTTCTTCACGCCGATGTCCTCGGCACGCGCCGCTACTTCCGGCGGCAGGTGGGAGTCAAATGAAGCCGTTATCTGCTTCTCAGATGAAACCGGTATCTCTCTGGCATCCACCATTGTTTTTCGCCCTTTTCTGTTCTCTTCCCTCGTTTTTTTTCCCTTTGCCTGTCCCCCGTTACACCACCCGGTGGGACTTCACTATACTTTCTTCGTTTATCCGCAACGCGAATCTTTAGCTTTTATTTTTCTGCCCCTGCCAAATCACCCCGCCCTTGAGCACCGCTGCCGCCCAGCCCCTCACGCAACCGAAGATCTTTGCCCGAACAACCCTTGCGATTCCAGCCCGCCGCCGCTATAGTCCATTGTTTAACAGGGCCTTTTTCCAGTTGCCTTGAACGCTCTGATTTCTATAATCGCAAAGAGCAGTAGTGCCGGCCGCTCGGGCCAAACAATCACGCCGAAAGGCCGGCTGGTAGGAATTCAAAACCGTTCACGCCAATGAAAGGAGTAGGTATGAAACTCGACAGAAAGTTGAAAATGGGTATGGTCGGCGGCGGACCAGGGGCATTCATTGGTGAGGTCCATCGAAAGGCAGCCCGTATGGACGGCGGCATCGAACTGGTCGCTGGAGCCTTCGACATCAACCCGCGAAAATCAAAGCAGATGGGAAGAGAACTGCTGCTCCCACCAGCCCGAATCTATCGAAATTACAACGAAATGATCGAAAAAGAGCTTAAGCTCCCCGAAGGAGAAAGAATCGACTTCGTCTCCATCACTACCCCGAACAACTGGCATTTCCCAATCGCGAGGGACTTCCTCCAGGCAGGCTTCCACGTGATGTGTGAAAAGCCGATGACCTTCAACGTCGCCGAGGCAAAACAGCTCAGGAAGATCGTAAAAAAGTCACGGAAGGTCTTCGGCCTGATGCACAATTACACCGGCTACCCGATGGTCAAGCTCGCAAGGGACCTCGTCCGGAGCGGCGAAATCGGAAAGGTCCGAAAGATCGTCGTCCAGTATCCCCAGGGATGGCTCGCAACCGCCCTCGAGAAAACAGGCCAAATGCAGGCAGCCTGGAGAACAGATCCAAAGCAGAGCGGCGCCGCAGGATGTATGGGCGACATCGGAACCCACGCCGAAAACCTCTCAGAGTATATCACGGGCCTGAAAATCACACACCTCTGCGCCGACCTGAACACCTTTGTCAAGGGACGCAAGCTCGACGACGACGGCAACTGCCTCTTGAGATTCAACAACGGCGCAAGGGGAATCCTCCACGCCAGCCAGATCTCCATCGGTGAAGAAAACAACCTCGCCATCTGGGTATACGGAGAGCAAAAAAGCATCG
>CAZWAP010000062.1:0-12359 GCA_964632005.1 uncultured Pirellulales bacterium | reverse complement strand
GCGGATCGGTGGCAATGAGGACATCTTCTCTCAAGTTTCAGGCTGCCGGCGACCGATGGAATATGGTTTTTGGCCTCCTTGTCGAGTGTTTTTGGTTCACATCGGCAAAGAGGCCATTTTTTTATCAATCAAACCACACAACTTGGGTGCCCGCGGAGATTGAAAAACAGCACGCACACGGGGACGAGGAGAGCCACGAGGGCCGGTCCACAGGATTACTTCGTCATTGACGGTGGTGCGGCATCGGGGGCGGTGCCCCAATTCTTGTTTGGTTGGGGTCCCATCTCGAGTACCAGCGTGCCACCATCAACGAGCTGGTGGTGGTAGAACCAGGGTTTTTCAAGGGGCCGGCCATCCAGGATGGCTGACTGGATGTAGATATTCTGGGGTGAGTTGTTCCTGGCTTCGATGACAAACGTCTTGCCCTTGTAGTATCTCTGGTCGAGGTGGATGACGACCCTGTCGAAGATGGGCGAGCCGATTTCGTAGGTAGGTTCGACAGCGCAGCCGCCGTCCATCTCAAACAGGCCCATCGCGCTCATCACGTACCATGCGCCCATCTGGCCCTGATCCTCATCGCCGGGGTAGCCATCGACCGGTCCGGTCCCGTAGTAGCGCGCCATGATCTGCCTGGCCCACTTCTGGGTCAGGTACGGTGCACCGGAGAAGTTGAACAGATAAGCGGCCTGCATATTGGGCTGGTTGCCGTGGTTTATAGGATATTCGGCAAACCGGTCGCCAGCGGCGTTGAAGTTGCTCTTCGCGGACTTCTCGAAGCCTTCTTGCAGTCTTCTGTTGAACTCCTGGCGGCCGAGCAGTTTTATAAGGCCTTTTACATCGTGTGGGACAAACCAGGTATACTGCCAGGCATTGCCTTCGACGAAGCCCCGCCCAGAGTACGGAGAGAAGTCCTTGACCCAGGAACCGTCCTGGTGTTTCCGGCGGACGTAGCCGACGTTGGGGTCGAATACGTTCCTGTAGTTCGCGGCGCGCTTGATGAAGTACTCGTAGTCTTCATCTTTGCCGAGGGCTTTGGCCATTTGCGCGACACACCAGTCGTCGTAGGCGTATTCCAGGGTGTTCGAGACGGGTCCTTTTTCGACCGGCACGTAGCCGAGCTCCATATACGGTTTGAGCTGTTTATTGCCGACGTGTCCGCCGGCTTCGTGCGGTCGCCCGGGCGTGGTCTGCACGTGCTTGATTGCCTCGTAGGCCTTTTCAACGTCGTAATTTCGGATCCCTTTCTGGTAGGCGCTCACGATAAGGGCGATCTCGTGGGAAGCAACCATTATGCTGGAGTATTCGAGGCCCGCCGGGCCTTTCGGGAGCCAGCCGCCCTTGTTGTAGATTTCCAGGAGTGATTTGACCCACTTATTGGCGATCTCAGGCGTCACCAGGGTCCAGAGCTGGTTGAGGTTCCAGAAGGTATTCCAGAACGCGTCGCAGCCGTAAACTGGGCAGTTGGGGTCCGTGAGCTGCTGGACTCTTTCATACATATCGACGTATTTTCCGTTAACGTCGCTGAGGATTGTGCGTGCGCAGTAGGAACGGTAGAGGTTGGTGTAGAACTTCGTTTTTTGCTGGTGGGTGCCGCCCTCGACTTCGATCAGTCCAAGCAACTTGTTCCAGGTGTTGCGGGCGTGGACCCTGCAGGCGTAGAAATCCCAACCGAACGGTGCCATTTCGGTTTCCAGGTTGAGGCGGGCCTGGTCGATACTGACGAAGGATATCCCGGTTTTTAACTTGATGACCTCGCCCCGCTCGGTGGAGTAGTTCAGAAAGGCTCCCACGTCGCCTTTTCCGGCGATGGTATTGACGTTGTGGTAGATCCTGTCGCCGACCCAGCCACCGAATGACTTGAAGGGCTTGCTGAGCTTTGCGACGAAGTAGAGGGTAAACTCGTTCCAGGAGGCGTATCGGCCGGAACGCTGTTTCGAGTAGCCCTCGATCTCGGTGTCAGAGACCTTCGTGATCTTGGCGTCGAGGACGGTATAGCCGTACTCGGTCGGCGTTTCCAGGTCGAAAAGGATATGGGCCTGGTCGGCTTTTGGGAAGGTGTATCGCTGGAATCCTGCGCGGGTGGTTGCCGTCAGTTCGACGCCGATGCCGTAGTCGTCGAGGAAAACGGAGTAGTAGCCTGGCGAGGCGTGTTCCTTGTCGTGGGTGAACCTGGAGCGGTAGCCTTCATCGGGGTTTGATTCGGGGCCCGGTTTTGTTTTGACCGGGCCGGTGGTGGGCATTGTAAGCAGGCCGCCCATCGTCCACGAGTGGAGATGGCTGAAGCCGGCGATGTTGTTGATGAGGTATTCGTAGCCAGCCTTCCACTGGCGGCGCTGGTTGTCGGGGCTGAGCTTTACCATTCCGAAGGGCATAGACGGGCCGGGATAGAGCATCCATCTCGATGACGAGGTCCCCAGCAGCGGGTCAACCCAGTCCGCGGGGCTTCGCAGCTGGGTCGGGCCACGGCGCACGCGGGCAGTGGCGAGAATCCTATTATGGCTCTTGAGTTTGACGGTGACGATGCCGGTCGTCGTGGCCGGTGGCAGTGCCACTTCGATGGTGTGGTCACCTGGTTCCAATTGCAGGGGTTTTGGGGCGGCACCGGTTACGTGGAGTCTCAGGTCGCCGAACCGGCCGACCTGGGTCAGGTCGACCCAGACCAGCTGGCAGACTTCCCCGGCCTGCTTGGTGAGCCAGGGGTCGACGCGGACATTGCGTATGAGCACGCCGCGCGCTCGACCCAGCCTGACGTAGGGCGGTGCCTGGAAGGCGAGACAGTCGTAGAGTATCCAGCTTCCGGTGCGGGTGGTGATGGTGACCCGGTTTAGGCCTAATTTAAGTCGGCTGGCGGGAAATTCGACTTCGAACTTATATTCTTTCCCGGCCGACGGGCTGCCGGTGATGGATGCGTCCGAGGCTCCGGGGGCGGGTTGGTGCCTGGCAACGTGCCCATTCAACTCGATCTGCAGTTCGGGCGGATTGCTCGAATGGGTATCGACCAGGTCGAAGAGCAGTTTGCATCTGCCGGAGCGGACGGTGGACTGGATGTTGAAGAGGATTGTGAAGGTGTGTCCGGTGCCACCTGCCCAGACATCGGCCTGGGCGGGATGGACGTAGGGCCAGTCCTTGGCGGGATCGGATTGACCGACGATGAAAAATCCGTCTCTTGAGTAGTTCTTGTAGCCAGCCGGTGCAAGGGCGAATTCGCTCGTATCGTTGTCTGGTTCTCCGATTTGCCAGAGGTAATTGGCTGCACGGCCCGGGCCGCAGTGCAGGGCGATCGACAATACGGCCAGGGCGACACATTTCGGCTTGGTCAGCTCCATTTCGATTGTTCCTTTCAAACTACGGCGGTCCCCTGTCGATCAGGCCGACGAGGCTTGCTCTACCTCTTCGATGGTTTTGGGGATCGGCTTGCCCAGTACCCGGTAACCTGATTCGGTAACGAGGATGTCGTCTTCTATCCTGACGCCGCCGAAGCGGCGGTAATTTTCGACGGCGCTGTAGTTTATGAACTCGGCGCACTTGTTCTCGGCCTTCCACCGGTCTATCAGTTCGCCGATAAAGTAGATGCCGGGTTCGACGGTTATGACAAATCCCGGTTCGAGGGCCTTTGCAAGCCTTAGGTAGCGCCAGCCGAACTCCGAGCTGCGCTTGATTTGCTCGGTATAGCCGACATAGTCTTCGCCGAGTGCTTCCATATCGTGGACGTCGAGGCCAACCATATGTCCGAGGCCGCACTGGAAGAAAAGCGTGTGGGCGCCCGCCTCGACGGCTTCGTCGGGGTCGCCGGTCACCAGGCCAAGCTCTTTGAGGCCTGAGAGCAGAACCTTCGAGGCCAGGCGGTGGATGTCCCTGAATTCAACGCCCGGACCGACGGCTTCGATGGCTTGCTTCTGGGCCTCAAGAACGACCGAGTAGATATCTTTTTGCCTCTGAGAGAACTTGCCGCCGATAGGTATGGTGCGGGTGATATCGGAGGCGTAGCCGAGGGGAGTTTCTGCGCCGGAGTCATTGACGGCGATGTCGCCGGCTTTCATAATGTTGCCGTGGTAGTGATTGTGGAGGATTTCGCCGCGGACCGAAAAGATGGTTGGGAAGGAAAGTCTCGCGCCTCGGCTGCGGGCGACGGCCTCCAGCGCGGCGACGACCTCCCGCTCGTAAAGTCCGGGTCTTGCCGTTTTCATTGCGGTGATCTGCATCTGGTAGGCAATCTCGACGGCGTGCTCGATCTGTTCGATTTCTTCGGGGCTCTTTATGGATCTCTGGGCGACGACCGCCTTAATGAGCCTTACCGAGACCCGCTGTGCGATCTGGTCAGCGGGGATCGCGAGCAGCTTCTGGAGCTTGATGATGTTCTCTGGCCGGTACTGGGGGAGGAAATGGATAGGCCTATCGTTCTTGATGGCCGTCTTGAGGACATCGGCAAGCTCACGTGCCGGCCGGGCCTGCGCGACTCCGGCTTTTTCGCAGCTTTGCTGCAGGGCTGGTTGCGGCCCGGCCCAGATGATCTGGTCGGCCGGAGGGTCATCGCCGAAGACACATTCGGTTTGCTCATCAATGTCGATTATGGCGGCCAGCCCGGGAGAATCCAGCCCGAAAAAATAGAGAAAGCAACTATCCTGCCGGAACGGGTAGGGATTGTCAGGGTAATTCATCGGGCTCTCATCGTTGCCGAGAAACAGGACCAATCCGGTATCGAGGTCCGACCGCAGGCGTTTTCTCCTGGCAATGTATGTTTGCGGGGGGAACATTTATCGGTTACCTCCGGCTTGTCGTTGTCTTTGGGTTAAGAGGCTGACGATTATAAGGCAGATAACGGATAGGGTTATGGCCGGAAGCACAGCGTCGAGCTTTGCCAGTTCAGCAGGCAAGTGAACCTTTATCAGCTCCTCCCACAGCAGCGTGGTAACCGTGCCGGTAAGGATCGAGGCGATGGCACCGTGCTTGGTCGCCCGCTCCCAGAACAGGGCTGCTATCAGAGACGGGGTGATGGCCGAGCCATAGACGGTAAAGGCGTATAACGCCTTTTCGAATACCGTGGTGCTCTCCGCGAAAGCCAGGGACACCAACCAGGCGATCACGCCGAAGGTCAGAACCATCAGTCGGCTCATAAAGACGATCCGTCTCTCGGAGGCCTTCGGGTTGATGTAATTCAGGTAGATATCCTTTATAAAGGTAGTGGCTGGCACAAGGAGGAAGGAATCGGCGGTGGAGATGATGATTCCGACGACGGTGATCATAAAGAGCAGTCCGAGAGCCAACGGCATAAAGTGCCGGGCGGCGTAGATCAGGATGTACCGGCCATTCTCGGGATCAGGCGTGAGGCTGGCGGCAAACCAGGCTTCGGCGATGATGAGCTCTTCTATGAGCAGCGCCAGGAAGATCATCACTGTAACGGCGATACGCGCCCCCCTGGCGTTCTTGCTGGCGAAGATGCGCTGGTACTGGTTGGCGTCGCCCATCACCAGCAGGAAGACGGGCAGCAGGAAGTTGATATAGTCAGCCGGGCTGAAGACGCCGATCAGTTTCATATGCTCGGGGCGGTCGCCCATTGCGGCAAACGACTCAGCCATCCCGGCCAAGCCGCCGGCCCTTAGCAGTAGCACCGGGAAAGCGATCAACAAAGTAATCGTGATGATGCTGCCGGTAACGATATCGGCGAAGGCCAGGCTCAACAGGCCCGCCAGCATCGTGTAACCGACGATGAAGACCGCTGCTATGATGGTTGCCCTGTGGGCGGTAAGGACGGGCTCGTGCAGATAGGTTTGGCCCTGCTTTGGGATTTCGGTCAGGCGATAGAGCTCCTCCTGCTTGCCGAAGCCGGCGTCGAAGCCCTGTATTATCACCCGGGTGTAGGTGTTCGGCTTTATCACGCTGGTGTTCTTCAGGCCAAGCAGACGCACCTTCTCGTCGGCCGAGGCAGCCGAGTTTTCAACCCGCTTGCTCAATGCGGCGATGCTGTCTTTGAGGGCCTGAGTTTCCTCCAGCAGGGCAGTTGAGGGCACTACCTTTACGGTGTAGATATGTTTGTCCGGCGACCAGTCGTTTGTCCGGGGGTCTTTTACGGTGAACTCGATCTGGGTGGTTCCGGACCAGTTCTCCGGCGGCTGATACTGGAAGTACCCCTTGCGGACCTGCTGTTTTGTGAGAGTCTGGCCCGGTTGGAGGGGGACCTTGTCCTTCTTGCCCGTGATCACTTCAAGCACCATTCCGCCTGCGTTGAACTGGTAGCTGACGATGACCATATAGGCGATTACCAGTGCGATGACAGCGAGCAGACGTGCGGCCTGCCCGAATCGCCTGCCGATGATCTCCGGCACCGAAAGGGCCTCTATATTCCGCGCACGGGTGGCGATCAAAGACAACAGGATCATCCCGATGAAGGTTCCGATCGGCAGGAAGAATGCTGCCATGCCAACCTCGTAGGTCTTGCCCGCGTTTCCGACGATAGAGCCGGTGCCGATCCACACGGCAAGCATCGTGCAGACCATTATCCAAGGCGAGAGTGTTCGACCGGCAACGGTGAAGTCCTCCTGCGTTTTAACCTGGCGGGATTTGTAAATCCCGATGCCTGTCAGGACAAAAAGATAGATAAAGATTGCAGCTAAGTAAATCATAAGCTCCTCGATAATAAATAAGGGACCGAAGCACACCGCGCGAATCCACGTCCATATGACCGGCGGACCCTGGGCACAGCAAACCCGCAGCCGGATAAGCCTGACCTGCTTGGCGCCGGTTTGTAGAGCGGGTGCTTTCCCATAATGGTTCAAAAGGATCGTAAGGTTATTTTATGAACTGCTCCACGAAGTATCTGGGCGTCAGCGGTTCGCCCGTTGCCCGCGTGATCATATCGTTCCAGTGGTACAGCGCGCCAGGGCCGAAGACGTTGGCGCGAAGATACTCGCCGAGCCTTTTTTCGCCGACGTAGCTGACGTCCCTGTCGGATTCGAGCTTCATAACGTTGTGGACGAAGTAGTGGTGCAATTGCGAGGCGAGCAATTCCCCGAGCATATAGTTGTGATAGTAGCAGGGGGCCGTTGTGAAATGGAGCTTCGAGGCCCAACCCGCATCAGCGGGGCCGGGGGGCTTGTCGATAAGCTGGTATTTGCGCACAAGACGCCACCAGAGATTGTTGAGGTCCTGGTCGGGGTCGGCGTAGAGCCGTTTCTCGAAGTTATACATCACCATAGCCCAACGGGCGAAGAGGACCTGCTGAAATTGAAGGTATTTCCAGCTTACCTGCTCGATCTTCGTGCGTTCGGCGTCGGAAAGGCCGAGCATTTGCTGCATCCAGGCAGCGTTCCGGCTGAGCCGGCCGAAGAACATAGCGACCGCCTCGGTGGTGAAGCTGTGGGCGGGCTCTCTGAGCAGCCAGGGCAGGTTCCGGTCGTGGTACTTGCTATAAACTGCGTGGCCCAGCTCGTGCAGTAGGGTCTCGGCCCATCGCTCGGTGTTCTGGAGGTTGCAGAGGACACGCACGTCGCCGCGCCGGTCCACGTCGTGGCTGAAGGCGTGCGGGTACTTGCCCTCACGGTCGTAGAGGTCGCTCCGGGCAAGGATGTCATCGACGGGCAGACCTATGCTCGCATAGAAGTCCTGGGCGAGCTTCTTGACGTCCCTGCTCTTGTAGTACAGGTCAAGGTCGAGATCGTACACAAGGGGTGTCCTCTGGAAAAAGGGATCGTGGTAGTGCCAGGGCTTGAGCTCCGTCGGACTGATGCCGTAACTTTCAGCCAGCAGGACGTCCAGTTCCTTTTTCATTTCGGCAAACGGTTTGGCCGTAAGCCTGTCAAGCTCTGCGAAGATTCGATCGAGCTGGTCGACGCTCTGCTGGCCTGCGGCAATCATCATTGTGTGGTAGCTTTCAAAGCCGACCTTTCGGGCAGCCCGGTTGCGGAGCCTGACCAACTGGAGCAGATCCGCGACGATAACGTTGCCGACCTCCTTGCTCGCCCGCCAGGCAAGTTCCCTGGTGCGGACGTCTGTCTCGGTGGTCATTATGGTGTAGATGTCACTCATAGTAACCTTCTTGCCGTCTATCTCGCCGCGATAGGTGTTGTATTTTTCCTGGACTTTCGTATCCAGCTCGACGATCTGCTTGAGCAGGTCCGCGGGTATCTGGTTTGTGAGATAGGCGTAGTAGAGCACCTCCAGTTGACGTGCAAGCACGGGATCCGTGATGACACCTGATTCCTTGAGCTCTTTTAGCATGGCGAAGTCACATGGGTCGCTGTAGATCTGCCGGATCGCCAGCTGCAGCGCGCTGAACCTTCGGTAGTCTTCGGCCCTGCCCGTGGTGGCGGCGTCCCAGTAGGCAAGGTTGGCCTTTGTAGTCAGCGGTTCTACCTTTGCGACGTGGGCAACGACAAAAGCCGCCAGGCGTTTTTCGTTTGCGCCGGGAGCACAACCGCAAACCAGGAGTCCGGCAACGGCGGCGAGAGCTACAATGGGCAGAGTTTTCATTCTTCCATTCTCCTGGTTATACCCCTGAGAAGGCCATAGACAACACCAAAGGTTATCTGCTCATGCACAACAGGGCGCCTATGTGGACGGCCTGCCGGCCGGGCTAAAAAAGCGATTCAGCGGCACTAATATAACACCCGGCGGTCTGGGCGTCAAACGACCGGCTCAAAGCGACGGAAGAAAAAAACGCCGACCACGAGTATCACGATGAAACAACGTGACTTAGCAAAGGATGTGCCCGCCGAAGTAGCGCTCCTTAGAAGGACCGTTGCTCGGTGCGCGCGATGATTTCGTCCTGCAGTTCCCTGCCGATGTCGACAAAGTAGTCACTGTAGCCGGCCACGCGGACAATCAGGTCGCGGTTTTCCTCGGGTTTTTCCTGAGCCTGACGGAGGGTATCGGCAGTTATGACGTTGAACTGGACGTGGTGGCCGTCAAGTTTGAAGTAGGCGCGGATAAAGTGCACGAACTTGTCGATGGCCTCGTCACCCTCCAGGACCTGCGGGTTGAATTTCATATTGAGGAGGGTTCCACCGGTTCTTGCGTGGTCGATTTTTGCGGCGGATTTTATGACGGCGGTGGGCCCTTTCTTGTCCCGCCCCTGGCTCGGCGAAATACCGTCGGAGACCGGTGCCCCCGCTCTTCTGCCGTCGGGCAGGGCGCCCGTGACCGAGCCGAAGTATATGTGGACGGTCGTGGGCAGCAGGTTCACGCGGTACCTGCCGCCCTTCGTGTTGGGTCGGCCGTTGAGCAAGTCGTAGTAGGCATTGAAGATCTCTTGTGCAACGGCATCTGCGTAGTCGTCGTCGTTGCCGTACTTGGGGGTGTGGTTGAGCAGCTTGTTTTGCAGCTGCTCGTATCCCTGGAAATCCGCCCGCATAGCGGCGAGCAGCTCGTCCATCTTTAACTCTTGCTTATCAAAGACGTGGTACTTGACGGCCGTGAGCGCATCGGTGACGGTGCCAATGCCCACCCCCTGGATATAGGTCGGATTGTACCTTGCGCCCCCGTTGTGGTAGTCGAGGCCACGGGCGATGCAGTCGTCCATAACCAGCGACATAAAGGGAGCCGGCATATGCTCGGCGAAGAGACGCTCGATGACGTTGTTGCCCTCGATTTTCAGGTTGATGAAGTATTCGAGTTGCTTTTTGTAAGCGGTCATTAGCTGCTGGTAGGAGGTGAACTCTCTGGCCTCGCCGGTCTTAGGACCTATCTGGTTGCCCGTGCGAGGATCGAGGCCGTTGTTGCAGGCCAGCTCGAGGATCTTGGGCCAGTTGATGTAACCGGTGA
This sequence comes from uncultured Pirellulales bacterium, assembly GCA_964632005.1. GTDB lineage: Bacteria > Planctomycetota > Phycisphaerae > Sedimentisphaerales > Anaerobacaceae > CAZWAP01. The sequence goes on along the minus strand of CAZWAP010000062.1, from coordinate 2,603 downwards.
GGGTGCAGCTTTCCTTGCCGAAGGCGCTGACGGTAACACACCCACTGGGGCCTCCGGACCGCGCGTCCGTTATGGTTTTCCCGTCCTGGAGCATTTCCTGGACGATGACGTCGGTGTTGAAGACGGAGGGCTGGCCGAACCCGGCGCGGATGACCTCGCAGGCCCGCCTGAGAAAACGGTCGGGGTTTTTCTTGCTGACCTGCACGCAGGAGCTGGGCTGGGTGAGACGCATCTCCTCGACGACGTCGAGTATCATATAGGACAGGTCGTTGACGGCGTCGCTTCCGTCTTCGGGCCTCACGCCGCCGACATTGATCAGCGCAAAATCAGTATAGGTACCACTCTGCTCTTCAGTAACGCCCACCTTGGGCGGGGCGGGCTGATTGTTGAACTTGATCCAGAAGCACTGGAGCAGCTCCCTGGCTTGTTCGGGCGTTAGCGTACCGTCTTCAATGCCCTTTCGATAGAAGGGCCAGAGATGCTGGTCGAGTCGGCCGGGGTTGAAGGAATCCCACGTATTAAGCTCGGTTATGACGGAAAGATGTACGAACCAGTAGGACTGCAGGGCCTCCCAGAAGTTGCGCGGCGCGTGGGCCGGCACATGTGAACAAACCTCGGCGATTTGCTCGAGTTCCTTTCGACGGGTCGGGTCGCTCTCGCGGCCAGCCAGTTCGAGGGCCTTCTCGGCGTGGCGCCTGGCGAAGGTAATAACTGCGTCGGCACAGATTTCCATCGCGCGATACTCCTGGTCCTTTTCGTAAGCGCGCGGGTCGTTGAGGTGGTCGAGCTTCGCGCGGTGCTCGGCAATGTCACGTTTGAAATCGAGCATGCCTTTGTGGTAAATCTTGTCGTCGAGGATGGCGTGCCCGGGAGCTCGCTGTTCCATAAATTCGGTAAAGACGCCGGCCTCGAAGGCCTGGTGCCACTGCGGAGTCATCGCCCCGAAGAGCTTCTCGCGAAGCGTCTTGCCGGACCAGAAGGGGATAATCTGCTTTTCGTAAGTTTGCCTGACCTGGTCCGAGACGACGAAGGAGGTCTTTTCTCTGCTGTTTAGTATTCTGAGGTCTTCGAGGTCGTGACAGCAAAGCTCGGGATAGGTCGGGGTCGCCTTGGGGGCGGGGCCTCGTTCTCCGACTATAAGCTCCCCATCGTTGATGCAGATGGTCTTGTTTTCCATAAGGTACTTGAAGGCCAGGGCCCGGGTGACGACAACCGAGCCGCGTGCAGGGATATCGGTCTTGTAGAATTCAGTTATCAGTTCTGCCCTTTCGGTGGAGATATAGGGCCTGGTCTCGACGCTCTGTTTGCGGAGCCTTGCAACTCTCTGGTTCATCTGATCAACCCCCTATCGTTGCTTCAATTCCATGCCTGGCTATCTGCCGGGCGATTGCGCTCATCTTCCGGTTGTCGGGCTTCTCCGTTTGTATGATGTTAATACCTGCTGCAAGCCGCGAGGCCTTTTCGGTCCCACCGCGGTTATAGGGCAGGATGTCTATTCTTTTCAGGCCGGGCAAAGACGCCGCGAACCGCGCCGTCGCGTCGATGTTCTGCATGCTGTCATTATAGCCCGGAATTATGGGGATCCGGATGATAATCTCCTTTCCTGCTTCGGCCAGGCGGCGGATATTCTCGAATATGAGGATATTATCTGCACCGGTGAAACGCTCGTGCAGCTCGCTGTCGACGTGCTTGACGTCGCAGAGGAAAAGGTCGGTCTTTTCCGCGACGGCATCGACGACTTCCGGCTGGGCATAGCAGGTGGTATCGACGGCGGTATGAATCGAGTTCTTGCGGCAGAGCTCGAGCAGTGCAAGGAGGAAATCCGGCTGGGCCAGCGGCTCGCCTCCCGAGAAGGTAACGCCGCCGCCAGACTGGTCGTAAAAGATGATGTCTTTCTTGATTTCCGCGGCAACCTGATCGGCGGTCATTTGCGAACCGATGATTTCGCGGGCGCCCGCCGGGCAGGACTCGACACATCGACCGCATAGCGTGCACCTATCCGGGTCGGTATCGGGCAGGCCGTCGGTGATGGAGATAGCCTTCTGGGGGCACTGCTCGACGCATCGCCCGCACCTGACGCACCTGGCACGGCGAAAGCCCAGCTCGGCGTGGCTCCTCCAGCTTTCGGGGTTGTGACACCACAGGCAGCGCAGCGGACAGCCCTTGAAGAAAATGGTTGTACGGATGCCGGGACCATCGTGGATGGCGTATCTCTTGATGTCGTAAATCAGTCCGGTGGTCCGGGCATCGCACCAGCCGGGTTCAAAGGCTGCGAGACGTTCCCCGGATCCAGGTGTCTCAAGTATGTCTGTCACTGCCTATCCGTTCGTAGATTCAGTCCAGCATTAGTTCGTACGTAACCAGGGCAGGCCTGGTTCAGGCCAGCCGAATCAGCCTGATGTTAGGATACCAAATTTGTCCTATAAAGGCAATAGCCGATGCTGTTGCCCATCGTCCCAACGATTGTGGTAGAATTTTGGAGGGTGTACTTGAGCCCACCATCCCAGGCTCAAATTACCCTCCGCAGGTCGGGTACGCCGTTTTCGCTCCGCAAATACTGCTCTTTGAGCCCCGCCAGCCAAACATCGCCAGGAATTGTTCTA
>CAZWAP010000061.1:0-12507 GCA_964632005.1 uncultured Pirellulales bacterium | reverse complement strand
GATTGTCGGTTGCGGCCGGCAAGTTCCCTTTGATTGCCGGCCTGTTCGGGGGGCGGGAGACCTTCGCACGCGCCCCGCAGAGTCCGGTCCCTGGCGGCCGCGATACGCCCCCGGCCGCCACAACTCGCCTGTTGTTCCGCCCTTACAACCAACTCACATCCGGCAATGGCTCATCGCCGGCAAAAAACACAAAGATATTGATAAAGTCCCGCGTCCGCACTATCCTAACGGCCGGATACAACTTTTCCGGAGTGCGAAGATGCAGACAAGAAAACTCGGCGGCACAGCCCTGGAGCTGACCACGGTCGGGCTTGGTACCTGGGCGATGGGCGGGCCGTGGCAGTACGGCTGGGGTCCCCAGGACGACGACCAGGCCATAGGCGCCATCCTCAAGGCCCTCGATATGGGTATAAACTGGATAGACACCGCGCCTGCTTACGGTCTGGGCCACTCCGAAGAGCTGATCGGCCGGGCCCTCAAGCAAACCAGCCACAAGCCCCTTATCGCCACCAAGTGCGGCATCCTCTGGAACGAAAAGAAGGAAAAGGTAACCTGCCTCAAGAAAGAAAGCATCCGCAGGGAGTGCCACGACAGCCTTAAAAGACTCGGCATCGAGACAATAGACCTCTACCAGATGCACTGGCCCGACCCCGACGAAGACGTCGAAGAGGCCTGGGAAGAAATGGTGCGACTGAAAGAAGCCGGGCTGGTCCGCTACATCGGCGTCTCGAACTTTGACGTCCAGCAGCTCGAGCGGGTCCGGCGAATCCACCCGGTTGCTTCGCTCCAGCCGCCCTACAGTATGCTCCACCGCGAAGTCGAAGGCGAACTTCTGGCCTATTGCCGCGACAACGACATCGGCGTCGTAGTCTACAGCCCGATGCAAAGGGGCCTGCTCACCGGCAAGTTCAACGCCGAGAGGCTGGCCGAGTTGCCCATCGACGACCATCGGCGGAGAAACGCAGACTTCCACGAGCCCCGCTTTACCGCGACGATGGAGCTGGTCGAGAAGCTCAGGCCCATCGCCGAACGCAACGGCAGGACGTGTGCGCAGTTGGCCGTAAGCTGGGTGCTCCGCCGGCCCGAGGTTACCGCCGCCATCGTCGGGGCAAGAAACCCCGCACAGATCGAGGAGACCACAGTCGCCGGCGACTGGAACCTCGGCGACGATGATATCAGGGAAATCGAAAATCTCCTCGCTGAATGGCAGCGGAAAATCGACGGAAAATAAAGCGCACCAAGAGAAAACTTATGGCAACGGAAAAAGAGCTCTACGTAAGCCCGCTGGTCGAGCGTAATGCCTCAAGGGAGATGGCCGGGCTTTTCGGCCCGCAGAAAAAATTCAGCACCTGGCGAAGACTCTGGCTGGAACTGGCGAAGGCACAGAAGAAGCTCGGCCTGGACATAAAGGACGGCCAGATAAGGCAGATGGCCAGGCACCTCGACGATATCGACTTCAAAAAGGCCGCACGCCTCGAAAAGAAATTCCGCCACGACGTAATGGCCCACCTGCATACTTTCGCCGCGGCCGCACCGAAGGCCGCACCGATCATCCACCTCGGTGCGACAAGCTGCTACGTGGCGGACAACGCCGACCTGATAATTATGCGGGACGCCCTCAGGCTCGTCGCGGCGAAACTGGCCGCCCTGATAAACCGGCTGGCCGTCTTCGCAAAAAAATACCGCGACCTGCCCACCCTGGGCTTCACTCACTACCAGCCGGCCCAGTTGACCACCGTCGGTAAACGCGCCGCGCTGTGGTGCTACGAGTTCGCAATGGACCTGGGCGAAATCGAACACCGGCTCGATACGCTGCCGTTCCGGTCGGCCAAGGGCACCACCGGCACCCAGGCTTCTTTCCTGACCCTTTTCGAAGGCAGCCACACCAGGGTCAAGCAGCTTGATAAGGCCGTCGCATCGGCCTTCGGATTCAAGAAAATATGCACCATCACCGGCCAGACGTACCAGCGCAAGATCGACACGTTGGTTGTCAACTCGCTTGCACTGGTTGCGCAGTCCGCGCACAAGTTCTGCAACGACATCCGGCTGCTGGCGAATCTCAAGGAGATCGAGGAGCCTTTTGAGAAGTCACAGGTCGGCTCGTCCGCGATGGCCTACAAGAGAAACCCGATGCGCTGCGAGAGGGCCACGGCGCTTAGCAGGTTCGTGCTGAGCCTGGCCACCAGCCCACCTATGACGGCCTCGGAGCAGTGGTTGGAGAGAACCCTCGATGACTCGGCGAATAGAAGGATCGTCATTCCCGAGGCCTTTCTGGCCGTCGATGGCATACTTGAAATACTGATCAACGTAACCGACGGCCTGGTCGTCTATCCGCAGGTAATCGCCGCCCACGTGGCAGCCGAGCTGCCCTTTATGGCCACCGAGGACATCCTGATGGCAGCGGTCAAGGCCGGCGGCAACAGGCAGGAGCTGCACGAGAGGATCCGCCTCCACTCGCGTGCGGCTGCCGCCCGGGTCAAGAGGTTCGGCCGTGCCAACGACCTGATAGACAGGTTAAAGGCCGATATGGCCTTTGCAAAGGTCAACTTCGAGAAGGTCCTCGACCCGAAGGCCTATATAGGAAGGGCGCCAAGGCAGGTCGATGAATTCATCAAGGAAGTCGTCCAGCCCGTACGCAGAAAGTACCGCAAGCATCTGGCAAGGAAGGTCGAGCTCGATGTCTAAGGCCGTCCGCAACTAAAAGGAACAACGCTATGACCAGGCAAGAGTTGATAAAACGCATCAAGGAGACCGCCTACCTTGAAGGCGATTTCATACTTCGCAGCGGAAAGCCAAGCAAGTACTACCTCGACAAGTACCTCTTTGAAACGTGCCCGGACATACTCAAGGCCCTGGCCCAGGAGTTCGCCAAACACGTCACCGAGGATGTCACCCTCATAGCCGGTGCCGAATTGGGAGGCGTGGCCCTCGCAGCGGCCACCGCGATGGAAACCGGCAGGAACTGGGTGATCGTCCGCAACAGCAAAAAAGACTACGGCACGGGCAAGCTCATCGAGGGTGCCCTCAACAAGGGCGACGTGGTCCTGCTGGTGGAGGATATCGCGACTACCGGCGGGCAGGTCCTCGAGGCCGCCGAGACGCTCACACGGGCCGGCGCGATCGTCAAGAAAATCGTCTGCGTCATCGACCGCAAGCAGGGCGCCGAAGAAAACGTCTCCGGCGCCGGGTACAGGTTTGAAAGCATTCTCACAAGAGATGACCTTGGAATCAAGGATACCTGAGGTGTGGTTGTTTATGGTGCTCGAATGTAAACCCATTCCGGTCGTTGCAGGGAAGTCTACCGGCAACCGGCCCCGGAAGTTACGATGATTATAGGCGTTCCCAGAGAAATCAAGAAAGACGAGTACCGCGTCGGTCTGCTGCCCGTGGGCGTGCAGCTGCTGCGCGAGGACGGCCACGCCGTCCTCGTGGAACGCGACGCGGGACTGGCCAGCGGATTCCCCAACGACACGTACCTCGCAGCCGGCGCCGAGATCGTCGATACCCCCGAACAGATCTACGGACGCGCAGAGCTCGTGGTCAAGGTCAAAGAACCTCAGCCGGATGAGATCCGCCTGCTCAGGCCAGGGCAGATCGTTTTCTGTTTCTTCCACTTCGCCGCCTCACGTCAGCTTACCCTGGCGTGCCTGGAGGCGGGAATCTCGGCCCTGGCCTACGAGACACTCGGTGACGAGAGCGGCCGGCTGCCCCTGCTTACGCCAATGAGCGAAATCGCAGGCAGAATGTCTGTCCAGGAAGGAGCAAAGTACCTCGAGAAACCGATGATGGGCCAGGGAATCCTCCTTGCCGGCGTTCCGGGCGTCCCACCGGCCGACGTGCTCATACTCGGCGGCGGAGTCGTCGGGACAAACGCCGCCCGAATGGCGGCCGGCCTCGGCGCAAACGTCACCATAATGGACGTCAGTCTCGACCGGCTCCGTTACCTCGACGAGATCCTCCCTCCGAACGTGACCGCCATCTACAGCGACCCACACACGATCGCAGACTATGCCGCCCGCGCAGACCTGGTCATCGGTGCGGTTTTGATACCCGGGGGGCGGGCACCGATACTTATAGACCGGCCGCTGCTGGCAAAGATGAAGACCGGAAGCGTCATCGTGGATGTCTCCATCGACCAGGGCGGCTGCGCGGAGACCTCCCGCCCTACAACCCACAGCGAGCCGACCTACCTCACCGAGGGCGTGGTGCATTACTGCGTGACCAACATACCCGGGGCGGTGAGCAGAACCTCAAGCCAGGCTCTCTGCAACGCCACGCTGCCCTACATTCGGGAACTCGCCTGTCTTCGACTTGATGCCTTCCAGGCCGAAAAAGCAGGCTATGCCGCCGCCGTGAACATCCGCGACAACCGCATCGTCAACCCGGCCGTCGCACGCGCCTTCCCCGACCTGGCCTCAGACTAAGCCGGCACACCGAACGATCTGCCACGCGCCATACGGCGCCTGGACTCAGGGACAGCAAGTCTCCACCAGCTTGATGATCCTGCGTGCCACGGCAGTCTTGGTGGAATCGCGGAGCTCCATCCAGCCTGTCCCCCTCAGTTTTATGTGCACCTCTGTCCTGTCCGAGCCGATGGCATCCGGGCTGTTGGCAACTACCATATCAAGGTTCTTCTCTCGCATTTTCTCCTCGGCCCTGGGCCGCAAGGCCTTGTCCTCCAGCACAAAACCCACAACGATCTGCCCTTTTTTCTTGTTCTTGCCCGCCCATTTGAGGATGTCGGCCGTCGGCTTTAGCTTGAGCGCAAAAGGTCCCCAGGACTTTTTGATCTTCGTCCTGGCGGCTCTTGCGGGGGTGTAATCGGCGACCGCAGCGGCCATAATCAGGCAATCGCATCGGCCGAAATGCCTCTTGACCGACTCGAACATTTCCGCGGCCGTCTCAACCCCGATCACCGTGGCGCCGGCCGGCTTACGCAGGCCCGTCGCAGCGGTTATCAAAGTTACTTTGTGGCCGGCCCTCAGCGCCGCCCGCGCAAGCGCATAGCCCATCTTTCCGCTGCTTGCATTGGATATGAACCGCACCGGGTCGATGTATTCCCGCGTCCCGCCCGCCGTAATCACAAACCGCATCTCGACCCACCCTCACTCCGACCCGCGCTTTATCCTCGGGATCGCCTCCTCGATGGCCGCCAGAATCTCCACTGGCTCGACCATCCTGCCCATCCCCACCGTCCCGTCGGCCAGGCGCCCTTCGGCCGGCCCGATTATCTTCCAGCCGCCCTCCCTCAACCTCTGAAGGTTTCTCTGAACCGCCGGGCTGGCCCACATCCGGCAGTTCATCGCCGGTGCCAGCAGCACCGCCTTGCCCGCGGCCGCGCACAGGACCGTGCTGAGCAGGTCATCGCATATCCCGTTTGCCGCCTTGCCGATGATGTTCGCCGTTGCAGGTGCCACGACAACAATGTCCGCCCAGTCTACAAGGGCAATATGCGCGCTGTTGTGTTCTTCTGGCGGGCTCCACATACTCGAATATACCGGCGAACAGGTAACGGCCCTGAAGCTCACCGGGCCGACGAACCGGCAGGCGTTCTCGGTCATCACCGTCCTGACCGTCGCCCCGAGTCTGGTCAGCTTACTGGCCAGCTCAACCGCCTTGTACGCGGCGACCCCGCCGGTCACGCCCAGCAGCACGCCGGGCCGGACCGTCTCGATCCGCGCAAACTCTCCGGCCTCCTTACTGCCGTGATTTGTCTTCTTGCTGGACATCGAATGTTTCGCAAAATCGCAAGGGCCAACGACCACCTACGCCGATGCCCGCCGGCCCGTTCAGCCGTTACCTTCCGGCTCGCCCTGCGCCTGGGTAGTCCCCTCGTCCGTGGCCGAGCCCTCGATCGCGATCTTATCCTGAAGAATCTCCTGGATAACGATCTCAAGCATCGTCATCCCCTCCGTATCCTCGATCAAAGGACGTGAACCCTGCAGCAGCTCCGTCATACGCCGCTGAATCAACGCTGCCAACTTGAACCTGCCGCCAACCTTGGTTACTATTTCCTCGCTCTTGAGTTCCTCTAACATACTTGCTCTTCCGTCGTCAGTCCACTTATGTTTCTTTACGATCTACCCCTGGCATCCTCGATGATCGCGACGCACTCCTGCACTGCCTGCTCCAGGTCATCGTTTATCACCATATGGGTGTAGTACTGCAGGCCCGCCGCAATCTCCATCCCAGCTCCGTCGAGCCGCTTGGCGGCTACCTCCGCGCTGTCCCGCCCGCGGCCGTTCATCCGGTCCGCCAGCACCGTGGAGCTCGGCGGCAGGATGAATATCATCTCCGCGTCGGGATACAAGGCTTTGACCTGTCTGGCACCCTGTACGTCGATCTCGAGCAGCACCGTCTTGCCGGTCTCCAGGGCCTCGTCAACCTTGTCCTTTGGCGTGCCGTACATATTCCCGAAGACCTCCGCGTATTCCAGGAGAAGCCCCTCGTCGATACGCCGCTGGAACTCATCCTTCGAGATGAACCAGTAGTCCTTCCCGTCAACCTCGCTGTCGCTCTTCGGGCGCGTCGTCACCGAAATGCTCAGGTACACATCCGCCATCCGCTTGACCAACTCCTTGCAGATGGTGCTTTTGCCGACGCCCGATGGGCCGCTGATTACGACCAGCTTGCCCCGTTTTTTCTTTTCCTGCCTCATCTGGCCTTCTCTAACACCGCCGACTACGGCAGCGTCTTGAGCCCAAGGGTCCCGAATGTCTATTCCACGTTTTGAACCTGTTCCTTGATGCGGTCCACCCGGCACTTTATGTCCACGACCGCGCGCGCGATCTCCGTATCCGAAGACTTGCTCGCGATCGTGTTGGCCTCTCTGAACATTTCCTGGCTGATGAAATCGAGTCTGCGGCCGGCCTGCCCCTGGGCCTGGAGGCTCTGATCAAACTGCTCCAGATGCGACTCCAGGCGCGCAATCTCCTCCGAGATGTCCGACCTGTCGGCGTATACGGCAATCTCACGTGCCAGAGCGTCCTCGTCAAGCTTCAGTTCCGCGTGCGCCAGAAGCTCGTCCACGCGCCTCCTGAGCTTCCTGCCGTACTCCTGGACAACAGCCGGCCCGCGCGAACGTATCCGCTCCAGATCCTTGCGTATCTGCTCGCAGTGCTTCTTCAAATCCGCTTCGAGGGCAGCCCCCTCGGCTGCCCGCATCTGCTTGAGTTGATCTATCGCCGCGGCGCTGAGCTCCAGTATCTTGCCCCTCATCCGCTCGGCTACCCCCTCGTCCGGAACCGCCGGCCGAACAATACCGGGAAGATTCAAGAGGCCGCCCATCTCGATCGACCTGCTCACCTTCGTCGAGCTGCCTATGGCGCTGAGCTTCTCGACGACCGCCTCCAATGCCTGTGAATCGATCTCAAACATCGCGCCCGCCGAAACATCCTTCAGCCGAAGCACGTAGTTCACCACCCCACGCGCAAGGTTGCGCCGCAGCAAGCGCTCGATCTCCTCCTCCAGGAACATCGCCAGCTCCGGCAGCTTTATAATCGCCTTAAAATAACGGTGGTTGACGGCCTTGACCTCAACGGCGTAGCAGACGCCGTCAACCTCGCCCTGTGCCTCACCATATCCGGTCATACTGTTTATCATTGCGCCGTACCCGCAGGCAACTTCGTCGCCCTTTGCAGAATTCAACCGCCCGCCCCGCCTGTACCTCTCAGCCGTCTGCCGTGTTCGCCTCTGTCGCCGAACCCGCCTCGTCCCCGGTCGCCGTGGCATCCTCGGCCGGCTGGCTCTGAGGCGCCGGGGCACCGGGCCCGTAATCCGTCACCGTCGGCCGGTAAAACTTCGCCATCACCCCCGCAAGCATCAGGAACACGCCCGTCAAAACTATCGTCACCCACGTCAGAAAGTCCCCCGTCTTGGTCCCCAACAGCGACCCGGCCATCCCGCCGCCGAAGGCTGAACTTAACCCGCCGCCACGGCCCTTCTGTATCAGGATGACTAAGATCAATACCACGCAGCAGATCACAAACAGCACCGCCACGATATTCATAACGAAACTCACCGCCAATAATCCGAAACTATACATCTCAATCCCTCGAAAATATCGCAGTTCCAATTAATCGCAGGCCCGGGACGACCTATATCGCCGCCTTGATTATCGCAACGAAACTATCGGCCTTCAAACTCGCCCCCCCCACAAGCACTCCGTCGATGTCCGCCTGGCTCATCAGCTCCCTTGTGTTATCCGGTTTGACCGACCCGCCGTAGAGTATACGAATCTCCTCGGCCAGCCTGGGGTCGTATATTTCGGCAACAAGCCTGCGGATGTACTCGTGCACCTCCTGCGCCTGCTCCGGGCGAGCCGTCAGCCCGGTCCCGATCGCCCAGACCGGTTCGTACGCTATCGTTACCGCCGAGGCCTTCTCCACGCTCAGGCCCGCCAGACCCTCCCGCACCTGTCTGCGGACGACGTCCTCGGTCTGCGAGGCCTCGCGCTGCGACCGTAGCTCCCCAACGCACAAGATCGGCAAAAGCCCTCCGCCAATCGCCGCGGTAACCTTCTTGTTCACAAGCTCATCGCCTTCACCGATCACGTGACGCCGCTCCGAGTGTCCGCAGATTACGTATGTACAGCCCAAATCCTTCAACATCGTGGGGCTTATCTCCCCCGTAAACGCACCCTGGCTCTGAAAGTAAACATCCTGCGCCCCCACGGCCACGTTCGACGAGCTCACAGCCCCCGCCACCGCCTGCAAGTATACAAACGGCGGGCAAATCGCCACGTCAACGCTCCGTCCCGCTATCTCCGCGGAACCCTCCACCACCTCCCTGGCCAGCCCAACGCTGCTCCGGCTGTCAGTGTTCATCTTCCAGTTGCCCGCCACAAACGGCTTCCTCATAAAACTCTCCTGACTATGACGTTCCGAAATAATCCCAGACCCCCAGGCCCCGACGAAATCTCACCCAAGCAGCTCCATCGCCCTGGGAAAACTGCCAAGTACCGAGAGCTGCAGGCAATGTTTACTGGCCTCCTCCAGTCCCTCTTGCACGTGAGCGTCCGTGCGATGGCCCAGAAAATCCATAAAAAAGTAGTATTCCCACTGCCTCTTCCTGCTCGGCCTGGACTCGATATTCGTCAGATTGATACTGTACCGCTTGAAAACGTCCAGCACGTCCGCCAGGGCGCCGGCCTTGTGCGCAGTGCTGAACAATATCGCCGTCTTGTCTTCCCCCGTCGGCTTGGCGTCCTCCCGGCCGATTACCAGAAACCTCGTCACGTTGTTCGTAATATCCTCGATATTCTCGCACACTATCCCCAGCCCGTACAGTTCCGCCGCTACCCTTGAACCGATCGCCGCCGAGGCCGGCTCCGAGGCCGCCAATTGAGCCGCACGAGCCGTCGAAGCAACCGGAACCGTCTGCGCACCCTTGAACGTCGCACTGAGCCAACCCCGGCACTGGGCGAATACTTCCGGCTTCGAGTATATCTTCTCAATCTCTTCGAGCGAACAGTTCGCCAGAAGATTGTGGTGGACCGCCATAAGTATCTCCGCGCAGATCTTCACGTCCGAATCAATCAGCGCATCCAGAGTCTCGATAACCCCCCCGCCCATCGTGTTCTCAACCGGAACAACCCCGAGGTCGCAGTGCTCCTTGCTCACCTCCTCGAAAATGCTCGTAATATCAGCGACCGGCTCATACTCCACGCTCTGGCCGAACTTCAGCATCGCCGCTGTGTGGCTGAAACTGCCCTGAGGACCGAGATAACCTATCCGCAAGGGCCGCTCCAGGATCAGCGAGCCGCTCATCAATTCCCGCCAGATCGCCACCAGGCACTTGTCAGGCAGAGGTCCGTTGTTCGCCTCGGCTATCCTCCTGAAAACCTGCTTCTCCCGATCCGGTGCGTACACAGGCTTGTCGGCCTTGTTCTTGAGCTTGCCTATCTCCACCACCACCCGCGCACGCTCGTTAAGCAGTTGGACAAGCTGGCAATCAAGCTCGTCTATCTTTTTTCTTAGCTCTTCAAGAGACATACCGTAAATCAGCCCAAACCGCTAATACCCGCTTACCGGCCCGATAACGGCCCCGAAAAGTGCAACCGGGCCAGACGTAAACGTCCTTCCATCCGCTCACGGCGCAGTTAACCTATTCTGTGAAAACCCATATATCTAACAGAATTCCGTCCTTGCGTCAACGGATTCGGCCGGTTATATCGTATTTGGCAGCAAATATTTCGCCGACAGGATGCAAGAGCCGATAAAATATGCAATTTTCCGCACGAAATGGGGCTTCTTCGGCCTTGCCGGAGGTATGGAGGGCCTGCTTCGAAGTCGGCTTCCGGCCCCTACGGCCGAGGAGATCCGCGCCTGGCTGGTGAAAAACCTCCCCGGTGCCCAGGGCGACCCGGCCTTCTTCGCCGCCCTTCAGGAGCAGATAAAGGCCTATTTCGAAGGCAAGACCATCCATTTTGCACCCCGGATCCGGCTCAACCTCCACGGATTTACTGCATTCCAGAGAGCCGTACTGACCGCCTGCAGAGGCATAAGGCCTGGCTGTACAATAACTTACGCCCAACTCGCCCGGCGAATAGGCCGGCCCCGCGCCGCCAGGGCCGTCGCAAACGCCCTGGCCGCCAATCCACTGCCACTGATAATCCCCTGCCACCGGGTCGTCCGCTCCGACGGCACGGTCGGCGGTTTCTCCGCCCCGGGAGGAGAACGCCTGAAAAAAAGGCTCCTGCAACACGAGCGCCCCGAAAACTGCGTTCTCCCAGCCGACCGATGACGCCAGCCCGAGCAAACCCTATTCCAGGTGCACCACCCCGGTCCGCCTGTCGGCATCCAGACTGGCCTTCTTGATTGCGTCGTACAGCAGCCGTGCGTCCCTGACCTTCTCGAAGACGAACTCCGGGTCGCTCTTATCGGTCGTTACCAGTGCCACCGTCCCGATGCCCAGCACGCAGTCCAGCAGGCTCCTGCGGAGCTTCAGGTCAATCACCCGGAACATATCCACGTTGTCCACCCGCCTATCCAGAATCCCCCTGCTCCACTCTATCCGGTCCGGCGTTACTTCGTAGTAGGTCATCTTCAGCCGAAGCGCCTTGACCGCCAGGATCGACAGCGTAACAGAGATGATCCCGAGCCCGGCAAGCATTCGGTACCTGCCGAAAACCGCAGCCTGCTCGCCGGTCAGGCCCAAGTTCAGCATCCGCTCCAGGGGCAGCTTTATCAAAAGTCCTGCTATCACCAAAAAAACCGCCCCTTTGACCGCGTCCGGCGCAATCGCCCACAAGGACGGCTTGCCGGCGAACAGTATATGCTTGTCGTTCTCACCTTCCTGCTGCTCGCTGTCCGGCCTTGCCGCCTCCGCCGCCCGGGCCTTGGCTGTGTTTAGAAACTCACCGCAAAATCGGCACTTTATCGCCTCGGCCTGGATCACCTCAGCACAAAAAGGACACCGCTTTGTTCGCAAGTCTACCAGCGCCATATCCCTTTTATATCGGAAAAATACCCCGGATTGCAGCAGTGGTTTCTCCAATCGGGCCGCTCCCGGCCTCCAGGCGCACCCACGGGGCACAGATGGCCCGGCGGACAGGGCCTTATAGTGATCGCCCTGACACCTGATGGCAGGCTCGGCCGCAAAGTCCGGGGGCCGTAGTTTGCCAGCCCCTCCCAAATGCACAACTCGCCGCTGCCAAAGCACTTATACCCCCGACAGCCGGCACTCGCCGGGGAACGAAGAGGTATATGAATATGAACCGTTTGCAAGAACAGCAGGTGGAGTCGCTGGCATCGGTTGGTTAGGCCGATAAAAATCGCCAGCCCCATCGGGCTGGCAGGCAAAGGTGTATGACCAGATGAAGGACTTATCACAAAATGTGCGAAAGATTCTTGAGACTACCTACGGGGAACCTCGACATAATCACCCACGCCATTGAAAGTGAGCGCAGTCCCGGATATGCCGTCGGTCCAGGTTGCGCCGTAAATGGTGCCATTGTTACCGTTTCCGCTACTGCCATATATGATGTTGCCGGAACCTTCATCCATATGCCATTCGGCAACCGGTCCACGTCATTCATAATCTATCAGCCAGTTCTTCGTCATTACATCCAAATCTGAAAAGTTAAAATCGATTAACCACTTTTCTGCCATTATGGCAAAGTCATAAAAATCAACCTTGCAGTCGTCATTGAGGTCGCCACCAAGGACGTATTGGCAAACCTGCTTTAAGGCAAGAGAATGGTCCCATCCCGCTGCTATTGCTACAAAGTCATTTCCCGCCGGGGGCGTCGCCTGGCCCTCCAAATTTCTGCCCCATCCGACGATCGTGCCATCCGAGCGAAGGGCAAGACTATGGAAGGGTCCGGCTGCTATTGCTATGAAGTCATTTCCCGCCGGGGGCGTCGCCTGGCCAGACGAATTTTTGCCCCATCCGGCAATCGTGCCGTCCGAGCGCAGGGCAAGACTATGGTCGGCTCCCGCTGCTATTGCGGTAAAGTCATTTCCCGGCGGGGGCGTCGCCTGGCCATAATCATTTCTGCCCCATCCG
>CAZWAP010000060.1:0-12976 GCA_964632005.1 uncultured Pirellulales bacterium | reverse complement strand
GGCCTCTTCCTGGAGGATGCACGACAGATAACGTCGGGAACTCTCTAATTCAATGTGGTACATAGAACGGGGTCAGATCAAGTGTGTGTGTGTGAAGGAGGCGGAGGTTCTTGCTGAGCAGTGGCGTTTGGACTACAATCATCATCGCCCGCACAGCAGTCTGGGGTACCGGACCCCGGCCGAGTTTGCGGCGAGGTGTATTCCTTCGTCCCCTGCCTGTGGCGGCCACGGCAGACAGGTCGGCTGCGCCTCGTCCTGGAGGATACACGACAGATAACGTCGGGAACTCTCTAATTCCGTGTGGTACATAAAACGGGGTCAGCTCACATTAGGATGCATGAAAGGATGGCAGAGACGATGATTACAGGTACGATTGATCGCAGAGGGTTTATGAAGGCAGCCGCTGGTGTCTCCGGTGGTCTGGGGCTTGGGGCGTTGCCTGCTGGCCGGGCCGCCGGCGCGCCGAAGCAGTCCGGGCGGGGCAATCCTATCGCTGTCTCGACCTATTCGTTCTGGCGTTTCAAAGAAGGGCTGAAGCTGCCGATTGAGCGGTGCATCGATGAGGCAGCACGGATGGGATTCGACGGCGTGGAGATACTGCACATCCAGATGGAAAAGGACGGCAACGAGTACCTGCAGGGGCTGAAGCGACGGGCGCTGATAAACGGGCTGGATCTGTGCGGGATGTCCACTCATCAAGGGTTTGTCTGCCCGGACAAGAGTCTCAGACAGAAAAACATCGACCACACTCTCAAGATGATCGAGCTGGCGTACAGCTTGGGAATACCCATTATCAGGATCAACACGGGCCGGTGGGGTACTATCCGTAGCTTCGATGAGCTTATGGCCAACCGCGGCATCGAGCCGGTCCTGCCCGGCTACACGGAGGAGGACGGCTTCAAATGGGTGATAGAGAGCATCGAGAAGTGTCTGCCCTCGGCCGAGCGGGCCGGCGTGATCCTGGGTCTCGAGAATCACTGGGGACTGGCGCGCACGGCCGAGGGACTGCTGAGGATCGTCAAGGCGGTAGATTCGTCCTGGCTGCGCGTACTGCTGGATACGGGCAATTTCCTTGAAGACCCCTACGACAAACTGGAGCTCTGCGCGCCGTACACGGTGTTTATGCAGGCGAAGACGTATTACGGGGGCGGGCTTTGGTACACCCTGGAGCTGGATTATGCGCGGATCGCGCGGATTATGAAGCGGCATAACTTCAGAGGTTACGTCTCGCTGGAATTCGAAGGCAACGAGGATTACAGGACGGCCATACCGAAGAGCCTGGCACTGCTGCGGTCTGCGTTTGCGTAGCGGCTATGGTGCTCTGGGCTCTCGTTTATGGTCAGTCTCAAACCCGAGCCGGTACGTCCGTCCTTGGCATCGCTGAAATACTCCTCGGTACTCATCTGCCGGCCGGTAAAGCTGCCGGCCTCAACGTAAGCCTTTGGTTCGACCGGGCGCAGGCTTGACGGAGCCCCAGAACGATACTACAATCCGGCGCCAGGTTTGACTGCTCGATACGTGCACCGGTTTGTCTTCGCCAAGATCAACAATGCTGCGCGCCGTGTCATTGAGCGCGTCAACCGGCTGTACAAGCTGCTTGCAAGACTCGGTGAAGGTTCGGACGATGGATTATAAGGGCAAATATGCCGTTTTCGATCCGGGCAAAATCAGCACGTATCCGGTGAGCAGCCGGCCCAGCAAGGTTGGGCTCAGGGACCTTGTCGGCCCAAGCGATGCCGAGGCCCTGCTGATCGATCTTCCGCAGCAGACGTACGCTGAGGTCGAAACTGTTGCCGAGGCGGTCGTCTGCGCACGGCGGGCGGGCAATCCGGTTGTGCTCTTCAGTGGCGCGCACCTGATAAAAAATGGCCTGGGTCCCTTGCTCATCGAGCTGGTGAAACGGCGGATGGTTACCCTTGTTGCGGGTAATGCGGCGACGGCAATCCACGATTTCGAGCTGGCCCTGGTCGGCGCGACCAGCGAAAACGTCCCGGAAGCCCTGGGGAAAGGCAGGTTCGGGATGGCCCGCGAGTTCGCCTACATCAACGCGGCACTGTGCCTGGGCGACGAGCAACAACTGGGCCTGGGCGAATCCCTGGGCAAGATGATCTGCGAGCAGGAGTTCCGCGAGGCAGTGCTCGGCCGGGTCGCCCAGGAAGACTGGCCGCACCAGTTCGAGCATCCTGAAGTCAGCGTGCTGGCGGCCTGTTACCGGAATGACGTTCCCTTTACCGTTCACGCCGGGATAGGCACCGATGTGACCGACCAGCATCCGTCTTTCGACGGCCGGGCCAAAGGCGGCTGCTCGGCACGGGACTTTCTCATCTATGCCAACCAGATAGCAGATCTGACCGGCGGTGGGGTGGTGTTGAATATCGGCAGCGCGGTCACCGGGCCGGAGGTCCTGCTCAAGGCGGCGGCGATGGCGGCAAACGTCGGCCGCGCCCCCAGAAACATCGTAACCGCGGATTTCGATATGCGGGAGTACAGGCCCGAGGCGATGAGCGACGAGGACTGCGAAGGCTACTACTTCCGCGACCAAAAGAGTATCGTCACGCGAATCCCACAGGCCTTTGCCGGCAAGGGAATATACGTGCAGGGCAACCAGAAGCAGACGTTTCCGCTGCTGTACAGGATGATTACCGAGAAGGCCTGATCGGAGATTGCCGGGCGCGGGCTGTACCGGCCGTTGCTATCTCTGCCGGCAGTTTCTAAGTAACGGGAACACAAGAGCAGCGCGGCCCTATTTCGATCGACACAGGCCCCCGCTTCGTACCTCCGCACAGCTTAGCTGCCGGGCCCTATAATGATTAACAAATAAGCCCTTACGGCGAGGCAGGATACAAGCCTTCTTCGAGCCAATGATCCGCCAGAACCGCATAGTCTTTGAAGTTGATAACTGTCGAGCCTTGCGGCTCGCCGCTGTAAAGGTTGGCCGGAGATGGAACCGGGTAAATGAGAAGCTCAACGTTCTGAACATCACTGCCCTTTTCGGTGCCTCTTCGCAGAGGTCGTTGTGAGAAGACGAACGATGCCGGCTCTTTGTGCCGACAGACAAGCCGGCGACGGCCAGAGAGGCCATTTGTTGCCCGGTTCAACCCTTTCGGCCAGGTTTCCAAATATGGACTGCGTGACAATTACGCCCCGATGACTGGGGATACAGAACATCCCTGGAAATGCCTCCTGCTGCGCACAAAGACAGGTCCGCCGACCCGCCCGTTGTGCCCGACCTCCCGCAGCACCAACGTACCCTGCATAGGAGTGACTCCTCGAGCAAGAAACGACCAGAACCGCAGGATCAAGCTGCTGATGTTATAGCGAACTCGTTGCTCCGGCTTCAAGAAAAATTCAGCCGAAAGTTATGCGGCTTGTAGGCCCGTAGCACGCCTCAACTCCGTAGATGAGTAAGGTCTTAGCGGTGGTCAGCCGTGTCGTCGCCGGCCTGTTTGCGGATAGCCCGTGCCGGTCGGCCAGAGGCAGGTTGCCGGGGTCGTATTGCTAAATCGCGGGGCCTTGTCGTTTCGTCTCTTCCCTCGGGCGGGTCTTCCACCTGCGGTGCAGCCACCAGTATTGTGTTGGGTCTTCACGGATGAACCGCTCGATGGCGCTTGTGTATTCCTGCGTGACCCACGTCAGCGGGTCTTCTTTGTCGGCCCATTCGTCGGGAAAGATGATGCGGTTGACCCCGATTTCAAAAAAGAAGCGATCGCCTATCCTCCTGCTGTACCCGACTCCGATGGGTACGTTGTTGGTGATGGCCAAAAGGGCTATGCTCTTGTATGTGCTGGCCTTGCGGCCGAAGAAATCGACAAATATCCCCTTCTTGCCGGCGTCCTGGTCCGCGATGAAGCACAGGGTCGCCCCACGCGCGGGGATCTTGTCCATCATTTCGGCGGCCCCTTTCTTGTCGATTATTCGCTGGCCGGCCCGCTGCCGGACCCCGTAAAGATAGTTGCTAACGTATCTGTTGTCGAGGGGCCTGGCGATGCTGAAAACGTTGAATCCGAACAGGCCCATCAGGTATCCCATTATCTCGAAATTGCCGTAATGGGCCGCAACCAGCAAAAGGCCTCGACCCTCCTGCATCAGCCACTTGGCCCGCTCGACCGTCTTGTAGCGGGAGTAGTCGCGCCAGTTGTGCTTTTTGACCAACCGGGGCACGAAGACCAGGTCCATCACCAACATCGCGATCTGCTGGAAGCTCTCTTTGCCTGTCCGAACGATCCATTCCCGGTCTTTTTCCGGGAAGCTGGCCTGGAGATTGGCCAAGGCCCTTTCCCGGCCGCGGTGGTAGTATTTCCACATCAGCCGTCCGAAGAAACGGGCCGTCCTAAGGTTGGTCTCCACGTCGAACATATGGACCACGATGGCCAGGACGCGGATGCCCAGGTAAATCAGGTAGTCCTTGATGGGGTTGCGTTTTTTCTTCTTCTTGGGTGCCTGCTGAACCATAGGTCGGAATTGTAGGCGCAAAGGATAGGGTGGTCAAGGCTTTGATGTGTACCGGCAATAACGGTAGGGCGATGGATTACCGTTGCAACGAGGCGTATAATCGCCATAATGCTGAAATCAATTAAGGAGCTTCTTGGCCCTCAGGCTGGCACTGTGGGATCTTCCGGGAATTCGTCAGGAAAGGGCTGGCCCGATGAAAACAAGGATTTATCTGTTGTTCGCTCTGTTTACCTTCCTTTTTGCTGTTCTGTTGGCCGGCTGCCAGGGACATTCGGCGATCCAGTCTGGCGGTGTTAGTGAAAAGGCTGGCCGGCAAGGCTGCGCCGGGCCCTGCCAGGGCGGGACCTATGAACGTGGGGTTGTTGCCTCAGCCAGGCGGATTCCGGTTGCCTACGATGTCGATGTTCTGGTCGTCGGGGGCAGCTCGGGCGGTGTTGCCGCCGCTGTTGAAGCTGCTCAAAGTGGCGCAAAGGTGTTGCTTCTGGCGCAACGGCCATACCTGGGGGTGGATTTGTGCGGCACGTACCGCATCTGGCTCCAGCCGGCAGAGGTGCCCGAGGCTTCCCTTGCGGCCGAAATCTTCGCCGCGCCAGGATCCAGCCAGATGCTGCGAGACGCGCTTCCTTTCACCTACGCTGCCGATAGGCCCTCCGCCGGCGTGCACAAGGACACCAGCCCGCCTTCGGCGCTCAACGACGGCAAGTGGCACGATGCCTCGACGCAGAGCGTTCAGTACAATGCGGATGTTGTGATCACCGCCGATCTGGGGTGCTCCCGCCAGGTAGATAACGTCTGCCTGATGGTGTACCAGCGTCGCAGCCAGGGCTCCGGCGATGACTTCGAGGTCAACAGCGTTGATGTTATGCTGGCTGATGAGCGGCTGGTGTGGGAAAGATTGGGAACTATGAAGAACGCCAGGGCCGGTAAGAGTCTGCCTAAGCCCTGGGGGCCTATCCAGTTATGTTCACCGGTCGGTCGGAAAACGCGGTACGTCAGGTTCATAGTCAAGAAAACTCCTCAGGTCAACCGGATCCTCTTGGGCGAGATCATAATACAAGGCCCCCGGCTACCAGCGGATCCTCAGAGGCCGCCGCTGAGGCCGCCGAGCCTGATGCACGTCAAGCGGACTCTGGACGATGCTCTATTAGATGCTGGGGTTGAGTTCCTCTATGGCTGCTACGCCGCCGAGGTGCTCGTCGACGCATCGGGTAGGGTGGCCGGCATAGTAATGGCCAATCGTTCCGGCATCCAGGCCGTAAAGGCCCGCGTCGTTATCGACGCGACGGACCGCGCCAGCGTAGCGAGGATGGCCGGCGCCGCGTTCCGGCCGTATCCTTCGGGGCCGCAAAGATTCAGGTATGTTACAATCGGCGGCCAGCCAAGGCGAGGACCGGGTATGAGCGTCAGGGAGATCCCCGCGCCGCTCTTGCCGGCAAAGGCCGGCGAACACCGCGCATTCGAGTACACGCTAACCATACCGATGGAGGACGGTTCGTTCGCCTGGTTTGCTCGGGCCGAGCAATTTGCACGGGATAAGACCTGGCACCCCGAGCAGCTCGATGCCGCCGAACTGCCTTTCCAGGTGCCCCCCGATCCTCTCAAGGCTCTTAAGAGCCTTGAGGGTGATTGGCCGGGCGCTGCAAAGGTGGACCTTGGTGTCTTCACGCCGGTCGGTTTTGAGCGACTGTTTGTCCTCGGTGGCTGTGCCGACGTTTCCCGCGCGGCGGCAGAAAAGCTGCTTCGGCCGGTCGAATATATGAAGGTCGGTGCGCGGGTCGGGGCGGCAGCGGCCAAGAAGGCACTGCGCAGCCGCGTAAGTAAGCCCGTTGGGGTTCTGACCAGGCGGGCCCGCCAGGTTGTCGGCGGCGAAGTGCGGGAGGATCTGCACGGGTTGCGCGGCAGGCAGGCCAGGCTCGGTTTTGTCGAGGCCTGCAGCAGTGCTCTGCCCGTCGTAGGCCAGTACGATGTGGTCGTCGTAGGTGGTGGGACGGGTGGGGCGCCGGCGGGTATCTCGGCTGCGCGGGCAGGGGCCAAGACGCTGGTGGTCGAGTACCTGCATGGCCTGGGCGGCGTCGGTACGATGGGCCTTATAAGCAAATACTATTACGGCTACATACACGGCTTCACCAGCGAGGTGGATCGCGGCGTTGCCGCCATATCGGCCGACGGTAAGAACACGAGCCCGGCCTGGGACCCGGAACTGAAGAAGGAGTGGTACCGCCAGGAGCTGCTCGAAGCCGGCGCGGATATCTGGTTCGGCGTGATCGGATGCGGTGCGCTGGTGAAGGATGGATGTGTAAAAGGGGTGGTGGTTGCCACGCCGGATGGTCGCGGCGTTGTGCTTGCGAAGGTCGTAATCGATTCTACGGGCAATGCGGACATCGCTATCGCGGCCGGCGCCGACTACGCCTACACGGGCGCCGATACCGTTGCGGTGCAGGGTGCAGGGCTGCCGCCCCGCGGACTCGGGGCCGGCTACACTAATACCGACTGGACCTTCATCGACGAGACCGACGTCATCGACGTCTGGCGGACGTTCGTGGTCGCAAAGGGCAAATACCAGAATGCATACGACCTCGGCCAGCTGCTCGACACCCGCGAGCGCAGGCGGATCGTCGGCGACTTTACCATTTCACCGATGGATATCTTGCTGTTCCGCACGTATCCCGACACGATTTCAATCGCCAGAAGCAACTTTGATACGCACGGCTTCACGATTCACCCGCTGTTTATGCTCAGGCCGCCGGACAAAAAGGCTATCCTTGTCAACGTTCCGTATCGCTGCCTGCTTCCAAAGGGGCTTGATGGAATTCTCGTAACCGGTCTCGGCATAAGCGCCCATCGTGACGCTATGCCGGTGATACGTATGCAGGCTGACATTCAGAACCAGGGGTACGCGGCTGGCCTGGTCGCCGCGACCAGCGCCAAGACGGGCAGGCGATTGCGCCGGGTCGATATCAAGGCGATCCAAAAGAAGCTGGTGGAAAAGGGTAACCTGCCCGAGAGAGTCCTGACGGACCTCGATTCCCTTCCACTATCCTCGCAAAAAGTGGTCGAAGCTGTAGAAGGACTTGTGGATGGTTATAAGGGCCTTGAAGTTATCCTTGCTCAACCCGGCCAGGCCCTTGCCCTGGTGCGAAGGGCTTATCATGCTGCCGGCGATGAAAAGGCCAAGCTCATTTACGCACACCTTCTCGGTATGCTGGGCGACTCGACCGGAGCCGAGACGCTGCTGGCTGCTGTTGGTCGGGCCAAGTGGGACAAGGGCTGGAACTACACGGGGATGGGCCAATTCGGCGCAAGCTTGAGTCGCCTGGATAGCCTGGTGGTGGCGCTGGGGCGGACCGGCGATAGTCGAGCCCTGGATGTTCTGGTCGAGAAGGCTAAGTCGCTGGACGCTGAGAGCGAGTTTTCACATTGCCGGGCCGTGGCCCTGGCGTTCGAAGCGCTCGGCGACCGGCGCGCAGTAAAGCCGCTGGCCGAGCTGTTGGAAAAGCCCGGTATGACCGGCCACGCCTTTACCGACATCGAATCGGCCAGGTCCAGGACGCCGCCCAGCCCGACGGACAACAAGACCAGGAATGCATCGCTCAAGGAGCTTTTTCTGGCGCGGGCGCTGTATCGTTGCGGTGATTACAAGGGTATCGGCGAGCGCATTCTCAAGCAATATGCGCGCGACCTGCGGGGGCACTACGCGCGGCACGCCAGGGCTGTTCTCGACGAAAAGAAGAAAAAGAGCGGACCCCAGCGGTAAAATACGTGCGGGGTTCGAGTGCGATGAGCGGGGCTGAAGCGAAGACGGTTCTTGGCTTTGGTGCTCACTCATCCCGATGACGCCCGGGGATTGCGGCTCGGCCGATCGCAGCCGGGAGCAGATCATCTGCAGGACAATATACTAAAATCCGAGCTGGGTGAGCTGGTACATAGTATCGGGCGATAGAGCAGTGGCCCGGAAGAGCAGCATGCTCGCGCCGGATTGGTGATATGGCGACAGACATACTGGTACTGAATACGGCGGTGGCGGACCTGAGAAGACCCGATTTCGATTTCGCTGACGCGCTTGTGGGTAAAGGGGGCCTGGCCAAGTGCAGGACCGAGGATATGCCGGGCTACTCGCAGGAACAGATAAGGCGGTGGATCGACCAGGGCTGTGCGACGGCCGGCGGCCCGGGCAACACCGCGCCGTTGATTGCGCGGACCGGGTTGAAGGTGGCCGTTGGAGTCAACCTCGGCAGGGGGGTATACGACGGCCTGGACGCCCAGGGGAGATTCTTTTACGATTTGATGACGGCCAACGGCATCGATATGTCCGCGACGTACGTACACCCGAGCCTGCCGACCGGGACGACCTTCATCCACGGCACACAGGGCGAGGATCGCGGGGGTATCGCCTACTTTCCCAATGCCAACGACGACTTCGACTTTGCAGTATTCAGGAAGGCCGTCCAACGACTCAGGCCGCGAATCGTTTACTATATGTATTCAGGCCTGTCCAAGAGGGGCGATGCCAGAGGAGGTCAGGACCTGGCCGATTTTGTCGGGTGGTGCCGGCGTAACGGTGCCGTCACGATCGTTGACTGTCACACGCTGACGGGCGATCCCGCCGGCCTGATCAAGGCGGGCACGCCAGTTGAAGAGTACCACCTCTTGGAGCCGCTCTTGCCCGCGGTGGATCTGTTCTTTACTTCATCCGACGAAGCCAAGCTGATCGAGAACACGCTTGCGGCCAGACGAAATTGGGACGATTATGACGAGCACGACAATAACGTGCACTTTCTGGAATTTATAACGGATAGGTTCTGGCGCGTGCGCAACCGGACAAGGATGTTCGGCGTCACGGTCAACGATGGTGCCTACGAGGTACACCTCACGCCCGATGGCAGGCGCACAGGCCCGCAAAAGGTGGTCTCTCGGTTTATGGTCGGCGAAGTAGTGGACCTGGTCGGGGCAGGCGACTCGTTCCGGGCGGGCCTGTTGAGCTATATCGCCGCCAGCCTCGACCAATTTGAGAACGGCTCTATGAACTTCGCCGAGGCCGTCCAGATGGGAAACCTATTCGCCTCGCTCTACATAAAGGCACCGCTGCGCCAGAGGTACGCTTACATAAGAAGCTACGATAAGATGCTGAAAGTAGTCCGCAGCGATAAAGATTTCAAGAGTTTTGATGCGTTAAGAGCAGCCCTGAATTAGAGTCTCTTGGCGCGCCTGGAGGAGTCGTATTGCCGCGTTGGTGGCCAGATGGCTTGAATGCGAGGCCTGATCGAGGTATCATTGGCTGTGTGGCGTGTAGGAGCATCGGTTGTGACGCTAAATGGCAAATCCCGGTCACCAGATGGCCGGCAGACATCCTCCATTGACTCCCGGTAGACGTACGGAGATCCATTATGTCAAGACAGATCTGTGGCTCGACAGTGGGAATGGGACGGCGTGACTTCTTGCAGGCCCTGGGGTTCGCGACGGCGTGGCTCTCGGCAGGGCCTGCATTTGCGAGGAGCACGAAGAAAGCTAACATACTCTTCATCTTCAGCGATCAGCAGCGGTGGGACACGGTTAGCTGCTATCAAGACCCGATCTTTGAGGGACTGACGCCCAATCTGGACAGACTGGCGGCGAGAGGCGTCCGCTTTGAGCATTCGTTTACGTCTCAGCCTCTCTGTGGGCCCGCCCGCGCTGTTCTGCAAACGGGCAAATGGGCGACTCAGGTTGGATGTTTCAGGAACGGCATCGCCCTGCCACAGACAGAAAAGACCATCGCCAATTACCTCAGCGCAGCCGGCTATGAGGTGGGATATCTGGGAAAATGGCATCTCGCCTCTACCCATGGTATGCCAACGGGCAATGCGAACTATAGCAGATCGCCTGTTCCTATGGAACGTCGAGGGGGATACCGTGACTTCTGGTTGGCCTCGGACGTCCTGGAGTTCACGTCCCATAGCTATGACGGCCATATGTTCGATGCCCAAGGCAGACGACGGGAGTTTCCGAAAGGCCGGTATCGGGTCGATGCGCAAACCGACTGGGCGATCGAATACCTCAAAGGGCGCACGAGTGATAAGCCATTCTTCCTGTTCGTATCCTACGTCGAACCTCATCACCAAAACGACCACAATTGCTTTGAGGGACCTAAGGGTTCGAAGGACAGATTCGCAAACTACAGGGTGCCTGGAGACTTACAAGGAACAAAGGGCGACTGGCGCAAGGAGATGCCGGACTATCTCGGGTGCTGTTGGAGTCTGGACCAGAACGTGGGACGGTTGATGGACACACTGGAGCAGTTGGGGATCGCCGACGATACGCTTGTATTCTATACGTCCGACCACGGATGTCATTTTCGTACGCGAAACGGTGAGTACAAGCGGGCCTGTCAGGACAATGCCATCCGAACGCCCTTGATCATCTCTGGCCCTGGCTTCACCGGCGGCAAGGTCGTCGAGGAATTGGTCAGCCTCATCGATCTGCCCCCCACGATCCTGACGGCAGGCGGTGTGGACGTACCCGACCATATGGGCGGCCGGGCCCTTCAACCGCTGGTTGCAGGCAGAGCCCGCGATTGGCCCAGGGAGGTTTTTGTACAAATCAGTGAATCGCAGGTTGGCCGAGCCATCCGGACGAGGAAGTGGAAGTACTCGGTGCGGGCCCGGGGCAAGAGCGGCGTCAAAGTGGCGAACAGTGACGTGTATACGGAAGACTTTCTCTACGATCTCGACAACGACCCGAGCGAGCGGCACAACCTCGTCGCCGACCCGCGGTTCAGAACGGTCCGGGCCGAGTTGGCAGCTACCCTGAAGCGACGCATGGTCGAAGCTGGTGAGGTCGAGCCGCAGATACTTCCGTGATTATCGTTGCCAGAGCTTCAACGACAAACTGGCGATCAACTGCCCAAGGGCCGCGGGAATCGGATTTGTGGACCAGTAAGAGGGTTGCCGCGGTGATGAGAGTCTGGTAGAAATCCTTGGGGTTGCCTGGGCTCGGCGGGCGTTGTGGATACTTGTTTAGGAGTTGGTCTTTCGAATGAGACAGTGGATGTGGCGCAAGGAATCCGGGGGGACATTTGTTGCTGCGGTGATATGTCTGGTCGCAGTTTCCTGCGTGGCGAGTCGGGGCGTGGCGGGGCCGCCGGCGCCGAAGGCGCGGGTTCGCCGCGGGCGGGTCGATTATGAATGTACTGATGACGGCAAGAGAATCCGGTGAAATGAAAGGAATATCAGATGGCCAAGAAGACTCCGGTGTCAGGTTGGCACAACAAAGTCAGCAATTACGAGCAGATCGGTGGGATTGAAACGTCCATTTTAGACAATGGCCCGGCGCGCGGAACGAGAATAGCGTGGGTCAATACCGGCGCGGGTCTGCGGTACAAGGTTGCTCTTGACAGGGGGTTGGACATCGTCGATGCCTTTTACAATCACTATAGCCTGGTCTGGCTCAGCCACGGCGGGCTAACCGCCCCTCGGCCGGATGCTAATGTCGGCCTGGAATGGCTTTACTCATTTGCCGGGGGCCTGCTGACCACCTGCGGCCTTACACACGTCGGCGGCCCCGAGACCGACGAATTCGGCCAGCGGGGTCTTCACGGACGTATCAGCAACCTGCCCGCCAGAGTCGAGTCTATCGTTCAGCCGGACCTTGCCACAGGTAAGCTGGCGGTCAGTATAACCGGCGTGGTCAAACAGTCGCGCGTGTTCGGCCCGAGCCTCGAGCTGAGGCGCACGATTTCAAGCACTATAGGAGAACCGGCCCTCAAGCTCCGTGACGTCGTCACGAATATGGGCAATACGCCGGCCCCGCATATGATACTTTACCACTGCAATTTCGGCTGGCCGCTTGTCGATGAGGGGACCGAAATCATTTGGAGGGGAAAATGTGAGTCGCGTGGGATGGATATGGACAACGCGGTGTTCAATTCCAGGCGCAATTTCCGCAAGTGCTCGAAGCCCATCGATAGCCATCGGGCAGGCGGGGAGGGCTGTGGCTTCATTGATGTCAAGGCCGACGCCAGGGGTATCTGTACCGTCGGCCTGTACAACCGCAGGCTGGACCTGGCCGTCGTTATGAAGTACCCCAAGAAGCAACTGCCCTGGCTGAGTAATTGGCAGCACTGGGGCCCCGGAGAGTACGTTACCGCGCTGGAGCCGGGCACCAATCCGCCCATTGGCCAGGCCGCCGCCAGGGCACAGAAGACACTGACCCATATCGCGCCTGGCAAGAGCAGAGTGTATGAGCTTGAAATAGGCGTCCTGACCGATGCCGGTGACATCAGGCGGTTTATCAAGGCAGCAGGGGGGTGAGGATCGCAGGTTTTGCGCCCAGCAGTGGGATGTTTGTTGAGAAGGACGACGGTGTGGTAATGAGGTTCGGCCGTTACTGGCCGGGCCGTACCGAGGTGGCTCGCTGCACCCTCAGGGTGTATCCTGACCTCGAAGGGCCTGCAAGGCCATAAGGGTTACTCCGCAGCCGGCTGTGGTGTAATCGTCCCAAATTCTGTGGCTGCCTATTTTGGGCTCAAAACCTCGTGGTTCGGTGAGCC
>CAZWAP010000059.1:0-13190 GCA_964632005.1 uncultured Pirellulales bacterium | reverse complement strand
TCCCGGACTCTGGGATCGCTGCCTGCCCCCGCCAGCCCAATACCAGAGCCCTGGCGGGTTGACAAGGCAGCCGAAATCCTTATAATGGTTATATAAGGGTTTGTCTTTGCAAGTCTTACGGCTGGGGAAAACCCTCTGGCAGGCTACAACTGCTCCAAAGCTCAGTGGCGCCGAAAATAGTTGATGCAAATTCATTGGAGTTTATAACCACGATGACTGCCGAACAACCTGCAGGTACCCGCACAGCCGTGCGCCGAGAACCTGAAATAAACAAGTACTTCAGGGCCGCCATAAAAACGCAGGCCAGCGACCTGCACTTGAAGGTCGGGCAGCCCCCTAAACTCAGACTCTACGGCACACTAAAGAATATCAAAAGCGAGATTATGTCCCCTGAAACGATCGAGGAGCTTGTCTTCGACATCCTCAGCCCGGCCCAGAAGGAACGCTTCTTAGAGCACGGAACCCTCGACTTCGCCCACGAAGTAGATCGGAAGCACCGCTTCAGGGTCAACATCTTCCGCCAGAGAGGAATGGTCAGCCTCGCTGCCAGGCGCGTCAATACAAGGATACCTTCCTTCGAAGAGTTGCACTTGCCACCTGTGCTCGAAAAAATAGCCAAAAGCACGCAAGGCCTGGTCCTGGTCGTGGGGCCTACCGGGTGCGGGAAAACCACCACGATCGCCTCGATGATCGACCATATCAACAAGACCCGGTCGTGTCATATCGTCACCATCGAGGATCCCATAGAGTATCTCTTCCAGGATGCAAAAGCCATTGTCTCGCAGAGAGAGATCGGGCTCGACGTCGTCGATTTCAACGAGGCGCTTACCTACCTGATGCGCCAGGACCCCGACGTTGTCTTCGTGGGAGAAATGAGAGACGCGAAAACCGTAACCGCCGGCATGAGGGCCGCGGAAACAGGCCACCTGGTCTTCGGAACTATGCACTCGGCCAATGCCTCGCAGTCGGTCCATCGCCTGCTCGATTTGTTTCCACAGACCGAGCGAGACCTCGTCCGACAAACCCTCGCGCTGGCGCTCAGGGCCGTCATCAGCCAGGTATTGATACCCTGCATAAAAGAAGACATCGACAGGATCCCCGCCGTCGAAGTACTCATAGTCAATGCAGCGGCCAGAAAACTGATCGCAGAAGAAAGAGAGGCAGACCTGCCCAGCGTCATACGCGCCTCACAGCAGGAAGGCATGCAGGATATCACCTATAACCTGTGCGAACTTATCAAGAAAGGCTTCATCGACCCGAAAGAGGCCTACAAGTGCGCGCCAAACACGGAAGAGCTGAAAATGGCGCTCAAAGGCATCAGAACAACAGCCAGCGGCATCCTGTAGTATCCCATTGACTTGATAACGGAGCATTATATGCCGGATTCAGTAATAATTGCTCTCTCCTACGGCGGATATATATCCGCGGTCAAGCTCCTGGTCTACGTCGCGTTTTTCCTCCTCTGGCTGCCGCTGGTAACCTGGGTCCACAACGACGCACAGGCCGTCGAGACAAACCAGCCCTTCTGGACAGGCATCGTTATCGGTGCCGGGGCCGTGGGCCTGCTCATCTGGCAGCTTATTCCCATCTTTGTCGTCGGAATGCTGCTCTACTTGATTGCCACCGGCGCTGCTTCACTCGCCTACGTCAAACACCGCAACGCAAGGGTCATGGATTTCGACCGCGTCCTCACCGCCGAACACCTCAAAAGCCTTTTCATCAGTAAGCAAAAGAAGCTCGAAGAGCTCAAGAGCTTCACCTTTATTACCGCCAACAAGAACGAAGTGCCCCTGCCGGAACCCAGAACACCCGACTTCTTCGGATACAAGATGGCCTACGAGCTTATCAACGACGCAACGTGGCGCAGGGCCAGCAGCGTCACCTTCTCGCCCACCTCCCAGGAATACAGGGTAACCTACTACGTCGACGGTGTCGCCCTCAAACAGCCCGGCATCCCCCACGACCAGGCTCAGTTCCTGATCCATTTCCTAAAGAACGTTGCCGACCTTGACGTCAAAGAAAGGCGAAAACCCCAAAAGGGCGTATTCGCCGTCGCCAAGGGCACCGAGAACGTCGAATGGGAGATTACGACCGCAGGCTCGACGGCCGGCGAACAGGTCCTGCTCAAGCTGTTGACCGTCAAGGACATCACCAAGCTCGATGAAATCGGATTAATGCCCGACCAGCTCGAAGCCCTAAAGGGCTTCCGCCAGGTCAAGCAGGGGCTGTTTATCGTCTCGGGGCCCCCAAAGAGCGGCGTTACTACCACGTTCTATGCCCTGCTCAGAAACCACGATGCGTTTCTAAACAGTATAAATACGCTCGAGCGACAGCCCTCCGGTGAACTGCCTAACATCACCCAGAATATCTACAGCCCGAGTGACACCGGCACAACAACTTTCGGCAAAAAACTCGAAGAGGTGATTAGGATGGGGCCCGACATTGTCGGCGTGGCAGATTGCGAGGACTCCGAAACCGCACGCGTCGCCTGCGCCGGCGCAGGTGAAGGAAAGATCATCTACCTCACCCTCAATGCCAACAGCGTCATCCAGGCCCTGGCAAAGTGGCTCAAGCTCGTCGGCAGCCGAAACCTCGCCGCAGAAACACTCCTCGGCATTAGCTGCCAGAGACTCCTCCGCAAGCTCTGCGATGAGTGTAAACAGGCTTACGCACCCAACAAGGAAGTCTTCAGAAAGTTCAACATAAACGCCGAAAAAACCAAGGTGCTTTACCGTGCCGGAAAGGTGATCTACGACAAGCACGGCAAACCTGTCGACTGCGAGAATTGCCACGGTATCGGGTACGTCGGAAGAACAGCCGTCTTCGAGACAATCATAATAAACGACGATTTGCGCAACGCCATCAAGAACGCAAAGTCGCTGCCCGAAATAGGCAGACAGTTCAGACGGGCCAAGATGCTATACCTCCAGGAACAGGCCCTTAGGAAGGTCATAGCAGGGATTACGGACATCAACGAAATGATTCGCGCCCTGTCCGCCCCGAAGCGGAAAAAGCCCCCACCCGGAAAATAGCCGCAAAGCGCGCCCGGTAACCCCAGGCCGACAGGAGCATACGCCGATGTTAACCATAAAAACATAGACCGGAGAATTTGTGATGGCCACCGTCCTTGTCCTCTTGATAATCGCCGGATGTGCCGCCTACCAGTACTTCAAAGGCAGCTTGTTCAAGGCGCTTGTAACCATAATAATCACAATCTGTGCCTGCGCAGCGGCCTTCGGCTACTTCGAGGCCGCGGCCAACCGCCTCATCAGCCAGGCCGCCGACTACCCTGCGCTGCGGCCCTGGGCCCAGCCATTGTGCTTCGCCCTGATTTTCATATTGGCATTCGCAATCCTCCAGACCGCCGCTATGCAACTGGCGAAGCACCCTCTGGACCTCGGCCTCATCCCGGAACGTCTCGGCCGAGTCCTCCTGGGAAGCTTTCTGGGCCTTATCCTCTCCGGCATCATTCTGACCACCCTTGCGATGGCGCCCCTGCCCGAGAAGTACCCGTACCAACGATTCGACAGGGCTGGCCTGTCGGGCTGGAGCCCCAGGCCAAACAAGGTCCTGCTCAACCCCGACGGGTTGGTCTGCGGCTGGTTCGGCCTGTTGAGCAGGGGCAGTTTTAAGGCAATCCGCAGCCCCGCCAGCTTCGCGACACTCCACCCGGCCTTCATCGACCAGCTCTACTTGAATCGACAGCAGGTCTCCCGTCAGGTGCCCCTTCTCGCCCGCCAAGACGCAATCCAGGTGCCGCGCAAGAACGGCGCCTGGTACGTCCCGCCCGCCACAATCAAAAAACCCGACGCCACTCCCATTACGCCTCCAAGCGGCACCGACCTCCTGGTTGTAAGGATGGGACTGAGAAAGAATGCAATCAGCGATGCAGGCAGGTTCACGCTCGGCCAGCTAAGGCTCATCTGCAAACCTAAAGACTCTTCGGGCCCCGCCACCCTGGGAAAGGCAATAAACGTCTACCCCATAGGCTACTTCTCCGCTCCAGGCCAGGTGACTATGCGAAAGCTCGACGAGCTGATAACAATCGACCGCACCGATTTCCAGAACAGCCAGACCACAAAGTACGTTGACTTCCTCTTCGGCCTGCCGAATGACTATGCGCCCCTCCTGCTTGAGTTCAAGCTGACCT
Organism: uncultured Pirellulales bacterium; assembly: GCA_964632005.1. GTDB lineage: Bacteria > Planctomycetota > Phycisphaerae > Sedimentisphaerales > Anaerobacaceae > CAZWAP01. The sequence continues at coordinate 9,040 of CAZWAP010000059.1, read as the reverse complement.
GCGTAGTAGAAGTGCCCAGACCGGTCTCCGCCGAACAGGCGCCTGCGCCCGCGGTCCTTATCGAAAGGGCCCCCGATTCCGAAAGTCGCCCCGGCCCCGAACAAACCCCGCCGAACCCGCAGACTCAACGCCCCCCTCGCAGCTCTCAAGAGAGGCGCGGAGGATTGAGCCCCGTCGGCAGAATGCTCACAGGCGGCGCACTCGACGAAACCGACCAGTAGCGCCGAAACTGCACTGGGCCCGAATACCGCTCAGTCAGACCGCCCTTTGATGCCCTCACTCCCGGACGTAATGAGGTCTGAGGGTGATACGCCTCCTCCACCGGCCCGGTGCCACCGGCCCCAGCGCCCCACTGCTGTACGGGCCCCTGTAGCGGTGATGCTCACCAGGCGAAGGATTTAACCGCAAACAGCCAGTTCTTCCAGATCAAGCTCCATCAAGTGCTCCAGGTACTCTTTGAGCTCTTCCTCCGAGAAGTTCGCCAAAAACTCCGGCTTGGCACTCCTGTTGATTTCGCAGATGCAGTCGATCAACTCCCGCTTGCTCATATCAGAGACCCTTTAATAACGACTCGTCTCACCGTCAACCTACGCAATATCGACAGGCCCCGCCTTTTTTCTTTAACCTCCGCCACCCACTGCAAGCGAACGACCCATAACCAGGGCTACTACATAGCAGGCAGAAACGTATCTCCACCACCATATATGGCACAGCCGGGCCGACCTGCACGCCGTACATCGCCGACTGTCCAATAAAATCCTGCGCGGCACGCGCCTATCGGCGCCAAAAAATTTTACGTTTTTATCTCTCTTGCTTTTACCTCGCCGCCGACGACCATCCGACAGGCCCCTCGATACCCAGTATCGCCTGAAACCACTTGTACAAGCCCACCGCAAAGGCCATAATAGGGCGCGAGCGGCTCAGCCCAAGCTCGGCCGGGCCGAGCGAAAAGAGTACCGCGACATACTGAAAGGAAGATGTTATGTCACCACACAACAATTCGTTCTTCTCGAGGCGCAGCCTCCTCGCGGGAGGCCTTGCCGCCACGGCTGCACTGACCGGGTCGGCCTCTGCCGCAACCGCCCGGCGAAAAAAGACAACACCACGCAGGTCACCTCGGTCGAAAATCCGCGTTGGGCTCCAGCTCTATTCGGTCCGCAGAGAATGCCAGCGCGACCTGGCCGGCGTGATCGCAGCGGTAGCAAAGATGGGCTACGAGGGCGTGGAGTTCGCCGGCTACTACAACCACAGCGCAAAAGACCTGCGCAAAATGCTCGACGATAACGGCCTTGTCTGCTGCGGGACCCACATAAGCCTGGATGCACTGCTGGGAGACAACCTCCCCACGACCATCCAATTCAATAAGACCCTGGGCAATAAGTATCTGGTCGTATCCAGCCTCCCCGCTCAGTACCGCAGCTCCCGCCAGGCCTGGCTCAACACCGCGAGGCTCTTCAACAAGCTGGCCGAGCAGGTCAAGCCCCACGCAATGCGGGTCGGCTACCACAACCATAGCGTCGAGTTCAAGCCGATAGACGGCCAGATCCCCTGGGATATATTCTGCGCCAACACGTCAAACGACGTGATAATGCAGCTCGACGTCGGCAACGCGATGCACGGCGGCGCCGACCCACTGCCGTATATCTATCGCTACCCGAAAAGGGCCATAACCGTCCACGTCAAGGAATTCAGCAAGACCAACAATAAGGCCCTTATCGGCGAAGGCGACGTCAACTGGAAGGCCTTCTTCGCCCTGTGCAAGGCCGTCGGTGGAACCGAATGGTACATTCTCGAACAGGAAAGCTACGCCGCCCCGCCCCTGGAGTGCGTCGAACGCTGTTTGAAAAACCTTCGCAAGATGAAACTCGTATAGGGGCTTCAGGGCCGGCTCCCGGCGACGTGAGCTCTCGGCGTGGCAGTGCCGCAGGCGGTGAGGCCCGCCGCAACTCTCAGCAGCCCCGCCCAACCGCCAGGAGCACCGCCGACCTGATGCAGGCCCGAGCAGTGGATCACAGCAGATGGACCCGATTTTGGCTCTTACCTCCGGTGTTTTTACCTGGCTGGTGCTGCCGCTGTTGATCTTCATCGCCAGGGTCGCCGACGTGAGCCTGGGAACCATACGCGTGATATTCGTTTCCCGCGGGTGGAAGTATCTTGCACCGCTTGTCGGATTCTTCGAGATATTGATCTGGCTGGTTGCCATCAGCCACATAATGTCAAACCTGTCCAACCCCGTCTGCTACATCGCGTACGCCGGCGGCTTCGCGACGGGCAACTACGTCGGAATACGCATAGCCGAGAAGCTGAGCCTCGGCGTGGTCCTGGTGCGCCTCGTCACCAACAGGGACACCTCGCCACTGGTCGAACGAATCAGGGCCGCCGGCTACGGCGTTACAAGCCTTGAGGGACACGGAACAAGCGGACAGGTCAAAGTGGTTTTCACGATCGTGCCACGGCGCGAAATGCAAAGCGTGGTCAACCTCATCAAACAGTTTAACCCCAGCGCCTTTTATTCAATCGAAGAGGTGGGCGCCGTCGAGAAGGGGATCTTTCCGCTCAGACATTCCTGGCGGCAGGCCGCCTCCCTGCGGATCTTGCGACCGTTCCGCAAGGGCAAGTAGGTCGAACGCTTGCCCTCGCAAGGAAGCCCGGCGACCGCCACTTCAAATGCCTAAGAACAGCTCAAAGGTTGGTGACAGATGCTCAAGCGATGGAAAAAACTAACAACCACAAGAGTCTGCCAGAATCCCTGGTGGAGCTACTGGATCGACGAGTTCGAAATCCCCGGCGGCGTTCGCGGCGAATATCATTACGTCCGCACAAACGGTTCGAGCATGGTGATACCGCTCACCGCAGAAGGCCAGATCATCCTCGTCAACCAGTACCGCTATCTCGGCGGGCAGGACAGTCTCGAGTTCCCCTGCGGCAGCGTCAAGCCCGAACACGACTACCGACAAACGGCCCGTTGTGAGCTCCAGGAAGAGACCGGATTTCGGGCCGGGCGTATCCAGGAAATCGGGCATTTCAATCCTTACAACGGCGTGACGGATGAGATTTGCAAGGTGTTTCTGGCCGACCAACTCGAACCCTCGCCGGTCGACCCCGACGCGACCGAGGAATTCGAACTGATCCTCCGCCACCCCGTCGAAATCGACGATATGATCCGCAAGGGCATAATCTGGGACGGAATGTCGCTCGCCGCCTGGGCGCTCGCGCGCCGAAGGGTCGCAGAACACCTTGCAGACTGAGCCAGCGTCAATCTATCCGCAAAGCACCGCTGCCGGAGTCCCACCTCAGCGTTTGAGTTCAAAGTCGGCCGGCTTTAGGCCCTTCTTGAACTTGCCGAACCCGATCGGATTGGGCTTGTACTCGCCCACAAAATCGACCTTGCTTCTCGACGGTATCTTATCTTCCATCCCCAGGGCCCAGTAACAGGCGTTCGCCAACAGCCGACGGAAACCTTCACTATTGAAATCCCAGGCGTGCCCCATCGTGGTCGTGAAGACCCTCGCGGTCTTGCCCGTCTCGCCGGTGAACCTCCTGATCCAGGCCACAGGAATCGCCGGCTTTTGGGGATCCGGCTTCGAGTCCGGCGTCATCCCGTTCAACACCTGGCCCATTATCACAACCTTGCAGTCGGCCGGCAGCTCGGTCAAACCGTACACGTCCGATGGACCCCAGATATCCTCGCAGCCCCGGACGATCGGGTGGTTCTCCATCCCGGGGGCTATTACGCCACGGGTGCTCTGGCTGTTGTGGGCCCCGTAGTGATTGACCCACGTCTCGCCCAACACCCATCGACCCCATCCACCCTTCGGGTCTTTGCTGCGGAAACTGTACTTTGCGTACGGACTGTTTTTGTTCTTGCGATAGTAAAAGGCGTGGGTGGCGGTCCGCAGCCCGATGATCGGCCGACCCGAATTAGTGTAATCGATGATGTACTTCATCTGTTCGTCGGGCAGCTCCCGAAACCGCGTGAATATCACCATCAAATCCGCGCTCTCCAGGGCCTCCAGCCCCGGAATGTTGTCCAGCGTCGAGGGGTCGATCTCGCCGGTCTCCTTGTTGATGGGAAACAGCACAGTGCACTTGAACCCGTGGTGCACCGCCATAATCTTCGCAAACATCGGCATCAGGTCTTCCGAGCGGTACTCGTCGTCACCGGTAACAAAGACAATGTGTTTGCCGGTTCCCGGGCCTTTCTTGCCCTCGTACACCACCGCCGGCCCCGCCGACGCCCGCCCACAGCCCAGAACAAACAAGCAAGCCACGAGCGCCAGGCACAGTCCCAGAATCGTTCTGTTTCTGTTCATCGCGATCCCTTTCATTTCCGACAAAAAGTCCTGCGTTGTCTCAAACAATGACCTTCCGAAGTGTACCAGCACCGCCGCCGGATTGCAAGTAACTTTGCCAGGCTCGGCTACGCGCATAGCTGCCAGCCGGACCGGACAGACAATTCTGTGGACGGCAGGCTCTGTTCTTTTGTATAATCGCGCTCTGTAACAAAGTATTATCCAAGCGACGAAATCCCTAATCCAGATACAAACAGAAGTTGGGGCCGCTTCAAGTGTCGAAAAGCAAGATTTCCAGACTGATAGCCGTTCCGCCCTTGCTGATATGGATCCTGTTGTTGAGCACCCCCGCTCGGCCGGAAAACTGGCCACGCTTCAGAGGCCCCAACGGCCAGGGCATAAGCCACGATAAGAACATCCCCACATCCTGGACGCCGGCAGACTACGAGTGGAAACTGACACTCCCAGGCGCAGGCCATTCCTCCCCGATCGTCTGGGGACGGACGGTCCTGGTTACCTGCTCGGATAGAAAAAACGCCGCCGGTTTCGTCCTCGCCATCGACGCACAAAATAGAAATCTCCTCTGGAAAAAACGCTATGACCTGCCCCAGATGCGGATGAATCGGCTCAATGACTATGCCGTTGCCACCCCCGCTGCGGACCCCAAGCGCTTCTACCTGCTCTGGCCGACCTCCGAGAAAACCCTCGCCCTCGCCCTCGACCACAAAGGCAAGGGATTGTGGAAAACCACCCTGGCCGGTGTCAAATGTCAACACGGCCCCGGAACCTCCCCCATTATCTACGAAGATTTGGTCGTCTTCACGATCGAACAAGAGCAGACCGCCAATCCCGCCGCTAACAGCGCCTGGATCGCGCTCGATGCCGCAACCGGGCAAGTACGCTGGCAGCTGCCACGCAACACAGGCCCCAAAACCTCGTACTCAACCCCCGCTGTGTACCGGCCGGGATCAGACCGGCCTATGCTCATATTCACCAGCCACAGCCACGGAATCACCGCCGTCGACCCACGTACCGGCAACGTCGTCTGGGAAATACCTTCTGCATTCACCAGCCGAGTCGTCAGTTCGCCCGTTATCAGCGATCGGCTTATCATCGCCACCTGCGGCAACGGATCGGCCGGTACCTGCCTGGTCGCCGCCAGGCCCGAAGGCCACCGTCGAGCCACTATCGCCTACAAGATCGAGGAAAACTCCGTCCCCTATGTGCCGACCTCGATAGCAGTCGACGGCCTGCTCTTTACCTTCCACGACCGCGGACAGGTCTGCTGCCTTCGTACCAACACAGGCGAGCTGCTCTGGCGCGAAAAACCCGCCGGCAGGTTCTACGGCTCGCCCGTCTGGGTAGACCACGCGCTCTACTGCATCAGCCTCGACGGTGACGTCGTCGTACTAAGGGCCGCCCCCAGATACGACCTGCTCGCGGTCGTCCCACTCGGAGAAAAAAGTCACGCCACGCCAGCCGTCGCCGACGGCCGGATGTATCTGCGCACATTTTCGCAGCTATTCTGCCTCGCAGGCAAGAAAAAGCCCGCCCGATGAAGGAAACCCAGTATGTCCGGGACACTTACACGACGAGAGTTCCTGTCCGCCGTCGCCGGCGCCGCAGGGATACCCGCAACCCTGATCTCCGCAGCTCCGCCCGAACCTAACCGGCCAAAACGAAAGCTAAACGTCCTGTTCATCGCGGTCGACGACCTGCGCCCCCAGTTAGGTTGTTACGGCAAGAAAGAAATCGTCTCACCTAATATCGACCGCCTCGCCGCCCAGGGCCTTCTCTTCGAGCGCACCTACTGCCAGCAGGCCGTCTGCGCACCGTCCAGGGCGAGCATCCTCACCGGCACCCGACCCGACACTACCAGGATATACGACCTGAGCACACCCGTCCGCAAAGCTATGCCCGACGTCCTCACCCTGCCCCAGCACTTCAAAAACCACGGCTACGTAACTATTTCCGTAGGCAAGATATACCACCACCCAGAGGACGACCTCGCCAGCTGGACGGTAAAACCGTACCGCGCGGGCACCTTCCCCGAGGGCCCCTGGAAGGGCAGAGGCTATCTGACCACGCAGGCCATCGCACAGATGCAGCAATACAACCGCGCCCATCCGAATATGAAGGGCCGGGGACCGGCCTTCGAGGCCGCCGACGTCCCCGACCACGCCTACCCCGACGGCGCCAACACCGTCTACGCCATCCGCCAGCTGCGCCGATTCAAGGACAAGCCCTTCTTCCTCGCTATGGGCTTCTACAAGCCGCATCTGCCCTTCAATGCGCCGAAGAAATACTGGGACCTGTACGACCCCGCGGAGATCAAGCTGGCTGACAACCCCTTCGTCCCTAAGAACGTGCCAAGTTACGCCCTGACCAACTGGGCCGAGCTACGCAACTACTACGGCATACCCAAGAAAGGCCCCTGCCCGGACGAGCTGGCACGGCAATTGATACACGGCTATTATGCCTGCGTCTCCTACATCGATGCACTGGTCGGCCGGCTCCTGGACGAGCTCGACCGCCTCGACCTCCGCAACAACACCCTCATCATTCTGTGGGGAGACCACGGCTGGAAGCTGGGTGAGCACGCCAGCTGGTGCAAGCACACCAACTTCGAGCTCGACACGCACGTGCCGCTGATCTTGAGCATCCCCGGTATGAAAACGGCCGGCCGCAGAACACGCGCCTTGACCGAATACGTCGATATTTATCCCACACTTTGCCAGGCCTGTTCTCTGCCGGTACCAGCGCATCTGGAAGGCATCAGCGTCTTGCCGCTGGTAGAAAACCCCGACCGACCCTGGAAAAAAGCCGCCTTCAGCCAGTATCCAAGGGGCAAGGTTATGGGCTACTCGATGCGGACCGACCGCTTCCGCTATACCGAGTGGCAGGATAGAAACACCGGAAAGGTGCTCGCGCGCGAGCTGTACGACCACGCCGAAGACCCGGATGAAAACGTCAACGTCGCGAGCGAGCCTCGATACAAGCGTGATGTCGCCCGGCTGTCGCGGATGCTGGCGGCAGGCTGGCGGGCCGCCCTGCCCGACTGAGGCTATTCGCGCGCAAAGCTACCACCGCCAAGCTCAAGGTGATCCCACTCCGGCCGAGCACTCGACATCTACGTCCCCGGTTATCACACAACCCTACCGCCCTTCCTTGTTCCTACCAGTGAGGTATGGGTGAGCCGGCTGGCCAGCTCAGAATGAACGTGTTGGGTGGCGGATATGCGGAGACGGCCTCTACGTGCGAGTCCACAAACACCGCGTTGGCCTCTCCCTTGTTGAGGTCTCCGCCGGGAGCATTGTGGTACGTGGCGAAGCAGTCCGTCGTAGACGAAGGCGTGGCCCGCAGGTTGTTGTCGTTGATGCCTACCCGGCTGAGACCCGGAATTGGCCAGGTATTCTCCTCGGAAAAGAAGAAGACGCGGGACGGATTCTTGACCTGTTCCTCCCTATGAAGATCCTTGATGGATGTATGGTACTTGGCCGGCACCGCCTTCCATGCATCTCCGTTGAGGTAGGAATTCATCGAGTAGCTGTATTGAGGTTCGATGGGGATCGATGATTTGCCCTTGCAGATATAGCAGCCCATCATCTTGGCCACAACGTTGAACTCCGGACAAAGGTGGATGTCCTTGTTCTTCAGATAAGGCCACAGAACCCCAGCAAGATGCGGATTATCGTCCAGGTTCTTGCTGGCATCATGCCACCTGCAGTTCTTGCCCCCATCCTTGTACAGCCACGTGAATGAGTACGGCATTACGCCGTCATTGTCGTCGATGTACAGTCTCGCAGCAAAGCCGTACTGCCGCAGGTTGTTTCTGCAGATTATCGTTCTGGCTTGTTTCCTGGCCCGCTGCAACGCCGGCATCAGAATAGCCATCAACAACGCAATGATGGCGATGACCACCAGAAGCTCAACTAACGTAAATGCTCTTCGTTTTCTCATAAGGACACTCTACAACTGCACATAGAATTCCCTGTTTGAATTCCTGATCGAGGTTTCTACAAACCACCCCATTTATCATACCACAGCAGAGCCCCCAATTCAAGCTGTCCGCCCAAAAAATGGCTACAAAGCCCGCCCAGGGCCCCTAAAACAAGCGGATCCGCCCAAAAAATCCGCCATTTCCGCTTCCCTTCGACGCTCTTCCACCGTCGAGTTCTCATCGGTCCCGCGGATTCTCCCTGTCCGGCGAGCCCTCGTGCCCTGGCCACTTTCAGGCTGGCATACCCGCTGGTGCGAAATCGCTCTGCTGGAGGTAGAAGACCCTCGCCTATCTCATCTGATATGGCGATATGGCCAACCAGCGGCCATATACTCGATGTCCGCTGTTTGGCCGGCGGGCGGGTATTCGATGCCGTATATAGTCACCCCTTCGCGAATCAACTTATCGACCCGCTCGATGGTGAACCGATCCCGCCATTTCCGCACCTCCGAATGGCCGTCGCAAAATCCCAGAACACTGCTGTCGCCGTGATTGACCGCCATCGGCCCCCACCACGCCCACGCACTACTGCCGGTGTACTCCGGAGCCCCCAGTACGAAATGATGGGCCATATTCCAGTTCCGTGTTTCCGCAGTCTCCACAAACACATAGCGGGTCGCCGGTCGACTGATCTCGTCGTATCTCCTGATCTGTGTACTGTATCCCGCACTGCCGCTCCTGACGAGTCCGTACAGCCTGGCGACGACCCACTTTTGGGGAGTCGTTCGTTGTAAGCAGGGAATTTTGA
>CAZWAP010000058.1:0-13390 GCA_964632005.1 uncultured Pirellulales bacterium | reverse complement strand
AAGCGTGCCACGCCAAGAGCCACAATTGCATACGATGGACACGACCAAAAGGGTCGGTTCACTGCCACCTGAAGCGCCGATCAGTCGAGCATTATCTCGTCGGCCTTGTGCTTGACGATCTGGTCAACCTTGTCGGTATACTCCCTGGTCTTGTCGTCGACGAGCTTCTTGCCGTGCTGGAGGTCGTCTTCCGTGATGATTTTGTCCTTCTGCTGTTTTTCGAGCTGCTTAATAGCATCCCTTCTGACGTTTCGGATGCCGACCTTGGTTTGCTCGCCGGTCTGTTTGGCCTGCTGGACGAGTTGTTTTCTTCTTTCCTCGCTAAGCGGCGGTATGTTGAGCCTTATGATCTTTCCGTCGATGATCGGGGCAATGCTCAGGTCGCTGCTTCTTATTGCCCTTTCGATTTCTTTTATGGAGGCGGGATCGAAGGGTTTGATTACGATCATATCGAACTGCGGCGTTGCGAGGGTTGCCATTTGCTTTAACGGAGTGGGCGTGCCGTAGTAGTCTACCTTTATATTTTCGACCAGGGCCGTGGAGGCCCGTCCCGTTCTGAGGGCCTTGAACTCTTCGTGCAGGGCGTCGATTGCCTTTTCCATCCTGGCTTCGGCCTGTGCGAGTATTTCTCTCGTGGGCATATGCGGTCTCCGGATTCAACAGATTAGGGTACCAACCTTTCGGCCGGCGAGTGCGTCCGCAATGTTTCCGGCTTTGAAGATGTTCAGCACAATAATCGGGATATTGTTTTCGCGGCAGAGGCTGATCGCGGCGTGGTCCATCACCCTCAGATCTCTGGTGATGACCTGGTCGTAGGAGAGCCTCTCGAGGAGCTGAGCATCAGGATTTTCCACGGGGTCGTCGCTATAGACCCCGTCGACTTTGGTCGCCTTGATGAGCAACTGGGCATCGAGCTCTGAGGCCCTCAGCGCCGCGGCGGTATCGGTGGTGAAGAAGGGATTTCCGGTCCCTCCGGCAAGGATGGTGACCCGTCCGTTCTCAAGGTGCCATAAGGCCTTTCTGCGGATGAAGGGCTCACACAATGCGTTGACCTCAATCGCACTGAGGACCCTCGCGGGCTGGCCGAGTTTTTCGAGAGTCTCCTGTAGTGCGCAGGCGTTTATGATGGTAGCGAGCATTCCCATATAATCGGCGGTGTTCCTGGGTATGTGGCTGGCTTCGGAGAATGCCTGGCCGCGGATGAAGTTTCCGGCCCCGACGACGACTGCCACCTGGGGGCCGAGCCGGCCGATCTGGGCGATTCTTTCGGCGATCGACTCTATTGCCGGCCCGTCGATTCCATATTGGCCCGCCTGGCAGAAACTCTCGCCGGAAAGCTTCAACAACACGCGCTTGTATTCGCTCTCGGCCATTTTTTTGTACGCGCTACCTCGTTTATCAAGGCCTGGCGAGACGGCCCTGCCGGCGAGCCGCAAAGGGGTGCGTCAGCCGACCTCGAACCGCACGAACTCCACGATTTCGGCCTCGCCACCGGCCTGCCGGGCTGCCTCGGCCAGGACCTGGCGAACGGATTTGCTGTCGTCCTTTACAAAGCGCTGCTCCAGCAAGCAATTCTCGGCAAAGAACTTATTGATTTTGCCCTCGACGATTTTCTCGATTATCTGGGGCGGCTTGTTTTTGACCTGTTCGGCGAAGATTGCCTTTTCACGTTCGATAGTCTCGGCGTCGATGCCGTTTCTGTCAATCGCTATGGGCTTGGTGGCGGTTATGTGCATAGCTATCTCGCTGGCGACCTGCTTTACCGGGTCCGCGGCGGCAGTGGCGTCATCACTGGTCCGGACCTGGACGAGCGTGCCGACCTTCTTGTTGAAGTGAACATACTGGCTGATCAGGCCAGGCCCCTCAACCGCGAATCTCCGATAATCGCCAATCTGTATCTTTTCACCGGTCTTGCTGACGGTCTCGGTGATAATCTGGCTGAACTTCTTTCCGTCGAGCTCTGTCTCGGCGAGGTTCTCAGCGCCCTGGTCGGCCGGACAGGCCTCTGCGTAGTCGAGTAACCTGCGGGCGGCGGCGGCGAATTCGTCGCTCTTGGCCACGAAATCAGTCTCACAGCAGAGAGTAGCCATCACGGCCCGCTTCGCGTCCTCGGCTACCCGCGCCACTACCAGGCCCTCGGAGGTTTGCCGTTCGGCTCGCTTCGAGAGGGTTGCAAGTCCCTTTTTCCTGAGCAGGTCGAGTGCTGCATCAAGGTCGCCGCCAGCTTCTTCAAGGGCCTTTTTGCAGTCCATCATTCCCTGTCCACTGATTTTCCTGAGCTTCATCACGGCAGACGCTGCGATTTCGGCCATCTTGTGTACTCCTGTGCTGTTCTTTACTTTACTGTAAGCTGTTCCCGGAATCTCGAAGCGACCGCAAGATTACCCCGGTGATACCGGCGGCGCAGGCATCCGCTTCCGCCGGGTACGTGCCCCGTCGGGGGTGGTTTCGGCGACTCCGAACGGCCGGGGCAGATTCAAGTCGCTTGCTCGCCGGCTTCATTCTGGGTGGTCTGAGTCTGTTTGGTGTTTGCTTGCGAATTAGCCACGGCATCGCGCTCGGCGGGGGCAGCGGTTTCGCCCTGGCCGACGCTGCGCTGTGAGGGTGCGTCTGCGCGCGCCAGGGCCGGTCGTCTCGAGCGAACCCTTTTCGGCCGCTGAGCGGGCTCTCGGCGCACGGCGCCCATTGTCTTTCCGATGGCGACGGCATCGACCAGCTCGTTTAGTATCAACTCGATCGCCCTGATGGAATCGTCGTTGGTGGGGATGGCCACGTCCACGCTGTCGGGGTCTGAGTCCGTATCGAGCAGCGCGATCGTGGCGATGCCGAGCTTTCTGGCCTCCCGCAGGGCAAGATATTCCTTGCGTGCGTCGACGACGACGACGACACCGGGCAATCGGGACATATTCCTGATGCCCGAGAGGTTGGCGGCTATTCTGCGCATCTCACGCTTGAGCCTGGAGGCCTGCTTTTTGCTTTCGGTCTGGAGGGTGCCGTCTTCGGCCATCGCCTCGAGCTCCTGGAGCCGCTGCAATTGTGAGCGTATGGTTCTGAAGTTGGTAAGCATCCCTCCGAGCCACCTGTGTGAGACGTAGTGCATACCACACTTTTTCGCTGCGGCCTCGACAGCCTCCTGGGCCTGGCGTTTGGTGCCAACGAAGAGGACATCCTTGCCTTCGGAGACGACCGCAGCCAGCAGTTTCTTGGCTATCAGCAGGCCCCGTAGCGTCTGCTTGACGTCGATTATGTGGATATTTCCGCGCCTGGCAAAAATAAAAGGGGCAACCTTCGGGTTCCATCGGCTCACGCCGTGTCCGAAGTGCACTCCTGCGTTAATAAGTTCACGAGCAAGCTGCTTAGCCACGAAACATCTCCAAACAGGCCACAAAACCACACACAATCCGCCCTCAGCGGATGCCCGAACAGCGCAAAATACTGCAACCCGGGCTCGGTGTCAAGGGATTTTGTGCGAAGAATTTTTCTCTAAATATGGCGGCATTTTGCGCATCGCAGGCCATCCTCGGTCTTTTTTCCTTGAGTTTTGCAGGGCCAAGAGTTAAGATGAGCTTGCAGGACACAACTCAGAGGAAAAGCGGCGAAAGCTGCGGTTCTTGTGCCCCATAGGCTCCGCGGGGACACCAAGGTCTTCAGTGATCAATGCACACCTCTGGTATCTGCGCGCAGTTTGGTCGAAGAAGACAATGGGGCGATACTTTTGGGAGGATAAGAACATGGAGGCGAAAGAGAAAGGGACCGGCGCGAAATTTGTCGGGGCGGTACTGGTCCTTGTAGTTGGGGCGGTGTTTGGCTTCGGTGTATTTGCGGGTAAGCTGGAGCCGAACGACCCGCCGGGGCCGACGATGCATACACTGGACGAGATCTACAGCAAGGTTGCATCGGCATCGCCGGCGAGCAACGACTCGATGCCGATTTACCGCGACCCTGGCCCGTGGGCGTCAATCAACATGCAACTTACCGGTGAAAACCAGGGCACCATCGAGGGAAGCTGCGAGCAACAAGGCAGAGAGGGGACCATTGAGATTCTGGGATACGAACACGATATCAGTATCGCTCTCGATTCCCTGAGCGGTCTGCCGACCGGCAGGCGGGTGCACGCGCCCCTGACTATTGTCAAAACCACCGACAAATCGAGCCCCAAGCTCTATCAGGCGCTAAGCACGAATGAGCATTTAACCGAGGTAATGATCAGGTTCTATCTCATAGACAAGATGGGTACAGAGGTGCACACCTACACGATCAGGCTGGAGGACGGACTTATCGTGGATATCAGGACATCTTACCCCCGGCTGGAAAGTGTTTCCTTCACGTACCGCAAGATCAGGTGGACGTGGGAGCCGGACGGGATCGAATCCGAGGATAACTGGGAGAGCCCTCGTTCGTAATGCGCCGTTGAAAGTCCATCGGGGACCGCAGAAGCTGCATCGGTAGCAGAGGGCTGCCGGGCTACGCGCGACTTTCAACTGAGTGGGCCGTATCAGAAAACAGGTTCAGAATGAGTGAAAAATCCCTTAAAGGAATGATGCTTTGCCTGGTCTGCGGGGCAATCACCTGCAGTATGGTGCACGCCGAGAACATCGACCCGAACAACAACAGCAGTCAGTACGCCTGGGGCGAAAACGTCGGCTGGCTGAACGCCGAACCTCTGGGCGAAGGCGGCCCGGGGGTCCAGGTAGAGGAGCTTAAGCTCACAGGCTATATATGGGCGGAGAATATCGGCTGGATAAGTCTGTCGTGCGAGAATACCTCGAGCTGCAGCCAGGTGGATTACGGTCTGACCAACGACGGCGCCGGCGTGCTGACGGGTTATGCCTGGGGTGAGAACGTCGGCTGGATAAACTTCGAGCCGAATGTGCCAGGCGACCCGAATCGCTATGGCGTGACTATTGACGAAGAGGGTTATTTCAACGGCTGGGCGTGGGGCGAGAACGTCGGCTGGATTCATTTCCGCTCTACCGGGCTTTTCCCGTTCAAGGTCCGGACCTCGTGGGTGCCATACTCGCCGACGCCGACCTGCATCGTTGACTACGATGACCTCTTGAGATTCTCCGGGCTGTGGCTCGATACCGGTCCTGGCCTTGAAGCCGACTTCGACGGCAGCAACGACGTTGATTTCGCAGACTACTGCACGCTCGCCGAGAAGTGGCTGCAGGAGTGCCCGGAGGACTGGCCTTTCGAAGATCTGTAGAGTCCCGCAGGCAAATCGGCGATGCCACCAGCGGCCTGACGGCGCCGGTGGCGCACACCTACTGACTCAACTGACAGCCAGCGTGCCGGCCCGGTGACTAATACCAGATGGTAATTATGATATTGGGCTCGGTTTTTTTGGCCTGAATCTCGCCGGTCGTGATGTTTGTGCGCTTGACGACGACACCTGGATTCTGCTTGAGCCAGTTGTTGATCTGTTCGTCGAGGAACTGGATCGCTCCCGGGTGAAGTTTTGTGAAGAAGGTCTTTACCCCGGTGATTCGGTCCGTAGAGGCGAGCCTGGCGGCCGGGGCCTTGGCGGCGGGCCTTGGGAGCTGGACCTTAGGGGCAGGCTTGGCGGCGGGCCTTGGGAGCTGGACCTTAGGGGCAGGCTTGGCGGCGGGGCCTCCTCCGAGGTTCAGCGGGGCGTGCGAGATTCCGGTTTTTGGGGCCGGGCCGCTCTCCAAAGGGATTGGTTTGTCAAGGTCGTCCGGGGGCAAGGGAATCGGCTTGTCCGCGTCGTCCCTGGGTGGGGCCGGTTGAGCCGGCCTGCGAGGGGTGGGGCTGTTGATATTGGGGTTGTCCATAGCTTTGCTCCCAATTGGAATTACGTTTCGGGTAAACTCGAGGGTTTATGAGCTAAGGGGGCTCCTGATCACATAATAGCGAGCCAATCAGGGCGCCGCTCCGGTTCGCATAACGGGCTCCGGGCAAATCCCGGCGCCTCTACCGGTTGCAGATCGTTCTCACAGGGTCAGAACCGAGAGGACCAGAGCGAGCAATTTTGTCTTCCGGTCCTGTTCTTCAGCCTTTGGGTCCCGGGATAGCGGCCGATGCCGACCTGGTTGGGCTCGGGAACCGAGCTTTGCTACCGTATCGCGAGTTTTTCGCCCAGGCTTGGCAGAGGCCGTGGCGGCCCCTGGGCCTGGCAGACTGGTCTTATCGTTCCGGGCAACTGCTTTTTCAGTACTGGCAGCGGGTTTTGGGGCACGCTGTATTGTTTTTTGGGCGATCGCGGTGTTGGGGTCGGTCCCAGGTCTCCGGGACTGTGAAGCGATCGGCCGGTCAGACTCGGCCCTCGTGTGAGGCTCGGCGCTAGCCAGATTGGGCTCGCTGGCCTGTACATCGGTCTTGGTCTGAGCCGGGGTCTTTGCCTTTTCGGGGGCTTCGGCCTTTTCGGCGTCGGCCTCGGCCTTTTCTGCGGCTTTGGCCTTTGCTTCGGCCTGTACCTCGGCATCCTGTGCTTCCTTTGTTATCCGCGCGGCGTCGGCGGTGGCCCTGTCGGCGATGGCCCTTGCCTGATCGGCGGCTTTTGCCTTTGCCTCGGCCTGAGCCTTGGCTTGCTCGGCGGCCTTGGCGAGGGCTTCAGCCTCGGCCCTGGCTTTCTGGGCCTCCTGCTTTGTTTTGGTGGCATCGGCGGCGATTTTGGCGGCTTCGGCACGGGCCTCTTCTGCGGCCTTGAGCTTTGCGGTGGCATCGGCGATGGCCTTGGTCGCTTCAGCCATCATCCTGGCGGCCTCGGCGCTGGCCTTGTCGGCGGCTGCCTTTGCGGCGTCGGCGGCCTTGGCCTTTGCCTCGGCTTCGGCCTTGGCCTTCTGGGCTTCAGCCTTGGCCTTTTCGGCCTCTGCTACTATTCTGTCGGACCTCATTTTTGCCAGTTCGGCCTTGGCCTCGGCCTTTTTGGCCCGATCTTCGGCCTCTCTGGTGGTGTGACGAGCAATTGCTTTTTCCTCCTCGGCCTCTATCCTGGCCTGCTCGGCCTCATTGTTCTTACGCTCTTGCGCTCTTGCCCGCCGTCTGGTCCCGAAGGGGTCGAAGCCCACTTCCGATTGGTCTTCCCCGGGGCCGGCCTCGCCGTGGCGTTTTCTTATCTCGGCCTTCATCTCGTCGCGCGGGATGCCGCCGGTGGAGATGGTCGGGGTCAGGATGAATATGGTCTCGACGGCTCGCTCCTCAAAATCCCGGCCGGAGAACAGGATGCCCAGCAGAGGAATATCCTTCAGGAAGGGTATGCCTCTTACGACGTCCCGCTTCTCCGACTTGCGCAGACCGCCAATGATGAGGCTCTCGCCCGGCCTGATACGGGTTTCCTTATTGTCGATCTGCTTCTTGGTGATGATGGGTAACTGCTTAATACCCTCGGGGGTGAGTTTAGAGCCGAGCAGAATGCTGGTTTCGAGGCCGATGGAGCCATCTCCATAGACATGTGGGGTGATCTGGAGCGAATCGACAACGTTCTCCCATTCCTGCCTGCTCTCGAACCAATCCGAGTTGGCGCCGCGCAGATAAGTCTTTGTCAGGGGGACCTTCTGGCTTGACTGGACCCTGGCCGTCTGCCCGTTGATGACCTGGAGAGTAGGATTCATCAGGATCTTGAGATAACCCTGCGATTCAAGCATATCCACCAGGGCAGTGAACTTATGACTGCGGCGGCTGAGGTATCCGACCTTGAGGCCCATTTTCGCGCGGGCCAATTCTCTAAGCGAGCCGCCCGGGAAGGCGGCGATGGAGTCTTCCTGGAATATCTGGTCGATGGCGGTTCCGAACTTCTTGCCGGCGGGCCCGGCCCAGATACTCTCGCCCAGAAAGTCTTCGATCGCAAGGCTGGTTTCCCAGTCGAGGGTTTTGTCGGCATATAGCTCGGAAATAAGGCAGCTTATCTTAACCTGTATGGGCGGGAGGTCCACTTCCTGAAGGAACTCGAGGACGGCTTCAGCATCTTCCCTCGCCGGGCACCTGACAATCAGCTGATTGGTGGCGGGATTTGCGGTGACTCCGTAGTCGACCACGCGGGTCGATTTGCCCTTGGCGTCGAAGAGCCGGGAGGCAAACTGTTCGTTGACGATCTTCTGCATCTCGGCCGAGGTGTGGTGCTGGCAGAAATAAAAGAGTTTGTACTCGGGCTTACCACCGACGGTCTGCTCGATTATCTTGGGCGGGGCCTTGAAGAAAGCGGGCAGGGGGATATTCGGCTCGGGCATAGTTTCGACTCTGCCGAGGTCTTTGAGGATCTTGGAGGATTCGATACCTGCGCTCTCGGGGGGTATGAAGTCCCCGCACCCTCCTGCCGTAATGGCTACCACTGCAGCCACGGCCCACGCCACGGGATGCCCGAGGCTTAATCTGTTGCGGTAACCGCTCATATCAGCATGACCGCCCCTACCACATCGCGCGCCTGAAGTTCCAAAGACGTACTTCAACCTCTGTCTATGTGTATAGAGACGGCACGCGACTTTATTATATTGCATAATTCTTTATCGTCAAGCGCAATCCAATAGAATCAAAAAAATAACTGCGGTTGCGCAGCAGATGGAAAATGCCGAAATTTTTCGACAGGATGCGTGTTTTCTGCTAATTTTGGGGGGTTATGGTAGGAAGAACGCAGGAGCAGATCAGGGTTGGGTTTGTGTCTCTGGGCTGTCCGAAGAATACGGTGGACAGCGAGAGGATGCTGGCGACGCTCGCCCAGAGCGGTATGGTGATAACCGCCGAGCCTGATAATGCGGATGTCGTGGTAATCAATACTTGTGGTTTTATCGCCCCGGCCAAGGCCGAGTCGATAGAGGCTATCAGGCAAGCGGTGGGGTGGAAGCGGGGCGGTGCGGTCAAGAAGGTAATCGCGGCCGGCTGCCTGAGCGAGCGGATGGGCGAGCGACTTTTTCGAGAGGTTGAAGGAATAGACGCGGTTATCGGGCTTGATGGGCGCGACTCGATAGCCCAGATAATAAAAGAGACGTTGTCGGGCCGCAATGGCGTGGTTTACTGCGGGGGCGCACGGCGCCGGGCCAGTGACATCGTGCTGGACGATCGAACCAGGCTGCTGATAACGCCGGGGCACTGGGCGTATCTGCGAATCAGTGAAGGCTGCAACCATCGGTGTTCTTTCTGCACGATACCGTCAATAAGAGGAAGGTTCAGGAGCAAGCCGAAAGAGCTTGTTCTCGCCGAGGCCAGAGAACTGGCTCACGCCGGGGCGGTCGAGCTGAACCTGATCGGGCAGGATACGAGTTACTACGGGCGCGATTTGAAAGAGAGAGGTGGGCTGGCAGAACTTTTGAGGGAGCTTGAGAAGATAGCGGGTTTGTCCTGGATTCGGCTGATGTATCTTCACCCGTCGGGGGTTGATGAACAGCTGATCGAGGCTGTGGCCGAGAGCGAGAAGGTAGTTCCCTATTTTGACATCCCGATTCAGCACATAAGCGACCGCGTGCTCAAGGCGATGCGCCGCGGGCAGAGCAGGCGGAAGATCGAGGCGCTGCTCGATCGCTTGCGACGCTCGGTGCCGGGCGCAATGCTGCGGACAACACTGATAGCGGGGTTTCCAGGTGAAACCGACGAGGAGTTCGAGGAGCTGGTGGAGTTTGTCAGGTGGGCGAAGTTCGACGCGTTGGGCTGTTTCGCCTACAGCCGGGAGGCTGGCACGGAGGCGGCGGCGCTGCCGAACCAGCTATCAGAACAGGCCAAGCAGGAGCGCGTCGAAGCGGTGATGCTGGCCCAGCAGCAGGTTGCCTTTGCCAAGAACGCCGAGCGGATAGGTAGTGAGCTGCGGTGCCTTGTAGATTATGCGGATACCAATACTGTTAGGGGGCGTTTTTACGGGCAAGCCCCTGAGATTGACGGGGTCTGCTATATCGAGAAGTGTTCGGGCAAGCCGGGGCATTTCGTGGAGACCAGGGTTGTCGGGACGAAGGATTACGACCTGCTCGTAGAGCAAGTTTAGGATTGAATCGGAGGTGGGGCAGGGATACACTTGGGCCAATGATCAGATTCGTTCCAAACATCCTGACGTTCGGCCGACTGGCACTGACGACGATCTTTCTGGTGATGATTCTACTCAGTCCGGGCCAGAGCGAGAAGGCCACATTCCTGACGGTGGCCTTCGTTCTGTTTGTCATCGCGGGCCTGACGGATATAATCGACGGAATAGTGGCTCGCAGATACAACGTGACCAGCAAGTTCGGGCGGATGGTCGATCCGCTGGCGGACAAGGTCCTGGTGTGTGGTGCGTTTGTCTGTTTTGCAATCATCGGTGAGCCGAAGCTTTTCGGCTGGAGTGAGGGTTTTCTAAGGGTCGTTCACTGGACGGTGGCGGGCATCCTGATCGCCAGGGAAGGATATGTGACGGTGCTGCGACACGTTGCCGAGGCCAGGGGTGTGAACTTCGCGGCTACCATCTCGGGCAAGATAAAGATGTTTCTCCAGTCTTTTGGCATCGGTACGGTGGTGATCAAGGTCGCGCACTTCCCGCAAGCGCAGTGGGCCCACTGGTTTACGCTGGTGACCTTTGTGGTGATGCTGTCGGTTACGATCATCTCCGGCGTAAAGGCGATGAAGCGGCTGAGTCTGGGGTCGCCGGCGTCAGAATGAGGAAAGGCCAGCGGCAACAACGCGGATATCTATACTGATACGCGGGGCAAACAGGGACTTCGCCCCGGTAGGCTGGAGGACAACAAGACTTTCAGCAGCCCGATGTTTCGGTGACAGGGCGGTGAGTACAGCCGGCGGTGGGTCTTTGCCAGTCCTTCCAGACAGGCTCTGCACCGGCAGCTCTAATCATTGCGGCCACTTCGGCGGGGCTGCGGAGATCCTCGATTTGGAACTGCTCGGCGGCCTCGGCTCGGCCGGAGTAGCCGCCAGGATTTGTCCTGCTGCCGGCGCTCATTTTTGTTATTCCGAGGTTGATCAGGTGGTCGCGGAGATGGGGGGCTTCGCGGGTTGAGAGCACCAGGCCGGCGTCGGCGAAACACAGCCGCAGAGCTGTTATCATCTGAACGAGGTTCCTGTCGCTCAGAAGGTGGTGAAACTGCAGTCCATCGACGTTGCGGGCCGGGCGAAGACGCGGGAACGAGAGAGAGATGTGGGATCGCCAGTAGCGTTTGATGAGGTAATGGGCGTGCTCGGCCAGCGCGAGGGTCTCGATGCGCCAATCGGCCAGGCCGAGCAAGACACCCAGCCCGATCTCTCGCATTCCGGCGCGGGCGATATAGTCGGGGCCAAGCAGTCGATTGTCGTAGTCGGCCTTGGGGCCGGCGGGGTGATAACGGCTGTAGGCCCGGCGGTCATACGTTTCCTGGTAGAGGGTGACGCCGTCGATGCCGGCTGCAAAGAGCCTTGCATACTCATCCACGCTCGCCTGATATATCTCAATACTGATGGAACTGAACCTCTCACGAAGGCGGTCGGCCAATTCGACCAGGTAATCGACACTGACGAAGGCTCTGTCCTCGCTGCTTACCAGGAGGATGTCGCGGAAACCTTCGGCGGCGAGGATGTCGGCCTCTGCGACGGCCTGGTCGATCGTGAGCCTCTTTCGCTGGAGTTCATTGTTGCTGTTAAACCCGCAGTAAAGACAGCTGTTTACGCAGAAGTTGGATAAATACAACGGCGCATAAAGGCGAATGGTTTTGCCGAACCGCTGGATCGTGAGCTTGCGGGCGATTTGGGCCATTTCTTCGAGATAGTTCTCAGCCGCCGGAGAGATCAGGGCCAGCAGCCGACTCAGGCTGTACGAACCGTGCCGTCCGGCGAGGGCTCGCTCGACGTCTTCGCAGCGGACCTGTTCGAGGCGGCCTTGCCAGAATTCTGTCCCGCGGTCGAGGTGCTTTTCGGCAAGGACCGTCCTGATCTGGGGCCCGTGATATTTCTGCTCGCTCATCATTAGATCAATCCCTCAAGAAGCCCGTGAGCGGACTGGAGGGGCTGGCTCTTTTGTCGGCTGCGGCAGGTCCGGCGAGCAGGGCTGCCCGGCCGGCCTCCACGGCGAGCTTGAAGGCCCTGGCCATCTGGATGGGGTCGTCAGCGGTGGCGATGGCGGTATTGACCAGGACGGCGTCGGCGCCCATCTCCATCGCGTCTGCGGCGTGGGAGGGCAACCCCAGACCGGCGTCCACGACGACCGGGACGTTGGCCTGCTCAATTATGATCTCCAGGGCCGCGCGGGCTTTGAGGCCCTGCTTGGAGCCGATCGGGCTTGCCAGCGGCATAACGCAGGCGGTACCGAGCTCTTCCAGTTTCTTGCTCAGGACGGGATCGGCGTTGATGTACGGCAGGACAACAAAGCCCTCCTCGACGAGGGTTTCGGCAGCCCTAAGGGTCTCAACCGGGTCGGGCAAGAGGTAGTACGGGTCGGGTGTGACCTCGAGCTTGAGCCAGTTGATGCCGGTGGCCGCGCGTGCGAGCCTTGCGAGCCGCACCGCCTCGGCGGCGTCGCGGGCGCCGGAGGTGTTGGGCAAGAGCAGGTACTTCTGGCGGTCGATCGCCGCGAGCATATCGTCGTTTTCGTTTTCGATATCCACCCGCCGAAGCGCAACGGTAACTATCTCGGTACCCGAAGCGGCTATGGCGGCAGCAAGGATCTCAGGGGAGGCGAACTTGCCGGTGCCCACGAGCAGCCTGGAGCTAAACTCTCTATCGGCAATAATAAGTTTGTCCATCTTAGTACTACTCTATCTCGATACCTGGTGCCGGAGACGAAGTTGCATGGCGGTGGTATAATCAGCCGCCACCCATAAGACGTATAAGCTCGATGATCTGGCCGGGTTGCAGTTTGGTTGATGCAAAATGCTCGCGCCGGACGATTCGGCCGTCGACTTCGGCCACGACGGTGGCGGTGTCTACATTGAGCTGGGCCAGGAGCTCAGCGAGCGTGGCCGGGAACTGGCCGGCGGCGAACTGCTTCTCGGTTCCATTGATTTTCAGTAATTGCATTTTCCCCGGACCGGTGCGTAACCAAACATATTCGGCTGCCCTGCGCAGCGGACAGGGCTGACCGCGATCCGTTTCCAGGGGACCATCACAAAAGGTGTGATTCTGCGTGGAGCAGCCTCAGCCTTCCTGCGCGGGTATTACCCCGATCAGGTTCAAACGGTCTCCCGCACCTATTGTTGTCGGACGGCAGAGCCAAGCGGGCTCAAGCGGAACGGCCGGCGGCCGCTTGCCTGGCCAGGCACAACCAGGTGCGAGACTCTCAGCTGTAGCCCGGACACCCGCCCCAGAGGATACGGATTCCGGTCTTTAGCTCCCCTGGCTTATTCACATCAAGGCTATTATAAAGGCGTGGGCGGCAAGAGTGCAAGGGGTTTTTCGGCTGAATAACAGTCCGGGCGATTGCCGGAGGATTATCAAGGTCAGGCTGGCGATGACCCATTTTTTTGTGTGCTGTAAGGAGGGATTGGTCCAACTGTAC
>CAZWAP010000057.1:0-13589 GCA_964632005.1 uncultured Pirellulales bacterium | reverse complement strand
GATAATTAATATTGACAGGACGAGCTTACTCGCGTAGAGTCAACTGTGCCTTTGTAAGCCGGGTGGATGGGGCCGGCCGCGGGGGTGCCAAGCGACGCTTGACAGGACAGAGCGGGCCGGTATACTGGGGATGCACAGCGAAAGGTAGTAGTAGCGGTAGGTATATGGCAGAAGTAACACTGCCCGACGGCAGCAGATTGGAGATCGCCGACGGCTCGACGGCGAAGGAGGTGGCTGAGAAAATAGGCCACAAGCTTGCCGAAGCGGCGGTAGCCGCGAAGATAAACGGGCGTCTGTGTGATCTTTCCACACCCATCAGCGGCAAAGCGGCGGTTGAAATAATCACGCCCCAAGACCCCGAAGGCCTTGAAGTGATGCGGCATAGCTGCGCGCACGTGATGGCCGAAGCTATTTGCGCGCTGTGGCCCGAGACCAAGCTGGTCTACGGCCCCACGGTGGAAGACGGATTCTACTACGATGTTGATCTTGACGAGCCGATTCGGCCGAGCGACTTCGAACGTATCGAACAGAAAATGAGGGAGATTGCCGAGGCTGACCGTCCGTTTGTTCGGCGACAGATGAGCAGGGCCGAGGCGCTGGAGAAGCTGGCGGCGGACAAGTACAAGACCGACAACATTAACCGGGCCAAGGGAGATACTATCAGCTTCTACTCGACCGGTGAATTCGAGGATTTGTGCCGTGGGCCGCACGTCCCGAGTACGGGCAAGGTTGGCAGCTTCAAGATAATGTCGGTGGCGGGGGCGTACTGGCACGGAGACCCGACGCAGAAAATGCTTCAGCGGGTTTACGGGACATCCTGGCCGAGGGAGAAAGAACTCAAGGAGTACTTAGAACGACTTGAAGAGGCGAAGAGGCGGGACCACCGCGTGATAGGCAAACAGATGGACCTCTTCAGTTTCAACGAAGCCGGGCCCGGCTTCGCCTTCATCCACGCCAACGGAATGATAATCTGGAATGCAATAGTCGAGTTTTGGCGGAGCGTCCACGAGAGGTATGGCTACAAGGAGATAAGGACGCCGATTATTCTGGACGAGCAGCTCTGGCACCGCAGCGGGCACTGGGACAACTACAAGGAGAATATGTATTTCACCTCTTTCGACGAGCGGGGCTATGCGATAAAGCCGATGAACTGCCCGGGTGGCTGCCTGGTTTACAAAACCCGTAAGCACAGCTACCGAGAATTTCCCCTCAGGGTGGCGGAGCTGGGCCTCGTGCACCGGCACGAGGCCAGCGGCGTGATGCACGGCCTGTTCCGGGTGCGACAGTTCACGCAGGACGATGCACATATCTTCTGCACACCCGACCAGATAGAAGCAGAAATAATCGGAGTGATCGAGCTTACCTTCGAGCTTTACAAGGCCTTCGGGTTCGAGGATTTCCACATAGAGCTTTCCACCAAGCCTGAGAAACACATAGGCTCGGACGAAATCTGGGAGGTGGCGACAAACGCCCTGAGAGAAGCCCTGGCGCACAAGCAGATAGATTACAAGGTCAACGAGGGCGATGGAGCTTTTTACGGCCCGAAGATAGACTTTCATGTCCGGGACTGCCTGAAAAGATCGTGGCAGTTGGGAACGATCCAACTCGATTTTTCGATGCCGGAGCGGTTCGGCTTGGTCTATACTGACAGGGATAACACGGAAAAGACCCCGGTAATGATCCATAGGGCAGTCCTTGGGTCGTTCGAGCGCTTTATAGGGATTCTCATCGAGCATTACGGGGGGAACTTTCCACTGTGGCTTGCCCCCGAGCAGGTGCGGATTCTTCCTATCAGCGACAAGAGCAACGACTATGCCGCCCGGGTGGAAGAGGAACTAAAGGCCGGCCGACTGCGCTGCAGATGTGACTGCTCCGATGAGAAGATCGGTGCAAAGATCGCCAGGGCACACGGCGAGCGAGTGCCTTATATGCTCGTGGTCGGACCAAGAGAGGCTAGACTTGGAATGGTCAACGTCAGGATCCGTGGCGACAGGGCGAATATGACAATGGAAATCGACGAATTTTTGCGTACGGTACAGCAAAAGATAGCCGATAAGACCACAGACTTGAGCTCCGGTTTCGCCTTTGTCGTTTTTTAACTGCTTAGGTCGTACCGCCGCAAAGGATTGCCGGGAAGACCACCGAAAGTGGCTTCGGGGCGGACCGGGGCCAAGCGGATGGTATAATTGCGTACCAGGCAGGAATGAGCGAAACAAGCGATAAAAGGATGAACACTCTTTTAGAAAGGTAAGGTGGTGCACGATAAGTAAAAAAGGCTTAAGGGTAAACGGGGGAATAAAGGCCCCGACGATTCGGCTGATTGACGAGTCGGATAATCAGGTCGGTATCGTCGATCTCCAGCAGGCGCTGCATAGGGCTCGGGAAGCGGGGTTGGACCTGGTTGAAGTAGCTCCGACGAGCGAGCCCCCGGTTTGCCGGATAATGGACTACGGTAAATGGCTTTACCAGCAAAAACGCAAGCTCCGCGATGCTCACAAAAAGAGCCCCAAGCACTCGGCTACCCTGAAGGAGATCAGGCTGCGTCCCGAGACGGACAAACACGACCTCGAAATCAAGGTCAGGCACGCCCGCGAATTCCTGGAAAAGGGGCACAAGGTGCAGTTTACGATGTTCTTCCGTGGTCGGCAGATGGTGCATCGGGACCAGGGCTACACGATACTGGACGAGATCACGCAGTCTCTGGCAGACCTGGCGAAGGTTGAGCGGCCGAGCAAGATGTCCGGACGGCGGATGACCTTGTTGCTGGTCCCCAAGTAAGCACAAGCCGCCGGGCAGACGAGCTGCCCGGTGCGCCAGCGGGGAAGGAGTTTTTGATCAGCCGCGGCCTTGTCAGGCCATCAAATCGGCAGCGCGGGGGGTTTTCGTTCGTTCATTTCGGCGATTTCCGGCAAATTTAGGTCTCGAGGGCTTGACATCAGCCGGCACAGCCCTAATATAGATGGTTTCCGATTATCTTGAAAGAGTTACGCAGATGGGTAAGCAACGGACTCATAAAGGCTTGAGCAAACGGATAAAAATAACCGGCCGCGGGCGCCTCAGGCGCAAGCGAGCTGGGGCGGGGCACCTGATGAGCGGCAAGAACGCGAAGCGCCGCCGGCGAGTGACAGCTACGGCCATTGTAACCGGGGCATCTGCGAAAAAGATCAAGATACTGCTCGGCAAATAACCCGGGCGGCCCGCAAGAATGCGCGGGAAAAGATACGCATTGCTTGCTTCTCGGCGATCATTCAGCTGCCGCCAGCAAGCGTAATGAACCAAGAATTCTCAAGGAAAAGCTGAAATGCCAAGAGTAAGGAAAGGCGCGGCGCGACATCGCGCCAAGAAGCGGATCCTCAAGGCTGTAAAGGGTCATCGGGGGCCTGCGGGCCATCTGTACCGGCTGGCAAAGGAGGCGGTGGTCCGGGCAGCGGTAAACGCGCGGATCGACCGGAAACGTCGCAAACGTGAATTCCGGGGCCTCTGGATTGTTCGGTTGAATGCGGCCTGCCGGCAGCGCGGCATCAGGTACAGTCAGTTTATCAACGGCTGCAAGAAGGCGAACATCGGTTTGAACCGTAAGATACTCAGCGAGATCGCCATCTCCGACCCGGCAGGCTTCGACGCGATAGTCGAGGCCGCCAAGGCGGCCGTGGGTTCTTGATCTCGATGACCAGGCTCAGGGCCTGTCCACAGACAGGCAAGAGTGCGATGATATGCTCGAGGAATTTGAACAGGTCGGCAAGGAAGCGCTTGCAGATATAAAGAAGGTGTCCAATTCGAAGGAGCTGGAGGAGTTCCGGATAAAGTACCTCGGGCGAAAGGGCCGGATTACGCAGTTGCTCGGCCAGATCGGAAAGCTCCCGCCGCAGGATAAGCCCAGGGCAGGACAGCTTGCCAACCAGATCAAAAAGCAGGTCAGCGCCGCCTTTGAGCAGGCCAAGCAGGCGGTGCTCAAGTCACAGGCCCAGATCTCCAAGCAACTGATCGACGTTACCCTCCCGGGCCTGCCGGTCCGGATAGGCAAGAGGCACGTCATTACTCAAACGCTCAGCGAGCTGCTCGAGATATTCGGCCGAATGGGTTTTGCCGTGGCATACGGACCCGAGGTGGAGGACGAGTGGCACAATTTCATCGCCCTGAACATCGGGCCCGAACATCCTGCCAGGGACCCGGCCGACAACTTCTACATCGACGATACCACGCTTCTGCGCAGCCAGACCTCGACGATCCAGATACGGGTGATGGAGAAGGACAAGCCGCCCATCCGGATCGTCGCTCCGGGCCGGGTCTATCGCCCCGACACCGTCGACGCCACGCATATGTTTATGTTCCACCAGCTCGAGGCCTTGGTGGTCGATGAGGGTGTGAGTATGGTGGATATGAAGACCACGATCGAGCAGTTTATCCACGCGTTTTTCGGCCCGGAAACAAAATGGCGGTTCCGTCCGAGCTTTTTCCCCTTCACCGAGCCGAGCGCCGAGGTTGACCTGCTGTTGAAAGACAAGAGCGGCTCTGAGAGCTGGGTGGAGATGGGCGGCTGCGGGATGGTGGATCCGAACGTATTCGATGCGGTGGGGATAGACAGCGAGAGATATACCGGCTGGGCGTTCGGATTCGGAATAGAACGGCTGGCTATGCGGAAATACGGGATAACGGACATTCGGCTGTTTTTTGAGAACGACCTGCGCTTCCTGGACCAGTTCTGATCGGCCGCGGCGTGTCTCTGCAGCCAGGGCTGCGCGGGCTGTAGCAGGCTTTAGGATTTGTAGATAAAGATAACAGATGGACGAGCGTAAGACCAGTTCAAGTGGCAACGGCTGGAATCGGCTGAGCCGACGGCGGTTTATCAGGCTCGGCGGCGCGGGGATAGCCTCGGTACTGTTGGGGCGGTGGGGCATCAGCAAGGCCGGGCCGGGCAGTGAGCAAGACCACGCGGACAGGCCGAACATCGTTTTTATTATGGCCGATGATATGGGCTACGGAGACGTGGGATGCTACAACAAGGATTCAAAGATCCCGACGCCCAACATCGATCGCCTGGCAAGGCAGGGGATACGGTTCACCGATGCGCACTCGCCCTCGGCCGTTTGTACCCCTACGCGCTACGGCGTCCTGACGGGCAGATACTGCTGGCGAACGTGGCTCAAGAGCAACGTGATAGGTGGATACACCAATCCTTTGATAGAGCCAAGCCGGATGACGGTGGGGTCGTTGCTGCAAAAGCACGGATACCGGACGGCGTGCATCGGCAAGTGGCATCTGGGCTTGGGGTGGACACGACGGAATGGGTACGTCGGGAATGCCGCGGACGGCCCAAAATATTTTAGGGGATCCTGGCAGGACGGCGACCCCGAGAAGGGGTTGGACGTGGACTTCACCAAGCCTATACAGGGCGGGCCGGTGGACCTGGGGTTCGACTATGCATATTTTACCGCGGCCTGCTCGACGATCGACGGGCCGTTCTGCTATATCGAAAACAGGCATACGGTCGGCATACCGAACCGTAAGATGCCCATCGATAAGAGCGTGCCGGCGGACTATCGTCCGCGGCCCGGGTGGATGGCCGAGGGCTTCGACATCAGAAAGGTGGACGTGGTCTTTACGCGCAAGGCCATCGAGTTCATCCAGCGCAGCTGCCGGCAGAGGCCCCGCAAGCCGTTTTTTCTCTACCTGGCCCTGTCCTCCCCCCACGCACCGTGGCTGCCGCCGGACTTCATCAAGGGCGCAAGCAAGGAAGGCCCTCGCGGGGACCTGGTCGCCCTGGTGGACTGGTCGGTGGGGCAGGTGCTTGATGCGCTGGAGCGACTGGGAATCGCGGACAAAACCCTGGTTATCGTCACCAGCGACAACGGCCCGCGACACGGGGCCAACGGGCACAAGTCGGCCGGCGAGCTCCGCGGGTACAAGTCACATATATGGGAAGGTGGGCACCGCGTGCCCTTTGTGGCGAGGTGGCCGGGCAGGATAGAGCCGGGCAGCACGAGCGATGAAGTGATATGTCTGACCGACCTGATGGCGACGTGTGCGGGTATTCTGGGGGTGGACCTGCCGGCTGATGCTGGCCCGGACAGCTTCAACATCTTGCCGGCCCTGCTGGGTAAAAAACTCGATAAGCCGATCCGCCCTGCGATTGTTCATCACTCCTGCTTCGGGGTATTCTCGATCCGAGCAGGCAGGTGGAAGTTGATCCTGGATACAAAGAGCTCGGGTGGATGGGTAGCTCCGAGCGGGGCCCGGCCGGTCCCCGGCAGCCCCGGGCAGCTCTACGACATCGAAAAGGACCCCTACGAACAGAATGACCTGTGGGAGGAGCGGCCGGATATCGTCGAGCGCCTCGGGAAGCTCCTTGAGCGGTACAAGAAACAAGGTTACAGCCGCCCGATAGAAGTCCGCAGATAAAGAACCGCGCTTTTGCCCGCGACGCACAGTCAAAAGCGATAAAGCCAGGACGAAGCCCGGAGAAGCACCGTGGCTCTCGAGGTTTATAGATGATTGAAGCGCCGGCAAAACTCGTTCGGATCGACCCGTTGCGGCTTCGGATGGAGCAGCAGGGGCAGATGGTGACGGAGGCGACGATCTTCGCCTCTGACAGGATCGCTCTGGAGCCGGATGCGGTGCGCCAGCTCTGCGACGCGGCTTCGCTGCCGCCGGCGAAGAAGGTGCTTGCCACCGCGGACATTCATGTGGGTTTCGGCGTGCCGATAGGTGCGGTGGTCGGGATGGTCGATGCGATAATGCCGCCGGCGGTCGGCTACGATATCAACTGCGGAATGCGACTGCTGCACACGCCCTTCTCCAGGGGCCAAATCGATACGGACAAGATAGCGGTTGACATAGCCCGGGAGATACCTTTAGGCGAAGGGCACGAGAATCTCCGCCTGAATAAAGACGGGCTCGAGGCCGTCATCAATAACGGTGCTGCGGCGATACCGGAGCTGATGCGCAGCAGCGGACACCGCGCCTGGGAGGCATTTGACCCGGATGAATTCGCAGAAGACTTGCAGCGGATCGAAGAAAATGGTTGCCTGCCGGCTGAGCCAGGCGCCGTGCCGAAGGCGGCGATACAAAAGGGCTCGGCACAGCTCGGCACCCTGGGTGGCGGGAACCACTTCATCGAGATTCAGTATGTCCAGGAGGTCTTCGACGCCGAGCTTGCCAAGTGGTTCGGCCTGTTCGAGAACCAGATCGTGGTGATGATTCATTCCGGCTCCCGGCGGTTCGGTTACGAGATCGCCGACGAATATATGAACGTCGCGGCGCAAAGGCCGGAGAACGCCGGACGCAGGAAGATGCTGGCCTACCTGCCGACCGGTTCGAGTGCCGGCCAGGCCTACATCAAGGCAATGGGCGCCGCGGCAAACTTCGCCTTTGCAAACCGCCAGATAATGGCTCTGCTTGTACGGCGGTGTTTCAACAGGATGTTCGGCAGGACATCCCTGAAGCTGGTTTACGACGTTACCCACAATATGGCCAAATTCGAAAGGCACGGTGGGCTGGGTTTGTGGGTGCATCGCAAAGGTGCGACACGCGCCTTCGGGCCGGACCGTATGGCCGGAACGGTCTTCGCAGAGCTTGGCCAGCCCATTATCACCCCGGGGTCGATGGGAACGGCGAGCTTCCTTTTGGTCGGGACGGGCAACTCGGAAGAATCGCTGTGCTCTGTGAACCACGGGGCCGGGCGCGTGATGAGCCGGGCGGCTGCACTCGGCAAGATGCGAAAAGGCAAGGTCATCACCCCAGGTAAGATCAGCGACGAACGCTTCAGGCGCAGTATGGAGGGCATCAAGCTGATAGCCGGGAATAAACGCAAGATCAAGGAGGAAGCCCCGGATGCATACAAGGACATCGAGGAGGTGGTGAGGATAGTGGTGGAATGCGGATGGGCGAGGCGGGTGGCCCGCTTCGTTCCGCTGGCCGTCCTCAAAGGCTGAGAAACATCGGGACTCTGCTCGTCGTAAAGACCAAAACACGGGGCGGCGTTGCGAAAATACTGTGGGTTCGGCGGTGAATCATTGCATTTGCGGCCGAATTCCTCTCTAATAGCAGGTATGGGCTGGTTTTTGCCACCGAAGGTACGACAGTTTTCAATCGGGGTCCCGACGATGGCCAGAGGGCTTGTTACTTGCATAGCTCTGGTGGTGCTTTTGTTTGTGGGGAGTTGTTCGCAGGGCGGCGGCAGCCAGCAGACGCGTGTGCTGCCGGCCCAAGACCAGAATACGCCTGTTGTCGCGGGCGACACGCAGGCAAGAAGGGATATCGCGGTTTGGTCCGAGCCGAACGAGGTGAATCTTATGCCAATCGTGCCGAACGAACCGCAGCGCCCGCGGACCAAACCCGACAAGCCTGAGTATGCCCAAACCGAACCAAGCGAGCCGCAGATGCCCAGGGTTGACACTGAGACACTGACGGCGCCGCACCCGGGGCCACAGGCCGAGGAGTTTAGCAAGACCGACCCCGCCGCTCACCACGGAGAACAGGGGCTGGGGCAGGGCAGCCCGGTCGGCTCAAAGGAGGAACACATCGGGGCCGGGCAGGTCGCCCCTACCCCGACAAAGGAGGAACCATCCTCGCCTCTCGACGTGGAGCCCCGCGAAGAACCGGTCGAGGGCCGGTGTGGTACTGCCGAGCCGAACCAGGCCGAGCCTAACGACATCGGGCCAGCTCCGATCGAGCCGGCAGGTGTGGATGCCAATGATACGGAGCCTGAGGTCGCCGAGCCGAACCAGGCCGGGCCTAACGATACCGAGCCAAACGCCCCCAACGTGGATGTCGCCGAACCGAACGAGCCCAACGCCGTCGGCGCAAAGGCCTTTCACGATAAGTGCGCCGCTATCTTGAAGAGCTACGTGGACAGCAGGGGGATGGTGAATTACAGGGTGCTGCGCCGCAAACGCCTGGAGCTGAAAAGCGTCCTGGAGGAGTTCAACAAGCTCGACCCGAATGAATACGAGTCGTGGTCCAGAGAAGACAAGATCGCGATGTGGATCAATGCGTACAATATCCAGATGCTGGACATAATCACCAGGAATTACCCGATCAAGCCGATGTCACGATTTCACAAGGTGCTCTGGGGGCCGCAGAGTATCAGGCACATCGAGGGCAAGTGGACCAAGTACAAGTTCCTGGTGATGGACGAGGTATTCACGCTCTCGGAGATCGAGAAGCGGTTCTTCCGGGGGGAGTTCGACGACCCACGGGTCTTTTTTGCGTTGACGCGTGCCAGCCTTTCGAGTCCGCCGCTGCGCAATGAGCCTTACTATGGGTACAAGCTGAACGAACAATTAGACGACCAGGTCAGGAGGTTTCTCTCGAATCCCCTGGGTTTCAAGATAGACAGGGAGAAGGGCAAGGTGTACCTTTCTGCCCTCTTCCAGAAGATAGAGTACGGAAAGGAATTTCTGAGCAAGTACGGCATAGACAGGAAGTTCAAGGGCAAGGAGCCTGAGACGCGGGCGGTGTTGAATTTCATTACGCACTACGTCCCGCCGGAGGTAAAGTCGTTCCTGGAGCTCGGCAACTATACGGTCCAATTTATGGGGTACAACTGGACAATCAACGACGGCTCGTAGCCCGGTGAGCTGCGACAAACAAGTTGCAGGTGCGTTTGAAGGACGGATACGGATGGCAAAAAGAAGCAATAGTGGACAGCGGTTTTCGGCGAACGAGAGGTACCTTTTCACGAGCGAATCGGTGACGATGGGACACCCCGACAAGATAGCCGATCACATATCGGACGCGATTCTTGATGCAATGCTCGCGCAGGACCCCTGCAGCCGGGTCGCGTGCGAGACGCTCGTTACGACGGGCCTGGTAGTGGTGGCCGGCGAGATCACCACCAAGGCAGTGGTCGATATCCCAACCGTCGTTCGGCAGACAATAAGGCAGATCGGCTACATCGATCCGCAGCTCGGATTTGACTGCGAGAACTGCGCAGTGATGGTAACCCTCGACAAGCAAAGCCCCGATATTTCCCAGGGTGTCACGGAGGGCGCGGGTCTGCACAAAGAACAGGGGGCAGGCGACCAGGGCTTGATGTTCGGCTTTGCATGCAGGGAGACGCCCGCTCTTATGCCGATGCCGATTCAACTGGCCCACTTGATAACGACAAGGCTTGAGAGGCTGCGCCGCAGCAAAAAGCTGCCGTGGCTTCGGCCGGACGGCAAGAGCCAGGTTACGGTCGAGTACGATAACGGCAGGCCGAAACGCATTCACACTGTGGTGGTTTCGACCCAGCACGCCCCGACGATAACCTACAGACAGCTGCGGAAGCAGATAATCGAGGATGTCGTCCTGCCGGTTCTGCCGAAGCGATTGGTCGACAGGAATACCATATACCATATAAACCCGACGGGTCGGTTCGTAATCGGAGGGCCGAAGGGGGACTGCGGACTGACCGGCAGGAAAATCATCGTGGACACCTACGGCGGCCGGGGCAGCCACGGCGGCGGAGCCTTCAGCGGCAAGGACCCAACCAAGGTCGACAGGACGGCCAGCTATATGGCCAGATACATCGCAAAGAACGTGGTAGCCGCGGGCCTGGCTGACGCCTGTGAAGTGCAGCTCTCCTACGCAATAGGGGTGGCCGAGCCGATCTCCGTATTGGTCGATACAGAAGGAACAGCCAAAATTGCCGAGCACGAGTTGAGCAGGATAATCAGAGAGCTGTTTCCATTGACGCCGAAGAAGATGATCGCGCGACTCAAGCTCGCCAGGCCGATTTTCGCTCAGACCTCGTACGGAGGGCACTTCGGGCGAAACCTGCCGGACTTCACGTGGGAAAAAACCGATATGGTAAGCAAGCTGCGCAAGGCAGCGGGACTCAAGCCCAGAAAGTAAAGCCGGCCGTTCGCACCTGTACAAAGCAGCCCGGGCAAGCGTGCATCTATGGGATTCCAAGAGAGGGATCTCGACCCCGGAAGATAGCAAACATCAAGAAACAAGAATCGCAGTCTCCAACACACTCCGCCGTGCCCCTGCCGATGCCCTTCCTGCACGCAGAGCTCCGATTATGAGACTAAAAAGGGAAATCCAGGTAGATAATAGCCGGGGAACAGAAGTATGCGATTCACCTTTCTTTCAATGATTTCGCTGGTAGCTACTATAGGCTGCGCAAAGGAGGAGGCTCAGCGTCCGCGGGTAAAGATTTCCGTATCGTCCGTGTCACCGCTTTATAAAGGCGCATTTCCCATGCCGTGCCTGACAAGTGAAGTGAATTCTGATAGCGTAGGACTTGTGAGGGCCGCTCAAACCAGTTTCAGCCGTTCTTTACAGGAGGACCTGGTGGGCGAAATATGCCAGAACACCCCGATGTCCATTTGACCCTGCCGCATTGCTGCACAATTTAGCATAGCAGGCGGGAAACCATTTGGGCGATCGGGGAACGGTTTGTCGCTTGTTCTCGGTTGGTTTTGACCGTTGTAAGCGCTTGCTTCTAAAGCATTTACTGCGCTTGCCCACCGCCTGCGCGCAAGGTAAGAAGCATTTTCTTGAGCTCTTTGAACATTTCTTCTTGAAATAACTGGGCAGATGTGGTAAAAAGAAATGTTGTGGTAACCTTTGAGCTCCTTGTTTGAGCTGAGGACTCGAAAAAGGAAGGAGGCAAGTGAAGATCAAGAGCACATAAGGCTCCGTAGAATGGGGCGGGGCCAGCGGTGTGCTTCGGGTGTTGGACATCGGACATTCACCTGCCGATGGCATGACGGGGAAGATTGCCAGTTTAACCTACAACTCCGGCGAAAAACCGGCGCAGCTTGGCGAGCCGCTGGAGATTCGGCTGCTTGCGGCTGCGTATACCGACGGCTAAGACGTGGATCTTGAGGATGTCCAGCTTACCGCTGAAGGTCCTGCTCCCGATCCGCACGTTGTCAGGCTGATTCTTGCGGTCAACAACGAAGGTAATCCGCCCGAGGAGGCCGTGATAGATAGAGTGCGGGTTGACGTATACGACGATGCGTGCGAGGCGGCGGCGGCTCTTGGCCTGGACCCTTATAAGCCGGGTGACTTTGGCAAAAACTGTGTTACGGACGCAAACGACCTTGCTGAATTGGGCGCGAAGTGGCCTAACTACACCGGGTTGACGGGACCGATTGTTAAATAGCCCAAACCGACCGACCGTCGATTCGGGGTTGGAAAAATCAAATCAAGGTCGTGAGATTGCCGTTTCGGCTTTTGGCCGAGGCTATTAGCTGCAGAATATGCAAGAGAATGCAGACAGCAGCAGCTTGACTCAATCTTGCTTGGTCTGAAACTGAAAGGAGAAACTTATGATTGCAAGAAACAGAATCAAAAGCATATTAACCCTTGGCGTCGTGGTGATGGTAACGCTTTTTGTCTTGGCCAGCGAGGCAAGGGCTGTGAAGATTCTGTTTCACGGAGGCGATGCCACCGCGAGTGCCGGTGCTGACGGGGCCGTACTTGCTCACCTCCAGGCGTTGTACGGGGCGTCGAACGTCACGTATATGCAGGGGTCGGCGGCGGCAGCGGATGGTTCTTCGGCGGCCGGTTATGATGCGGTGATCATTTCGTCGACAGTTTTTTCTAATGACGTGCGGGGCAAGTATGAAGATGCCACGCAGGCGGTTATGACTTGGGAAGCGGCCTTGGCCAAGAGCGATGCGGGTGATTTGCAAATGTTCGAGAATCCTTGGTCAGTAAGCGGGCAGACGCAGATTGAGATTGTTGATCCGAATCATGCTTTGGCGGCCGGTCTGAGTGGGACGGTGACCATTACGAGCGTTCCGGAGGGGATGCAGTGTGGCAAGGGCGGTCTCGGAGAAGGAGTCGATCTGATCGCTTCGACAACTGATGGGTACCACGCAATCCTTGTGGCGGACGTGGGCGATGCCCTGCTGGGTGACGGGTCGCCGGAAAATCCTTCGGAGGCGCCGGGCCGGCGTATCTTCTTTCCCCTGCACGACAGTACTTTCGCCAGTCTGACGTCCGATGGGTTGAAACTATTCGATGCAGCGGTCGCCTATTTGGTCGATGCGAATCTTCCTTCTGTCGATGCCGGGGTGGATATGGTTAGCTGGTCGGGCCAGCCGGTGCAGTTGGATCCGAACATTGTCGTACCGCCAGGCTCGAGCTGGACGAACCTGACCTATCAGTGGACTGCGAACCCGCCGGAGAACGTTGTGTTTGATCCCAGTGCCGAGGTTGAGGCCCCAGCGGTTACGATTACCAAGCCTGCGACGGTTACGAAGTCGATCTCGGTGGGCAACGCCGGCTTTGAGAGTCCGGTACTGGAAGACGGGTTCGAGGAAAGCAACCCGCCGAGCTGGACGGATGGTTACTACGACCTGGCAAACCCCACGGAGTGGGTAGTTGACGAGGCTCTGGCCGGCGTTTATAACCCGGACGC
Organism: uncultured Pirellulales bacterium; assembly: GCA_964632005.1. Classification (GTDB taxonomy): domain Bacteria; phylum Planctomycetota; class Phycisphaerae; order Sedimentisphaerales; family Anaerobacaceae; genus CAZWAP01. The sequence goes on along the minus strand of CAZWAP010000057.1, from coordinate 229 downwards.
TTCAATGGGCTACGGGGGTGTTGTCCCGGAGGGTGAGAACGCTGGGTACACCACGGCTAATTCCAGCCGTGACAGTGGTATGAGCCAGGTCCTCTCGGCCACGTTGGAGGCAAATACACGGTATGAGTTGAGCGTGCAGGTAGGCAACCCGTATCTATTCAACGGGAGTACTGTTACCGCTAATTATCGCGTCGAGTTGTTAGCCGGCGGCGTGCTTCTGGCCTCGGAT
>CAZWAP010000056.1:0-13881 GCA_964632005.1 uncultured Pirellulales bacterium | reverse complement strand
GGCGATCGACTTTGGTAACGCCTCGTACGGGCCTTCGACCGACAAGGACGGCAATGCCCGCGTAGGAGCTCCTGATGCCGGGTGCTACGAGTATATTGCCTCCGAGGCCGGCAATTCGGCGCCGGTTCTGGATGCAATCGGCGATAAGACTGTGGCTGAAGGTAGCTCCCTGACCTTTTCCATCAGCGCGACCGACGCTGATGACGAGACGCTAACCTATTCGGCCTCGAACCTGCCGAGTGGGGCGAGCTTCTCGGGACAAACCTTTTCTTGGACGCCGGGTTATGATCAGGCTGGAACCTACGATGTCACTTTTACCGCCAGCGACGGGACGGACAGCGACTCCGAAAGCGTCACCATCACCGTGGCAAACACCAACCGGGCGCCTGTACTGGCAGCGATCGACGACCAGTCGGTGAACGAAGGCAGCCTCTTGACCATATCGCTCAGCGCGACCGACGCTGATGACGACACAGTGAGCTTTTCTGCCAGGTCGCTTCCTGCCGGCTCGGTATTCTCAGGCTCGACCTTCATTTGGACGCCGACCTACAGCCAGGCAGGGACGTTCGAGCTGACTTTCACCGCCAGCGACGGGACGGCAACGGATTCCCAGAGCGTAACGGTCACGGTCAACAACGTGAACCGGGCGCCGGTGCTCGATGCGATACCCGACAAGTCCGTCAGCGAGGCATCGCTGTTGACATTTGAGGTCAGTGCGACGGACCCGGATGGCGAGAGCTTAACCTACTCGGCCGTGGGCCTGCCCAGCGGGGCGAGCTTCTCGGGCCAAACCTTCAGCTGGACCCCATCGCACGCCCAGGCCGACAATACCTACCAGGTTACCTTCACGGCGAGCGACGGCTCGCTGGAGGACTCGCAGGTAGTGACGATAACCGTCACCGACAACTCTGCGCCGGTGGTAACGAATTGTTCGCCTGCCGCGGATTCTATACAGGTACCGCTCAACAAGCTGATTGTACTGCACATCACCGACGACGGCAAAGGTGTTGACCCGGGTTCCGTAACCATCCGCCTTGACGGCGATATCATATACACCGGTGATACCGCAAGCTACGTCAGTGCGACCGGCACCTGTCGCAGAATCGGCACGAAGTCCGACTATACGTTTGCCTACCAGGCGGACCAGAAGTTCGATTTCGACCAGACCAAGACGATCACCGTGAACGCGGCCGATTTGGCGGGAAATACTATGCCCGAATGTTCGTACTCCTTCCGAACGGAGATGCGTTCCTTCGGCCAGAACGAACCGGTTGGGGCCGATATCGGGGAGGTCGACAGAGCCGCCCCCTCAACAGCCGTCGACAGTGGCGGCAATATCTGGGCGGTCTGGCACGCAGGCCCGGCCGGCAGCAGGGATATTTACATAGCCAGGCTGGCCGCGGGGGCAACCAGCTTCGGCTCCAGCACGAGGATTACAACCAGCCCAGCAGACCAGTGCAATCCCGATATTGCGTTGGGGGGCGACGACAAGCTGTACGTGGTCTGGCAGGACAATAGGCTGGGGGACTGGGACATCTACGGGGCAACCTCAGCGGATGGAACGAGCTGGTCTGCGCAGCGGCGTATCTCCGACTCCAACGACAATCAGACCAACCCGGCCGTGGCCGTTGACAGCGGCTCGCCGAACAGGGCGTACGTTGTCTGGCAGGATGATGGATCTGGCAATCAGGATATCTACATCGCGGCATCAAGCAACGGCTTTGGCATCAATACCATAACCCGCATAACCTCGAACACTGCCGACCAGACCGACCCTGCGATCGCCATAGGTTCGTCCAACGCGGTCTATGTTGTCTGGGCCGACGCGAGAGGCTCCAGCCTCGATATCTACGGGGCAGCCAGCGATTCCTGGACCAACGTCCCGGTTGTAACGAAGGCGGCGGCACAATCCGAACCGGCGATAGCCGCTGAGGCGGCCGGCTCGATTATCCATTTACTCTGGACTGATGCCATATCAGGCGAGAGCGACATATACTATGCTGCGTCAGATGGCCTGCCCGCCAGCCCGCTGGTGGGGACCAACCTCATCGATGACACATCGGGAGCCGATCAGCTCTCACCGACCATCGCCGTAACCGGTAGTAGCGGTGCGAACCTGAAGGTCTTTGCAGCGTGGCTGGACAAGCGGAACGTTTCTGCAGGCAACGGCGATACGGACCTTTACATGACGCAGACCAACTCCGGTCATGGAACAAACATCCTGGTCGGCGACGGCGGCACAAACTCCTCCCAGAGTCAGCCAGTGATGGGTGTAGACCGATATGGCTATCCGTATGTGCTCTGGACGGACGGCAGAGACGCGAATACCCAGATATACTATGCCGCGAGCACCTATATGAGGCCCACCGTCGTCAGCTCCGGGCAGATTGTTGCTTCGGCGGGCGGAACGGTGGGGGCCGACCCAGAGGAAATAACAAGCGCAGACGATGTGTCGGTTGTCGTACCCGAGGGCACCTGCCCGTACGACGTTACTATCCGCATCAATAAGATCGAAAATCCGCAGCAGGTTGCTACGGGCCAGCTTGGCAGCTATGACTTCGGCCCCAGTGGTCTGCAGTTCAGCGAGCCTGTTACCATAACGATCCCCTATACGGTTTCTGCCACAGCCGGTTCGCCGTCGGCCTACTGGTACGACTCGCTCACAGGCACTCTGAGCCAGCAGGGAATTACGGATATGGAGACAGTCGAACTATCTCCGGGTCTGCAGGCTCTTCGGTTCAAGACGACGCACTTCACGCCGTTCTACGTTGTTGCCGCGGTGGCCGGCGGAGGCGGTGGGGGCGGCGGAGGCGGCGGCTGCACTATGTCCCCGGTCTGCCGGGGCAGCGTCGCTGATTTGCTCGTGCCTTACCTCTGCCTTGCGGCGGTTATCGGTGTCTTCAAGCTGCGCGACAGGCGGAGACGAGGAGCTGTAAGGGGCACGGAGGAGAGCGTGTGAGTATGACCGGCTCACCCGGTTATCTTGACATCGCCGGCTTATCGGCGGCGATTGGGCCGCTCGGCCGGAAGGGCCGCGGCAGCGGCAAGATCTCCATCTGCCTGCTGGCCGAGACCCTCATCGCAACCTGCTCGGTTATTCTGGTCATAAGGCTCCTTGCCCTGGGTTCCGTCCACGAGGTCCAGTGGTTTCTGGGGCCGGTTGTCCTTGTCGTCGCTGCGATGGTGCCGGCCGTCGCGGGCAGGAGCAGTTTTCCACGGATCGCCCCGGGCACCGGGCAGCTCAGGGGCGTAGTGGTTGAGTTTTGCCGTGTCTGCCTGGCTGTTTTGCCGGTGAGCTTCGCCGTGCTCTGGTTGCTCTATTGGTGGGGCTTGGGCGCGCCGCTCGGCGGTGCTGTCCCGCACGGGCGGGGGTGGTTGGCCTTTGTTTTGTACCAGTTTATGTACGTTGCACTGGCTGAAGAGATATTTTTCAGGGGGTACCTGCTGACGAATATCCTGCGGCTGGTAGGCCCGCTGGCCTCCAGCGTGGTGCTGGCCGGCTGGGTGAGTATCGCCGCCTCTGCGGCCTGCTTTGCCGCTGCACACGTGGTCGTCTGGGGCGAACCGCTGTCGGCTCTGACGTTTTTTCCGGGCCTGGTGCTGGGCTGGCTGTATCTGCGGACAGGTTGTCTGCTTGGGCCGATTCTTTTTCACGGGCTGGCGAACATCTGTTACTGCACACTGGCTGCGGGGCTTACCTGATGGCTCCTGAGCCGGCCTGGAGGTCCGTCTCGCTGGTCGCTGCGCTGCGGCGACAGCCGGCTGGTCGCTCTCCATATTAGCTCGTGTAGCCGGCCATCCGAGGTGGACAGCGTGGTGCTCAAGGGTTATCCTCAGGCGGGGGCTCGTCGAACATCCGGCCCTCGACGAGGTGGCGCAAGGCCTCGATTAGCTCCGGGGCGTCTTGTCCTTCGGCCCTGATCTTCAACTTGGTCCCGACCGTGGCGGCAAGCATGCTCATCTGCATAATGCTCTTTCCGTCGACGGTAGTCTGGCCGTTGCTGACGGTCACATCGCAGTCAAACCGGTTTGCGACGTCAACAAATTGCATCGCCGGTCGCATATGCAACCCGTCGGCGTTTTTTATCTCGACTTCGGCTTCACACACCAGTTTGTCCAAGGCGTCAGTTTCCTTATTGAAGGCCGGTCCGGCGTCGCCGGCGGTCGGATCACAAGGACGGATTATCGTCCGCTTCCCTGAGAAGATCCTCGATCTGGTGGGCATTCTGACACTGCGATAGAAACTTGCGGAACCTGTCCTGCTGGAGGTGCCTGAAGACCTTCTCCATTGCCTCGAGGTGCTTGTCGGGGTGATCGGCGGGACTTATCAAAAGTATCACCGAATAAACGGGCTGTTTGTCAAGCGCGGCAAAATCGATCCCCACCGAGCTCTGCCCGACCGTTGCTACAACATCTGCAACGGCCTTATGCTTGACGTGTGGGATTGCAACGCCCTTGCCCATACCCGTGCTCGCTTCGTTCTCGCGGGCAATCACAGCTTCGATGATCTTTTTGCAGTTTCCCTTGCTGATTTTGCCTGCCGCCTGCAGGGCCCGGACAAGCTCTGCGATTGCCCCGTCGCGGTCCGTGGCCTTGAGCTCAGGAATTATCGCCTCAAAACACATAAAATCCGCAAATTTCATCCTGCCGGTCCCGAAAATATACCTTTTGCTCTTTTTCGGCCCGAACTGGGAATGGCTTTCGCCGCGGAGACCCCCAGGACTACGCCGGCTCCGCCGGGCCCGAACGCTTGTTTTCTCGTTCTTTCCCTTTCGTTCGCCTCAGTTGCCGCTCCAGCTTGTGCACGACCGTGTCGATGCAGGCGTATGCATCCTCACCGGTACCCTTGCCCACGAAAACCTTGCTGTGCTCGGCACGCGCAATTATCTCGACGCTTATCCTGCCGCCCTTGCTGCCGTCGATGATCACCTCGACCTGATTGATGCTGTCGTAATACCGGGGGAGCTTGGAAGTTTTCTCTTGTGCGTACCTCTTCATCGCGTCGGTCACGTTTATATGTTTGCCGCTGATCGTTAAGAGCAAAGCCATTGTCCTTAATCCTTTTTTCAAGAGGCTGCCAATGTTACTGCTGGGTTGCCGGCTCCGAAAGCGAGATGGGAGGTATCTTCTTGCCTTTTGCCGGTGTTATCACCCCCCCGCTGATAAAGAACCGGAAGGCCTCCTCGATCGTCATATCCATATCTATCACCTGCTTTTTCGGGACCATTATGACGAACCCCGTGAAGGGGGTGGGCGACGTTGGGACCAAGATGGTCAGCATCTCTCTCTTGACGGCGTCTGTGACCTTCGCGAGGCCTGATCCTGTAACCAGGCCGAGAGACCATATACCTTTGCGGGGGTATTCGACAGCGACGACCCTCGAGAAGGAGAGCATTCTCTGCTGCTCTGGGGCCAGAAGGAAATCCGTTACCTGCTTGACGTAGGGGTATACCCGCCGCAATACGGGGGTGTTCAGGATGAAGCTCTCGACCATTCGCCATATTGCCCTGCCGAAGACGCTCGCGAGGATCGCTCCGATCAAGCAGACCCCGACGACCGCTATGATAAGGCCGATAACCGAACCGGCGGCCCCCTCCACCAAGATCTCTCTGAGATTCTCCTCTGGTATTCCTGCTTCTCCCTGGAGGTACACGATCAGTCTGACCAGGCCGCGATTTATGTGAACGCCCACATTGTCCTGGATGAACCTGTAGGCTAATACAAAGATCCAGACAGTCAGAACGGTCGGCAGCAATACCGCCAGTCCACGCAGGAAATAGCCTCTCAGACGTCCGGTTCTGGCCATACTAATAACGCCAAGCCCTTGTCCCCATAAACAGCCGATTCCGGCGCTGCGCACACCCCATTGGCGCGGCTGCCGTCGGGCCCCGTACCCTACTTCATCGAGTCCTGGCAGTCAACAAAAAAGTCCTTCGGCAAATGGGCTCCGAGGAGGTGGATGAGGCCGCCCGGCAGCGATACGAGTATCCAGACGAACCGTTGGCAAAGGGCCAATGCCGCGGCTGAACTCTCGTCCACGCCCGCGAATTTCACAAACAGACCGGCGAGAATCACCTCCATCACCACCGCCCCCCCGATGCTGACGGGTATGACGCCGAGGACCCAGACGAGTGTAAAAAAGACGTAGTAGTATTTGATGCTCGCGGTGATCCCGAGGTGCCTTCCGAGGAACCAAAAACCCGTGATATTCATAATTTGCAGGGCCACGGTGATTCCGAAGGCAGCTAAAATGACCACCGGCTTGGAGCCATAGAGCACCGCGGCGTTGACCATTTTGCTAATCCCCTTAGCGCCGTGTGTGCAGAGCCCTGCCCAGAGCCTTGCGAGAAGAGTTCTTCCGCCGGGCAGCAGAAGCCCGCCGACTATGACCGCGGCGCCGAACAGGGCGACGGCTGCCAATAGGTGTTTATGGCGGCCCAGGGCGTCCAGCAGACCGGTGCGCGCGGCGAAGTCTACCTCCATACCTCCGGCCCGCAGAAAAACGGTGTAAAAGAAGGCTGCGATTATCAGCGTGCTGATCAGCCCGATGGCCCTGTCCACCAGCACGCTCAGGGCAGCTTCGAACTTCTTGTCGGTGTGCTTGGTAACGTACCACAGCCGTATCAGGTCTCCCCCCACGGAACTCGGCATTACGTTATTGTAAAACCACCCCAGGAAATACAGGCGGATCGCCGTCCGGTAACAGATGAAGATCCCCTGCGTCCTCAAGAGCATCCACCACCGCAGGCCCACCATAATCTGGCTGATCGCAAAGACGCCGGCAGCGACGAAGAAGACCCACAGCTGCAGGTCCCTGAAGATCTGCTTTAGGTTCGCCCATCTTTGCCCCTGTGAAACCCATATTCCGGCAAAGAAAAGGCCCAAAATGACGACCGAGACCCTCAGCGACAGAAGTACTCTCCTGGCGGTACTCGGTTTGGTGTTGCGGGGCATTCGGTGAACTTTCCTTTAACTTGTGGTTGTTTTTGCCGATAATAGCAGGTAAGAGCTCTGGTGGCAAGATACGCCGAGCGGCGATTTAGGAGACGGTACGGTTGGCTGCCAACAGCGACACCGCAGAAGGCCTGGAGTTCAGCCCGAGGTTCAACTCTGACGGGCTTATTACGGCGGTAGCCCAGGATGCCCGCAGCGGCGAGGTGCTGATGGTGGGCTGGATGAACCGGGAGGCACTTGATTTGACGATCCGGACCGGCTATGCCACCTACTTCAGCAGGTCCAGGCAGAGATTGTGGAAAAAGGGTGAGCAAAGCGGACATTTCCAGAAGGTGGAACAGATTCTGGTCGATTGCGACCAGGATTGTCTTGTCCTCAAGGTGACTGTTGAGGCCGGGCAGTGCCACGTGGGCTATCAATCCTGTTTTTATCGGGCCGTCAGGAAGGATGACGGCGGGAAGTTGGAATTCGTTGCGGAGAAAGTTTACGACCCGAACGAGGCCTATCATAAGTGAGAAACGACAGCCCGGGCGGCCTGAAATGAGAGAGCGGAGGCAATAATTGGCCGGTTCAGAGCCCTGGCCGGGGCCTGAAAATCCGTATTTGCTCTTTGTTTTGCTGGTATTGCCGTTTCTCGGGCAGTTTTTCTGCATTTTTTCCTTGACTTTTTCGGACCAATGGACAAAAGTGGTATGAGCGCATATTGCGCCGAAACGGGAGTGGTTGCGATGGTTGGTGCACGTGGTTGTTGTGGTCGCGCGTGTCTCTGGGGCGTAATCCGTATCGTCTTCGGCACAATCCCTATCCAAACCGGAAATTTGGCCCCGGCTACAACTTTGTGGTGCCGGGGTTTGCGGATCCAAACTCACGCTCCCTGAGGGGAGCCAGTGCTGTTATTGGAGGACCGAACTATGAAAGTCGGAGAACTTAAATCACTATTGGTCTGCGCGATCGTATTTCTGATGAGCATTGGCACGGCGGTTCTTGGTGACTGGGACCCTGGAGACCCGTACAAGATGCATCATCCGCAAATGCCCAACCCGGAAGGGTGGGACATCTGTGTCGTCGATCAATGGGTTGCAGACGATTTTGTCTGCACCGAGTCCGGTAAGATCACCGACATCCACTTCTGGGTTTCCTGGCGGGGGGACGAAGTCGGCGACATTATGGACTTGAACCCGGAGATCTCTATCTGGAGCGACGCGGGTGGTCAACCGGGAATGGAATTGTGGAAATGGAATGGCGTCGGTCAGGTCACTTCCCGCCATTACGGTAGCGGGATGCAGGGTTGGGCGTGCCCGAGCACGGGGGTACTGCAGCCCAACGACCACCAGCAGTACTATCAGGTCAACGTCACCCAGATAGAGGCGCCTTTCAAGCAAGAGGCGGACACGGTCTACTGGCTCTTGGTCAAGGTGAATGCGCCCGTAGGTGGGTCTATGATAGGGTGGAAGACTTCCGCGAGCGAGCCACCGGGCCCGATCTGGGGCAGGCCCGCCCTGTGGTCACCGGCCCCCGGGGTGGTTGCGTGGCAGCCCGTTCAGACCGGCCCGGTTCTTCCCACGGTACACGATATGGCTTTCGTTATCACCGGCGAACCGGAAGGGCCTCCTCCGATCGAGCGGCCCACGCTCCGCGTTGGGGACTGGATCAACCCGGAGCCCTGGCACGGGTGGGCCGATCCATTTGGGCCGATCCCCGTTCAGTTCCAGGCGGTCGACCCCTGCCACCAGATCATCCGGGTCGACTTCTATTACTCGCTCGACGGGGAGCAGTGGAAACTCTTTGCCAGCGATACCGACGGGACCGAACCGAGCGAGGATACCGTCGGCAGTGGGCCCAACGAAGGAGACGGTTGGACCGGCGTTCTGTACGAACCGCCGCAGGTCAGCGGAGAAAGCGTTCCGCTGCTGCTCAAAGCAGAGGCCTGGGCCGTGGACAGCTTTTTCGATGTTTACACCGAAGTGAGTCTCGATCCGACCCCGCCGGATTCGGTCATGCTGAACGTCGAGGACTGGCAGGTCGTCGAGGAAGACGAGCTTATGGTGGACGTGGATCCGATCCTGGCCGACATACAATACGTGATTGCTTATGCTGAGCCGAAGCCCGAGGAGTACAAGAAGGGCATTCCTGGAATAAGCCAACAGCCGCATTCCAGGACGCACTGCGCGCCGACGGCTGCAGCGGCTTGCTTGAAGTACTTCGAGAACCAGGGCGACGACGAGATTTGCGGGGGACTCAGCAATTTCGACCTTGTCGAGGCCCTGGCACGGCTCTCTGGCACGAATCAGGGACGGTCCGGCACAAGACCGTCGGATCTGGCCAACGGGCTGCGCAACTGGATCGAAGATCACGGCGACGGTTATACCGTTAGAGGACCGATAGACTTCGACTGGCAGGAAGTCCGGGATGAACTCGAACGAAGCCAGGACGTGCTGGTGGGCATTTACTGGCCCGGCGGAGGCGGACACCGAATGACTATGAACTCCATCGTCAACAGGCCCCTGCCCAACGGAAGAATAAGGGTCGATTTTATGGACCCGTGGACCGGCGAGATTGAATACGGCGAACTCGATCCTTCGAGCGGCTGGCTTGAGGATTTCGAGAGCACGTCCGGCAACAGGGGCAGGCTCGGCAACATAATTATCGTCTGTCCCAAGGAGGAAGACCCAAGCGGCGGAGGCGGGGGAGGCCAGCAACCAGGCCCCGACCCCGACCCGATTCCCGTTCCGCTGCCGCACCCTGGTCTGTACTCGCTGCACGTAATCGTGGTGGACAACAGTAACCATTCGGCAAGGTTGATCCGGGTCGTCGAGAAGAGGGCCTCGGAATTCGGCGACGCGCCGGAGGCGGCGCTGGCGTATCCGTCCACCTGCAGGCAGGGCGCATTTCCGACGTGTATGAACGTCGGGCCGGCCATGTGGGTCAGGCACTTCAGCTCGGGCCAGTTGTTCTTCGGCCCGAAGCTTGACCTTGAGGCCGAGGGCAATGCGGGGAAGTGTCCGCTATTCAACCCGAATACCTATGACCAGGACGAGTGCTTCCAGGACGGCGATGCCGGGCTGATCCTGCCGCAGGCCTACACGATCGTCGGCCCGGTCGGCTCCGAGCAGGTCATCCCGTGCCCGGGCGTCGGAGGAAGTCCGGCCTCTATCGGTACGGCCTGCACGACGGCCGTATGGGGCAGAGACATCGACATACACGTTACCAACAACTTGGCGGACGATATGGTCGCTTACGTGAACGTGCTTGCCGACTGGAACAAGAGCGGAGAATGGAGCGGCGCATCGGCCTGTCCTCCGTGTTCCGGGGCTCCGGGTGCGGTTGCTCCCGAGCACATTCTGGTTGACTTCCCCATCCCCGCTGGATTCAGCGGAAAGCTCTCGACCCTCAACCCGCCCAACTTCCTGATCGGACCGAACGGCGGTTATATCTGGACAAGGTGGACCGTCACACCGAACAGGATGGGGCAGGGCTGGCCCGGCGACGGAGAATTCAACGACGGCGAAACCGAGGACTACCTGCTTCACGTAAAACCCGTGCCGCAGGTAATCGACTGCGACTGGAACGAAGGCGACGAGCACAAGATGCACTACCCGCAGTTACCGGATCTGAGTCCGAACGGCGTAGACGTGGATATGTTCTGGACGGAGCTGGCCGACGACTTCAAGTGCACCCAGAGCGGCAAGATCACCGACATACATTTCTGGGGTTCGTTCGCCGATGATTGTCTGCCTGCAGGCGGACCGGGGAGCCTGACGTTCCACGTCAAGATCTACGACGACATCCCCGCCGAAGAGAGCCCGACGGGCTACAGCATGCCCGGCAAGGTGCTCTGGGAGCGGGTGTTCGGGCCGTGTGAGTACACGGTTCGGCAGGTCGCCGACGACGTGCCCGAGGGCTGGTATGACCCCGCAACCGGTCTGTACCAGCCGGCCAATCACTCCAACGCCTACCAGTACAACATCTGCATCAATGATGAGGATGTATTTGAGCAGGAAGCTGGAGAGGTGTACTGGCTCGAAGTCAAGGACGTCCCGGAGGGCGAAGAACCTGGTTATACCTTCGGCTGGAAGACAACGAAGGTCGACCTGCACTGGAACGACGATGCGGTCTATCGAAGTCCCACGGGCGGCTGGTCCGAACTGAGGTATCCTGACGGTCATCCGTACCAGGGCCATACGCTCGATCTGGCGTTTGTCATCACGGGTGAAGAAGCACCGCCGCCGGAGGTCGACTGGGGCGATGCTCCCGACCCGGCGTATCCAACGTTGGCGGTCAACAACGGCGCAAGTCACCTGATTGACCTGCGGATCTACATGGGCAACACGGTGGACCCGGAGGCGGACGGGCAACCCACGGCTGCAGCTGACGGCGACGATACGGACCCGGACGGGGACGACGAGGACGGCGTGACGTTTGATACTCCGCTGGTGCCTGGCCAGATGGCCCAGATAACGGTCAAGGCATCGATCGCGGGCGCTTTCATCAGCGCGTGGGTTGATTTCGGCGCGGATGGCAGCTGGGCCCAGCCGGAGGACTACGTCGTGCAAAGCGCGATGTCGGTTTTGGGTGACAACGTCTTCTCGTTCCCGGTTCCGAACACCGCAGTGGTTGGCCAGACCTATGCACGGGTCCGCTTCACCACTATGCCGCAGATCGGCTTCGCCGGCCCTGCACCGAACGGCGAGGTCGAGGATTACCTCGTGGAGATCGAGCCGGGCTACGAGCCGAAACCTCCGGTTGAGCACTTGAAATGGTCTCAGCCTCCGATAGAGATTGACCCGGTGGTCGGTAGAATGCCGGTCTATTGCGGCTGGGACGAGCTTGCCTTCTCGGTGAAAGAGCTCGCCACGGTACCTGCATACTGGCAGATAGTGGCCGACGATTTCAGGTGCATCGGTTCGATGCCGATAACGAGCGTCCACTGGTGGGGCTCCTACGCAGGTTGGGTTGGACAAGAGCCGCCAGCGGATCCGAGGCCGGCATACTGGCAGATCGGCTTCTGGACCAATGCGCCGATCGGCGATCTGCCGTTCAGCATGCCCGAAAAGCTGATCTGGGCTGTTCAGGTCAAGCCCGATAGGGTCGAGGAGACCTGGGTCGGAACCGACAGCTTTCCGGACCCGGAGAGGCCCCCAGAGTCTTGCTTCCAGTACTTTGTCCGGCTGCGACCGGAAGAGTACTTCTGGCAGGCGGACTTCATCGAGGAGAACTATGGGGACACGGTTTTCTGGATCAGCATAACGCCTGTTTATCGCGGGTTCCCGAGTCCCGAATACAAGTGGGGCTGGAAGACACGGCCCGAGCACTGGATGGATGACGCGGTCACTTTCACGGCAGAAGGTGATGAGCTCAGGCCCGGTTACAAGCCGGATCCGGGGACAATGGCTCCGATAGAGGACGCGCTGGTGTGTGGTACGCCCGAGAGTTACGACGTGGCCTTCGAGCTGGATACGGACCCGAACTACATCAAGTGGGAGCAGGCCTTTACCGGCTTGCGGCATTGGCCTCACTACGAGGACGAGGAATCGATGGCCACCGAGGAGATCATCACGACGCCGGCGACCAAGTACATCCAGGAGCCTGACATAAGCCCGACGGGCATTGACGTCGATGCGACGTTTGCCCTCGAGCCGATCTTCCCGCCGCAGCTGTTAGCGGATGATTTCCAGTGCGAGAAGACAGGGCCGGTTACTGACATCCACATCTGGGGTTCGTGGAGAGGGGATTGGCTGCCTTTCAGCGAGCCAGGTGGTGTTATGGGTGATCCTACCCAGGTGCTGTTCACGGTGAGCTTCCACAAGGATATTCCGGCCGGCGTGGAGCAGCCTTATAGTATGCCAGGCGAGATGCTCTGGCTGCGTCAGTTTGGTCCCGGGGAGTTTATAGTTGAACAGGAACCGATTATGGTACCGGAAGGCTACTATAACCCCTGTATGCCCTTCTACGAGCCGCAGAACCATGTGATGGCCTGGAAGTATAGCTTCTTTGTGGATCCGGCCGAGGCCTTCCAGCAGGAAGAAGGGAACATCTACTGGCTGGACATTCAGGCCCAGCCGCTGGACCCGAACCCCGAGGTAAGGTTTGGTTGGAAGACGGCAGTGGAGCAGCGGCGTGATGACGCGGTTTGGATTGTAGGGACCGAGCCTGTAGAGCCGCCTCCGGCGCCGTGGCAACCCCTGACTCACCCGGAGGAGCCCGGCCAGTCGCTGGACCTCGCGTTTGAGCTTACCACCGAAGCGGAAGAGGAACCGCGACTTGAGATCCATCGTCTGGTAGCCGACGACTGGCAATGCACGAGCGGCCAGCCGGTGACCGCTGCGGTCTGGTGGGGTTCCTACATAGGTTACCAGTACAAGGCCTGCGAGTGCCTGACGGTTCCACGGCCGGTAAAGCCTGCGTACTTCCTGCTGTCGATCTGGACAGACGTTCCCGCGGGCGTTGATAGGCCGTACAGTCATCCCGGGGAGAAGATATGGGAGTACAAGGCTTATGACTACGACGAGGTCCTTGTCGGCTTCGACAAGCATCCCGAGACCAGCGAGCCCGGCAGCCCGGACCTCGGGCGCGAAGCAGTCTTCCGCTACTCGGTGCGTCTACCCGAGGAGAACTGGTTCTACCAGGAAGCAGACGCTGACGAGGCGATCTACTGGTTCAGCGTCGTGGCAGTATATACCGAATCGCAGCCTGTCGTCTATCCGTGGGGCTGGACCAATCACGAGCATGTCTTCAACGATGATGCCGTTGCGGGCTTGCCGGACCCGACTGGCACGGGCGAGTGGATCTGGGAGGAGCTGTTCGATCAGACCGGCGTGAGCGAGGATATGTCGTTTGTTCTCTTCACCGAGCCTGACTGCTTCCCGAGCGATTTCACGACGTATCCACTCTGGGTAGCCCGCGGGAAGCCTGATTGCTGGTGCGCCC
>CAZWAP010000055.1:0-14458 GCA_964632005.1 uncultured Pirellulales bacterium | reverse complement strand
GGCGTATCCGACCTGCGGAGGGTAATTTGAGCCTGGGATGGCGGGCTTAAGTACACCCTCCAAAATTCTACCACAATCGTTGGGACGATGGCCTGGCATCAAGTTTCTTTACAGGCTGCCCGATGATCGGTATGATCCCTTATATAGGCCGATGTAGCTCAACGGTAGAGCACAGCTTTCGTAAAGCTGGGGTTGAGGGTTCGAATCCCTCCATCGGCTTTATGGCCCTTGAGGAAAAATATGATACCCTTCGGCAGGTGCTCGAGAGTCTGGGCAGCGTCGTCGTTGCGTATTCCGGCGGCGTGGACAGCACCTATCTGCTCAAGGCGGCCGTCGATACGCTCGGGGCTGAGAACGTCCTGGCCTGCATAGGCGTCAGTCCCTCGCTGGCACGCTCGCAGTACGAGCAGGCTGTCAGCAACGCCCGGCTCATCGGCGCCACGCTCGAGGAAATCACCGTTGACGAGGTCGAGGATGACAACTACGCAGCCAACAAGGCCGACCGCTGTTTCCACTGCAAGTCGCACCTTTACAGGCTCCTGGTGGATCTGGCCCGGAAAAAGGGCTATGACCACGTAATCTGCGGCAGCAACTACGATGACAAGGACGATTTTAGGCCCGGCAACCGGGCTGCGCAGGTCTTCGGTGTCCGCTGTCCCCTGATGGAAGCCAGGCTCACAAAGGCCGATATCCGCGAATTGAGCCGAAAGGCCAATCTGCCCACCGCCGAGCTGCCTGCATCCCCGTGCCTGGCCTCACGGATGAGCTACGGCCTGAAGATCACCGAACAAAGGCTCAAACAGGTGGAAGAGGCCGAAGATTTCCTCCGCCAACTCGGTTTCGTCGAGTTCCGCGTCCGCCACCACGATACCGTCGCCCGAATCGAGCTCGCCCCTGATGATATCGACAAGGCAGCTGCCGAGCCTATCCGCTCGCAGATCGTCGGTAAGCTCAAATCGCTCGGCTTCAAATTCGTAACCATTGACCTGGAGGGCTTTCGTTCAGGCTCGCTCAACGTCCAGCTCACCGAAGAGCAGAAACGCCAGAGCCTCTAATGCTAATGCCCGGCCGGGCCCGCCAGGCCGCCGCAGCTGCTGAATAGGAAATGGCGGCCAGGTAAACTCTCGAAAGGACAGGATATGAAGACAATCCGGACGCGCAGGGACTTTCTCAAGGCTGCCGCGGTCTCTGTGGCGGCCCTGGGGTGGCGTCGGTTTTGCACCGCCGAAGAGAAAAAACCGCCCAATTTCGTCATTATCTTCCTGGATGACTCCGGGTGGGCGGACTTCCCGCCCTTTGGCAGTCCCGCTTATAAAACGCCGAACGTCGAACAACTCGCCCGCCAGGGCTGTCGATTCAACAACTTCTACGTCCCCCAGGCGGTCTGTTCCGCCTCCCGGGCGGCGCTGCTGAGCGGCTGCTATCCGGGAAGGACCAAGGTCTTCGGCGCGCATGGGCCGCGGGCAAGGGGGCTTGACCCCAAATACGCCACCATTGCTGAGGTCCTCAAGAAGCGAGGCTATGCCACCGCCGTCTTCGGCAAGTGGCACATCGGGGACCAGGAAGAAACCCGGCCCCCGGCAAGGGGCTTCGATGAGTCCTGCGGGCTTATGTACTCCAACGATATGTGGGAGTATCACCCCCAGAACCCGAAATTCTGGGGCAGGTATCCGCTGTGGTTCTGGGAAAACGGCAAGGTAACGATCGAGAGGGTTACCAAAGAAGACCAAAAAATGCTCACAACCTGGTACACCGAGCACGCGGTCGACTTCATCAACAGAAACAAGGACAGGCCATTTTTCCTGTATGTGCCGCACTCGATGCCTCACGTCCCGCTTTTTTGCAGCGAAAAGTTCCAGGGCAAATCGGGGGTCGGGCTGTACGGGGACGTGATGATGGAGATCGACTGGTCGATCGGCCAGATCAACAGGGCCCTCAGAGCCAACGGCCTCGAAGAGAACACGCTGGTTTTTCTCAGCTCGGACAACGGCCCGTGGATCTCCTATGGAAACCACGCAGGAAAGACACCGTTCCGCGAAGCCAAGGGCACAAGCTTCGACGGTGGAACGCGCAGCGCCTGCATCATAAAGTTCCCCGGCCGGATCAAGGCCGGCTCGGTTTCCAACAGGGCCTTTTGCTCGATAGACATACTGCCGACGCTGGCCCACCTCGCCGGAGCCGAGCTGCCAAAGAACCCCATCGACGGCAAAAACGTCTGGGACCTGATCGTCGGCAAAAGCGGTGCGAAGAATCCGCACGACTACTACCCGTTCTCGACGGGGCGGAATTTCGAAGGCGTCATCAGCGGCGACGGAAAATGGAAGCTCCACCTGCCGCACACCTACCGCACGCTTGTCGAGGCCGGCAAGGACGGTTTGCCAGGCAAGTACAGGCAGGAAAAGATAGGGCTGGCCCTTTTTGATATGGAGAACGACCCCTTCGAGACGACCAACGTGGTTGACAAATACCCGCACGTTGCCGAGCGACTCAAGAGGTACGCCGCCGAGCACAGGCGCAGGTTCTACGCGTCCGGGAAAAAGTGACCCGCGGGCCACGGGTGTGTCTATGTTCCCGGCCGCCAGAGAACGGCTTTGGCGTCCGGATCGGCCGGGCAAGCAAACTGCCGGGCTTTAGACCTGCTCGTTGAGCTTGAGCATATTCCTTGCGACCTGCATTATTTTCTTGCGTAACGTCCTCGGCGCCAGCACCTGTACCTGGTCGCCGTAGCCCAGGATCCACCAGGTGATTTCCCCCAGCCCGTCCACGCGGAACTCCACCGTCACCGAGCCGTCATCGTTGAAGACGACCTCTTGGGTGCTGTGCCATTTGACCTCCGCGACGTTCCGCGCGACCTTGGGCAGAAAACGCAGCTTCACATTGTAGATTCGACCCTCCGGTATCATCGACCACGCCCTGCCGAAATACTCGGCAGGGTCGAACTTTTCATCATCGATGAAACACCTATCCGTCGGCTCGAGCGCCCTGATCCGGTTGAGTTTGAAGGTCCGAACGCTCTTGTGCAGGCTGGAGTACCCGAGCACGTACCAGGCCCGCCGGTTGTAGAAAAGATGATATGGTGACAGCTCCACGTCGATTTCCCTGCCTTCCAGGAGCGAGTGATAACGGATTCTGACCTTGCGTTTTTTCGTCAGGGCGTTCTGGAGTCGTGCGAAGGTATTGTCGAGTCCAGCTGGGCTCGGCATCGGCGCCTGTGCAGCGGCCCGAGCGGAGATACTCCGAAGCGCCCGCTGGCAATAACGCCTGATTTCGGCAGGCAGGTTGTTCTCGATTTTCAGTGCCGCCAGCAGCGCCGACCGGCTGAAAGGTAACTGCACCTGGTCGCTCACCTTGTGTGCCAGCATCAAGATGCTCAGCGCTTCCTTGAGGTTCAGGTCAATAGGCGGCAGGAAGAACTCCGGCTCTAAGACATAGCCGCCCTTGGCGGAGTCATAGTGATACGGCACGCCCATCGCCTCAAGCTCCTTGAGGTCACGGAAGATTGTCCGCCGGCTCGTTCCGAACATCTTCGCAAGCTCGGCTACCCCATAGCTCCGGCCGGACTGCATTGTCACCAGAATCTGCATGACCCTGCTGATCCTGCTATGCTTCATGGTTTTCCCGCCCTTGCTGATGAAATTTCCTGTTATATGTGGCCATACGGTCTGTTTTTGCCTCGAGGGCCGTCCGCAGGCTTGTATCTGCCCGGAAGTCACTCCAGCCGTCTCGCGGCAGAGCTATCCTACCACCGCCGTTGCCGGCTGTCAAAATCTCCGCCTTCCCTGAGCCGACCTGTCCGTCCGCCCGGACGGTGTGGCATGCACGATTTCCAATGCAAGAGGCTCCCGGTGTTGCTTAACCAGACTTACATAAAGGTCACCAGCCGGCAGCACCAGTGCAACGCCACGACGGGCGCCACGAAGCCGCTTTTGCGGGGCTCGCGGTTAGATGTAAATCGGCCCAGCAGCTCGCTGGCCTCTCCGTTGGATCTTAGAGCGTAAAGAGCACGTAGAATGAAAGTGTCTCGTGCTTTACCAGCAGCACGGCCGTGCCCTTGCTCTTGGCTTTCTTTATCGCCTCGTGGAACTCTGTTACGTCGTTAACGGGCTTTTGATTTACCTCTTTTATGAGCATACCCGGCATCAAATTGGCGCGATCGGCCTGCGAGCCTGGCTGCACGCTACTGATAACCACGCCGCTCTGGTCCTGGTGTTGGTGCGGGCCCGGCGCTTCCTTGTCGAAGTTCTGCACGGTGAAGCCCAGCTCCTCGAGGATGTCCTCGGCGGTGCCTTGCTGGTCGAGGGTGTCTATGGTGCGCCGGCCCAGTTTTGCCGTGACGGTCTTGCGTTTGCCGTCCCGCCAGACCACGATCTTGACCCTGGTGCCGGGGCTGAGCATAGCAATGCGGTTTCTCAGTTCGTTTGCCGAGCGGACGGGGTGACCGTCAAACTCTAAGATCACGTCGTTGTGCCTTAGCCCGGCCCTGTCCGCTGCCGAGCCTTTATCGACTTGTGGGATCAAAACACCGTTGCTGTTGGGCAGCCCGAACGCCTCGGCCATATCAGCATCCATATCCTGGGGCAGCACCCCGAGGAACGCCCGTTCGACCCTGCCGGTTGTCTTGAGCTGCTGGTATATGTTCTTGGCCATATTGATCGGGATTGCAAAGCCGATACCGATATTACCGGCGGACCCTACGATGGCGGTATTGATGCCGACGACTTCTCCATCCAGGTTGATCAAAGGCCCCCCTGAGTTTCCGAAGTTGATAGCCGCATCGGTCTGGATGAAGTTTTCCAGGTTGGCCAGTCCGAAGCCGCTTCTGCCTTTAGCGCTTACTATGCCTGCCGTAACCGTGTGGCTCAAGCCCAGCGGGTTACCGATGGCGAGCACCCACTCGCCGACCTCCAGTGCGTCGGAGTCTGCCATCTCTATGTATGGAAGCTCGTTTGCGTCGATTCTTATGACGGCGACATCGGAGTCGGGGTCTGTGCCGATCCTCCGGGCAGTGAACTTTCGGCCATCTCCCAGCTCCACGACCACCTTCTCGGCGTCGCCGACCAGGTGATTGCTCGTCAGGACATAGCCGTCGGCGGATATGATAAAGCCTGAGCCCTGGGCTGTGATGATCCGTCTCTGCTTGGGCTGCGGGATAGGGCGCTGCGGCCGGCGGCGAAAGAAGAAGAATTCAAAAAGGTCATTCCCGAATGGGGAATCCTCGTAGTCGTAGTATCGCTGCGTGACCGTACTCTCGACCCTGATTGCTACTACCGCTGGTGAGGCCTTCTCCGCGATCGAGGTAAAGGCCTTGCCCATTTCCTTCAGGGTCGCGATGCTGTTCTGTTCCCCACCAAGGCCCGAGACGGGCAGCATAAGCAGAACCCACAGGAAAATGTATAAAGCCGCCGCACAAGCGCGACGGTTTCCGGATGATTTGCCAATATTATCGAACATATTCATCTCCTTTTGAGTCCTGGTTCACCGGGGTCGAACGAGTAGGCCGGGGTTTTTTCTGAGGAAACCCTGTCCGGGCCGGGATTGCACACGAGTCTAACGTTCGCAGCCGTGCCTTGTCAAACTAATTTGCCCGGTGTTTAAGGGCGGCTCAGGGAACTTGAGAGGCAAGTCCCGCAAAGAGGGCTTATCATTCGGAGCAATTCTGCGCGGTAGGGCAGGCCAGTTCCGGTCATTCGGTCGGCGCTGGGCGCTCGTAATCGCCCGGAGGTTCGGCCTGGATCTCGTCGCGGATCTTCTGGGCCATCTCGAAATCCTCCCTCGCCTTGTCGTACATACCCATATAGTGATACGCCAGCCCTCGATTGCTGTAGGCCTCGGCGTGGTTCGGGTCTATTGCGATAGCACGACTATAATCCTCGATTGCCAGGTCGTACCTGCCCTTGTGATGCTGAAGAAACCCGCGATAGCAATAAGCATCGGCGTGATGGGGGTCCAGCTCGATGGTCTTAGTGTAATCTTCGATCGCCAGGTCGTACTGGCCCTTCTGGTGATAGAGCAGGCCCCGATTGAAAAACGCCTCGGCGAAGTCCGGTTTTGTTTCGATGGCCTTGGTGTAGTCCTCGATCGCTCGGTCCTGCTCGCCCATACGCCAGTAGGTCAGTCCCCGATTGGCGTAGGCCTCGGCGAAATCCGGCTGTATGCGGATGGCCTTGGTGTAATCCACTGCCGCCTGGGCGTAGTCCTGCTTGTGCCGAAACGCGAGAGCCCGATTGAAATAGGTTCGGGCGTCAAGGGGGTTCAAGGCCAGCGCCTTGCTGTAGTCCTTGATCGCGCGGTCGTAATCGCCTTGATAGCGGTGTGCGATGCCCCGGTTGCCGTAAGCTTCGGCGAAATCCGGTTTGAGTTCGATGGCCTTACTATAGTCTGCGATGGCCAGCTCGTACTCGCCCATCAGCCGATACGTCAACGCTCGATTGTAATACACGCGGGGGTCATCCGGGTTTATCGCTATTGCCTCGTTGAAACTCGAGATAGCGAGGTTGTACTGACCCTGCCTGGCAAGGGCGACCCCCTGCGCCATGTACGCCCCGAAAGGGTCGCGACAGCCCGGCAGCAACAGACAGAGCGCGATTCCCGCTGCTGCAAGCAGCAGCTTCGACAGTCTGCCCGGACCGACCACGCAAGGCAAGCCGGGCCTGCTCATCCATATTTGCCCCCGGCCTGTTCCAGCCATCCCGAATGAACCTCTACTTGTCTTGTCGGCCTTAGTACAACTCGACCTCGATGGGGGCCCGGGGCGGCTTGGAATCGCTGCTTGCCAGCTCGGCACCCAGTCGAAACGCCTCTGCCATTGCCCGTGGATGTCTTTCGATCTGACCGAGCTCGTCGACCTGGTTGACGAAAAGGTTGGCGGCATAGCACGTCTCAAGCGAATCAAAGTAGGCTTTCATCGTCAAACGAATGCAGTCAAACTGCTTCTTGCTCCTGGAGCCTCCGACGGCGATGACCATCGCGCGCCGGTCCGCAGACTGGGCCGCGGGCCCTTTCTTCAGCACGTACTTTCGGGCCCAGAGGCACTGGCCCCGGTCGATGAGCATCTTGGCCTGCGCGCAGGGCCCCATAAAAAAGATCGGCGTCGCAAATATGAGACGGTCGGCCCTGCTGATCTTCTCCAGCAGCCAACGGTAGTCATCATCAAGCCGGCATAGACCTGTTTGTCGGCAGGAATTACATTCTACGCACGGGCCAATCTTCAGGCCGGCCAGTCGGATACATTCAACGTCCGCTCCCGCCGACTCTGCTCCTTCAAGTGCCCGTCGCAAAAGCCTCTCGCTGTTGCCGTCGGGCCGCGGACTCGTCGAGATCCCAAGGACTTTCATCTCTCGTTTCCGGCTCGCTGTTCGGATGGGCCACTGGGGTTCGCTCGGCACTCAGTTGACCATAGGGGTTATGCTCTTGCGGAGAGACTTGCGGTCGAAAGGCGTTCCATAATCAACGTTGTCAGTTCTGCTCAGTCTCCAGGTCTGGCCGGTCCGGCTGTCGATTACGAACACCGAAGTGTCGCTGCCGGCCGTGCACCGGTAGGGGCCGACGCCCTCGTCACCCGTCTCGCCGGACGCTCCCAGAATCAGACCCAGGCACACGGCCAGCAAAAAACCGATTACCATACTCTTGAAATCGATGTTCCAGGTGTGTCTTTCGCTATTCTGTTCCATAATAAGGACTCCTGATAGTTGCTCGGCGTATCCTCCGTTCAGTACGATGTTACAAGGCCGTACACTCGGCCTTCAAACAGTGCGGGCCATCCCTTCCCTTCAAAACACCATCGCCAGAAAAAGCAGCAACATTGCGAGAACCACTCCGGCCAAGGCCGTCCTCGACCACTTGAGGTATCTGCCGTACTCCGGGTGCTGCTCCTCGAACTCGTGGTAATAGTCGTCGAGGTCGCGGTCGAACCTCGGCCTCAAACGAAGCCTGATGACCGCGTAACCGACGACAGATATCAAAAACAATGGACCGGCTAAGATGTAAAAAACTGTGTCCATAGCTCTTGAGAAAATGATAACGCCGGCGAAGCAGCTTGGGAAATGGAAAATGGAATGGAAAAACGAGCCGGCTGCCTGCTGCGTTGACTGATCGGCCGATATCGATTATCGTGCCGCTTGAGAACGCTGTTCCCGACGAGTTTGTAAGGAGCTGGCCGATGAGAGTGATCGACCTTCGCAGTGACACGGTTACCCTTCCCAACACGCAGATGCGCGAGGCCATTAGCCGGGCGGACTTGGGCGATGATGTCTTCGGTGAAGACCCTGCCGTCAATCGTCTTGAAGAGATGGCCGCCGAGCGGATGGGCAAAGAGGCAGCTTTGCTCGTGGTAAGCGGGACGATGGGCAATCTGGTTTGCCTGCTGACACACTGTCGGCGGGGCGAAGAGGTCATCCTCGGCGATATGTCGCACACGTTTCTTTATGAGGCCGGCGGGATCTCCGCGCTCGGCGGCATTCACCCCCACACCATACCAAACCAGCCGAACGGTACTATGCTGATCGAGGATATCCAGGCAGCCATCCGTACCGACAACGTCCATTTCCCACGTACCAGGCTGATCTGCCTGGAGAATACGCACAACCGCTGCGGCGGGGCTGCCCTTACCCCCGAGTACACCGACTCCGTGGCCGAGCTGGCCAGAAAACACGGCCTCTTGGTCCATCTCGACGGCGCACGAATCTTCAACGCCGCCGTCGCCCTCGGCGTCGATGTAAAAGAACTCACGCGCAGCGTAGATTCGCTTAGCTTTTGCCTGTCCAAGGGACTGTCAGCGCCGGTCGGGTCTGTCGTCTGCGGCTCAAAAGACTTTATTGCCGAGGCCAGGAGAACTCGCAAGGTGGTCGGCGGCGGAATGCGCCAGGCGGGTATCATCGCCGCGGCGGGCATCTATGCTATGCAGCATATGGTCGATAGGCTCGCAGAAGACCACCGCAATGCCAGGCGATTGGCCGAGGGAATCGCCCGGATCGAAGGTCTCTCGATAGACCCCACCGCGGTCCAGACAGACATCGTTTATTTTGATGTCGTCGCCGAGGGGTTTACCGCAAGCGAGCTCGTCGGCCGGTTGCAAGACAGGGGGGTCAGAGTCCTCGGCATCGGACCCAGGCGGTTAAGGGCGGTGACACATTACGGGATTTCTTCTGACGATATCGATGCCGCCATAGAAGCACTGCAGGATTCTATGCAGGGCATTTGAACAAGACGGCCGTGGCAATTTCCCGGCTTACCCGGATTTCGTCATTATCCCAGACCGGCGGGGCCAGGCCCCAGCCTGTTTCCCGGCCGGCGCACCGATTACGCGCGACAACCGCCGATAATCCAGCGGAGCTGGGCAATGTTCAACGCGCGTTAGTGTTGACATAGTATAAACGGGAACTATAGGAAAAATCCCCCGGCAGGGGCCAAGCCGACGGCACTTTCGTTCTAAAATTCTATGTCGCAGCGCTCGTATGTCACTCGATAAATTGACGCCCTAATAAGGCCAGCTACTGCAAGGACTTACCAGAGTGTTTTGAAAAATTCAAGAAGTTATAGAAGCTGTGCCGATTGGTATGTAGTACTCGCAAATACGTGGCTCTACAAAATGACCAGCCCGGCCATATTAGCTCGAAGTTGTAACGCTCATCCTTGAGGTCTGCACACAGGTCAGAGCGTAATCGGGGCGTTGCGATACAGAGCTAAGTGTCAAAAGGAAAGAGCCACATACGCAATCGGGAGAGCCATCCCTTCTGGCTCTCCCACTTTTTATTTGCGCGGCCTACCCAACTTACCTTTCCCCTGGAAATTATCCAGGCCCTCAAGTTGTTGATACGGTTCCACAAGACCTCTCCGCATCGGGGGAAAAGCCCGCTTGCCATAATCCCGGCCGTCGGACCGGCTATTTTCTAAAGACGATCTTGCCCCCCACCATCGTCGCCCAGACCGAAAGATCCGGCTCAAGGAGCACCAGGTCGGCGTCTTTGCCTTCCGCGATACAGCCCTTCCTCTGCTCAACCCCGATGGCCCTGGCAGCGTTCTCGGTAGCGGTCCTGATGGCCGCTTCAAGGCTGCAGCCGGTGAACCTTATAAGCCTCTCGACTAATCGGTTCAATGGCAACGCAGTGCCTATGAGCGCGCCGTCTCTGTATCGGTTGACCCCATCTCTTGACTTGTACTCAAGACCGTTATAGATGTACCTGCCGTCACCAAGCCCCAGGGCCTGCATGCCGTCGGTTATCGCAACGACCCTCTCGGCGCCGAGGATACCGAACGCGAGTTTCACGAGAGCCGGGTGAATGTGCACGCCATCGCAGATGAGCTGGGCGCTCACCTGCTCGTTTTCGAATATCGCGGTCAGCGGGCCGGGTGAGCGGTGGTGGATCGCCGACATCGCGTTGAACAGGTGGGTGACGTGCGAAATCCCCGCGTCGAAGCCGGCCAGGGTCTGCTCATACGTCGCCGCCGAGTGCCCGAAAGAGGCTACTATCCCGCAGCCGACCAGCCGGCCGATCACCTCGTCAGCGCCCGGCAGCTCCGGGGCGATCGTCATAATCTTCAGGTGCCCACGCGTTACTTCGAGAATTTCGTCGAGAATCTGTTGGGATGGCGGCGACACACATTCGGGCAGGATCGCCCCTTTTCTCCGCGTCGAGATGAAAGGCCCTTCAAGGTGAATGCCGAGCATCCGGGCGCCGCCGAGATCACGTCCCACCTGTTCGGCAGCGACCGTGAGAGCTCGGTTGGCCTGGTGTGGTTTGAATACCGTCGTTGCTACAAAGGCCGTCGTCCCGAAGCGGGCGCAGGTTTGTGATATGGTCTCGAACGCTTCGGGCGTCTCATCAAGCACGTCTGCCCCGCCTGCGCCATGGATGTGAATGTCGATGAAGCCTGGAGCAAGTATTCGCCCCTGTGCGTCGAGAACGTTTCCGCCGGTGCACGTATCGCTTGCCCTGCCGATCGCCGCGATAAGACCATCTCGCACGAGCACCGAGATGACCTCTTCACCTTCGCTGGCGTCAAACAGCCTGCAGTTGGTTATCAGTAGCTCTTGTGCCATTCGAGTTTGCCTCCAGCCGGTCCGAAGTACCAGCATAATCGATTTACACCGGCCTTGCAACCTGGGCTATCTCGCTGGCAAGGGTCCGAGGACGGTCGGCATCAGAAGGGCTGTCTGGCGGATATCTGCCCCCGACGGCCGTAGGATCGACAACGCCCCCGTTCCAAAGCTGGCCCCGGCGCTGCGCAAATCGTCTGCCTGCCCGGATAGCCCCGCCGGCCTGCGTAAATCGAGAACCAACACAGGTAAATTCGGCCGCGAAGGCCAGATGTTGTTGACAGGTTTACAACCGGCCGGCTATAATTCATCATACTGAGGTTGCAGCAACGTCGCAGAGCACCTGCACGATCGGGGGCCAAGACCCCAGGGATTGGCATAGGTGCTCATTGAAAAGATAGTTGAAACACCGGATTGCCGGTATAATAGACGGTTGTTGGCAGCCGGCTTGGCTGGGTATCGGCAGGTGGCGCTACAGAGGTCCCGTCGATCTTCGAGCAGGCCGGCTCGTAGGTGGAACCAAAGACCAACAGACGCGGTGTAGGGCTTGCATCGCGCTGCGGGGCTCGGCTCACCGACGCAGCGGCAGGTGGCGGTACTAAGGTCCTGTCGTGGTGATGTCGACGCCGAACAAAGGAGATTGAAATGAACGAGGTATCGCAACGTATTCTGGGATGGGGTGGTATTCCCGGCGGCTGGGAGTGGCTCGTAATCCTCATAGTCGCACTGTTGATATTCGGCAGGCGGCTGCCCGATATCGCCAGGAGTGTCGGCAGGAGCCTGACCGAATTCAAAAAAGGCATTAACGAGGCCAAGGAAAGCACCGACGATCTGGCAAACGACGTCAAGGAAATCAAAGACGAGGTGGTCAAAGACGCCAAAGAGGCGTCCGGCATCGACGAGGTCGACCCGATGAAGTAGGCCCCGGCGGTCTTTGCCTGGCCAAGGCCCTTCCAAGTCGAAATGGCCATCAGAAAAAAGATACCACATCCTTCCGAGACCACTATGTCCCTGGGCGACCACCTGGAGGAGCTGCGCGCAAGGCTGATCCTGGCAATACTCGGGCTGGCGGTAGGAACGATAATCTGCCTTATCTTCGGGCCCCGGATCCTGGCATTTATACAGCGCCCTTACTACAGCCTCACCGACCGCAAACTCATCGTCATCGGCGTGGCGGATTCGTTCATCGCGTATATGAAAGTATCGATGATCTCCGGCCTGATACTTTCCTCGCCCTGGGTGTTCTACCAGTTGTGGATGTTCGTGGCGGCCGGTCTCTACGAGCACGAGCGCCGTTACGTCTATAAGGCCGTGCCCTTCTCGGTAACATTATTCGTAACAGGAGCGTTGTTCTTCTTGTTCGTCGTCGCGCCGATTTCACTGTCTTTCTTTCTGAAGTTCGGGGAATTCATAAACGTCGAGACCTCCTGGACGCTGCAGAAGTACGTCTCGTTCATAGCGATACTTATGCTGGTCTTCGGGATCGGCTTCCAGACGCCGATAGCAATCCTTATATTAACCAAGACGGGTCTGGTCTCCATAGACGCGCTGAAGCGGGTCCGCAAGTACGTTCTTTTGGGCGTCTTCGTGGTCGCCGCCGTGGCAACCCCTCCGGATGTGATCTCCCAGATCACGCTGGCTATCCCACTCTACGCGCTATTTGAACTGGGAATAGTACTCAGCTATCTGTCGGCCTACCGCAAGAGGAAGAAGAACAAGAAAAAAGAAGAAGGCCCGCCAAGCGAACCGGATGTCTACTGACCTGTTTGTGGCAGCGCAGCGTCCGGCCCCCGGCGCACCCTTTGGGATTTCGGTGAGCGGATTCCGTGCGGGCCGAGGCGGTCTCCTGCTGACTAACCGCACCCTGCCTTCGGTCGTCAGGAGCCGTATGTTAATCGAGCGTCACCTGGTCGCGGTACGCAGGGACCGCGACATCCCATCCGGTATTTGCCACCACGTGCTCTGCGAAGTGCCGGGCGCTCTCAGCCTCGCCATGGACGACAAAAACCCGCCGCGGAGAAGACTTCAGTCGCGTGAGCCACTGCAGAAGCTCCTCCTTGTCGGCATGGGCCGAGAACCCCCGAATCTGGACGACCCTGGCCCTGACGGGGTAGTCCTGGCCGAGTATGCGGACCTCCTTGTCGCCGTCAACAATCCTGCGCCCGAGTGTCCCGACCGCTTGGTAGCCGACAAACATTATGGTGTTCTCCGGCCGCGTGATATTGTTGACAAGGTGGTGCTTGATCCTTCCGCCCGTACACATCCCGGAACCCGCAATCACGATTACGGTGCCCCGGATATGATTGATGGCCTTTGATTCCCTCGTGGTCTCGGTGATCTTCAGGCCGGGAAAATCAAAGGGAGACTCGCGGTTGCCAACAAATTCCGCCATCTCCCTGTCGTAGAGCTCGGCGTGCCGCTTGAAAACTCTGGTGATACTCGCGGCCATGGGGCTGTCCAGAAAGACCATCAGGTGCGGTATCGCCCCCTCGCGCAGCAGTTCGTTGATGTAATAGAGCACGTCCTGCGCACGCTCGAGCGCGAAGCTCGGGATGATGATATTGCCGCCGGCCTTGCGGGTCTCATTGATGACTTCCGCGATTTGCTGCTTGGTATCTTCCCGGCCGGTGTGAATCCTGTCGCCGTAAGTTGATTCGATAAGGACATAGTCGGCGTGATCAATCGGGGCGGCATCGCGGACGATGGGCCTGTCAGGCCTGCCGATGTCTCCCGAGAACAGCAGGGTTCTCTGGGCGCCATCGGCCTTTGCCTTTACTTTTATCACCGCCGAACCGAGAACGTGGCCGGCCTCGCAGAGCCTCGCCTCGAGTCCGTCGCCGATTGTTGTCGGCTGTTCATATTCAACCGGCTGGAAGTGCGGCACCACCGCCTCGGCATCGGCGGTGGTGTACAGGGGAATTTCTGGATAAGGGCCCTTGCGGCCCTCACGCTCGTGACGCTTTCGCTTGAACTCCGCATCCTCCTCCTGAAGCTTGGCCGAGTCCAGCAGTATGATCTTTGCAATCTCCGCTGTAGCAGCCGTGCAGTATATCCTGCCCTTGAAACCCTCGCGGACCAGCTTCGGCAGCAGACCGCAATGGTCAAGGTGCGCGTGCGTCAGGAAGACGGCTTCTATGCTCTCCGGGGCAACGATAAAAGGCTCCCAGTTCCTGCTCTTGAACTCGCGTTCCTGATAGAGTCCGCAATCAACAAGCAGCCTCGTACCGTCGGCCTCCAGGAGGTGCCGGGAGCCGGTAACGTTCTGGGCAGCCCCGAGAAAATGCAATTTCAACTGCATAAACAACCTCGATGCCGGAAGTTACGCGTAAAACGACCATTCTAACATCCGCGGTCGTCCGCGTCAATCAACAGGCTCGCGAGTTAACAACTTGCAGCTGGATGGGCGCCCGACAATCAGTCCTA
>CAZWAP010000054.1:0-14569 GCA_964632005.1 uncultured Pirellulales bacterium | reverse complement strand
GTTGTTATAATAGCCCCAACCCTCGTCATCCATCGAGTAGCCCCAATCGTCATCTACCAACACCGGGTATTCGAACCCGGGGTTGTCAATTGGTATTGCGACCTCGGCCGCAAGGGCGCCGGCCGAGCCGATCAGGCACATCGACGCGACGAATACAACTGCTTCGATACATAATGCCTTCTTCATTGTACTACCTCCTAAAAAGTGGGTTTCTAAATTGACACTCCGTCCCGTAATTTTCTGCCTCTTAGTCCTATAATCCCCTGCCACTTCCAAACGATCGCTTCGGGATGCGCGTATCGGGGGGTATTTGAGACCCCGGCAGCACCTCGAAGTAAATTGCCGCCTGAAGCTGGGATCGAATGCCCTATAAGCCTGCCTCCAGGTTCACCCACACCGCCGGCCCTACCTCGTACTGCGGAGCCTTATGTGCTTTCACCTTCGCTCGCCTCCTTCCAGTTCGACCAGGAAGTCGACAGACCGGCACAAACCGAATTCTACCACATCAGCCGGGCTATTTCAAGAAAAAATCCTTGGCCAGCCCAGCAAGAAATTCTGAATTCCTTGCCGTGCGGAAGTTGAAGCACGCCGGCGAGTTTCGTATGATCTCGCTAAAAGCCAACAGGCCGGGCCTCGGTTCCCGGGTCGTGCTGTATCCCGTTGGGCGTTGAAGGGGCGGATACGACCTGCAGAGCCGGTCTTCGGTTGGCGCATTCTTTACGTTTTGAGTTGCAGGATACATCGCCAATGCCGCTTTCCGGACCGACCACGGATGGACTGAAGAGGCAATGGGTGGTCAGGTCGCCTGACAGCCGCGCCGCGGAACTCGCCAGGTCGCTAAACGTTTCGCCTCTTCTGGCCCAGGTGCTGATCAATCGCGGTGTAACCGCCGAGCAGGACGGTCGGGCCTTTCTCAGGCCCAAACTTACCGACCTTATACCCCCGGAGCGGATGCCGGGGGTCGAGGCCGCCGTCGCAAGGATCAAAGAGGCCCTCGAGCGCAGGCAGAAGATAACCATCTACGGCGATTATGACGTGGACGGCATCGCCGGTGTTGCAATCCTCTGGCAGCTTTTGCAGCTCCTCGGCGCCGAGGTTGACTATTACATCCCGCATCGTGTTGACGAAGGTTACGGCCTGAATGCCGAGGCCGTTCGCGGGCTTGCCACCGCAGGCAGCGAGCTTTTGATCACGGTCGATTGCGGCATAACGGCGTTTACTTCGGCCGAGCTCGCCGCAGAATTAGGGCTTGATTTGATAATCACCGACCATCACCGGATGCGTTCCACCCCGCAGTCGAGGCCGCCAAGGGCCGCCGCCATAGTGCATCCTGCCCTCGACGAGGAGTATCCAAATCAGGACTCGGCCGGCGCGATGGTAGCCTTCAAGCTCGCCTGGGCCATCGCCAACGACTTGACGCCGGGCCAGCGGCTCGAACCGCACTTGAGAGACTTTATGCTCAATGCCACGAGCCTTGCCGCGATGGGAACGATCGCCGATGTCGTGGACCTCCGCGGAGAAAACAGGGCCCTGGCGAGCTACGGACTCAAGAGCCTCGCCGCGTGCAAGCTCACCGGCATTCAGGCCCTTATTGAGTCGGCCGGCCTGACCGGCCGGGGACTCGACAGCTTCGATATCGGCTTTCGCCTGGCGCCGATGCTCAATGCCGCCGGGCGAATGGGCCACGCAAGGCTGGCGGTCGAGCTGCTTACGAGCGAAAGCCCGCTGCGGTCGATGCAAATAGCCGAGTATCTCAAGGCACAAAACGCACTCCGCCGGCAGTGCGAGCGAAAGATATTCAAGCAGGCATGCAGGATGATCATCGAAAGCGGCGCCAACCATCCCGACCGCAGAACCATCGTCTTGGCCGCCGAAGACTGGCACACCGGGGTCATCGGCATCGTCGCTTCAAGGATAGTCGAGAGGTTCTATCGGCCCGCAATAATGATAAACACCACCTCCGAAGACGGCATCGCGCAAGGCTCGGGAAGGTCGGTACCAGGCTTTTGTTTGCTCACCGCCATCGAGGCCTGCTCGGAACATCTCAATAGCTTCGGAGGCCACGAGATGGCCGCCGGCATCACCATACAGACCGACCGAATACCGCAGTTTGCAGCCGATTTCGAGCAGTTCGCAAGAGACAACTTCAGAGAGGAAAACCTGGTCGCCAGGCTCGATATCGACGCTTGTGCCGGCCTCGGTGAATTCCACCGGGAACTGGTCGCTGAACTCCAGATGCTTGGGCCTTTCGGGCAGGGCAATCCGGAACCGGTCTTTGCCACCAGAGGCGTGCGGCTTGCAGGCCCGCCGAGAAGGGTCGGTGCGGGCGGCGACCACCTGCAACTTACGGTTACGGACGGCGTTACCGCGGTCCGCTGCATAGGGTTCAGGATGGGAAAACTGGAAAAAACGCTCCTCGACCACGAGTTCTTCGACATCGCTTACCAGCCGCAGATCAACACGTATAACGGCAGCAGCAACGTCGAATTCGTCCTGGTTGATGTGCAGTTTTAGCGGCCTGTCGCTGCGCTGCCTCCTCCGCGAGCTTCTTTCTTCGCCATCGTTGGCCTGCAGGCCGTTCTTACAAAAGCCCGGGCCTACGCCTACCTCCTGTCAACCTCTACCTTGTCGATTTTGAATTTGCCCAGCGTTGCTGCCAGGTTGAAGAAGTCGGCTGGCTCACCGTCGCCGATCGCCAGGGCGATATGGCCGGGCCCGTACCCGCCGCGTCCTGTGCCCTTGAATGTCGCGTCCAGTCCAACCCATCGGCCCGTGCGTCGGCCCACGTACGCCTCCACCCAGGCGTGTCCCCCAAAGCCCTGCAGACCGGACCAGTCATCCACGTAGGCCACACCGGTTACTACCCGGGCCGGTATCCCTACGGCACGGCACATCGCAGCGGTAAGCACGGCGTGCTCGCTGCAATCGCCCTGTCGGCTGGCCGCCACCTCCGCCGCGGAGGCATAACCTATCGACAGGTCCTTGTTGTCGATGTACTCGGCTACGAACTGCTCGATTCTCTTGACCGCCTCGGCCGCGTCTTTGGTGCCCCCGATGGCCTTGCGGGCAAGGCGAACAATCTGCTCGTCCTCGCTCTGGAGGAATCTGTTCGGTTTTGTCGCTGCAGCGACCGCCTCGTCGTTTCCCGCGTATGGGAACTGCTGGCCAGAAGACGCGGCGACCGGCCTGACGGTTACCGTAACCTTGCCGTCCGGGCCCGTGTGCACTTGCTGGTTGTCCGTAGAGGGTATGTTCAGCTCCCCCCCTTCCAGGGGGCTTAACGTGTAGGTGATGGCCGCAGCGCCGTCGGGATTGTCCAGCGGGACCGGCGACGCCAAAAATAGCTTGTTGATCACCTCGAACACGTCGTTCTTACCCAACGCAAATTCCTTGGCGCAGGCGACCATCTCGATCTGCATACCGGCGATGGGCACCAGGTTCTTCTGCACACGGAGCTGGTCGTCCACGTAGCTGGTGCTGGTGATCTCGCCCGCGCCGGGCATATTCATCGTGGTGACTACCTCCGTCAGAGGCACGACCCGGCCGAGTAGGTCAACCTCCTCTTTGCCGCCGACGCGTATGTGGGCATCGACCGCCTGCATCATCGCGGCGCTGAATATCTTAGCATCATACTCCACCCCCGCTTTCAGCCCCTTTTCTTCTGCCAGCAGGCGAAGTCCCTCGGCCATCATAGCGCCTTGGGGCCATACCAGCGCATCGCTCGCCTCCCCACCCATCGAGCTGGTGGTTATCTTGACCATCCCGTCCTCGTCCACGGTGCCGACCACCTTCATCTCCATCGCCCCTAATTTCTGCGTGGCCTCGAAACCAAGCGGTTTGCCCTCGGCAGTTTCTATGCTTGTCTCGGCGGTGTTAATGGTTATGGGCACACCCGCTCGATTCATCGTGATACTAACCTCTTCGGTGGTGGTTACCTTGCCGTCGCTCTGACGGCGACTCTGGATCGCGTAGCCCACCTTCTTGCCCTCCATAAAAACGGCAAAGTACTCCGTCTCGCTCGTGGGGGTTTTCTTGGGCTCTTCGACCGTGACGGCCTCGGGCTTTTCTTTGCACCCCGCACCGAGCAATATGATAATCACGCAAACGCCTGTCAGCCGGTTCACTCTCATACTCGAACTCCCATACCTTCTGATGACCCCCGGTCCCGCTGCCTTCCAACGGCGGCAAAACACTTTCTTTGGGGATCTGTATCCTTCTTGCGTGCTCAGGCATCTTGTCGCCACCGGCCATTATAAACCCTCGACCGACCATTCCCACCGGAATTATCGGCGGGCATTGAATTATCCGCCCGCCGCGATGCAGCCGGCCGGGCCGACGGTTGAATTACTCGGCTCTCAAGATAAAATAGCCCGAGGTTCGTATGTGTTGCTGCCTATGACGTTCGATGAACTACTGGCTTTGGTCTCGTCGGAAAACGGGCCCCCTGTCCGCATTGATTCACGTCTGGTCAGGCCCGGCGATATATTTGTAGCCGTCCCCGGGACGGTCTGCGACGGCCATGATTTCATCGACCAGGCCATCGCCCGCGGGGCCGAGTACATCGTCGGCCGGTCCGCGCCCGACCGCTGCCGCATCGACCCGACCCGGATGGTGCTCGTTGAGGATTCAGCCGAGGCCGCGGCACTACTTGCGATGGCGGCCGTGGGCAACCCCGCCGCTCGCTTGAGCTCCCTCGCGGTGACCGGAACGAACGGAAAGACCACCGTCGCCTTTCTCGTCCGCTCCGTATTTCAGCAGGCCGGCCTCAAGTGTGGACTGATCGGTACCGTTATCTATGATACCTGCTCCGGCGAAATCCACGAGGCCACCCTCACCACGCCCGATTGCCTGGCGATCGCCGAGATGACCGCGAGAATGGTTCAGTGCGGTGTAAAGTATATGGTCGTCGAGGCCAGCAGTCACGCCCTCTCGCAGAGCCGCCTTGCGGGCCTCAGCTTCACGGCCGCCGCCTTCACAAACCTCGCCGGCGACCACCTGGACTATCACCGCACACAGCGGAACTACCTGGCCGCCAAGGCCAGGCTCTTCAAGCTCCTCCGCCCGGACGCCGTGGCCGTGCTGAACAAGCAGTCCCCGCACTCCCGGATTATTGCCCGGCAAACCGACGCCGCTATTCTCTGGTATGCCGTCGACGCACCTGCCGAGCTTAACGCCCAGGTCAAATCTATGGACACCGCCGGGACAACCTTTCTCCTGGCATACGCTGGGCAGACGCTCGAAGTCAAGACGCCGCTGCTCGGCCGGTACAACGTCTCCAACTGCCTCGCTGCCGCCGGCCTCTGCCTCGCAGCCGGGCTGGACCTGAAGACGATTGCCCAGGGCCTCTCGGCGGTCCAGGTCATACCAGGCCGACTGGAGAAGGTTGACTGGGGCGGTGATTTTTCCGTCCTGATTGACTACGCCCATACCGACGACGCCTTGAAGAACGTTTTGCAGACCCTCCAGCCGCTCTCCAAGGGCAGGCTGATCGTGGTTTTCGGCTGCGGGGGCGACCGGGACAGGACGAAACGACCCCGCATGGCCCGCGTGGCCGAACAGCTTGCCGATATTGTGGTGGTAACCAGCGATAATCCGCGTACGGAGCCGCCAGAGACCATAATAACCGAGATCCTCGCTGGCTTCGAGAACCCTCCCCTTTCCCGCGCGCCCGACTGCGACGCCGACCCCCGCAACGGGCAGACCACCGCACTCAAGACCATCCTCGTCGAGCCGGACAGGAAAAGGGCTATTCAACTGGCGATAAAGACCGCCAGAGAAGGTGATATCCTCCTTATCGCCGGCAAAGGACACGAGACGTATCAAATCATCGGCGAGCAAAAATTTCACTTCAGTGACAGGGAAGTCGTCGAAGAGTTTCTAATAAGCTCAGGATGAAAGAGTTTTCCCTCGCAACCCTGGCCCGGATAATAAACGCACAAATTGTGCAGCCCGCCGCAGCCGACCGGCGCCGGGCCAGGCCAGATTTGATTTGTACGCGGGTCAGCACCGACTCACGGACCATCAGGGCCGGTGATTGCTTCTTTGCCGTCCGCGGGAAGCGCTTCGACGGCCACGACTATCTCCGCGAGGCCTACGAGCGAGGGGCCGTCTGTGCAGTCATCGACAGGCCCCCCGGCCATTCCACGCCCGCCGGAAAGTGTCTGCTCAGGGTTCGCGATACCGTTGCGGCGCTCGGCCAGCTTGCCGGACAGTACCGCAAGCAAGCCGGTTTTACGGTCGTTGCGATAACCGGCTCGGTCGGCAAGACCACAACAAGGCAAATAGTCGCCCACGTTCTGGGCCGGCACTTTCGCGTCCACCAATCACCCCGGAGCTTCAACAACAATATCGGCGTGCCCCTGACGCTCCTCTCGGCCGACCCGGACGACCAGATCGTTGTCGCCGAGCTTGGCAGCAACCATCCGGGCGAGATCGCCTATCTGACGAGGATCACGCTACCCGATATCGCGGTGGTAACAAATGTACACCCCGCCCACCTGGAGGGTTTCGGCGACCTGGCGGCGATCGTCACGGAGAAGCTCGCAATATCCGAGGGGCTCGACCCTGGCGGAACGCTGATCGTCAACGCCGATTCTGCCGGCTTGGTGGATGCCTGTGGGGCCAGGGGTCTCGAATTCGTGACGTTCGGCCGATCAGAGACCGCGCGGTACCGCGCCGAGGATGTGCGTTGCGAGGGCCTGAGCAGCCGGTTTACCATCGATAGCGTGCAGATTCGCCTGCCGCTGCCGGGAACGGGAAATGTCGAGAACGCACTTGCGGCCTGGGCCGTTTGCAGCAAGCTCGGCATTGGTATCGAGGATTTCGCCGCTGCCGTCCAGAGCTTCCCGCCGGTCGCTATGCGCGCAGAGCCGTTGAACATCGGCACGTTGACGGTCTTGAACGATTGCTACAACGCCAACCCTGCTTCGATGCAAAACGCGCTGGATATCCTCAAAACTCTCGGCTCGCAGAAGCGACGCAGGCTCGTATTTATCTGCGGAGATATGGCTGAGCTTGGACGCGATGCCGACCGCCTGCACGCCTCTCTTGGTGCTTCCATCGCGCGGGCAAAGGTGAAGTTGTTGATAGCCGTCGGCCGGCTCGCCCGCATCGCCGCCGAGCACGCCACGAAAATCGCTGATTACAACCTGAAGACCGAATGCTTCGGCGATGCAGCTTCGGCCTGCAATAATCTGCACGGATTGATAAAAGATTACGATATAATACTGGTCAAAGGTTCACGGTCGGTCGGGCTGGAACTGGCTGTGGATAGGCTCAAAGAGCTTTTTGCGTAGCGCGCGTATCCGCGCTCTATTTAGCCTGGGGCAGGGCCGGAGAGCAACGATGATCTACCATCTGCTATGGTACATTAAGGCCGGGGGACGGCTGGGCTTCTATGCCTACCAGAACGTCTTGTTCCGGTCGGTATCGGCAATGCTGACAGGCTTCCTGATTGCGATTTTGATCGGCCCGAAAATTATACGTTGGCTGATGCGCAAGAAGATCGGCGATCGTCCCGAGTTCTACCATGCCACCCTGAACGAACTGACAAAGGAAAAGGCCAACACGCCGACTATGGGGGGATTGATAATCTTGATCTCCGTGATAACCGCCACGCTTCTGTGGGCCCAGTTCTACGACCCGTACGATAAACTGTACAATCCCTTCGTTCACAAGGCGATCTTTGTGATGGTCTGGTTCGGGGCCCTCGGCGGCGTTGACGACTGGCTCAAGCTTACCGCCGGCGCCCGCCACCGCAGCAGAAGTGGGCTTAAGGCCTGGGAGAAGCTCATCTTCCAGATCGGAGGGGCCGTCCTGGTGGCCTCATTCCTCTACGCGGACTTCGTCAACATAGAGGACGCCAGGCGACTCTGGTTGCCGTTCTACAAGAATCCCATCCCACAGGCGCCGGGATCGTCGATGCCGACCTGGGTCTTCATCCTTCTGGCGATCTTCTACCTCTCGGCCACCAGTAACGCCGTCAACCTCGCCGATGGAATGGATGGCCTGGCGGCCGGCTGCGTCGCCATCGTCTCGTTTGTACTGGCGATTCTCTGTTACGTGGCCTCAGAGACGATGGGCCGGACAACACCGGTAACCTGGTCCAGCTATCTGCTGATCCCGCACATACCCCAGGCAGGAGAGCTGAGCATCTTCTTCTCGGCAACCTTCGGGGCCGTCCTCGGCTTCTTGTGGTTCAATTGCCACCCCGCCCAGGCATTTATGGGAGACGTCGGCTCGCTCCCGCTCGGGGCGGCGATGGGCTACGGAGCCCTGGTGACGAGAAACGAGATCTTGCTCCTGATTATCGGGGGCGTGTTCGTTATCGAGCTGGGCAGTGTGGTGCTCCAGGTTGGCTATTTCAAATACACCGGCGGCAAACGCCTTTTCAGATGTGCCCCGATCCACCACCACTTTCACCTGATCGGCTGGAGCGAGCCCCAGGTCGTGGTGCGCTTCTGGCTGCTGGCGGCGGCCTTTGCGGCGCTGGCCCTGGCAACACTGAAGATACGCTGAGAACCCTTCAGAGCCCAAACGCCCCATGCGCAAAGCCGCTTCGAGCCTCCAGAGCCGGCCCCCAGTCCGCTACGGCTCGTAATAATCCTCGGAACCGATACTGAGATTCCCATCCCAGGCCGAATCGTCTGAACTGGTCCGGTCCAGACGCCGCTGGAAACAGAAGATCTTGATCGCAGTCGCTGCACAGCCGATCCCGGCCAGAAAGAACACCAGGGCCGCGAGCAGTGCAAAAACCTCCGGCAGTGCCAGTATGACGACCCCGAAGCCTATCAACAGCAAACCCACAACCAACACGCCGGTCGCAAACGTCTTGGACGCTTGAGAAATCGTGTTTGTATAGAATCGGAAAATCATGCACAACTCCAAACCGGCCCGAATAAAAAGGAGCGGGTTCCCGGCCCTGGAACCCGCTCGCATAGATCTCTTAGTACATTCCCCCGCCCGGTGGTCCGCTCGCAGGCGCCTCCTTCTTCTCTGGAATCTCGCTGACTATCGCGTCGGTCGTCAGCAGCAATGAGGCAATCGACGCGCCGTTCTGCAGGGCGGCCCTCTCGACCTTCGTCGGCACGATCACGCCGAAGTCCACCATGTCCCCGTATTTCTTCCGCAGCGCGTCGTACCCGAAGTTCTTCTCCTTGCTCTCGGCAACCTTCTGCGCCACTATCGAGCCGTCAAGCCCGGCATTCTCCGCAATCTGCTTTATCGGTGCCACCACGGCCCTTCGCACGATGTCCACGCCGATCCTTTCATCGCCTGCGGTCTTGATCTTGTCCAGCGCCGGCAGCGCCCTGAGCATTGCGACCCCTCCGCCGGGCAGTATACCTTCTTCCACGGCGGCCCTGCACGCGTGCAGTGCGTCCTCCACTCGCGCCTTCTTCTCCTTCATCTCAGCCTCGGTAGCCGCGCCAACTTTGATCTGGGCGACGCCGCCAGCGAGCTTGGCCAGCCTCTCCTGCAGCTTCTCAATGTCATAGTCGCTGGTAGAAACCTCGATCTCGTTCTTGATCTGATCGATTCTGCCCTTGATGGCCTCGGTGCTGCCGCCTCCTTCGATGATCGTCGTCGAGTCCTTGTCTATTGTAACGCGTTTGGCCCGGCCGAGCTGGCGAAGCTCAACGTTCTCCAACTCCAGGCCTAAGTCCTCGAAGATAGCCTCGGCACCGGTCAGGGTCGCAATGTCGCTCAGCAGAGCCTTGCGCCGGTCGCCAAAACCGGGCGCCTTGACCGCCGCAACCTGGAGGACGCCACGCAGCTTGTTGACCACCAGCGTCGCGAGAGCCTCGCCTTCAACGTCCTCCGCGATGATCAGCAGTGGCTTGCCCTGCTTGGCGACCTTCTCAAGCAGCGGGACAAGCGACTTGACCGAGCTGATCTTCTTCTCGTGCACAAGAATGTACGGCTTCTCCAGCACCACGGTCATATTCTCGAGGTTGTTGATGAAATGCGGGCTCAAGTACCCTCTGTCAAACTGCATTCCTTCGACCAACTCGACCACCGTCTCGAGTTGCTGGCCCTCTTCGACCGTGATGACCCCGTCTTTGCCGACCTTGTTCATCGCCTCGGCCAGTTTCTTGCCGATCTCCGCATCCTGGTTGGCAGAGCACGTCGCCACCTGCTCGATCTGCTTGCTGGATTTGACCGGCGTGCTCATCTTGTGGAGCTCTTCGACTATCGCATCGACGGCCTTGTCTATGCCCCGCTTGACCTGCATCGGGTTGGCCCCGGCTGTGATGTTCTTGAGACCCTCGTCGAAGATGCTCTCGGCCAGAATGGTCGCCGTGGTGGTCCCGTCGCCAGCCACGTTCGACGTCTTGGAAGCCACCTCCTTGACCATCTGCGCCCCCATGTTCTCGTAAGAGTCTTCCAGCTCGATCTCCTTGGCGACCGTCACACCATCCTTGCTGACTGTCGGAGAGCCAAAAGATTTTTCCAGGATCACGTTTCTACCACACGGCCCAAGAGTGATCTTAACCGCTTTGGCAAGTTTCTTGACGCCCTCCCGAATAGCGGCGCGGGCGTCCGTACCGTATGCTATCTTTTTAGCTGCCATATTCTCAATTCTCCTTTATACCAATTCGACCCTCACTTCTCGATAACCGCCATGATGTCCGATTCACTCATAATCAGGTACTCTTTGCCGTCTATCTTTATCTCCGTCCCCGCGTAGCTGGCAAAAAGCACCGTATCGCCTTTCTTGACCTGCAGTTTTCTGACCGTCCCGTCATCCAGCATCTTGCCCTCGCCTACGCTGACCACCTTGCCTCTTTGCGGCTTCTCTTTTGCGGTGTCGGGCAGGACTATGCCTCCGGCTGTCTTATTCTCCGCCTCGAGACGTTGAACAAGAACCTTATCTGCTAATGGCCTGATCTTCATTTTGTCCTTACTCCTTTCGAAAAAACGATAACTCTTTAATCACCTCACCGAATAGTAACGACTTCTCACACGAAATAAAATAAGCGAGCACCCCTTTCCGCCTGCTAACTCGCAAAGATACTGCTGCCGTACCGCTTGGCGAACAGCCTGTCCAGCTGGCCGCGCAGGATATTCATATCCACCGGCTTTCCGATAACGCTGAAGACCTCAAGCCGAAGTGCCTGCCCCAGCAGAGACTCGCCGGCGCCGCCGCTGAGCAGGATACACGGCATCAACGGATAGTTCAGCCGAATGACCCGCAGCGTCGCCAGAGCGTTCGGCTCGTTCGCATCCGCATCCAATATCGTGGTGTGGATGCGCTTGTTGCGGATAATATTGACAAACTGGCCTGGCTGCTCGGCGACCAGCAGATTGACTCCCCTGGGCCGAAAGAGTTCACGCAATGCTTGGGGCCAGGCCCAGTTCGCCCGACTGGCCAGTATGTTGATTTCAGGCTGGTCCCACTGCTCGTCCACAGAGCCGGCCCATCGGCCTACGCCACGACCGGCTTCGATGCCCTGACCAGGTTGTACCCGACTGCAGACCATTTCCACATACTCCTGTCGCCACGGTGTGCAAATATTGTGCCAGAAGCCGCCTCAAGCGGTTTGGCCCACGTAAATCCTTTCTCAAAAAGGACTTGCGGACCACAAGGCAGACCCAGCCCCGCCTGCCAAAACTCCACCTGCCCGCCTCTTGCCTGCCAACCTGACAGATGGCCCTTGCAACTGGCCTGCCAGGAACCCCGCAAGGCTGACTACCTGGGCTTTGGGGCGCGATCTTCTTGCCCGGCGGGTACCTGCTGCCTCGGCGTACTTTGGGGTAGGCTGAGCTGCCCGGCGCACTTCTGCCAGCCGATGCGGGCCCCGTTTCGCCCGGTCTTATACGTCCCAGTTGAGTTTTTCCTGGTACCGAAAGTAAAACCTTCCCAGGAGATGACTGCCGACCAGCAGGAGGTACATACGAACGAGAAAGACAATAGCGCCGAGCACAGCAGACTGCTCTGCGGCCCGTGCGCCTGCATAAAGAAGCAATCCCATCAAAGCAAACAGGGCCACCATCGCGCAATACGGGAAAAAGCTGCTCGAGATCGACCTTATGATAATAAACGGGTTGAGGCCCGTCAGCGAATCAAACATAACCACCGACAACAGGCCCATTGGAAAGACAAACAAGCCGACGCCAAACACGCACCAAAAGGTCGTGTCGGTTTGCCTGACGATGAGGTGGTAGACGAGCCACGGCCCCAAGAATATGACCAGGCAAGCGGTTATCAAGAGCGTTTGCCAGAACATATCGTCGAGACCCGGTGCGCTGCCTATTGTCTCCGGTGCGCGCAGGCCGCCGGTGCCGCTGTCACGGATGCACTCGGCGAGGTACCAGTATAGATACAGCCCGATGGACGACGCACGCAAGGACGCTCTATCAGAAGTCGACCAGGATCGCGGCCAGGCCGGTCGAGCACTCGCCGCACGCGGTGCCCCAGATGGCCGAAGAGGGTGTGCCAGAATCCAAATTCTCGGTGAATCAGCGCGTTCCTCGGTCTATCTGACCCTCAGAGCAGTTGAAACCGGACCGATGTTGTGGTATTACTGCGTCCCAGTGTGAAGGATTGTCGTCTATGAAGATGTATCGCAAGCCCCGTTTATGATTGAGATAAAAGGAGAAGAAAATGCCAGAAGAAATCAACAGAAGAGAAATTCTCAAACTGGCAGCGGCAGGTGGTGTAGTCTGCCTCAGCGGCTCCGCTATGCCGGCGGTTGGCGCACGGGCAAGGAAAGCCAAACTCATAAGCCCCGGATGTAGAAGGTCAAAAGTGAAGGTTGCCAAGATATACCTGGGTGTGCCGCAGAGCCCTTATCCCACGCCCAATCTGGATCTGAAGAAGGAGGTGCGATTCTACGAGTCCGAGTTCGCAAAACGCAAAGAGGAATTGGCGGATGTGGAATTTGTTGTAGACCAACTGGTCAGCTCCGTGGACCAGCTCGACCGATTCAGAGACAAGCTCAAAGAAGTTGACGGGATCCTCGTAATTCATCTGACTCTGCGGGTGATGCCAGTCTTGAGGGAAATCCTGAGCCTGGGTGTTCCCACTATGGTCTTTTCCGCGCCGTACTCGGGCCACGAATGGCATACGTTAAGCGCGATTTACAAGCAGAAAGAACGGCAGAACTTCGAATGCCTTCTTACAAAAGACTACAGTCAATTGACCGCTGCGATAAGGCCGTTCCGCGCCATACATCATCTGAGAGAGGCCAAGATCCTCAACCTGGCAAAAGGGTCATTCGGGCAGTACGCCGATGAGATGAAAAGGAGATTCGGCACGGAGATAAAACGAATAGAACTGAAACGGATGCTCGATATTTACAACA
Organism: uncultured Pirellulales bacterium; assembly: GCA_964632005.1. Lineage (GTDB taxonomy): Bacteria > Planctomycetota > Phycisphaerae > Sedimentisphaerales > Anaerobacaceae > CAZWAP01. Next base: position 1,265 of record CAZWAP010000054.1, on the reverse strand, counting down.
GCATCGAGGATAGGAAAGCAGAGGCGGAAGCTGATATGTGGATAAGAGGGGCCGTGGAGGTTGTGGAGCCGACGAGAGAGGAGATAGTTAAGTCGTGCAAGCTTGCCTTGGCGTTCGAAAAGCTGCTGGACGAAGAGGATGCTACCGTTATGACGGTGGACTGCTACGGCAGTATGTACGGCCCGCTTTGCCACGCCTATGCATATCCCTGCATAGGATTTACCCGGCTCAACGACATGGGGTTGGGCGGAATCTGTCAATCTGACCTGCCCTGTGCGATGACGCACATACTGTTTCAAGGATTGTCGGGAAGGCCGGGGTTTGTGAATAACCCCGGCTTTGATTTTTCCACGAACAGCGCCGTTCTGATTCACTGCCTGGGAACTACGAAAATGGACGGCCCGGGTGGGCCGGCCGCGCCGTACAAATTGCGGAGCATTATGGAGCGCCGCGAAGGAGCCGTGCCCCAGGTAAAGATGCGCGTCGGCCAAAAAGTCACTCAGGCAGTACTAATGGGGTCGTCGAAATTATTTTACTTCACGGGGCAGATTGTTGAGACGCCAGAGACCGAGAGAGGCTGCCGGACCAAGATAATCGTTAAGGTTGACGGTGACGCAGAGAGGTTATGGAAAAACTGGTCAAACGGGATACATCGCGTCACCTGCTACGGGGATCTTACAAAGGAGCTTCAATATTTCTGCAGGTTCAAGCAGATAGAGATGGTCAACGAAGCCATATAACGCCTGAAGTTCCCTGTTCATATTCGACCGGCTAAGCAGCGAATCTCAAAGTGGAGCGCCGGATCAAATAAGCCCGCAATTTATTGCGGCACAGAACACTCCTTGCGGACTGTCGCGAGCCTGTTCAACTTGGTTCGACCTCGCTCGCTGTGGCTCGCCCACGGCAAGTTCTTCGGGCCTTGCAAAGAACGTCCATAATAGTGGAACCCCCGGTGATGCTAAGCGAAAGACAGGCCATCGCCTCGTCGCGGCGGTTCGTCTCAACTAAGCTGTACCTTCTTCAGTTTATGCGCAGCGCAGATGGTTTCTTGCTCGGAGCAGTTCAGACAAAAAGCAGGAGCGGTCAAGACCATTGACGCGTGTTCGCCACAGCGAGCGGCTTCTCCAGCCCGGCCGCGTCGCAGGACTTGGCTCGAAAACACCTTTTGAACCGGCAGAGATGCCCCATCTTCCCAGGCAGCGTTTACCGCTGAGAGAGGGTATGGCGGCGAAACAAATAACTGCTATTTGTTCTGCCGGCAGGGC
>CAZWAP010000053.1:0-14779 GCA_964632005.1 uncultured Pirellulales bacterium | reverse complement strand
GGCAGCTTTCGATGAATGCCAAAAGCCTTTGTTGTTTTTCCGTCAACGGCTCCATAGTTGGCCTTTCGAACGATCTACCAAAATATATGCCCAAATAGGCGTACAAGTCAAGAGAAAAATTCGAACTGGCAAATCTTTGAGAAATCGAGGGAGAGTATCATCAAGCCGGCAGGTTCCATTCTGACGATAACACTTGTAAATGCAAGGAGTCAAGGTAGAAGAGACTTCACGATCGCCATCGGCACAATATCAGGAACAGCATCTTCTTCAAAGCTGTCGGCAGGATCCCTTTTGCAGATTGAAAGTGAGGCGCAGTCGCACTTGCTGTGTGCTTGCTGTATCCTGCCTTCACAGCGGCTCTCCACTCATTGCCGAAGGCTTCTCCGCTGGACTTGGCATAATACTCGTACAAGGCTTCTTGCCTGATGTTCAGCCCGCCCGGCGACGCGCATCTTAGCCCCCCGCTCGGCCGGCGGTGTTCACCAGAGCGTTGATCGCGGCCTTGATATGTTCCGGCAGGTCTGGCCAACAGTCCACGATCAGGGCAAGGTCAGGGTCAAGGGCGGGTTTCGGTGCGCGCTGTGCGTCGGATTTTGCGCCGCCACCTTCCGAAATCGGCGTTTTTGATAGCGCCAGCGGGGGGTGTTCGAATCCAACCCGGCCCACTAATGACGACCGGCAGGTGCTCGCCGATTATAACAACGACGCAAAGATCCCGTAGACTGGTTCGCCTCCGGCAACTGCCATATCCTCCAGCCGAACTCCCCCGACGACCCGGACGGTAAACCCGACTACGCAAATCCCTGCCTGTCCACCGCCCCTCGTGGCGTGCGTCCCATAATCCTCAGCCCTGTTCTTTCGAACAGGATTGTTGAGCGGATACGACCGAGAAAAAGCTGCCAGAGCTCCCAACACCCGCTTATAACGCACACCGCCGGCCCGGCGGAGAAACAGACTCATCCACTCTAACGGGAACACCGATGATTAAGCCAGGCCTACAAGGCCCGGCAGCCGGCACAGCAGACCAGCGCCCAAGAGGATATCTAACCGTAGGCCCGACGAGCAGAGAGGCCAGTAGAATGTCGACCAGAAGCACGCTTATCAAGCCCAGCCCCGCAGCGGTCAGTCGCGGTGGGCCAGGCCGGGCCCGATATGAGGCTCCGAGCCCTATCTTGAGACCCACGCCTGCCGGCAGGTCAAGCGGCCGGCTCCCTCCCCGGTTATCGACTAAGGCGGCGAGGCCAGCTCTATCGACGACAGCTGAAGCAAAAATCGGTTAAGGGGTTTGCTTATGACCGGCATAAACGAGGCCAAAATCGGTGAAACCTGGGACGAGGCGGCAGCCGGTGAGAGTCAATCTGCGAGATCTGGCGTTGGGTTTCCGCTTCTGTTATTCGCCCCGGCGATTGCGATAGCGCTGCTGCTCGGGTACATGGCCATCGAGGAATGGCAAAACTACAAGGATATCAGGAGGGCTTTTCGAGAGCAGTTAGCCGCCCGCCAGCAGACCGACAATCTAATATATTACAACGAGGTCCTAACAGGTTCGGCCCGGCTTGCAGCGGCTACCGGCGATCCCCAGCACGAGGCGCGGCACAAGCAGTACGAGCCCAGGCTCAGCGACTCCCTCCAGCAACTCGGCGAACTCCTGCCACAGAGCAAAACGCTGCGCGAGCTTGATGCGGCCAATAAGAAGTCGCTCCAGATGGACAAACAGGTCTTCGAAATGGTCCGCCAGGGCCGGCCAAAAGACGCCGCAGAACTGCTATCTTCCGAGCAATATCAGGCGAACAAACGCCTTTGTGCAGACTATATCCGCGAGATCGCCGAGCTTGTCAAGGACCACACCACGGCCGGACAGAACGCTCTTCTCGGCCAGACCACCCGGCACTCCATCCTGGTCACAGCCAGCATGCTCGCGCTGGTTGCCATCTGGCCCTGCCTACTCCTGCGTATCCACAGGCATATTGCCTGGCAGCGACAGGCCGAGCAAAGCATCAGGCAGATCAACCGGCAGCTCCAGCGTTCGATTGAACGGGCCAACCAGATGGCCAAAAAGGCCGAGGCAGCAAGCCACGCCAAGAGCGATTTCTTGGCCAGTATGAGCTACGAGATCCGAACGCCACTGAACGCGATCGTCGGTTTCACGGAGGTCCTGGCCGACGAGAACCTCCCGCCTGAGCAGAAGGAGTACGTCGAGATAATCAGGCAATCGGCTGAGACTCTGCTGACAACCATCGACGACATACTCGACCTCTCAAACATCGAGGCCGGTAAGTTTAAGATAGAAATCGCCGACTGTTCGCTGACGCGACTGCTCAGCTCGGTCGAGTCGATACTCCGCCCCCAGGCCGAGCAGAAGGGCCTCCAGTTCCAGGTCAACACGAACCCCGAACTACCCTCACGTATCCCTACCGACAGCCGCCGGCTCCGCCAGTGCCTGCTCAATCTTGTCGGCAACGCGATAAGATTTACCGATGAGGGACACGTTTTCATCAACGTTAACCTCGAGAAGGACGGCCAAAGGGCCTTCGTCCGCTTCGACGTTGAAGACACGGGCATCGGAATTCCGCCCCAGCAGCAGCAGGACATATTCAACGCCTTCGCCCGGGCCCACAAGGATAGACCCTGTACGCCCGGTAGAGCAGGCCTCGGCCTGGCGATTACAAAGCAGCTTGTAAGCCTTCTGGGCGGAAGGCTCAGCCTGACCAGCAGGCCCGGCGAAGGCTCGGTCTTCTCGCTCGTAGTCCCTGCCGGCGACCGGACCGGCTCGCTCCACGCCGCGCCCTCCGCAGCAGATAAACGCCCCCGAAAAGTTCACCAGCCGGGCCAGGCCGAGATGACCTTTAACGGCCGAGTTCTCGTCGCCGAGGACACCCCTACGAACCAGATCCTGACAAAGCTCTTGCTGGAGAGGATGGGTTTCCAGGTCAGCTTGGTCAAGGATGGCGCCGAGGCGGTGCAAAAGGCATCCACCGAGCAGTTCGATCTGATCTTTATGGACATCCATATGCCCCAGATGGACGGCTACAAGGCCACGCGGCTCCTTCGTGAAAAGGGCCTTGAAACGCCGATAGTCGCGCTTACCGCCGACGCGATGGTCGGCAACGACCGCAAGTGCATCGTCGCCGGATGCACCGACTACATAGCCAAGCCTATCGACCGGGCCCAGCTGCTGGCAGTCGTGCGTAAGTACTTCAAGCCGGAACGGCCGGCCCGCCCCCACCAGCCGCAACCCTAATACCTCCAGGACACTTACCGGACGCACCTGCCCCCCGGCCGCTCCGCTCCGCCGGCATCGCTCGTGAGCATATCCAGCACGAAGCGCTCGATCGCAAGAGAAGCGCTCGTTCGCCCCGTCTTTATTTCGAAATCCATCTGTCCCAATCTCGCCAGCAGCCCCCCGAGCCCCTCCAGCGAGATCGCACGCAGCTGAGCCAGGAACCCCTGCTTGTTCGACCGTATCCCCAGCCGCGATGCTATATCATCCGGCCTGCTCCCGCCTTCTAACAGCGCCCTGGCCCGGAACATCCTCCGCAGGTGAAAGGCAAACGCCCCCACGACCATGTACTCGGCCGACCTGTCCGCCGCAAACATTACCCGCAGACGCCGCAGGGCACGCCTCAGGTCGTCGTTGAGCACGGCGTCGATCACCTCAAAGGCCCCGAAGACCCGGTTGTGCCCCACCAGCGATTCCACCTCGCCCATCGTTATCGCCGGACGCTCCGCGGCATACAGCGCCAGCTTGTCAATCTCACCGTACAGCCGGCACAGGTCACGCCCGCTCAGCTCGATCAGCAGCCTGGCGGCGTCGCCAGCGAGTTTCTTGCCGTGCGCCTCCAGGGCGTACCCCTTCAGCCGAGAGAGCATCTCCGGGTAGCGCGGCTGCCGCACCGCCAACAGGACGCCGGTCTCCGCGAGCTTCCGGGCCAACCTCGTATTGGCAGGCCAGCTCTCCACGACAAGAACGAGAACACCGGTCCGGCAGGGAGACTCGAAATAACCCTCGAGCAACCCGCGGTTGCCGGATACGAATGTATCGGCGTTGCGAACAACCACCACCCGCCGCCCGCTCAGAAAAGGCACTGTCCGCAGCTCGTCGAGCACATCCGCCGCAACCACGCACCTGCCGTCGAGGTCAAGCAGGCCGGTAGCCCTCTCCGAAGGTTCTATCAGTTCGTCGAGCAAGCGGCGCACCTCCGCATCAACGAGCGGCCGGTCCTTGCCGGCGACCACGTATATCGCCCCCCCGGACGTACCGCCGGTCCTGGCGCCCACCACAGCTTTTCCTTGACGCCTCATTTGCCTTTGCGCTTTGTGGCCGCTTTCTTCCTGGTAGCCGCCCGTTTCTTCGGTTGAGCCCGGTCGGATCCGCCGGCTCTGCCCCCGGCAGAGCCGCCTGGCTGCTCGGCCGCTATCTTCTCGGCAGCTACGAGCTTGTCGTCCGGCTTTAGCTTGATAAGCCGCACACCCTGCGTGTTTCTGCCGATAGAACGGATCCGGTCCAGTCCGGTTCTTATGACCATTCCGTTGGCGGTGATCATCATCAAATCGTCGTTGCTGTGCACCGCCTTGAGCGCGACAACCTTCCCATTTCGGGCCGTCGTCTTTATGTTCTTCAGTCCGACGCCGCCGCGGCTCTGCGGTCGGTAGCTCTCGAGGCCTGTACGCTTGCCGTAGCCGTTTTCGCACACCGTGAACAGGGAGGCCTTCTCCTCCACGATCACCATTCCGACGACCACGTCTCCACCGCGCAGCCGGATACCCCTGACCCCTCGGGATGCCCGACCCATCGACCGAACCTCAGCCTCGTCGAAGCGGATCGTCATCCCCTCCCGCGTCCCGAGGACGATATGATCCCGCCCGGTTGTCAGCGCAACATCGATAAGGTCGTCGTTGGGGTCCAGGTTTATCGCAATCACGCCGGTGGACCTCGGGTTGCTGTACGCCGAGAGCCTCGTCTTCTTGACGATCCCGTTCTTGGTCGCCATGACCAGCTGACGCTCCGACCCCTCCGGCCCGGGCTCGAAGCTGCTGACGTTGATAATCGACGCGATCTGCTGGTTGCCGAGCCGCAGCAGGTTTACCACGTTCCGCCCCTTGCTCTGCCGCGACATACTCGGGACGTCGTAGACCTTCAGCCAGTAGCATCGGCCTCGATTCGTGAAGATCAGCAGGTAGTCGTGAGTCGAGGCGACAAAAAGATGCTCGATGAAGTCTCCTTCCTTTGTAACCGAACCTATAACCCCCTTGCCGCCGCGACCCTGCCTGCGGTAGGTATCGATCGGCATTCGCTTGATATACCCGTCGTGGCTCACGGTGACCACCACCTCTTCTTCGGCGATCAGGTCCTCGGCGTCGAAGGTCCCGACCGCGGCCGTGATCCGCGTGCGCCTCGCGTCGCCGTACTTCTCTTTGATTTCATAGATATCCTCACGGATGACGTCCATAAGGACCGCCTCGCTGGCCAATATCGCCTCGTATCCTTCTATCTGCTCGCTCAGGTCGGCGTATTCGCGGGCCAACTTTTCCATCTCCAGCCCGGTGAGCCGCTGCAGCTGCATCGTAAGTATTGCGTCCGCCTGCGGCCCCGTGAGGTAATGCTTGCCCTTTCGCTTCTCAGCTACGAAGGCCTTGGGCAAAATCTTCTTCAGGGTGGCCGCTTCACCCAGTCGCAGCGGCTTCTTCATCAGGCCGAGCTTCGCCGTCGGCGCATCGGGAGATCTCTTTATCAGCTCGATGATCTCGTCGATGTCGCTGACGGCCAGCAGCAGCCCCTCCAGGATATGCGCCCTGTTCCTGGCCTTCTTCAGGAGGAACCGGCTTCGCCTTCGCACGACGGTCTTCCGGTGTTCAAGGAAGCAGTCGAGCATCTCCCGTATATTCAGGGTTTCAGGCCGGTTGTTGACCAGCGCGATATTCGCGATGGCGAACGTACTCTGGAGAGGCGTGTACCGGTACAGTTTGTTCAGTGCAACCTCTGGGTCAGCCTCCTTCTTGAGCTCGACCACGATTCTCAGCCCGTGCCTGTCCGACTCGTCGCGGACATCAGCAACCTCCGCAATGGTGCCGTTCTGCACGCACTCGGCTATCTTGGCCACGATGGTTGTCTTGACGACCATATACGGAATTTCGCTGATCACTATCCGGTCTCTGCCTCGCTTGGTCGTCTCGATTTCCACCTTCCCCCTGACGGTGAGATGGCCTTTGCCCGTGGTATACGCCTCCACTATCCCCTCTTTTCCGCAGATGATGCCGCCGGTGGGAAAGTCCGGCCCGGGCAGCACCTTCATTAGCTCCTTGAAGCCGCACCCAGGGTCGTTTATGACCAGCAGCAGGGCCTCGCACACCTCCGTTATGTTGTGCGGGGCGATGTTCGTTGCCATCCCGACGGCGATCCCCGTCGAGCCGTTGACCAGCAGGTTCGGGAACTTCGAGGGCAGTACCACCGGCTCGGTTCTGGTCTCGTCGTAGTTGGGAACGAAATCCACCGTCTCGTAGTTGATATCTTCGAGCATATCCGCCGCCGCCGCCGTCATCCGGGCCTCGGTGTACCTCATCGCGGCCGGCGGGTCCGCGTCTATGCTCCCGAAATTGCCCTGTGGGTCAACCAGCGGGTATCGCATGTTCCAGTCCTGCCCCAGTCGGACAAGCGTGCCGTAGGTGGCCTGGTCGCCATGAGGGTGGTAGTTTCCGCTGGTATCCCCAACGATCTTGGCGCACTTGCGATGCTTGCTACGCGGCCCCAGGTTCAGGTCGTTCATCGCCACCAGAATCCGCCGCTGGGAGGGTTTCAAGCCGTCCCTGACGTCCGGCAGGGCGCGCGAGACTATCACGCTCATAGCGTAATTGAGGTAAGAGTTCTTCAGCTCCTCGAGGATTTGCTTATCCTCGAAACGTTCCGTTGGGCTCTGCTTTCTTTTCATAAAGGTTCTGGTTCCCCAATCAGATCCGTCGTCGGCCGGACCATACCCGCCCTATGGTATGCCCCCCGGGCCCACCTGTCAAGCTCGGCCGTGCTATGCAATCGCTCTAAAGATTGCGGCGGATTTGACGGCGCACTCGACCCCTCGACGTCCCCGACCTGCCCTTCAGCCCCGGGCCCGCCCTTCGCCCCCGCGCTGATCACGATAAGCCCTCACTTATCCGTGTGGAGACACCGCCCTTTACTTCCACCATCACCTCCCTCACCCCCTGCGCCAGGTAAGCAAAACAGGACCCGATAGGGCCCTTGCCGGCCAAACCTCTTCGGTGCAGTAGTTAATCAGTCGCCTTGATCCACCGTCGTGCTTCTACCGAATTTCAGTGGTTCCCGGAGAAAGCGATACCAGTTCGGCTGCAAGAACGCCTGCTGGTTCTAAGGCTTCAATGCCGGTCATCATTAGTAGCAGCGCCATCTTCATTCGCCTCTCCTGCCATCCACGTAGCCCGACATTTCCCATTGGACCTGAAAAGCGGTTCCTACGACGTACACTCAACCTTGCTATTCCCGTTTCTTGGAGATGCCTTTTACTAATTCCGGGTACCGCCGCTTGATTATTGCCAGTTCGTCGGTGCTCAATTGTCCTATTGTGATTGGTTTGTCCTGTGGTCGAGTCCCCTTCTGGTTGAGCCGGTTCATCAGGCTCCAATTCCGGACGTGTTGACCTGGTTTCGGATCGGCGGGTTCGTGGGCCGGCAGGTCGTAGCGGGTGAAATCGATCACCTTCCACGGGCCGTTGGATGTCCAGTCCCTCAAAAGGGCCAGGCGAAAATCCTTGTTCATGAACCATCGGATTTCCAGTTCAGGTTCGGAGCCGCATACACCTGTCCCGCGCATCACGAAGCGGTAGTTGATCTTGTCGTTGTTCTTGAAATGCTCGCGCCAGAGCAGGCCGAACTCCCCTATTGTAATGCACTTTGCATCCGGCCAGCGCCGGCGAATCTCAGAGAGCCATATCACAAGCCCATCAAGCCCGTTGCGCCCTTCATAACCGTATATCTTGCGGCCCTCAACAAGACTCATCTCCCAGATGGTGGTCACCCACGCAAAATTATTCAGCTCGAAACCCTTATCGAAATGAGCCGCCGTGGTAGCCAACATCTCCTTGATACCCACCTCGGTGCCCTGCCTCAGGAGTGTCTCGATGGGGCCGACACCCTGACGACTCCCGCAGTGAATCCCATTGATTATCCTCGGGTGGGAGTATCTCGCACTGAGAAAATCGACCGTCCAGCCGTCAAGATTGACGCAGTCGATCAAGTCTTCCTTACCCTGAGCCGGCTTGCAAAAGTGTTCACGCGACGGGTAGTAAGGGTAAGAAATAGACCCTTCTCCGTCACCGTTGTCCACGGCATACTGGCTCCAGATATTGCCCTGGCAAACATGAATATCCTCTTCTTCCGCTAAGTATCGCAAATTTTCCGCAGATAGAAAACCCGCGATAACGCTCCGCGGACGGTATCCGCCGCCCACCATATCCGAAACCATCTCCAAACCTTCATGCAAATCGCGATTGACCTGTTCACGCGTGTTATACATATTTGAAAAATACCCCCCCGGTATAAATGTGATCTCATCGCCGTACTTCTTGTGATAAGAAACAACCAGCTCCCTCAGTTCACGGTAGTTCGGCCGCTGGTCTTTGAGTGCCAGCCAACTGAACGCCCACGTGATGCGCGCGCCGGGCCAGCCTGTTTCGATGGCTTCGCGAAAAGCTCGCGCCTCTTTGGGGGTGTGCACGGAGGATTCATCCGCGCCGAGAGCCTTGTCGCGTGCAACTTCGATCTGGTGGACACGAACGACTGTGCTGAATGTAAGAAAGCGATTGCCCATTAAGTGCCGGATCGGTTCCTTGCTCGATTCGGCAGAACTGTCCGAATACCCGACGTTCATTCCTGTTGCTTTGCATCCTGGCAAAGACAAAACAACGATAATGCAAAGCATCGCGGTAAACGTTTCATTTCTCATTGCTACGTCCCTTATAACTGCCCTCACCGTTAACAGGCACCTGCATCTGGCCCGCTGCCTCTGCTTTCTCTCTCCTGCACCCAAGACCGCTTGACTCTCGCCCTGGCCTGGCCCCGTTTTATGTACTATGCAGAATTAGAGAATTCCCGACCTCTCTGCCGTGCCCGGCACTGGCAACGGACGAAGCAATACGCCTCGCCGCAGACTCCGCCGGCCCCCTGTGCCCTGAGCCGCCCTACGACCACCGACGATTGAACTCCAAGCGTCACGCCCCGCCCCCCTGACGCCCTGCAATCTACGATCAATTATAAACCCGGATTTGCACTCATCCGCGCCCCGGCCGCCAACATCCCTCAATACAAGTCCGGGTCGGCCCCTCCTCCCAGCCACCCGCTTCCCGGGCCGTTCCACTCCTCCATGTTCGTATGAGGCAGAGGGCTCATATCAGGAAGATTCGGCTTTAGGTCGATTACCCTCCAGATCACGTGATTATCGCCAAACAGCTGGCTTCTGCCCGTAGCGGCACCTTGCCCGAATGGAACCGCTCGGCTTGGATTGTGAATCCACGTCTCGTTCCAGGACCACCCGCCCCTGCCGTGGTTGTACCGGTAAATCCGGTCGCTCCCGTCAAGGTTCAGAATTTCCGACATCACCAGCCTCTTCGCACTCAGTATCTTGCCCGTCAGGTCCTTCTTTGCATTGACGCCGCACTCTCTATCCGCAAGCAGATCCACCCGCCCGTAGTAGCTGTATGCAATCTCCGCGAAATTATGGCTGCGCCAGTTCACTACTTTGATCCATTCCTGCATGAAATCACCGCTGCAGCACGGGCACGTAACCATCTCGCTCACCTTCCCCGTGCCCTTGTAGTCAGGACCAAACGCCTTGATGTACGGATTGATGCTCACCATGTTCCACATCACCGTGTCCCCCAGCTTCAGCGGTTCATTATTGATGTAATGCGGATACACGTGGCCGCCCCATTTGTTCACCATCGCCATCAATTGCCCGTCGTTGTCGTTGGTGTACATCTGTATGGCAGTTCCCCATTGCCTGAGTCGGCTGCCGCAACTGATGCGCCTGGCCATATCCCTTGCTTTCTGCAGTGCCGGCATCAGAACCGCCATAAGCAGTGCGATGATTGCAATTACGACCAGCAGCTCCACCAGAGTGAACCCTCTACAAGACACATCGAGCGGCCGGCTGGCAATTCCCGCTTCCGAAGTCCTGCACCATATCCGCCCGCGAACAATGCGACTCATTGCCTCGTCCTCCCGCGGTATCCGCTCGATTGACCGTTGCCCTCTCGGACCTGCCGGAAAACCCTGGATTTTGCCCGGCTCCGCCCACAAAATCTCCTCCGGTTTAGCTGAGCTGACATTTTCCATTTCGCTTAACGATCACTGCTCCTGTACGCCACACGCCCAATAATACCACAACAAGGGCATCAATTGCAACCCGCTTAACAACCGACGGGCCTGCTTCGCTCTGACCCCGTTTTCTCTACCACCCACTATTATAGGGTCTCAGGCATCATCCGTCATCTACCCTTCACGATGCCCCGGCCGATGCCTGTATCTTTGGCCCGCTGCTCGTTCTACCTCTTCCTCGGCCACGGCTTTCATTATGAGCAGCCCCGCCTGGCTGGCCGTCTGCTCTATGGCCCTGGCCACATCGAAGAGCATCACGCTCATCGGCAGCACCATCTGAAAGCATGCCTTTCCGTCGGCCAGCTCGACGGTAACGGCGCCCCCGGCGGGTTTCTGGACTTTTCTTCTGGAACGATTCGTCTTTTTGTGGCGGTTCTCTCCCATCATGCGGTCCCCTGAAAACGGGTAACATTAGTTATTTTTCAAAGCCTTGGTTACCCGCACCGCATGACTTTTTCAATCAATTCTCAACGACAACGGGGACATGCTCATTAAATGGCCCTGACAGGGAAAAATTTATAACCTTCTTCTAAGACCATTTTGACAATCTGCCCATTTGGTTCAGCATCTGAGGCGCCATGAATTTTGTAATAGTATTCCAGTGCGGATTTTATCTGTCGTTCTTTAGTATAGATGATTATAACTCTCGCTTTATCGTGGCCATAATAACAGACATTGACATTTAGTATATTACGATGTTTGTCCATCCAAAATTGCGTCCAGTAGTATGAGTCCCCGGGCCCTTTTCTCCAACCACCTTCAAGACCTCCCAGCTCGAGCGGTTGAGATAAGTCATATTTCAAAGGTTTCCAGCTTAAAACTGAATAATGCTCGGAAAATTCGTTAATTAGATCACTTCCTGGAAATGCTCTCTGGACTTCGTAAACTATGGCACGACCACCATCGCGCCAAAATGCTCTAATTGCACTATCTCGATTTGCATCACTCGGGACATAAAAATATTTCGGCAGTTCTTTTGTCAAGCGCCAAGGTTTATTCCCTCTGCTATCAATGGCTATTTCAAATGATAGCCTCATCCGAAGCATAACAGCTCTTTCAGATATTTTCTCCCTTATAGTCTCACATTTAGCACAGTTAGCTATAGCTTTTTCGATACGCAACAAAAATTGTAGTTCATCAACATTTACGAACATGGGAGGCCAACCGGGGGAAAAAATAGATTTGGCAAACTTTTTTGCATTTGACTCAACTGATACCTTGCCTTTCCTTACTTGTAATTGCGAGATCCTCTCAGAAATTCTATTCTTAAGCTCTTCACAATCAGTGCAACTCTTTAAGCATACTTGAATATTGCGCAAGAAGTTTATCTGGCGATCAAGGGAACGTAATTCTACTTCCTTGACACCACTCTCAGAAAACAAGGTAAATAGTGCATAAGTGATGAGTGTGAAAATAACAATAGCTGTGATGCCGAATACAATAATAATTACCTTCAGATACCTTTTCATTTTGAATTCTATCTATAATTTTAAAATAAAGTCACTTGATTCTTGCGTAAGACCCCACTTGTCTCTCCATTTTCCGTTATAATACACACAGTGACCAATGTAATTCGCAAATACCAAAACAGTCGGTTAGTTTATCCGAAGGATCATCCGCGTATTCTTCGGCACATTTAACCTCACAAGTCCGCTTAGCTGTACCGCATGCATATCTCTTTTGAGGACCCCATGACATTAAACAGCGCCAGGTGATTTCGCAAGCTCTCTTCCAAATTCCTTTTTTATCGCCACAAAGAAGATCTACTGGATCTTCCCCAAAACCCTTCACATCATCTTGGTCTTTTGCAACCTTACCAAATGAATCCGTGGCATCAACCGGGTTGTTTTTTACATAGGTATATAAATTCAACCCTCCACCATATCCAATCGGCTCTATCTGCATAAATCGGCCGATATCGTAAGCATAGTATCTTGCTCTGTGGTAATGCAGGGCTGTTTCATTGTCCCAATGCCAGTGAAATTATTGGCCAGATTCGCCAACTCCCGATTCTGTTTTTATGCATTGACGAAAGAAATCCCAAAAAGATGGCGCGGCAGCAGGTATGTTTTTGATAATCTCAAATTCTTTATCACGTTCTTGCTGCATTTCCAACACTAATTCCATCAAGTTATCATCATTTCGAGCCGTAGCGCACTCCTCTAATGTTTTTAAGCCCAAACCTTTACACCCAATGCCAAGCATATGTATAAAATCAACATTATATTCTGAAAGTTGCGTTCCGAGTGCCAGATTGACATACCCCAAAAGAGCGGCTTTATCTATGTCGCCTTTTTCGGTTAATTCAACTTGCGCAAAGTACGCGATTGCCTTGGAGAGAAGTTCGAAATCCTTATACTCAAATCTTTCATTATTCAGCGTGTAAATATCAGAAGTGAATGGGCCTGGAGTCTTAATGCCCAATTTTTTTGCTTTAGCTCCCTTAATAACCAGTTTGACGAACTCATTGGAAGCTGTTTTGGGGATCGTCAGATTTTGCCCGGTTGTACGCGGCTTTTCAAAAAACTGCATGTTCAGCCCCTGCTGGCGAAGGATTGAAATTGCTTTAGCGTAGCTATCTATGCCGATATCCTGGGAAGCTAAAAATCCTCTGCTCGTGACAAAACTGCGTTGCATGTTATCGATGGATTTGGCGCCGGGCTTCCCAATCATCATCATTATGAAAATTGTTATTACCGCGCTAGAAATAATCCCTAATATTATAAATTTGGCTTTCATACCGCTATTTTTACCTCGCTCAGAATTTCCATGCACACTTTACACATGACTTTAACGACTTCCCGATTTTACGCTGTGGGTCGCCACTCCAAAGCGCCAGAGGATGAACCGGAAAAACTTACTCATAGCTACTTAGCTTTCAGATTATCACGGCGTCGCATTGGCAGTAATACCCCACCAGAACCATATCCTGAGGATATGGTCTAAAGAAGCAAAAAAAACGACCAAACCTATTATGCACAATACAATAACCGGCTTCTCTCGTAGTTGCCTCATAGCCAAATAATAACGTTCGTTCCTTGTAAATTCGGCGAAGAGAAGTAACCACCTAAAAAGAAGATAAATGCATAGAAAAACTGAGGCCATGACAGCGAGACACCACTCAACGATTATGGAAATAACCATCAGGGAGCTTGGATACTGACTTGCACTTCTGTAGCAAAGTAAGTATATTCCGGAAAGTAGGTAGGATAGCCACAAATAAACCATGTATTTATTAAAAAGCTCTCTCCAGGATTTCAAACGTAGTGCGTGAATAAACTCCATGGAGATTATAATACCGTAAAAAGCAACATACCTCGGTACTATTGTTGAATTCATTGTCAATGCCTCCTAAGGCGTTCTCTGGGAATACCGAGGCGATGTAGACATTCCCCAGTACTACACCCCATAGCGCGACACATACAGTAGCTATAAGATCGGCGCATGCTCAGTGTTACCATCGTTGACATGCGCCAACACGCCGCGTGGCAACTCCTGCGAATAAGGTTCGTTACACCCGCGCAACCGACTACACAGCTTCCATAAGCCAATGGACCACCACTTGCGGCCGGAGCGCACAATATTATGCAAGCTGGCAAGTCTCCTCATACTGGTGCCCAGCCACCGCAATCTAGTAGGCAATCATCTAAGTTTCGCGCGATGTCTGCACTTCTCCCTCCGCGTAACTCTTCACATCTTTCCGCGGTCCAATCAAGACCAAGCGGGTCTCGCCCATTTGCAGGATTGTTTTGGGCATACGCATATAAGTTCATAATAGATTTTGACTACTTGTTGAAATCCATACATTATTTAGGAGAATTATTTTTCTGAATTATCCGACCTTTTGCCCAAACTCGAGTACACTCACCAGCGAAAATCAAGATGAAAACTAATAAATAAGGATGACGAAATTGGGAATGCGCCATATACAAACCACCGATTATCCCGAAGCCAAAAAATTTAACTGCCACTGCTATACGCCTTACTATATCCAGTGTATTATTACTCATAGAGATACTAAACCTATATGCCAATGATACAAGCCGCTACACAGGTTATTACAATTCCTTTGATTACTCTATTACTGTCAGAACCAAAGCTCTTGCGTGGGTCAAAAACTGTCGACATACATTTATTCATACAATCATTCCATGTATCATCTGGACAATCCCAAATAGGGTCGCTAGCACAAAGCGCGCCACAAGCAAGTGCCACACTAGCCATACAAGCTACGCATGCTAAACTCCTCGGAGGTTTTATTTTCAGGGTTCCCCTTGGATCTGTGTTATTTACAGGGTCATTCCCACAATACGTATACAAATTCGTCGAATCTGCGTAGCCGACGCTGGTGTAACTTTGTTTCTGTAAATTGGGTATGACCAGCTTGTGCTGTTGCGAA
>CAZWAP010000052.1:0-15024 GCA_964632005.1 uncultured Pirellulales bacterium | reverse complement strand
TGGGCGATTATAGTCCCCCGGGGTGGCTGTGTCAACCGTGAAATCCACAAGTAACCGTCCCAAGGATTGTGGTGGAACTTTGCGGGGGATTCTCCGGCTTTCGGCTCAGCCCTCAAGTTGCCTTCCGCTTCTCTCAAGTTGCAGCTCGCCTGCAACCGATGGAGCCCGATAACAAACCATCTTGAGCCTGCCGCAAAGTGAGTCCCGTCAAGTCTTCGTTGTGTGAACCCCAAAGCGAACCAGTCTGGCGCTTGCGCTGACGCAAAACGCCGCACGCTAAGCTGGTCCTGTTCGCGTCGAACGCCCATTCTCCGCGTCGAGCGTTTTTACCTCACGTCGCAAAAAGGCCTTTTTTTCTGCCACCCCAAACCACAAAACTTGGGACGATTGCGGTCATTGACTTGATTTACAGGGTGGCGGAGGTGTATAATCATAGCCTGTTGTGGCCAAATATGTCTGTTGGCCAACAAAACACAATGGTGCGACCCAGGAGCGTGAAGAACAATATGACGAATCTGAAGATCAATCGACGACGCTTTTTGTCCAAGACGGCCGGCGCCCTCGCTGCGAGCACGGCCTTGTCGGGATTCGCCCGCTCCTCTCTTCTTTGAGCTTCTGTTTCCTTTTCTACTCTGATTCTTTCAGCTCCCTTAAAGGTGAAGTTGTATCGCAGCCTCTCTGAATTTTAACAGGCCAATAAACAATGTCAAGTGGATATACGCGAGGAATTATGGCTACTTTCTTGAAGCCCGGCATTTGCATTGGCTCATTAAGTACCTCTACCGTTCCACCCTCATCTGAAAAATCCCTGCCCACGCTGTACAATTTGAAGCCTTCTTCCGTCAGCTTATAAACCAAAGAACTGCTACTGTAAGGGTCGTTCGGAGCAGCGTGCAGATGACCTGAAGAAACAAGCTCATCAAGCGTTTCAGGAAATTGGCCGGTATCAGTTTTATAGCGTAGAATTGCGAGGACAGCAATCAAGGCTTCTGTTTGTGTCTTTGTTTCATGATACAAGTAAAAAATGCTTCTGGGGCTTACACCAAAAATCTGCAAAAACCAATTGCTGTTATTAATGTTTTCTATTTCTTCAAAACAATCGGTATCTTCACTCTTAACCTGCCAGGGTGTTTTAGTCATTATCTGGCCAGATATCCTTAAAACCCTTTCAATTTGGCTAACAATCTCGTTTCTGGTCGGCCCTGCAAAACAGGCGTGCAACCTTCTTCTGAAGTTGCTCCATTTGCCAGAGGACGTTTCAATGCACCAGCCTGTTCTCCAAGCTAAACGCCCCGTACCCTTGCCGTTATCAATGAATAATCGCTGTAATGCGTCATACAGAAAATACTTTTCTGCTTGTATAGATGGTACATAATCATCGTTGTTAAGCTCTGTCTGTAAAGCGTCTTGAAGAAACACTAAAGCGTTATTTTCAACATGTGATTTATCCAAAATGATAAGAGCATTGCGGATTGTGTCTTGTTTAATGCGAAGTCCTACAAGCTGCTCAGTCACGAACAAATTTGGACGACATTTATGATTTGCTGCCTTGTAGCAAACGAGAACGTTCTCAAATGCAAGTCGAAACCGGGCCTTAACAGCATTATATCTCGCACTCCAGCCAAGTGCCTCGGTTAGTTTCCGAAGGCGGCTTAAGTCAGGGGTCGTAATACTACCTATATAGCCATCTTCTTCTGCCTTTCGCTTTAACCAATAATAAGCTTTGTCCGACGCCCTTTTAACGTATTCAAAGGCCAGTGTATTTGAAACGAGCCATTTTTCGAGCAGAGCTTGCTCAGCATCATTAAAATCTGTGGGCCAGTTAACATAGGGTTTCCGAAGTTCGTCAGGCATTTCAACAAATGCATCAAAGGCCTTTTGGTAATACGGTGTGGCATTTTCACTGGGGACATAATTTTGTGGACGAGACGTTTCGTTATATTCAGCTACATAATCAACTGTAATTTTGGGCTTGGCGATCAGAAGCAACATTATCTTCATAATTAACAGGGCCAGCAAAAGTCCAATAGCTGCTAAAACCCACTTTTTACTTGGCCTTAACGGGTTCATTTCAATGTCTCCAATTATGGGTTTAGCTTCACTTGGGAGATCAAGCCGTTACCCCACAAGAAGACGTTGTCATCCCCATCGACATCGCCAATATCAACCAAGCCATTATCACCCCACCAGCCTTGGGAAATCTGCGTGTTGCTACTTTGCGCTTTTAAGGCCTAACTCATATCATTGTATCACTCGCCTGTCTTTTGCGACAGCCTATATTAGCTTTCGTAAATCACCCATCTGGATTCATCACCCTGCGCATAAACAATATGCTTCCCGAACGATTATCCTTAATGATAAAGATAAACGGGTGGTCGGCCCGGAAAACTCCAGGAAATTCAATCTGCATTAACTTCAATAAAGGCTTTATCTGCACTTTCCAAATAGCGGATTGGTAGGCGGCCAGTTTCATTAGCTTATAAAACTGCCGTACGATTTTTCGATTTTTACGCGCTCGGCCGAAAGTTTCAAAAAATGTTCGTTTCAAAGTCTCACGACGCAATGCGCTACTCCGGTCCGCGTGCGACGGGCTGCGAGCAGCGTCATCGCAGGGCGAATCGCTGCGGTGATTGACTTGATTTACAGGGTGGCGGGGGTGTATAATCATAGCCTGTTGTGGCCAAATATGTCTGTTGGCCAACAAAACACAATGGTGCGACCCAGGAGCGTGAAGAACAATATGACGAATCTGAAGATCAATCGACGACGCTTTTTGTCCAAGACGGCCGGCGCCCTCGCTGCGAGCACGGCCTTGTCGGGATTCGCCATTGGCCGGTCCGGCGGCTCGGCCAATGAGAAAATCAACGTAGCGTTCATAGGATCCGGAGGCTGGATCGCACGCCAGCCCTACGAACAGGGCTGCAAGGATGAAAACCTCGTAGCCTTCTGCGACGTGGATCGCAACCACTGCGCCGAGAACATGAAGAACTGGCGCACCACCCAGCCGTTCTTTGACGACTACCGGGTGATGCTCGATAAGATGCACAAGCAGATCGATGCGGTAGTGGTCTCGACGCCGGATCACACTCATTTCCCGGCCACCCTCGCGGCCATGGAACGCGGTATTCACGTCTACACCCAGAAACCGCTGGCCCATAATATCTGGCAGACGCGCACCCTGGTCAAGGCCAAGGAACGCTACAAGGTCATTACCCAGATGGGCAACCAAGGCCACGCAGGCGACGGCATTCGGAATTCCGTGGAAGCATACCGCGCGGGTGTCATTGGCGAGGTTAGTGTAGTTTACACCCACAATGGCGGGCCTCAAATGGGCGGCAAGCATTTTGCCAATCCCGAGACTATGCCCCCACCGGTATCACCAGTGCCCGAAGGGCTGTCGTGGGACTTGTGGATTGGGCCGGCGAAGAAGCGGCCGTTCTACAGGGGTTACCACCCTTACAAATGGCGGGCGTTCTACGACTTCGGCTCGGGCATGCTCGGCGACTGGGGCTGTCACACGCTGGACACTCCCGTCTGGGCGCTCGATCTGGACCCGCCCACTGTCGTCGAATGCCTGTATCGCAAACCTTCGCTCAAGGGCGTCATTCCGGCCGGCTCCCGCATAAAGTTTCATTTCCCGGCGAAAGGTGCTCGTGGCCCGGTAACGCTCTACTGGTTTGATGGCCCGCAGGACTGGAACAAAGTCGGACGTATCGAGAAGTTCGGAGCCCAACACGCTGCTCACCTCGGCAGGGCCTGCTGGATGGTGGGAACCAAAGGAATGCTTGGCTGCGGAACCCACGCCGGACCGCCAACCATCATCCCCGACGCGGTACGCGCCGAATGGAAGGCCAATCCGCCAAAGCAGTGGATCCCACGCGTCAAAGGCGGACCGTTCCGCGAGTGGCTTCGCGCAATCAAGGGCGAAGGGCCCGAACCAGGCTCCAATTTTAGCTACGCCGCAAAATTGACCGAGATCATTCTACTGGGGGTACTGGCCCAGCGATTCAATACCCGGATCGAATGGGACGCCAAGAGCGCCCGAATTACTAACCATCCGGAGTTAAACGCTTACATAAAAGAACCCGTAAGAAAAGGATGGGAGTACGGCGAATCACTATAGCAGCGTTTTGAGTTCGATCACGGAAGCCTTACGGGCCGATATCTTGCAACAAGGCCATAGTTATTTGAGAGGATGATTGGTGTTTCACAGCATCTCGATATGTTCGAGATTGGTGTCTGGTCGGAAAATTCCCCCCAGCCCCTGGTCGAAAACAACGGTTACAAGTGGCGCGGACGCTATCGATGGGACTGGCACGCGGATGTCGGCTTCGCGACCAGTTACTCGCCTGAAGAGCGTGTGAAACCGGTTGGCACTTACATCGGCGATTTCAAGAAGATTTTCGGTTATTACTCAATGTCAGTGGGATCATGGTTCATTGACGCTCACACGTTGCAGTATATGCATGACAAGTACGGGATCGTCGCCTCGTGTAATCGCAAGGACCAGCTCGGAACAGACGGATATACTCTATAGGGCGGCTACTGGAATCAAGGTTATTATCCCAGCAAAAAGAACGCTTATAGGCCCGCCCAAAATCCCCCCTCTCCGTCGGCATAAACGGGAAGGGACATTTTGTCCTTTTTTTGCCCTAACATCCCATCAGGCAGCCACATCCCCGGCCTTGACGGAGTTACTTGTTCAACTCGATCTTCAGGGTGAACGCATGTTTACAAGGCTTTTCAGGGGGCATCTGGACCTCTAAGCCCTTGCTATCTCGTTGCCATCTCAACCTGCCCGTCCAACCCAAAAGAGCGACTTTCAAAACCCTGGCCTGTTCCTGTTCTGTCGAAAGGGATTTGATGGTGATGGTTTCTCCGTCTCCAGGCCAAGCCAGACAGATGGCGTAGAGCACGTTGCCTTTTGAGGTAAAGCGAATATCTCCTGGGGTAAACGGCTCGGTTCTTTCTTTGAAATGACCGCCCTCAACAGAGGTGGGGCCCTCGCCGAAAACCTTCCATGGCCGACTGCCATAGATGGCTTCGCCGTTGACGTCCATCCACTTGCCAAGCTCGACCAGGATGGTCTCAGCCTGTTTGTCCAGAGTCCCATCCGCTCGGAGCGGAACATTCAACAGCAAGTTGCCGTTTTTGCTGACTATATCAACGAGGTTGTCTACGATTGAGTCTACCGACCTGTATCGGCTCGCCTTCATCCAGTACCACGGGCCGATGGAAGTGTCGGTCTGCCAGGGCTCTTCGGTGATCTGGCTTAAGACTCCGCGTTCCACGTCTCGAACACAAATCCCGTCTCGGTAGTCCCCGTGGGACCCGTCAGCCCACTTCTTTATGTTAAGTACAGCCTCCAGTTTGCCATCGTGCCACTTCATATTTTGATTGTAGTAATAGGCAACGACGCTGCGCCCGACCTGGCCAAATGGAATACCTCCGTCGAAATAGAGAAGGTCGGGGTGGTAGTTATCCAGCAGGTCCTTGACACGATTGCTCCAGGACCGCTTCCACGAATCTGGCGGTTTCTTGGGATATCTGAAATTGGTATCATCGTGCTTTTCATGGTAGAGCTCGACATACTTGGGATCATTGCCATCGTAAGGTACTCCCGCGTAGGGCCCCTTTTTATCGCTGCCCTTATTGGTGTTAAACCAACTGTAACTCCGGGCGAGATGAACGGAGACTCCGAATCGTAAGCCCTGTTCGAGTACCGCTTCGCGCCACATGCCAATGATGTCCTTTTTTGGGCCGAACTTAACTGCATTCCACCGGTGCCACTTGGAGTTCCACAAATCGAAGTTATCATGGTGGACAGCAACAGGAACTACGTACCTTGCGCCTGCCTGCTTATAGAGTCGAACAAGTCTGCCAGGATCGAACTTTTCGGCCTTCCAAAGGGCGATGATGTCTTTGTAGCCGAACTCAGAAGGGTGACCATAGGTCTGCACGTGATACTTGTAGGTACGGTGACCCTCGATATACATATTCCTTGCATACCAGCTGTCTACACCGGGTATTGAACACGGGCCCCAGTGCATAAATATACCCAGCTTGGCGTCTCGAAACCATTGCGGGCATTCATATTGCTCCAATGACTCCCAGGTGGGGTCAAATCTCCGGGCAGAGACTTGTGTTGAGCAGCCCGTTGCCAGGACCAAGAATGCTTCGACGGCCAGAGCCAGTAGCAAACAACGTTCTTGCTGATGCATGCGCCGTTCTCCTTTGGACCTCATATTATGCGCTGATTTCTCTACGTCACGATTCAAGAGACCGAATCCAAGCAATCGTGATACGCCGTTCAGGCTTTGCGATTTCACCAACACAGTCCCCCTTGTCTCATTTTTGGTCAGCTTACACCTGAATTTCTCTTGCTATGTTTTACCGCATTGCCCGCGCACCCGGTCCTTGGAATAGAC
Organism: uncultured Pirellulales bacterium; assembly: GCA_964632005.1. Lineage (GTDB taxonomy): Bacteria > Planctomycetota > Phycisphaerae > Sedimentisphaerales > Anaerobacaceae > CAZWAP01. Next base: position 8,596 of record CAZWAP010000052.1, on the reverse strand, counting down.
CGCGCCGCAGCTCCATCTGGCGGAACTCGAATTCAGGACCCTGGGGCCCTGCCACTACGAATTCGCGCTGGTTCCGTTTCGAGCGTCGGTGCCTCTTCGCAATTTGTGTGGATTCGTGAAGAGGTTCCCCAGCCCTGGGCAGAAGCAAATGTCACCCGCAAGCTCTCCGGTGTAAGTCTGGGCGAAAACGCGAGATAGCCTTTCGGGCCATGGTACTCGAAACCACAAATGCCGACGAATAATCCATAACTGGCCACCGAACGGGCGTAATGACTACCACAGTCGACCTCGTTCCAGGGGTTACGTTTGGAGCGGTGGTAGCGCTCGCGAACCGTTCGTGTATGAGCCAGGCCCCTGTACGTCAAACCGTGCCACATCATAAGTAAAGTAGCCACACATTCGTAAGTGGCACGTAAAGAAGCTCCGCAGTAAAGGCTCAGCCAGGTTATCTTGCCGTACCACTTTGCATCGAGCGCGTCTGGCTGTCCACCACTCAGGATGCCGTCTCTATCGGCATCATAGGTATTGCCCAGATAGTCCATCGCTTTTTTCACCGCCTTATAGTTTCGGCGTAGAAAAGCGTCGTTCTCAGACATCTGGCGCTCACGCCAGGTGCGTAGTATAACACCTGATTGTCCGTCTACCGCAACGTTTCTATAAATTCGCCGCAATAGCCAGTCTTTCCTGTGTTCGAGTCAAAAGCAATTTCGGGATTAAAACCGCCACGTCCACCCAGCTGCCTTTCCAGTTGAAGCTCGTGCCGGCTCGGTACGGAGTGCAGTCGCGTCAGTCACTCCACACGTAGAGCACCTCAGGGTCAGCGGGCAAGCCGTTCTTCTCCGCGTCGGGCGTAAGCAGAAGCTCGACCCGGGTCACGGAGCCATCACTTGCACGCAGGTTAACGGCCGCCGTCTTCAGGGTGGATGTCGAATAGGGGCTCCCCTCGATACCGCTCGCCGGCAGCATATAGGTCTTCTCTTGACCGCCCTGTACCACGCGAAGGCTGAAGTCACAGCCACCACTCGGGCAGAAAATTGCGTCGGCAAGCGCCCTATCCGCGGCGTTGGTCGGATCGAAAGTCAGGATGAGGTTGCCCTCATAAGGACCGATGGGCGGATAGACCATGTTGACGTTCATATCCGACAAGGTCGTGGATGCCATGACGGAGATGACCTGGACGTCTTCTTCGATCGGATAGCGAACGCCGTCGCTGGTAACAGGCTTGGTGTAGTCGCCGTCTTGGTCGTTCCACTTATAATACTTGCCGTCTCTTAAGACCGCGACCTTCCCTTCGAGGTAACTCTGCATCTTGTTGACGCCGTAGTCTGAGAAGTGTCTAAAGAAGAAACCCTGCTCCTGGTCGCCGGTACCTCCGCCCTGCATCGGGCTTTTCTTGTAACATCCAACCACTCCGCCGACCGAATTTTCCTGCACGGTTGGGGGAATGAATGTCATAGATGGCAAATCGAAGGCCCAGGTCGGACCGACGTGCGTTCCCTTGTACACGTCAGGTTGAGGTTCGATACCATACATTTCGCCCTTGTAGGGGTAGCTGGGATTGTCGCCCCAGTGCGGCAGGGACAGGGCGTGGCCGAGCTCGTGGTTGAGTATACCGACATTGACGGCGCCGACGCCGTCAAAACCGCCGGCCTGACCGCCGGCTGGCACGCCGATGATATTGATATATTGCATCGCGACATCAAAGTTGCCGCCGGAGGCCGACAGTGCCTCGACCCATTGAAGCGCAGCGGCCTGCTCGCCATCGAAGGGAAGGCCGGTCTGGTCCGTGTAATCCTGCTTGGACGTTACACGTACGTGGGGGGCACCGCCGCGGGCGGGGACCACCAGCTCGTAAAAATTGATGCCTCGTACACGCTCTATCCTCAGATCGGAAACCGGCCACTTGGCCTCCAGCTCCTCGAAAGCGCCGGCTGGATAGTCCGCGCTGCCTAACCCGAAGTAGTGAACGTCAAACATCTTCATCTTCACCACCGTTGGCGCCCCGACCCTAATGTCGTGCGTGACAGTGTCGTCACCGGCTGTCACCGTGATGCTCAATCCGGGTTGTACCCACTCAGCCGGGATGAGCGTCGTAAAGCTGTCTTCAAACTGATGGTTCACCTTTCCCAGCCGTCCCTCAAAGAAGGTCGGCAACATCTCGGGACCATCGAGCGTAAGTGTGGTGCTTTCGTCACCGAGCTGCAGAACGGCCGTTACCGGCGGCGCGTAGCTTCCCTTGGGCCCTACGACCTGTACCTTGAGCAGCGCAGGCCGGTTACCGACCAACTTGAAGAGCGGATCATCCGGTCTGAGCACGTGTGTCTGCGCCAGGTAAACATCTGCAATAGCTATCTCGGAAACAGGAGGCGGCCCCATTGAGACAACCAGGCTCACGTTGCTGCCGGCAATAACTTTCCTACCAGCTGGCGGGTCTTGAGTGATGACATCATTTAACGGGACCGATTCGTCATATTCGTAGGTTGAACTGGTTGTTAAACCTGAATCTGCCAATATGCTTTGTGCCTCTGATTCGCTGATGCCCGTTACATCTGGCACAACAACGGTAACCGGGGCAACGATCGGTGCTGCTAAGCCGGTGTAAGCAAGCCATTTTGCAGCCAGCTCGGCGAGGTCCTGGTAGTCTGTAATACAGTCTTTATTGAAGTCGCCGGGGTGATCCGTTCCGATGCCGACGGCCTTCGTGGCCCCACAGGCGTCATCGTATACGCTGATCGTCAGGTCGTCTGTCACAGCATACGCGGGCGGATTGCCTTCGTTGTTAACTGCGAGGGTTAGTTTGACAACATACGGGTCGGGAGCAGGCCCTTCGGCGATAAGCTGGACGTCATCAAAATCCACTTCTCTTTGGAGATCGGGCAGGTTAACCGCAAGCAGCCGAATCTCCAGTGGCTCGCCGAGCCGGGCCGGGTTTTCGCCGGACTCGTAAACCAGGCTGACCGTCTTCCACGTCGTGTCATCAGCAGGGGAAGGCCCGGTATCCGAGGCCAGCAGGGCGCCGCCGGCCAGCAACTCGATGCGATAGTCGCCAGCGGGGCTGCTTCCGTTGAACAGATATGGGTTGCCTACCAATGCGCTCAATTCGTACCGCGTATTTGCCTGGAGGGTGGCCGAGAGAACCTGACTTAGACCTTTGTCCCGGCCGGGGCCGCCCGTGGTAAACGCCACATTATCCCCCTCCGGGGCGACTCCGCCGTAGCCGTCAGCGGCGGTCGGGTTATAGACGCCGGCCTCGGCCTCGCCAACCACCCACACCCCGGGTTCCGCCAGGTCGTAGTAACCATCTGTCCAGGCAGGCGGAGAGCTTTCCCATCTGCCGTCCGCCAATACCGGATTCTCGAAGCCGGCATTGTTGATCGGGATTGAAGTCGTAACCAAGCCGGGTTTGATAATCGTAACCGCTGGAGCCTCGACCTCGGCGCCGGGCTCGAACACAACGTTATCAGCAGGGTCCGCACTCCAGGCGAAGGTCAATGGCGGCACATCGTTGTTAACGACGTTCGGGTCCAATTGAACCGGCTGGCCCGACCAGGTGACCATATCGACCCCGGCGTCCACATCCGGATCGCGCGTATCACTGACACCCCCGACCACCTCTTCGAACGTCGTGGCGATGCGGACCTCGTCGACAAAAAACTTGCAGCCTGCGAGATTAAGGGTATCAAACTGGCTCTGGTCGAGGTTCGGCTTGTTGGCCGGGTCCCAGTTGGCGCTCGAAAGGTTGGGGTTGGCGGCTATCATAGCGTTGAAGTTCGCTTCGGTTAGCTCGTCCGTCTCCAGGAAACGGACCACAGAGATAATATCCTCTCCGCCTGTATCGGCGTCCCATTCGATCTTGCCGACCACAATATTGGCTGGACCGAAATAACCGTCGCCATCCAACTCTTGCCAGTCCATCCTGCCATCTTCAGGCACTGTGAATGCAGAGTCATTCCACGTCCCGCTCCACGCCCCGTGGAGATTGTGGACGTTTCCATTTTCAAAAAACATAGGGTAGACGTGGGTCCTGTTATCGCGCGGCGGGCCGCCGCCCGTGCCGATGCCGTTGCCGTTGTTGGTCAACGAAGCGCCGCGGGACTCATTTGGGGTAGGATCGGTTCCGATGGTAAGATTGGGTGTTTCCTCGTTGCGGTCCCAGCCACGGACCGCCACATAGCTGAACCAGGTGGTGGCGCCGGATTGGAACATCGCGGTCACGCTGGGATCCAGCGAGATGTGAGCATCCAGGTAACGGCCTGGCTCGCCGGTATTGGGACCATCGGGGTCGGCCCAGTCGTCCGCGCCCCAAAGCCCCGCATAACCGCCCGAGGTCGGCAGGTTATCGACCGTACCATCGAATCGATGCATACCCAAAGGTTCGACCGAAGGGTTCGCGCCCGAAAGGCCCACGCCCGAAGTCGTGCCTTCCGGGTGGACGTACCAATCGTGGGTTTTGCCATCACCGGTAATGGTGTCATAGCTGTACCAGCTACCTGTCGTGCCTAAAGCACCACCCCGGGCGGTAAGTATCCCCTCCGGGTAGTCAAACGGTTCGTAAACGAGCAACCTTGCCCGAGCCGACCCGGCAATAGCGCCGATCGACGCCACTATGACAGCAACAGTTAAGGCTGTTCTGATTCGGTCTTGCGCAGTCATCTTATTCCCCTCGGTAAATCAAGTAATGAAGTAGGGTCAAAATTCACCAGCGGTTATGCAAGTCAGGGTCAAGGCTTGGCAATCGGTTCCGTCAATGAGTAGCTGTCAAGCCACCCTGTGGCCATCAGTGCAAAATCTGCAAAGTTGACAACGCAGTTGTGGTCAAGGTCTACCCGAGCGATTTCCGGTGCCAGGCTTTTGCCGATGGCAGCCAGGCACGCGTCATCGTACACGTCAATCGTCATAGAATCTTCCACGGCTTTCTCAGGCGGCTGGCCCACATTGTTAACGACAAGCCTCAGCGTAACCGTGGACGGGTTGTCGGTATCCTTGGTAATCACGACCGTTGGAGCTTCAACGAATTCGTTGGGATCGAACACGACGCCGTCGGCCGGCTCGGCGACCCAGGAATAGGTCAAGTCCGTGGGCGGATCGGAGTTATTGACAACAGCAGGGGCCAGTTGTACCTCACGACCTGACCAGGTGACCATATCTTCGCCTGCATCGACCTTCGGCGGATAATTCGTTCCTTTGAAGCACTTTACCTTGCCGTTGGCCATAGCGACATAAAGCCGGCCGTTGGCGGCGACCATGCCGTCCCATACAGGCATTGATTCGAGAGTGTACTCGGCAAGGGTGCTGCCGTCCTCGATAGAAACCGCTCGGACAAGCCCGCCTCTTTGGTCGTTGAGAGCTGCGTCTTGCTCGGAAAGGTTTATCGGAATACTCGGGTCGTAACCCGGGTCGGAGGGATCCATAGACCACCAGTTATACGCCTTTACCTCATCCACCAGGTCGGGTGGGCCTGCCACCCAGAGTATCCGGTCGGCCAGGACAATGGCATTAACCAGGATGGGGATCTCCGTATTTTTCCAGTGGTATTCGATGCTATGGCTTTCGGGGTATTTTTCCGCACAGAAGAGCTTGTACTCCAAAGGAAGAGACCACCTGAAGAACTGGTCTTTTCGACCGTAGCCGTACACGCGGTCTGGTCCTATCGCCATAACGCGACCGGCCGGCGCATACCTGCCACTCCAGGCATAGGTAGAGCCGCAATTCCAGGTCCTGCCCCAGATCCAATATATCCGGTGCATATAGGAATCATCGAGAAAGCCGACGCTGCTGAACAGGTGGATTCCTACGCCGTATTGGTCTTTGGCAACCGTAGCCGGGTCGCTCGAGATCGGGGTTATTTCGTAGCGGTTGCCCTGCATATCGAATCGCTGCTGCCGCATAAAGACCCATTCGCCGTCGCTCGAGAGAATGTCGGGCATAGCTACAGGCATATTCATATTCTTTACGTGTGTCTGGAGGTTTTTGCCCGTCTGGGGGTCTTTTTCGTCGAGCACTATCTCATCGATAAGGGTGCCCTGGTTGGGATCGATGCGTAGGAATCGAAGACCACCGTCCAGGAACATCAGCCTTCCTGCGACGCAGTAAATCTCATCGTTTATCACAAGCACACTGCCGTGAAGCGGCCAAACCGATTCCAGCTGCTCCATACAGGTCATCCTGAGGTTTTCCGGTGCCGCCTGGAATTTCCAGATTAGAGCACCATCTGTCGCTCTCAGGCAGTATACGTATCCGTCGGCACAGCCGAATATCACTCTTCCTTTGTGGATGGTGGGCGGTGAATCAATTCGTCCACCCGCCGTGAACGTCCAGCGAGTCTGGCCGTCAGCTTCGCTCAGCGCCCGGAGCGTGTGCTGATCGACAGAAGCGAGATAAACATTTCCGTTGGCTATTGTCATTGTAGAGAGCTTTCCGCCGATAGTCGCTTCCCAGCCTTCGACAAGCTCGGCCGGGACAGTCGTCTTAATATAGCCTGTGCGGAACGGATCGCCGCGATATGTGGGCCAGTCCTCGGCCCCTGCATCCGGGCCGAGCGGCTCACCATAAGCAGGTCCACGAATCAGGCGGCTCTCAGGCGGCGGAGTGTCGGGATAATCGTGATCTGGCCGGGCCGGCGCCAGGGCTGCAAAGCCATAAGTCTTGCTCTGGACGTAACAGGTACAGTTGTGCGGAGTTATGTAGATAAGTCCGTTGGCAGGCACAAGGCCGAAATTACACCCGGAGCGCGTCCAGTGGTTAACTATCCAATGCCCGGTCGTGGTATCGACGAATTCGATACCTGTTCTGGAAGGTAGAATCCATTTAACGGTGGCCATTGCTCTATGACATCTGTGGTGCATAAAAAATATGTCGGTATCGGAGGGCCAAAGCGTGGATGCTCCCGTGCTCAGATCCCAGGACGTGAAGTTTCCGCTGCTGCCTCCCTGGGCGGTTGCTCCCATCCAGGCTTGTCCGTTTATAACGAATAAGTCGTATGGACAGTTAACTCCCGAGACAGGATGGTTCTGCGACGACCACAGTATCTCTCCTGTTTCGGCAGAGAGACTCGTGATTGTCCGATTAGCATCGCCTCCTGCAAACAGGATGTAGTGACCATGTACGACCAGAGTCGGCCCGAATCTTGGGGGCATCGGGTCCTGTCTTGCAATGGCGACCGATGTCCACTTGCGGGTCCCATCTGCTCTATCCAGGCAAACGATGCTGGTTCCATCGTGGAAATAGACGCCATTAGAATCCGCTGCCAGCGTCATAGGAGCAACTTCTGCCGAAACCTCCCACTTTATAGAACCATCATCGGGGTCTATGGCGGCCACTATCCTGGGCTGTTCATCCCACGGAAACTGCGCAGCAACGTGGTCACTCGCAGGCTTCGGCCATACCGGTTCTGGCTTGTAACTATTCCACCCCGTCTCAGGGGGGTCATCCTTGATCACTACAAAGAGCACCCCATCGGAGTAAATGATCTCTTCGGTCATTACCGTGTCACGTTTCGTCCATAGTACGGTGCCCGTGGCCCCGTCGACCCTGCTAAGACCGGTGCCGTCAAGACCTAAAGTCACGTAAAGCGCGTCGCCCACCGCTACCAGGCGTCTTGCAAGTTGGGTTGGTCCGCTCCAAAGCGGCCACATCGGCATTAGCCAGTCCCCGATCGGCTTCGACCAGAGAACGGTGCCGTTGAAAGCATCTCTGGCATAGAGTTTCCAGCTGGACGGAAGCTGCGGAGAGACTCTCGATCCTTCGTCGACCACGTAATAGTTGCGTCCGTTAGCTGAAACATATCCGGTTACACTGCCCATACGGTCATGGTGGCGGGACCATTTCGGGCTGCCAATCCACTGAAAATGCTTCGGCGGGTCCACGGTGACATCGTGCGATACAGCGTTGTTGGTGGCGTCGTAAAGGTGATGGGTCCAGTCGTCGATCCCGGGCGGCCTCGGCTTTACGGTCGTCCTCCAGTCCGCGCCATCCTTGACATAGGCCACGCCATTGGGAGCCAATACTCGGAGTATCTCATTGGCGTCAAAGGGCAGGGGTTGCTCCGAAACGAGCAGGTTGACCAGGTTGTCTATATAAGGCAGGTGGTCACCGTCAAAGTGTTCGACCATCACTGCATTGCCATAAAGACCCTCGGATTTGATATATGCGCGCGCGGCGTCCACGCTTGCAATGTCTGCATCAAGGCCGTGCACATAATAACTATTGCTGTCACGAAGTGCGACCGTTAGTTGGCCGTCGCCACATCCAAAATGAACGATCAAACCGCCCTTGATGCCCGTGGCGTCGAGGATATGCCGGGCCAGTTCCTGGGGCGTCTGCGCAGCGCCCGCGGGCGCAAATAAGCGCGAAATCACCAAGAAACAGGCAAAGGTCGTATGAAATCGACAGGCCCTCAAGACTCTATCCTCCTTCCTTCAGATTCCCCATTTGACATTATGAACAACGTTTGCGGGTGCTTTGGACTCTTCCTGAAGCACTCCTATGAAATCTAACCCCTATAGTAGTAAAAACACGCGGTACTTTCAAGGGCTTTCTCAACTGGCGACGACCCACTTTTGGGGAGTCGTTCGTTGTAAGCAGGGGATTTTGAACA
>CAZWAP010000051.1:0-15920 GCA_964632005.1 uncultured Pirellulales bacterium | reverse complement strand
AAAACGCGCTGACGAGGGCCGCATCTTGACGGGACGGCCGGTTATGAGCAGAAAGTTGCGAGCAACTTATGCCATTGCCGGCCGTATCGCTGCCCGGCAGGGTCGAAAACCACTGCTCTATGAGCAAAATGGCCTGGTTGTCGGCAATGTGACCTAAAGCCCGACCGACTTCTTAAGCATCCTGACTTCCGCCGGGGTCAGTTCCCTGAACTTGCCCACGCCCAGACCTCGCACCGCCAGTTGCCCGATCCGCGTCCTCTTGAGCGATTTGACGGGCAGACCGGCTCTTGCAAGCATCCTGCGAATCTGCCGATTTAGCCCCTGGCGCACCGTAATCTCGATCAGCGACTCCCTGGGGCCGCGCCTGAGTATCTTCACCGACGCCCTTGCCGTTTTGCCTTCTGCCAGCCAGACCCCGCGCTTCAGCCTCTCGGCCGCGTCACCGCTGATCCTTCCCTTGACCGTCGCAACGTAAGTTTTCGCAAGCCCGTACCGCGGGTGTGTCAGTCTGTTTGCGAGCTCACTGTCGTTGGTCAGGAGGACTATTCCAGTTGTATCGGCGTCGAGTCTTCCGACGCAGAACACCCGCTGGCCGGTCGGCACAAGGTCGATGGCTTTTGCCCGGCCCTGGGGATCGCGATTCGTGCATATCACACCCTTCGGCTTGTTTAGCAGGTAGTATAGCCTCTTGGCCGGCCTGAGCCGCCTGCCGTTGACCTTGATAACATCCTTTGCCGGATCGACAAATGCCGGCAGCTTATCGACCACCTCGCCATTGACTTCGACCGCCCCTTGCAGGATCAGCTCCTCGCACTTCCTCCGCGAGTCCACGCCCGCCGCCGCCAGAACCTTCTGCAGTCTCTGCTGACCCATCGCAGCGCCAATCCCACCCAACCCGGGCTTCCCTGGAGATCGCTTCGGCCTGTCAAATACCAGGCTAAAACGAGAGGATCTTGCCCCAGTTGATTCCTATCTTATCCGCGTAGACGATCCCGACGCACAGGAGCCCCCACAGAACCGCCCCTGCTTGGAAGGGCCTGTCGTGCACAATAAGCTCCACGGGCCCCGCGAATCTGCCCGTCTGTACCAGCGCGCTGAAGCGGAAGACGCAGTACAGAACCAGCGGTGTCGTGTATATAAGCTTGTCTGTTACGACGCTGGCCGTCCGCTCGTCCGTTGCATAAAGCAGGAAACATATAATCGCCAGGCCGCTGGTAACATCCAGCATATGTGCCAGTAGCTCCGGCGTGTACTCGCCGAGGGTCGTCCGGAATTGCTCGCTGTTCTCGCCCAGCCGGGCTATCTCGCTACGACGCTTGCTGAATGCCAAGAACAGGCACAACGCAAACGTACAGATAATCAGCCACGGAGAGATATTCACCTGCACGGCCACCGCACCGGCTACCGCCCGCAGGCAAAACCCAATCGAGATCACCACGCAGTCAAGTATCATAATCCGTTTCAGCAGGAGTGAATAACACGCCATCACGACAAGGTAGGCGACAATTATCTTGCCCAGCGGTTCATCCAGCGCAAAGCTTCCGATAATCGCCGCGGCTGCGCATACCGCCGAGAGTAGCGCCGCCGAGCCGACACTGATCGTCCCGGCCGCGATAGGTCGATGTCGTTTCTGGGGATGCAGCCGGTCGGTACGGCGGTCTGTTATGTCGTTGAAGAGGTAGACCGCGGAGGATGCTATGCAAAAACATAGGAAACATCCCACCGCGCTGCTCACTGCCACCAAAACCTCGCCCGGCTCGCCCCACAGCTTTTGCCCGAACACAAGTGCGGCGAAAACAAACACATTCTTCGTCCAGTGCCATGGACGCATGCTCTCTAAGTATTTCATCACTCGGTCCTTTCGCATCGGGCGGCATATTGCCGCAGCCCGGGCCGCCCGCCGATCTTAGCAGCCGTTGCGCTCCGGTCAGTCGGCCGTTACTGCTCAACCGCCGCCGGGACGAAAAACGTCGACATTCAAACCGGCTCTGTGTAAAATTATACCCCGTAGAGCACCTCGTGCATAGAATATTGGCCTCGTACCGCAAACAGACCAGCTGTCAAGACGAGCGGCTGCCGATGATAACAACCGTCATTTTTGACCTGGACGACACTCTTTACAACGAAGTCGACTACTGCAGGAGCGGCTTTGCCAGCGTGGCCGAGCACCTTGCCAGCCGAACCGGTACTGCGTCGGCCGGCTCGATCTTCCAGGCGCTCTGGCAGCAATTCTCGGCCGGCAACCGCACCCGAACCTTCGATGCCGCCCTGGAACTACTTGGCATCCCCTGCAATGACGACCTTATCCGCGAGCTTGTAAAGGTTTACCGCGAGCACTGGCCCAATATCGCGTTGCCGGCCGACAGCCGCGATGTGCTTGAACAGCTCGCGGCGAAGTACACGCTTGGTCTGTTGACCGACGGGTTTCTGCCGGCCCAGAAGTTGAAGGTCAAGGCGCTCAGGATAGAGCGATATTTCAAGTCGATAATCTATACCGAGGAGCTCGGCAGGGATTACTGGAAACCCTCGCCCGTCGGCTTCGAGAAGATGCTGCAGGCTCTGAAGGCGCCGGCACAGCAGGCGGTGTACGTGGCAGACAACGAAGAAAAGGATTTTTTCGCGCCGAACGGGCTGAATATGCCAACGATCCAGGTTATGCGCCCAGCCCGCATACACACCGGAACTACGAGCGAGCCCGCCGGCAAAGCCAAATATACCATCAGCCGGATCGCCGAGTTGCCGCTGCTTCTCGAAAGGTTGTAGGATGCCGGTGCAAACGGGAACCGAAACGGGGGCGCTGGGGGCTTGCCCCCCCTGTCGTATTTGTCCTGGCTGATCGAAGCCCGACCGGGGCGGATATGCACCTTGATTCTTCACAGGTGATGCTACGTTTTCTGGCCATCCCAATACCGGCGCTGCGCTATGTTGACGAGCCGGGCCGGGACCGGTAGATTGAGAGATGGTGAGCACTGTCGGGAAAAAACCAATAATAGGGCTACTGGGTGGTATCGGCTCGGGCAAGAGCACGGCGGCAAGCGAATTCGCGAAGTTGGGCTGCGCGGTGATAGACGCGGATAAGATAACGCACCAGTTGCTGACGGACGGGTCGGTGCGACAGGAGATTGTGAGGCATTTGGGGCCCGGGATACTCGATGGCAGCGGACAGATCGACCGGGGCAAGCTCGCGGAGGTGGTTTTTTCAGATGCCCAGAAGCTAAAGCTGCTCAACCGTATCGTGCACCGGCGGGTTCTGGAAAAGGCCGAAGGGCTCCTGGCCCGCTACCTCCAGCAGGGACGGGTGCGGGCCATAGTGCTCGATATGCCGCTTCTGGTGGAGGTTGGGTGGGACAAGCGGTGCGACAGGCTGATTTTCGTGGATTGCCGGCGCCCTGTCAGGGCGGAAAGGGCCCGAAAAAGCCACGGATTGACCGAGGACGAGCTGAAAATCAGAGAAAATTTTCAGATTTCTCTGGACAACAAGCGGAAGCTCGCCGATAATAGCATAGACAACAATTCTAGCTTCTCGGCATTGGCTAGGCAAGTCGCTGAAATCTTCTCAGATATTGTAGATAATTGTTGATTTGGGGTTTACGGCAGGTTACTCTAAATACAAGTAGCACCTTTTGAACTGTAGTATCCTTTTACCGTCCTGAACCCAAGTCCTGCCAAACCACATTAAGCAACCAATCCAGTGTGCTACTGCCCTGACCACAGGGGGTGACGAAGGTGTTTTCCGCGTAAACGAAAGGAGCGATGATGGCCAAAGCTTCAAAGAAAAGCAAGAAGCGTAAGAGCACCAAGAAGAAGGCTTCAGCCAAAGAAGAAGTCTTAGCCGAAGAACAAGGGCAGCTTGAGCAAGAAAGCGTGACGGCGACGGCGACGGCAGAAGCGCCGCCAGAAGCCGCCCCGGCTGAGACTGCTGAAGAGGCACAGAAAAGCAAGAAGGCCGAAGAAGAATCGACGCACGCAAAGTACGAGCGGATCAAGAAGGGGAATCTCTACCTGACGGACTTGCAGAAGCTCACCGTAGCGGAGCTTCACGAGATAGCGAAGAAAGAGAACATCACCGACTACACGGCGCTGAAGAAGCAGGACCTTATTTTCAGAATCCTCAAAGAGCGGATCCGCCAGAACGGGCTGATGTACGGCGAGGGAGTCCTGGAGGTGCTGCCCGACGGATATGGATTTCTGCGGAACCCTGCTTACAATTATCTTTCCTCCTCGGACGACATATACGTCTCGCCCTCGCAGATAAGGCGTTTCGGCTTGCGGACGGGCAACATTGTCTCGGGCCAGATCAGGCCGCCGAAAGATTCGGAAAAGTACTTCGCCCTTCTTCGGGTCGAGGCAATCAACTACGAGAACCCCGAGCTTCTCGCCGACCGGGTTGTTTTCAGCGACCTGACGCCCCTGCATCCCGAGGAGCGATTCATACTTGAGACGACGCCGGACGAGCTGAGTATGCGCATCATCGATCTGGTCACGCCGGTGGGAAAGGGCCAGCGCGGTTTGATTGTAGCTCCGCCGCGTACGGGCAAGACGATTTTGCTGCAGAAGATAGCCAACGCGCTGAGCACGAATCACCCGGAGGTGAAACTGATAGTTCTGTTGATCGACGAGCGTCCGGAAGAAGTAACGGAGATGGAACGCAAGACCGCTCCAGAAGTTGAGGTGATAAGTTCGACGTTCGACGAGCCTGCTGCGAGGCACTGTCAGGTCGCGGAGGTCGTGATCGAGAAGGCCAAGCGAATGGTCGAATACGGGCAGGACGTTGTGATACTGTTGGACTCGATAACGCGTCTGGCCCGTGCTTACAACAGTGAGATGCCGCACTCGGGTCGAATCCTGACCGGGGGTGTGGATGCCAGTGCGATGCAAATGCCGAAGAAGTTCTTCGGGGCCGCCAGGAACGTTGAGGAAGGGGGCTCCCTGAGCATTTTCGCAACGGCCCTTATCGACACCGGCTCCAAGATGGACGAGGTGATTTTCGAGGAGTTCAAGGCAACCGGAAATATGGAGCTTCACCTGGACAGGCGCCTTGTGGACAGGCGCACTTGGCCTGCCATAGACATCAGCCGTAGCGGTACCAGAAGGGAAGAACTGCTTCTCGACCCCAAGGAGCTTGAATTGGTGTACCGGCTGCGCCGCGTTCTGAGTGAACTTAACCCCGTCGAGGCAATAGAGCTGCTCAAGAACAGGCTGTCGAAGTGCCGTACGAACGCAGAGTTCCTGATGACGATGAATCTCGACTGATTCCAGCCCCACACGGGTGGGTTTGGCTCGGCGCGGGTAGTTTGTTTGTGCGATGGGCTTTCTTTACATCGCATAATACTTCTTGATAAAATCGATCCCGGCAGCACTGCCGTGCGCCGGGATTCTTTATAGCAGACAGGCGAGGTCTTACAGAGTATGGCAGCGGAGTTTTCAAAGATCTATGAGCCAAAGGAGATCGAGACGGAGGCCGAGGAAATCTGGCTTTCGGGGCGGTATTTTCACGCCGAGCCGGACGGGGACGGCAGACGGAAGCAGGCCTACACAATCGTAATACCGCCGCCGAACGTTACCGCGGCCCTGCACTTAGGGCACGCGCTGAACAACACGTTGCAGGATATTCTTATCCGGTTCCGGCGGATGCAGGGATACAATACTCTCTGGATGCCGGGGACGGACCACGCCGGCATTGCCACGCAGACGGTCGTGGAGAAGCGAATACTCTCGGAAGAAGGCAGGCGGCGGACGGATTTCAAGCGGGAGGAATTCGTCGCGCGGGTCCAGGCCTGGAAGGACGAATACGAGGCCAGGATAATCGAGCAGCTCAAGGCGATGGGCTGTTCGTGCGACTGGGAGCGGGCTCGCTTCACGATGGACGAGGTCTGCGCGCGGGCGGTCCGGTCGACGTTCTTCAAGCTGTTCAAGGACGGGCTGATCTACCGCGGTAAGCGGCTGGTCAACTGGGACCCTGCAACACAGACGGTTCTGGCGGACGACGAGGTAGAGTACCAGACCGTGCAGGGATATTTCTGGTACCTGCGGTATCCGCTTCGCGAGCCCGTTGAAATCGACGGTCAACAGGTGGAGCACGTAACGGTGGCGACGACCCGGCCGGAGACGATGTTGGGAGATACGGCGGTTGCGATGAACCCGGCCGACCCGCGGGCGACGCACCTGGTGGGCAAAGAGGTACGGCTCCCGATCGTCGGGCGAATTATCCCGATTATAGCCGATGAGCACGTGGTTCTGCCCGACGCAGACAGCGAGGACGAGAAGGCGCGCTTCTCGACGGGGTTCTTGAAGGTAACGCCCGCCCACGATCCGGATGACTGGGAGATAGGGCAGCGGCACGGGCTGGCTGTTGTCAACGTGATGGCACCGGATGGGACTATCAGCGACAAGTACGGCTGGGTAGATGCCGACGCGCCCGAGGCGCAGGCCCTTCTGGGGATGGACCGATTCGAGGCGCGGGAGGCGATCGTTGAATGGTTCCGGCAGGAAGGGCTGCTGGCGGAGGTACGCGAATACGCCCACGAG
This sequence comes from uncultured Pirellulales bacterium, assembly GCA_964632005.1. GTDB lineage: Bacteria > Planctomycetota > Phycisphaerae > Sedimentisphaerales > Anaerobacaceae > CAZWAP01. The sequence goes on along the minus strand of CAZWAP010000051.1, from coordinate 9,392 downwards.
GTGGGACACAGCTACCGCAGCCACGTTCCGATCGAGCCATACCTGTCCGACCAGTGGTACATAGCAGTTAAGAGGCCTATCAAGGGCCTGGCTGAGGAATTCGGCGAAGGTCTGATTGAAGGGACTGATGTTCCGGGCAATTCATTAGCCGGCCTGGCACTCAAACCGTTGCTCGACGGACGCCTGCGATTTATCCCGGAACGCTATGCCAAGACCTACCGGGGCTGGCTGGAGAACCTGCGAGACTGGCCCATCAGCCGGCAGCTCTGGTGGGGACACCGGATACCCGTATGGACGCTCATATTTACCAGGGCTCATCACCAATCCCTTTATGACGACGACGATGCATACAAAAAAGCCTTCGTACAAGACTTAGAAGATCTCCTTCACGAGTGCGGGTTTCAAAGAGACAAAGATTATGTACTTAGGTGTTGGGATACGGAGGAGGGAAATCCGGCCGTGTATTGCTGTGGCAGGCAAACCGATTTCGACGAAACACTCCGGATGGTCGCAAAGATCGGTAGGCACCGAGTCACTGCTGATATGGAGCTGGTGAGACAATATGAAGCCGAAGATGATGAGTTCAAGCGGCGCTTAGGGGTAAATGCATTCAGCTTAGCAAGTAAAATAGGACGAAAGATCGTCCGCATACGTGAAGATCCGGATGTTCTTGATACTTGGTTTTCGTCGGCGCTGTGGCCTTTCAGCACGATGGGCTGGCCTGAGGATACGCCGGAGTTGAAATCCTTTTACCCCGGCGACGTGCTATGCACGGCCAGGGAGATAATCACGCTCTGGGTCTCGCGGATGGTTATGATGGGGCAGTATTGCGTGGGCGATATTCCGTTCCGGGATGTTTACATCCACGCGATGATCCAGGATGGGCAGGGCCGGAAGATGTCGAAGAGCCTGGGCAACGGGATCGACCCGCTGGTGGCGATCGACAGTCACGGCGCCGATGCGATGCGTTTTACGCTGGCGAGTATGACGACGGATACGCAGGATATCCGGATGCCGGTTGTGCAAATGACGCTGCCGGACGGTCGGCGGGCGAACACCTCGCCGAAGTTCGACATCGGGCGGAACTTCTGCAACAAGCTCTGGAATGCCTCGCGCTTTGCGATGATGAACCTGGAGGGGATGGATCCGGGCGGTTTTGATAAGGGTAAAGTGACACTCGAGGACAGGTGGATACTATCCAGGCTGACGCGGATAACCGCCGAGGTGACCGATGGGTTGGAGGCGTTCAAGTTCAGCGAGCCGATGATGAGCCTGTACAGGTTTTTCTGGAATGATTTCTGCGACTGGTACCTGGAGTGGACGAAGTTGCGGATGAAGGAGGCCGGGCAAAAACCGACGACGCAGAATGTGCTGGCGTTTGTCCTGGACCAGACGCTGCGTTTGCTGCACCCGTTTGTGCCTTTTATCACGGAGGGGATTTTCCAGCGGCTCAACAAGGCGGCTCCAAGACGGGGGCTTGCGGGTATAATGGAACCTGGCAGCTCGGATGCGCTGGTGGTTGCGGAATGGCCCACGACGGCCAGCGAATTGGAGGACTCCACAGCGGAGAAACAGGTCGAGATTATCCAATCAGTGGTCAAGACGGTGCGGGATATAAGAAACAACAGGAACATCCCGCCCAAGCAGGTGCTGGTCGTATCGGCACGGTGCGCTGAAGATACGGCGGCCATACTGAATCAGAACGCCGAGCTGATAGAGCACCTGGCAGGGGTTCAGGGATTTACGGCGGGAGCAGACATCGAGAAACCGGCGACCGCGGCGGTGGGGATAGCCGAGTCGATCGAGGTCTATGTGCACGATGCGATCGACCTGGATGCAGAGCGACAGCGGCTGCAAAAGCAAAAAGAGAAAATAGACAAGGCCAGGGCGGTGGTTGAAGCGAAACTGGCTAACGAGAACTTTTTGAACAAGGCAAAGCCGGAGGTCGTAGCTCAAACAAGGCAAAAGTTGGCCGAGCTCTCGCAGCAATTGCAGGTTGTCGAGAAACACCTCGCAGAACTGAACGGGTAAGACAAGGGAGGCGGTGGCAAAATGGAATTAGAAGCCGAGTTGTCGCGAATAATAATTGACGAGCAATCGGACCAGCAGATAATCGTGATAAAGGAGAAGCGCGGCAAGCGTAGCTTTCCGATTGTGATAGGCATCGTTGAGATCCTCGCAATCGATCGCAGACTAAAAGGGATCCAGCCGCCCCGGCCGATGACACACGACCTACTGGCAAACGTCATTGAAGGCCTGGGGGCGAAAATCGAGAAGATCGTGATCAACGACCTGCGCCACCACACGTTCTACGCGCAGATACATCTGAGCAGGAACGGGCAGATGGTGGAGATTGATTCCCGGCCGTCCGATGCTATCGCGCTTGGGGTGGCATACCAGGTGCCTATTTACGTTGCGGAGCACGTTTTTGAGCTGACTTCGCAGTAAAGGTGGTGCGGATAATCAAGAGGCCCACGCCGACGCACAGCAGTACGTCGGCCACGTTGAAGGTGTGCCAGTGCCACTCACGCCCGAAGGCGTTGATATACACATCGATGAAATCACGGACACAACCGGCGTTGAAAAGTCTGTCGTAGAGGTTTCCGCAGATTCCGGCAGCGACAAGCCCGAGAGCAGCCTGGATGAGGGTGTCTCTTAGGCCTGAGAGGTAAAAGTAGCCGAACACAACAACAATTCCGGCCACAGAAGCCAGGGAAAGAAACAGTGGCTGACCTGCACATATTCCGAAGGCCGCGCCGTTGTTAAGGACCGGGACAAGATTGACAAGGCCGTCGATGACGATGATTCCGTGGGAGTATTCGAGCCGCTCGAAGACCGCCTTCTTGCTCCACAGGTCGAACAAAAGGCCCGCGAGCAGCAGGCTCCAGAATACAAGCTGTGCCCTCAGATCGGGCAGCTTGCCGAGGAGCTTGGGCCGGTGCGGTTTGGCTGGATCGGTTTGCGAAGTCGTTTGGCGTCTTCCTGGTTCTGTCATCGGCGGATTTGCGGCTGTGGTCGAGTGAGTTACTTTGAACTGGAGTATTTTTCTATGAGTTTTAGCATTATTTCGCTGTCGGGTTGATCCGGTTGGATTGCGAGGGAGGCTTGCCACTGGCGGATAGCCAGGAGCTTGAGAACCTCGTCGTCCTCAAACAGGGCTTTCAACATATAAGCAATGCCCAGCGACCTGAGCGTTTCCCAGTCTCTGGGGCTGATTACGAGGGCACTTTCGTAGGCGGATATCGCTTCGTCGACTCGGTCGAGCTTGAGATTGCAGTATCCAAGGTACTTGTACGTCCTGAGATTGTCGGGCTGGACCTGCGCGGCGAGGGTCAACAGCTCCCTGGCCGGCTCGTAGTGCTGGAGCTTTATGTAAGCCAGACCGAGGAAGGTAAGGGCCTGGGGATTGTTACTGTCTATCTCGAGGGCGCGCTTGTAGGCACGGACGGATGCTTCGAAGTCCTCACGCCACTGGTAAAGCTCGGCCAGCAGAAGTTGCACTTCGGCAACATTCGGGTCGATTTCTTCGGCTCGTTTGCCGAAATCCAGGGCGTTGTCGTAGTCATCGAGCTCGATATAACATTCCGCGGCGTTTAGATGGGCCTGGAGGTGGTTTGGGTCGATTCGACAGGCCTGTTCGTAGGCGCGGGCGGCCTTTGCAATCTCCTCCATTATCCGATAGACCCGGCCGAGACTGAAAAAGTCCTTGAAGGAATCAGGTTTGATTTGTGTGGCCCTTTCGTAAGCGGCGGCGCTGTTGGAGTAGTCTTTGAGCTTCTCGTAGACCTGGCCGAGAACGGAGTAGGCATAGTAGAAATCCTCGTCGGCTTTTACGGCCCGCTCGAGCATCGCGACGGCGTTGGCATCCTGGTCGTACTCGCTGAGCATCACCCCTTCGAGGTAGAAATCGACCGCTTTATTCTGCTGGCGGCAGCCCCAGAGTGGCACCAGGGCTGCGCAGGTCAGGCTCACAAGAACATACCCCTTTACGTTATCAGCCATTCGCCCCGCCTTTCAGAGATAGCCGCCCAACACCGATCTTATGCACATCCTTCACCAGCCCCAAGCCCGCCGGTGATTATATCACAGTAGGTATCGCCGTCAAAAACTTTTGGCCCTGGGCTTGTCCCAGGACAATCCGTCAAGGCCAGGACAATGATCGTTAGGACGACTCGGGTAGGAATGCATCGTTGCTGACCACGGAAGCTATTCGTGCACCTGAAAAAAGCGGAGACTTGGTAATGGAATCCTCGCTGGTTACGGTGGCGGATTATCGGCTCAGACAAAGCCTGCAACCGGCACAGTCCCCAAAAATAGTTTTGCAAATGGGCACACGAGGCTTAAGATATTTCCGATGACCGCCGTTGTATCTGCATCGAATCATTGTGTACAGTCCCGGGTAAAGAGAAGAAATATGAAAAAGGGCAAAACAACAATAGCGCTATGCTTGATCCTCGTGATACCAGGTATGGCGTATTCGGCCGGGCCTGAAATTAACAAGACCAAACTGCCTGACGAGGTCCGCGCAAGACAGATTCAGGACCTGAAATGGGGGATGTTCATCTGCTGGTCATTCAGCACGTTTTATAAGCACGAATGGACGCCCACGCGTGACAAAGATTCATCCTTTTTCAAGGCGACCGGCTGCGATACGGACCAGTGGTGTCAGACGGCCAGGGATGCGGGCATGGGATACATTCTATTCCTCACCAAGCACCACGATGGTTTTTGCCTCTGGGATACTGAGACTACCGAGAAGAAGGTAACCAACAGCCCTTTGGGTATCGACGTGCTCGCCAAACTCAGGAAGTCCTGTGACAGATACGGAATCAAGCTGGCGCTTTACTTCTCCGAGGGCGACTGGAACTGGCCCGGCGCCGTTGACGGAAAAGCCGGAAAAGGCGGCAATAATCCGCGGATGAAGAAGGCCCAGCTTAAGGAGCTGCTGACCAATTACGGCCCGATCGAATTCTTGTGGATGGATCATGCCGTCGGTACCGGCGGACTTTCCCACAAGGAAACTGTCGAGTGGGTACATCGATTCCAGCCGAACACGTTCGTTGGTTTCAATCACGGAGAGCCTGCGGGTCGCCTCTGCCTGCGCGAGATGGGACGCCCCGGCAAATTAGGCGACAGAAACGCCACCAAATACAACAAAGATGCCGAAGCGTCGTTTACAGGCTACTATGTTGCAGAGTTTACCTACCCGATCCTCCCGAAGCACAAGGGCGGAGCGATGTGGTTCTACTCGCTGCCCAAGTACGACGACCTTTGTCATCCGGCAAGCAAGCTGTTCAGGGACTATCAGGGGGCGGTGAAATACGGCAATATCTTCTCGATCAATGTGGGGCCAAACCCTGCCGGCAGACTCCGCGACATCGATGTCAAGACCCTCAAACAAGTAGGAGAAATGATAAAGGGCGAGAATTCCTCACAGCCAGGAGCCAGGCTCGGCGGCGGCCGTGCGGAGGTTAAGGAGATCAAGGCCTACTGCATTGATTTCAACTGGGGGCCGGGCGGACCCAATGGTTTTGCCAGGCCCGGACTCTGGGCCGACGCCGATCCCGCCAGGCACGTGGCCTGGTACAAGGCAATGGGCGCCAATGTCATCCAGACGTTCTGCGTTTCGTGCAACGGCTACGCCTGGTATAAAAACGGCGTCGTTCCGGAGCAGCCGGGCCTGAAGCACGACTTCCTGCCGGAGATGGTGAGGTTGGGCCATGAGCAAGGCATGCTCGTGATGGGCTATTTCTGCATAGGCGCCAATACCAGATGGGGGCAGGAACATCCCGATCTGAGCTACGGCATTCCCAGTGCCTGTCATATTCCGTTCACCGACGAGTATCTTGATTATTTGTCCGCCGCCATTCGGGATGCGGTGCAGAAGACCGGCATCGACGGGTTTATGATTGACTGGGTATGGCAGCCGCAGCGCAAGTCAACGAGCGGCAGATGGCTGGCGTGTGAGAAAAAACTGTACGTTCAACTTATGGGGGAAGAGTTTCCGTCTGACGGAAAGCTGTCCAGACAGCAAGAACTGGCCTATAGTCGCAAGGCGATCGAGCGGTGTTGGAAAACGATCCGCAAAGCCGCGAAAGAGGCGAACCCAAGGTGCATTATCTGGTTGGCCAGCAACAATCCGACACATCCACACGTTGTGAATTCGACAATGTACCGAGAAGTCGATTGGCTGATGAACGAGCGTGGAGACTTGAGGCACATTAACGCCATTAAACCTATGGTCGGCAAGCACACCCGCCTTATAATCTGCCTTGCCAAATGGAATCGGCAGGATCCAATGACTGTTGTCCCGCAGGCACTGAAGGCCGGTGTCGGGCTATACGGCTTTGCAAAGCCTCGTGCCGATTCGCTTCTGCCGCTGGAGCAGCTGCTGAAACGTCCGGTACACCAGCTCAGAGGTGATGAGCGAAACATCGCTGTTCTTGCACGTGCTTACCACGGTGTCTCTATCAACACGGTCCTCAATGATGAGGGCGAGTTCGTTGAGCCTATGGAATAGGCGTGGCATCGAGCAGCCGGCCGTCAAATGTGCGCGGGTCTTGGTGGATAGCGTTTAAGAGGAGCGCCCGACCGTCGGCGCGATTAACGCCAGGCAAGGAAAATGACACGAGAGCAAAAGGGAGTAAGGAGCACGCGATGATACGATCTCTTACTTTGTGCTTGGTACTCGGGATCATCACCGTCGGCCTTGCAACAGCCGGCGACAGGGATGCACCGACCGACGCCGAGAACGGGTTCGTCTGGGACTCCGCCATTCCCGACGATTGTCCGTTCGAACGATCGCAGACAATCACCGGGATATACTTCACCGGGCGTCACAGTGATTATCACTGCGGCGACACGTTCTACCCGTCCTGGGCGAGCGACGGAAACCTGTATTCACCCTGGACCGATGGGGTAACCGACGGCGTGCGCTGTGGGTCCGGGGGCAGCCTGGAACGAGGCTTTCGTACAGGCCACGCCGTGATGATCGGAGACGACCCTCTCAATCTGGTCATCAAGAATACCTCCCCTCCCAAGAGGGCTCTGGCGGCCCCTTACCGAGGAAGATACCCGTGCGGTTCTCTGGTTTATAATGGTGTCTGGTACTATGGCACCTACTGCCTGGGTCCCAGTGCAGCGTATATGCACTGCGGCTTTAGATGGAACTATCCACATCTCGGGCCTATGCCAGGCTTTCAGATTTCCTATGACCTTGGCAAGACGTGGGTAGATTCACCGCATTCGCCCGAGAAGCCGCTTTTCCCGGAGCCGGCCGAGTTTCTTGGTCCGGTCAAGATGGGCGCCCCGCATTTCGTCGACTTCGGCAAGAACATGGAGCATTCGCCCGACGGCAAGGCCTATCTGGTTGCTATGGGTGCCGAAGTCAGTGATCCCAAGCCGCGTCCGTGTATCACCCCAGGCCCTCGTGGAACCTATAAAATAAACAAGGTTTGCACGGAAGGTATGCATCTTAGTATGCGTCCCGCTGAGGCGAGAAGCGAATTCAGACAGACGTATGAAAAGGCTTTCCGGCAGGTCGAGGGGAAACCCTTCGCGCACGCCAACCTGAGTTGGATATCGGCCGACCAGGTGTATATGGCACGTGTGAAACCATCCCCTGATACCATCAATGACTTGAAGGCTTACGAGTTTTTTGCTGGATTTGACGCGAAAGGACAGCCTGTATGGAGCAATGATTTCAGTGCTATCAAGCCGCTGATAGAATGGAACAATCATATGGGCTGTGTCACTGCCACGTACGTCCCTGGTCTCAAGAAATACCTGATGTGCATTACCGACGGTTGGCCAACGACAGCCAAGATGTCGTCCTACATCCTCGAAGCCGATCAGCTCACCGGCCCCTGGCGGATCGTCACCTATATGAAGGATTTCGGCGAACAGGCGTACTTCTTGAATTTCCCCAGCAAGTTCATAAGCAAGGACGGTAGAACCCTGTGGTTGTGCTACTCCGCGAACTTCAGTAACGGCTGGAATGGCGTGGAACTGAAAATCAATCCGCCGGGCGGACGCTATGGGTTAAGCCTGCACGAAGTCAGACTGCTGGAGCCAGGCGAAAATTCGGCGACCGCGGCAAGGAACTCAAAGTAGCGGACAGATTCACCTCCCGGCCGCTTGCTTCGGTAAGAAAGAGGAAGAACGATATACACTTTGTGCAGCCAGATGATATTACCGCAGCCAGCAAGAGTTCCCTGGTTTTCCACCTGCTCGTAAATAGGGCAAAGTCCACAAAGTTAACCATATAGTTGGGGTCGTTATCGAGGTCTGCGATGCTGCCGAAATCGGATCGCGACAAACTCCCTTCAGGTGTTCCGCCAAGGGCACCGATATTGATTCTCTTGCTGTGCCACCAGAGTTCGCCGGTCCAGTCGGAATTGGGGTCGCCGGGTGTATTGGGTGTATTGCGGGGACCGGCCCAGTGCCCTGGGCACGCGAAGCAGGGGTCAGCGCTGATGTTTCCCGGCCCGGCAGAGCCTCTTATACGGCGGTGGATCCACCTCCAAAATCCCTGCTCTTGGTATAGACTTTGGGCAGAGTTCGCCGCTCTTGTATAAACGAAGAGATGCCTTGCAGTGACACTGCAAGGCATCTCTGTGGTCTGCTGTTCCGAGCAAAAATGCGCCTGCGCAATCGCGCAATTTTGCTCCCTTAACTTGTTTCTGTGCCTGGCTTAGGAGCGTTTGCGCCTGAGCAGTACCAGACCGCCTAAGCCCAAAAGTCCCAGAGTTGCCGGCTCGGGAACGAGTTTAACGTCGTCAAAAGCCACGTCGTAGTCCCCGTAAAGCTTTATCCCGATCTTCTTTCCGGCAACGTCAGCCGTGGCGGTGTACGTTAAGCTGATCTCCGCCCAGTCGAGCCACGCCGGGCCACTTGCCGCAGCCAGTTCTTCCGAATAATCTTCGGTGGTGAAGTAAAGTTCCCAACCTCTGTCGGTGTCGAGCCACGGCTGTCCTGCCCATACGCTTAATACGTACGTTTCGCCTTCGACAAAAGTGGTGTCGAGAATCTGGTAGATATAGTCCTGGTACGCGTACGCTTTGTTGTTGCCGCTGTGGGCATACAGGTCCTCAGGGTAGCCCTCAGCACGCCAATAGCCGTAGTCAATCCAGGAGTTCCCACCGACGGTTTTCCACGGCCCCGTATAGCTGGCATCAGCAATGTCGATGTAACCACCCTCCGAAAGCTCGGGGATCTCAAAGCTCGGATCCAGGACGGGGAGTTCTGCGGCGCCAGCCGGAGCCGATAGGACGAACAGAACTGCCACAATTGTCAAAACTACCTTAGCACTTTTCATAAATTAACCTCCTCAAGAAAGCCTGGACCAGTAAACACCTTACACACACGATTCCCTGTGCTATGTGATCTTCACC
>CAZWAP010000050.1:14156-16720 GCA_964632005.1 uncultured Pirellulales bacterium | reverse complement strand
CCGTCGTTGTACTGCATCGCCACTTCGCAGCTCAGCATCGCCTCGCGGTCTTCCCTGGCGAGGTATATGACGTCTCGATGGAGTACTTCCTTGCCCTCATTGAGGTGCTTGACGAAGGCCTTGATGCCCTCATCAAACTTGAAGGTCTCTTTTTTCTTGACCCTGTCGTCCTTGATGGTGAGTTTCAGGCCAGCGTTGAGGTAGGCCAGCTCACGGATGCGTTTTAGCAGCGTATCGTACTGGAATTCCACGTCGCCGAAAATCTCTTCGTCCGGCTTGAACGCGATCTTGGTGCCGCGTTTCGTGGTTGTGCCGATTTCCTTGACCTTTCCCGTGGGGATGCCCTTGCGGCACTCGAAGTGGTAGTGTTTTCCGCGGCGATAAACGTCGGCTTCCAGCCATTCGCTCAATGCGTTGACGACGCTTACACCGACGCCGTGCAGTCCGCCCGCGACCTTGTAGCTGTCCTTGTCGAACTTACCTCCTGCGTGCAGCTTGGTGAGGACGACCTCGAGGGCGCTTGTCTTGGCTTCTTTGTGCGTTTCTATGGGGATTCCGCGGCCGTCGTCCTCGACGGTACAGCTGCCGTCGGCGTGGATCCGCACGCTGATATTCTGGCAGTATCCTGCCAGTGCCTCGTCGATGGAGTTGTCGAGCACTTCGTAAACGAGGTGGTGCAGGCCGTTCGTTCCGCGGTCGCCGATGTACATATCGGGCCGTTTGCGGACGGCCTGAATGCCTTCGAGTATTTTTATCTTGCTCGCGTCGTACCTGTGTGCTTTCATTCCTGCTCTCTGTAACCGTAACCCTTATAGACGCAGGCAGAAGACCGACAGTCTCGAGAGCTAAGCCTCTGCGCGGTTTCTGTTCGGCCCATCAACCCACGATGAACTTGATTTTTTTCAGCCGGGCGCCGGGACACCGCTGCCGAAGCTCCCGCAGTAGCTCCGCACTGCACAACTGCAGCTCGTACATATAGCAGGGCGAATCGACCCGTACTTTCAGCACTCCGCCGGCCAGGTCGAGGATTTCGCACCGCCGGCCGAGCTGCTGGGGCAATATCTGGCTCCAGCTCTCTGCGAGGGCCTCGAACATTGATTGCCGGGCACAGAGCCGATCGTCCATAAGCTGCTGTACCACCTGGCCGAGCCTGACGGCTCCGCCCGAGCGGTGCTGGGTCGATTTGCCTTGTGGGCGACCGTGTTGTCCGGCAAGACCGGTGCTTGTATGTTGCATATCCCGTTGACCAAACCAGAGGCAGTGCCCGACTTGACGTCTTGACTACCCTAAGTTGATCGGCATAAGTACGTACAGGAAATTAGTCCCGCTCTTGATCACTCCCGGCCGGTCGGGCTGGCCGAGCTCGAACTCAAAGTCGGGCGTCCTGATAACCCTCAAGACATCCATAAGGAACTGGGGGTTGAAGCCGATTTCGATGGGCTCACCGCCGTAATCGATCGCCATATCGACCTCGGCGTCGCCCATTTCGGGGGCCCTGCAGGAAAAGACAAGCTTATCTTTATTCACCGAGAGCTTGATGCCCCTGGATTCCTCGCTTGTAAGCAGCGCCGATCGCCGGACCGCGCTGAGGGCTGCCTCGGTGGAGAGGGTCAGCTTTTTGTCGTAGTCGGTGGGGATGATGTCTTCGTACTTCGGGAAGTTGCCCTCGACCAGGTTCGAGGTTATCACGACATTGCCGCAGGCGATTACGACCTGGTTGTCGATGAGCCTGACCTTAACCGCGTCCTTTTCGTCACCGCCGAGCTTGTCCAGCAGCGACATTGTCTTGGCCGGCACTATCATCCCCTCGATCCTGTCTTTACCCGGTGCTGCGTCCAGCTTCACCCGGCACCTCGCCAGCCGGCGCCCGTCTGTGGCGACCAGTGCGAGCCTCTTGTCCTTAATCTCCCAGAGCACACCGTTGATCGCATACCTGCTGCTTTCCCTGGCCGCGGCGAAGAGACACTGCTCGATCCCTGTCTGGAGTTCGCCGAGGACCAGCTCGATGTCGGCTTGTCCCTCGAAGCCGGCGACAGGGGGAAACTGTCCGGGTTCGTGCCCGTAGATCGTGAAGTGGCTGTCGGAGCCCCGGATCTCGCAGGTTCCGTTTGAGGCCTGCAGAGCAAGGACCTCGTCGGCGCTCTCACGTACGATGGCCGCGAGGCGGTCCGCAGGGACTATAACCTCCCCTGGCTGCTCGACCTGAACCTCACAGACTGTATAGTTCATCGCAACCTCCAGGTCCGTTGCGCATATCCGGGCGGTTCCCAAAGGCGCTTCTTTGCTTCCGGGGTCCCGAGCTTGTTTTGCCTCGGCGGTGATTTGAACACACTGCAGGATGGGTTTTGGTGTTCGAGATGGCACGACGGATGTCAGCAGCCCGAGAGCATCTCCAAGCGCTGCGGTGTTAAAGTTCACCTTCATAATCAACCTCTGCGTTAGACTCCAAAAAAGCCGAGAAAACTGCTACTCCTCACCCCCCGGCCGAGTCGACTAAGTGTACATCGCAGGCCCCGCCTCGACAAGACTATTTTCCAAAAAACCCCCGGCGCAGCCGGCTTCTG
>CAZWAP010000050.1:0-14056 GCA_964632005.1 uncultured Pirellulales bacterium | reverse complement strand
TCTTTACAAATCTCCAGGCAGGGGCGAGAATCTCGGCGGGACGCCCGAGGGGGCTGCGTCGTCGGTACGGCTTTGCGGGCCGTGATAATGGGCCCGGGCGCCGGAGACGTTGATTAGCAATCGGTGCCAGAGAAGGGGAATATGATTCTGGGGAGATACTCATTCGGCATCGGGGACCGGTTCGGACGGCAGGGCAAGCCGCTGCTCGAGGCGATAATAAGGGCCAGGGCTGAGGGCCTTGAGGTTACGCCGGTCTGGAATAAGTCGCACCGCGAGCACACGATAATCGGGACCGAGCCGATGGACGTAAGACGCGAAGCGGACGAGGTGGTGGCCGCGTGCGGCTGGACAGCGCGCTATTTCGTGGACGCCGACCACGTCAGCCTTGCGAATGTCGACCTGTTCGTCGAGTCGAGCGATTTTTTTACGCTGGACGTTGCCGATTTCATCGGCAAGCCGGCCGATGAAGCGCAGATCGACGAGTTTGTCGGCAGGTATGCGAAGTATGCCGGTTCGTCTATGCTGGCCGGGCTGGGGAGCAATCTGGAAGTCACCAGGGATGTGGTCTACGCCGTGGCGCGCAAATACCTGCCGGCCGTCAAGCAGGCAGGGGTGATCTACCGGCACATAGAGGCGATCAAGGGCAAGGGCAATTTTATAACAGAGGTCTCGATGGATGAGACCGCTGAGCCGCAAAGCGCGGTGGAGATGTTGTTTATTCTCGCGGCGATTGCAGAAGAAGGGATACCCCTGCAGACCGTCGCGCCGAAGTTCACCGGCCGGTTCAACAAGGGGGTGGATTACTCCGGGTCGGTTGAGCAGTTCAGCCGGCATTTCGAGCAGGTGCTCGGGGTGGTAGATTTCGCGGTGAAGGAGTTCGGGTTACCGGCCGGCCTGAAGCTGAGCGTCCATTCTGGCAGCGACAAGTTCTCGATCTACCCGGCCATCAGCCGAGCACTGAAGAAGTTCGAGACCGGGGTGCACATCAAGACGGCCGGGACGACGTGGCTGGCGGAATTAGAGGGGCTGGCGTCGGCAGGCGGAGAGGGCCTTGCCATCGCAAAGCAGGTGTATGTCGAGGCCCTGGCGCGGATGGACGAGCTTTGTGGGCCATACCGCGAGGTTATCGATATCGACAGGTCCAGGCTGCCAAGTGAACGCGAGGTCCGCGCCTGGGATGGGGCGAGGTTTGTAGCAGCGCTGCGGCACGAGCCTGGCGGTGAACATTACAACCCCGATTTTAGGCAGCTTCTTCACGTCGGCTACAAGGTTGCCGCCCGGATGGGCCGGCGCTATCTCGACGCGCTCGAGCGATACGAGCACGTGATAGCACTTAGGGTTACCGAGAATATCTACGAGCGACACATCCTGCCGATCTTTCTGCAAGATGGTCCAGCTAAGGCAGGTTGAGGGGGTCAAATTTGTAGAGAAGAGGCGGCCGGTGCCGATATATGAAGGTCCCGGGCTGGTCAGGGGCCTTTGTGGCCTTTACAATGCGTTTTTTATAGGACTCAATGAGGTTGGTGCGCGCTTGAGCAGGAAGAAGCGGTCATATAAGCGGGCAAGCAAGCGGCCAAACAGGCACGGCGGTGTTCGGAAGGTGCCTGCCTTCATCGGGATAGGGGTCTGCCTGGTTCTGCTTTGTGCCTGCGTTAGTTTTGATATCGGCGACTGGCCGAGCCGATTCGTAGATCCACATAATCAGCCGGCAGCGAACTGGTGCGGGCCGATAGGCGCGTTTTGTGCGTACCATCTACTGTACTATATCGGACCGGGCATCTTTGTGGTCTTGGTTACCGCGATATGCTTCCTGGCCACCAGGATCGCACGCAAGGGGCCGGAGCAGGCTGGACAGGGGTTTTTCAGGGCGATAGGGCTGGCGCTGCTGACGGCCGCGGTCTCGACAAGCTTCCAGTGCCTGTGGCCGACGAGGTTTTTCGGATTTCCGATAGGCTCTGGTGGTGTGCTTGGGGCCGGGCTGGCGACGGTTCTTCGCAGCAGCTTTGCGCCTCTGGGGACGTTGATCTTGGTCTCGGCGACGTGGGTTGTGGGCTTGTTCCTGCTGGCCGATAGTTTTGCGGTGTGGTTGCTGTCGCTTCTGGGGCGAGGTGCTCGTGCGGTAGTGGGGCTGGTTGTGCCGGCTTGGTCGCTGGCAAAGGAGCGGCCGATGGCGGTCGGGCGGATATGGGAGAAGCTCAGCATCGCCCAAAGACCGATGGTGTTGCGAGGCGGAGGTCGGCCTGAGCCGAAGCGGCAGTCCATAGAAGAAAAGCACCTCGGGCCGTCCCAGATAAAGTCGGCCGGCAGCGGAAAGCCCGCACCTGCCAGGGTCCAGCCGGCAGTGGCCCCACAGGCCCGCGGAAAGGCCTTCCAGCCGACCTACGAGGACTACAGGCTGCCGCCCCTGGAGCTTCTGGCCGAGCCTGAGTACGGTTACTCAGCGGTGCAGGAGAAAGTGGTCAAGGCCAAGGCAACTGCGTTGGAGAAGTTGCTTTCGGAGTTCAACATCAACGCCCGCGTGGTGGCCGCGGACACCGGGCCTGTGGTAACGATGTTCGAGCTGGAGCTGGCTGCAGGTGTCAAGGTCAGCCAGATAAGCGCTCTGGCCAACGATATGGCCAGGGCGCTGGGAGTAGGCGCGGTCAGGGTTGTCGCGCCACTGCCCGGCAAACACACCATAGGAATCGAGGTCCCCAACAGCGAAAAGGAGAAGGTGCGGATCCGCAGCATGATGGAGCTGGCGCCCGATGCCACCGAGAAGATGCAGATACCCTTGTATCTCGGGAAGGATTCGGCAGGCGAGGCGCTTGTCTCGGATCTGACGAAGATGCCGCACTTGCTGATCGCAGGGACGACCGGTTCGGGCAAGAGCGTCTGCATCAACAGCATTATCACGGGGATCTTGCTTACCAGGCGTCCGGACGAGGTAAAGCTGATCCTGGTGGATCCGAAGATGGTGGAGATGACGGCATTCAACACGATTCCGCACCTGATGTGCCCGATTGTAACCGAGACGCAGATGGCCGCGCAAATACTGGAGTGGGCCACTGTCAAGATGGACGAGCGTTATGCCCTTCTGGCCGAGGCCCGGGTCAAGAACGTCGCCGAGTACAACAGGCTGGGAGCCGAGGAGATCGTCAGGCGATTCAATCCGAGCAACGCGGAGGAAGAAGCGAAGATACCGAAGAGGCTGCCTTACATCGTGATAGTGATCGACGAGCTTGCGGACCTGATGATGACGGCGGCGAAGGAGATCGAGGCGTATATTGTACGGCTGGCCCAGAAGAGCCGGGCGGTGGGTATTCATATCGTGCTGGCCACACAGAGGCCGCAGGCGACAGTTGTCACCGGTCTTATCAAGTCAAATATGCCGACCAGGATCGGTTTTCGCGTGGCCGCCAGGATGGATAGCAGGATCATTCTCGACCAGAACGGCGCCGAGACACTGCTGGGCGAAGGCGATATGTTGTTTCTCAAGCCCGGCACGAGTGAGCTAATTCGCGCACAGGGGACGTTCGTCGATGAGGTCGAGGTCAAGCGCATAGTTAAGTTTCTCAAGGATGTTGCCGAGCCGCAGTTCCATCCGGAGCTGACCAAGCTCAGGAAGTTCGATACCTCGGAGTTCAGGCGGGATGAGTTATTCGACGACGCGGTCAGGATAGTGCTCGAGACGCAGCGAGGCAGCGTCTCGCTGCTGCAACGGAGGCTTAACATCGGGTATGCCAGGGCCTCGCGGATGATCGAGATGATGGCTGCGGCGGGGATACTGGGCGAGTACAAGGGCAGCCAGGCCAGGGAAGTGATTATGACCGCCGAGGAGTACGCGAGGATCCGCGAGCAGATGGAGGCCGAGGACGCAGAACAGCCAGCCGGCGCAAGCACGGACGATTCAGACGAGCCTGCATATGCGAGCGAAGGACAGCGGGGGTACGTCTCGACCGACAGCGACGAAGGATAGCTTGCGCGTCAATTGCCACTTTTCGCCCGCCAGGAGCCATCCCCGATTGGCGCTGATACTACCTCTGCTGCGCCGCGGAAGTACGGGTTGTCTCAGGCCGTCACATCGTATCGGGGCCCGGGTTTTTGTTGATGGGTCGTGCTTGTTTGCGTCGCGAGCTTCGGCGGGAGCAGAGAAGGCGTGCGGGCGGTGGACGTGCCATAGGTAACGGGAGACGCGCATCCCTACGGGAGAGACCGGCCCCGGCCGATCGAACCGGCAACGACGGTGCGAAGGCCTACGCGGAGATAAGTTATATTTTTTGCCGCCAAAGCGGAAAATGTTTGATTGGCGCCGCATCAGCGGTTAGAATTCACACTAAGTCAGTACGTAGCAGACGTCCAGGTCTGAAAGGAGTCATCCGATGGCAAAGAAAAAGGCCAAAAAGAAGCTCAAGAGAGGTACGTGGACAAAGAGCGAGTTGGCGCTGCTCAAGAAACTCTTTCCGAACAATCCGACCGCCGCAATTTCTGCTCGCCTTGGACGTCCGAACGATGCTGTCAAGAAGAAGGCATCACGAATGGGGCTTCGCAAATCCAAGCGGTATATGAGGTCGCTGGGCAGAGCGTAGTCTGAGAGCGTAGCTACAAGCGTTGCGGTGTCAGCGGACTTGACCCTGAGGCGAGGACCGGCTTCGCTGCCAGGGTAGTATGGCCTGCATAGGAGGATTGTGGCAGCCGGAGTGACGGGGTCGTCTGCTTCCTTTTTTGTTTAGTCGCGTCCTTTCTTGCCCCTGCCTGATTGGCCTGGGTTGCCACCCAGAGTCGTTGCTGCTGGCACTGGAGCGGGCGGGGCCGAGTCGAGCTTGTTGCGTCGAAGCACGCAGCAGGCCAATAGCCCAACCCGGGGGCACCAGAACCTTGACATCTTCTCAAAACCCGGTTATCCTCATGCCGCAATGGACCGCTCTGTTGGGTTTGCTGTTTTTCAAAGGAGGTGACCTTGCGAGTTCTTTCGGGCATTCAGCCGTCTGGCAGGCTTCACATAGGCAACTACTTCGGCGCGATGCGCCAGCAGCTTGCTTTTCAGGCCGAGCACGATTGTTTTTATTTTATCGCCGACTACCATGCCCTGACCAGCAATCCGGCCCCTGAGGAGGTTGCCCGGCGGACGATAGAGGTTGCGATAGACTACATCGCCTTGGGCCTTGATACCGACAGGACCGTTTTCTGGAGGCAGTCGGACGTGCCCGAGGTGACCGAACTGACCTGGCTGCTCTCGTGCGTGACCCCGATGGGCCTCTTGCAGAGGTGCACAAGCTACAAGGACAAGGTCGCCCAGGGTATAAGTCCGAATCACGGGCTGTTCGCCTATCCGGTTTTGCAGGCCGCCGATATCCTCATCTTCAACAGTGAGCTTGTTCCGGTGGGCGCCGACCAGAAACAGCACATCGAGGTGACGCGCGATATAGCGATTCGGTTCAACAACAACTACGGCGAAATACTGACGTTGCCGAAGGAGTACATTATCGAATCGGTGGCGGTGGTTCCGGGGCTGGACGGCCGTAAGATGAGCAAGAGCTACGGCAACACCATCGAGATATTCGAGGCTGAAGAGAGCATAAGAAGGAAAATAATGAAAATCGTGACGGATTCCACGCCCGTTGAAGACCCGAAGGATCCTGAAAAATGCAACGTCCTGGCTCTTCTGAGGTTGGTCGCCTCGGCGGATGAGCTGGCCGACTGGGAGAGAAGGTATCGGCAGGGTGGCGTGGGCTACGGCCAAGCCAAGAAGCGCCTGGCGGAACTGATGATAGAGTATTTTAGGCCGTTCAGGGAGAAAAGGGCCGAGCTGGAGAGGGACGTTGGGCGGATAAAGCAGATTCTTGAGGCGGGCGCCGAGCGGGCCAGAGCTATTGCGCGCAAGACCCTGGCAAGGGCACGCCAGGCCGTGGGTTTGGGGGCCTAATCTTGGAAGACAGACTCGTTACAATTGCCAGATTCGCCGACTCGATTGATGCGGAGATGGCCCGGCAGTTGCTGGCCGACTTCGGCATCAGGGCCGTTGTTACCGGGCAGAACGTGGCGAACGTATACAGTGGAGTTCCCTCGCTGCTGGACCTGAAGCTGCAGACTCTCGAAAGCCAGGCCCAGCGGGCACGGGAAATCCTCGAATCGAACGACCAGCAGGAGAAATAGTTGGCCGGGTATCGCGTAAATCTTGAAATATTCGCGGGGCCGTTGGATCTGCTGTTGTATCTGGTCCGCAAAGAAGAGGTCGATATCTACGACATCCCCATTGCCAGGATCACCGAGCAGTACCTGAGATACGTGGAGATGCTCAAGAGCCTCGATATCGACCTGGCCGGGGATTTCCTGGTGATGGCCGCGACGCTGATGCAGATAAAATCTGCGATGCTTTTGCCGAAGGCCCAGCCGGAGCTTCTCGATGAGGGTGAGCTTTCCGATCCCCGCGCCGAACTGATTCGGCAACTTCTGGAATACAAGAAGTTCAAAGATGCGGCCAATCTTCTCGGTGCCGCTGCGGATGAGCACAAGCAGCGATTTACTCGCCCGGACAGTATCATCGAGAGGTTGAGCGGGCAGCGCGAGCCGGAGATTGACATTGAGCGGGTCAGCGTCTGGGATTTGCTCGAGGCTTTTGACTCCTTATGCAGAGCGACGGGGGTGGCGGCCGAGATGAGCCACATCGAGGATGATACACCGATCGACCTTTACCAGATAGAGATTCTGCACCATCTTCAGACCGAAGGCCCGATGACTTTTGAGCGGATTTTCGAGCCTGGCAGGGGCCGGCTGGTTATGGCCGGCCTATTCCTGGCACTTCTGGAGCTGATACGGGCGGAGCTGATCTGGGCCGAACAGCGCAGCGCCGACTCGCCGATATATCTGCGGGCGCTGACCGACGAGCCGGCCGAGATCGCGGTGCGCAACGCGATTATTTCCGTAGCGGAAGCGGACAGCGACAGAGGTCCGACCGGCCTTGAGCAGTCCGGACGGCCGGGTATTCCCATTTCCGAGATACCCCCCGCAAGTAAGCCCGCGGTTTTACCGGCCAAGCCCCGGCAAGACTCCAGCAGCAATATCGTGGAAATCCCATCCTCGCAAAGGCCCCGAGCCCAGGACAATAGCCCACCCGATAGTGCCGAGGCTGGCGGAAAACAACAGCCCAGATCGGACTGACCAGAAGGGCCCTCGAGGATAGTCAAGCAAGACAGCCGGGGGGAGTGAAACACAGCAAGCTCAGGCCAGCTATTTTTTCTTCTTCTTGGGCTTCTTGGGCTTTGCGGCCCTTTTCTGCCGGGGCGTGCTTTCCCGCTCAATCATAAACGCCCAGGCACTTACGGCAAGCGCCACCACGATAAAGCCGACCACAATGTACCAGATGACGCCCTGTATCGCGGTCAGGGCCGATGGCACAATACCCCTGAGACCCCCGACAGCCACGATAGCGGTGTATACGACGAACAGCAGGGGCAGAAACAGCAGTGCACCGAGGATATTGCCTGTTTTGTCGGGAGCCAGCTCAACTTGAGGCTGCACGAGCGCGGGCGCCTCCAGGCCGGCCTCAGGGACAGTAAGCCCTTCTTCTGCCAGCATCTTGGTGGCCTCAGCAGCTACTTCCTCAACCGTACCTGTCTCAGGCGGCGCGGCCTCCTCGTCCTCGGCAGTGTATATCTCATCGAGAATCCCACCGAGCGAGGTATCGTCGGCCTGTAGGGATAGGTCCAGCAGACCGGAACCACTGCCAAAACTGTCGAGGTTGACGTCTTCTTCGATTTCCTCGAGGGAGGCTTCGGGTTTCGTGCCGGTTTCGCCGAGGCCTGCTGTCCCGATGGTCTCGCCCAACGTGTCGTCGGTTATCTCGTAATCCCTGTCTGTCTCACCGAGTACGCTGATTCCCTCGCCCGTGATGGCCGTATCGGCGTTTGTCAGCTCGCTCGGCGGCACGGGCGTGCCCGTCTCGGGGGCCAACAAGATCTCGCTGGTGCCGGCCTGGGGTTCCCCAGGGCTCTCAAGCTCGGGCTCGGCGGGCTGCGGCATCTCCTGGTCCGATGGGATTTCCGGCTCGCTCAGGGGTGGTTCGGGGACCTGGGGCTCCGGAGCTTCGGCCTGCGGTATTTCCAGGTCTACAGGTGCTGCAGCCTCGTCGGAGGGACCCTGGTCAGCGGGGGCCTGTGCCTGGGGTTCGGCAGAGATTTCCAGCTCCACAGGCTCCTCGGTCGGCGGCTGCTGGGGCGCCGGGCCGGCAGCGGCGGTATCGTCTTCGACCCCCTCAACCTGAATCGGCACACCCTCTTCGACCACCAGGGCCTCGACTTCGTCGACCTTGAACAACAGGTTCGGCCCGTCACGAAACTCCCGCAGCCTGCCCGCTCTTGCGAGTTCTCTTACCTGTTCCTCGGTCCTATTAAGCCTCTCGGCGGCTTCCTGAAGTGAATAAAACATCCCGGCCATGATACGCAACCTCCCAAAGGCCGAAAATCTCTGTACATTGCGGTTCTTTCGACCACCCGAATGTCTTGAATCTACAACCATATTTTACCCCAAGATAACATTTTAGGCAATCCTTTTCTGCCTGTCGGTTGCAATTTGGTGCAATTTTCCCGGCCGCCAGGCCGTCTATTTTGGCGTAGGTAATACGGCCGAGTTTACGGCCGGGCGTATTTCTTCGTCTGCCGGCAGGGCCGAGGCGTCGGCTATGCCTTGTCCGGCTTGCAGGATAGGCGATAGATAACGTTTGGGCTTTTTCGATACGGTACATATACGGTCAGGGGTCAGGTCAGAAGTGGGTTGTTGATTACCTACGGATGTGGTAGAATGCCCAGGCGTGTGGCTCAGCCGATGCTGGGCCTTTGTTGTTGAGGCGAGTCAAAGCCGTGGTAAGCAGCAAGATAAATTCGCTGATTTTTCGTCAAGACCCACCAACGAGTTTTGGCCCGATGATCTGAACGATGGATGTCTGTGGCCCCCCAGTACTTGGAGGAGCGTTGTTTTGTGGTACTCACAAGAATCGGGAGTAAATTATGATCAAGAAGCAGCCAACAAGAATAATAGCCTTTGTCCTCGTTGTATTGGCGATGGCGGCCCTGGTTTTGCCGGCCGTTGCCAGAGATGTTCCCGCTCAGCTTCCCGACCCGGATGGAAAGCCGCCTGACACGAGCAAGCCGGTCAAGGTCTATATCCTGGCCGGCCAGTCCAACATGGTGGGCATGGGGGAGATCCGCGGCGCAAGGTGCCGCTACATAGGGATCTACCTGACGGCCGATCCTGCTGCGCCGAAGGGCCCCTTGTATGTCTATCCGGTGGGCAATTACAAGATCGGCCCTCTCGGGGTTTACGTCTCGGCCGATGCGAATGCCGATGCAGGAGCGATGGCTTCGGTCTATGCGGGCGCCTACAACCCGGCTGCGAACTATGACAAGGCCAAGCCGGTGAAGACAGAAAAGGTATCCCTGGGCGTTACTCAGGGCAAACTTCCCGCCATTGCCGGCCCCCATACCATAGTGGTCCGGGGCTTCATCGAGGTCCCCGATTCGGGCAACTACACTCTGGGCGCCGGCTACGGTGACAGTTCGTACAACGTTACCGAGCTCGACGGCAAGGAGGTCTATCGCAAAGATCCGGGCGGTCGTATCGTCAAGCAGAAGGTCACGCTCGAGGCGGGCAGGCGTTATCCTATCAAGATCACGTACTTCAAGGGCGGCTCAACCGCCTTGTGGATGAGTCAGGAGGATCTACGGGGCAAGGGGGATCTGGAAACCGTCACCAAGCAGGAAGGCAAGTTCCCGTGGCTTATCGACGAGAACGGCAATTGGACGGTCCGCAAGGACGTGTATTACCAGGACGCCCGCATCAGTTTCAAGGGCAGTCCCCTCAGTCCGACCTCGAACGGCGGCAAAACGATCGGCCCGGAACTGGGCCTCGGCCATGTGCTGGGCACGTATCACGATGAGCAGGTCCTACTAATCAAGACCGCTATGGGCAATCGCGCCCTGGGCTATGATTTCCGACCGCCGTCGAGCGGCCGGAATGACCCCGAGAGCAAATGGGAATCGCTCGAGTACAAGCTTATGGTCGAGGGTGTCCGCAAGACGCTGAACGATATTGAAAAAATCCTGCCGGGATACAAGGGCCAGGGTTACGAAATCGCCGGATTTGTCTGGTGGCAGGGCCACAAGGACAGCTTCGTGCCGGGGCTGATCGATGAGTATGAGCAGAACCTCGTCAACCTGATCAAGGATGTGCGTAAGGAGTTCGACGTGCCCAGGATGCCGGTCGTCATTGCCACGGTTGGTTTCGGTGGCCACAATATGAGCGAGAAGTTTCTGCGGATCCTCAAGGCTCAGATGGCGGTCGCCGACCCGAAGAAACACCCGGAATTTGCGGGCACCGTCGCCACGGTGGACATCCGGGATTTCTGGCGCGAAGTAGACGAGTCCCCGGCCGGTCAGGACTACCACTATAACCGCAACGCTGAGACGTATATGCTGGTAGGCGACGCGCTGGGTCGCGCGATGGTGAGGCTGCTCGGCGGAAAGGCCGAACCGCTTGTCAAGGCCGGCCGGCCGAAGCAACCAGCAAAGCAGCCGAGCCAGGAACCCAGCGAACAAGACCAGAAGGCAGCTCAGGCAGCACTGGCGCCGATTTATCTGGACGGCATGGCGGCGCGTTTCGCCTCCGACCCCCGTAACCGCGCGGCGCTATTGAGTGAAGCCAGCGGCGAGCGGCCGGCCCGCGTCTCGCAGTTTCTCCGCGGGACGACCTACCGCCTGACCGCGTTCTATCGAGCAGCAGGAGTGTACGACTACGAGTGGCACCCCTTCGGGCCTGATCTGAGAAACCTCGAGTGGGAGTACTACAGCTTCGACCCGAAAGAGACCCTGCCAAAGGACAAGGGGAACCGGTACCGCAAGGTAACGTTCCCCGCAGGGATGGAGAACTGGTTCGCGCCCGACTTCGACGCGGCCAAGGCAGGCTGGAAGAAGGGTCTTCCGCCCTTCGGGCAGCTTGACGGTAAGCTGTTGCCGCTGAACGAAACGTGTACCGCTTCATTCTGCGGCTGCTCTCAAAAGCCGAGGACCCTCTGGGAGAAGGAAGTCTTGTTGATCCGGGGCACCTTCGAGTTTCCGCCGCTCAAGAAGGACCGTCGTTACCGCCTCGTAGTCGGCGGCAGCGCCCACGTCAACGCGGGCGAGGGTTATGCGATTTACGTCAACGGCAAATTGCTGGCCGAGTCGAAGGCCGGCGTCGGCAAACGGCAAGGCGGACAGCCGCGCGGCGCCTACATCTACAACGACTTCCGTGATGAGTTCAAGGGCGGTAAGGTGACCATCGCAGCTATCAGCTTCCTGCGATATAACACCCCCCGTGGGGTCATCCCGCCGCGCGGGCACTTTTCGCTGTGGATGGAAGAGGCGGAAATTCCGCCATTGCCTGGTGGTGCTGAAAGCCAAAGCCAGTGATGGGCCGTGGCAACCTGCTCGTTAGAATTTGCGCACTCCGTTTGAACTCAATGCCACATTAGTGAAAGGAGAGCAAAGCTGTGAATAGAAAAAAGTTGTCTGTTGTTTTGTCCGTGCTGGCAGCAGTGTTCATCGTGTTGATTTGTGGTGCCCCCGAGACGCAAGGGCGTACGCAGGCGAAACCACTGACCCCCATCGGCCAGAAGCTCTATGAGCAATACTCGGGTATGCTCGCGGCATTACGGGCGGAGATCGCCAAGTCCGTGCCGAAGATTGATGAGAGAAAGAAAGAGGCATTTCTCCAGGCCCATGCAGCCGTGGCCAAGGCACAGCCGTACATCGACACGAACGCTGCCTTTGCGCAGGCCCAGGCGAAGGCGTTGACGGCGGCCAAGCCGTTGCTGGCCGAGGCGGATTCCTTTCTTGCGAGCGACAGGCTCGACGATTTGCTGGTCAAGTGCGCGGTTCTGGCAAACGCCACGCCGCGCGGCCTTGCGGAATTCGCCCAGCAGGGCAGAGAAGAGGCGGATTTGGTCGCCCGACTGCTTGCCGACAAAGCGCTGATGAAGCAAATGCTTCTGGCCGGCGGAGCAAAGGCCGGCAAGTACGGCAGAGCGATGCAGATCTACACGGCCATCCAGAAGGCCAGCGAAAACGCCCGCAATGGCATCCTCCAGCGTCTTGCACTTGGCACGAGCCTGGAGCAGGCCGTGCCTGTGGTTGGCGATGGCGGCGAGGTTGACCCGGTAAAACGCTACTTGAACTACGAAAAGGCCTACCTCAACGGGGAGTTGGACCCGGCGTTCAAGGATATGACGGCCTGGGAGTGCCGTTTCATCACCAACGACCCGACCCTGGATGAGGAGCTCATCTGGTGCAGGGAGATGTTGCGGAATTACCGGCCGGACCATATCTTCAAATCAGACTATCGCTGGCGTTACGTCGCCATCGTGAAGACCGATGTCCCCTACAAAACCCCCGAATGGCACCCCGAGATGTCCACCCTCAAGATGCAGCAACTGCTCAATGGCGGGGGCAAGTGCGGTCCGCGGGCCTGGTTTGGGCGTTTCGCCACGCGTGCTTTCGGGATCCCGACCTGGGGCGTGCGTCAGCGAGGCCATGCCGCTATGAGCCACTGGACGCCGAAGGGCTGGACCGTGTGCTTGGGCGCACATTGGCGAAACAACTGGTGGGAAGACCGTTGCGGGTTGGATTTCCTGCTGGAAACGCAGGCGCGGGAGTACCCGAAGGAGTATGTCAAGGTGCTGCGGGCGCAGTGGGTCGGCGATGCCCTCGGCGAGAGCAAGGTCAGCGGCAGAAACTACGGCACCGGCGGCGGTCTCTGGAACGCTTTGGCGTTTTACCAAAAGAAGAAGATTGTCGAAGAAGCCAAGCCTGTCGAAGTTGCACTGACCGGAGAGGACCTTGCCGAAGCCAGTGTCTCGACCAAAGCCGAGGAGATTATAAAGGCCGAGATCTCAGCAGAAGATAAGAAGGTCGTTCTCAAGAGCAACGGCGTAATTATAATCCCGGCGGCGGCCTGCAGTAAGCCGAAGAACAACACGGCAAAGATCACGTTCACAAAGAGTTTCCTGGGTGGGATGCAGTTGCATTACAGCCGTGGGGGCCGTCCCGAGACATTCGAGTACGAGTTCGAAGCTCCCAGAGCCGGCCGATATGCCCTCGTCGCCCATGTAGTAACCGTGAATATGAAGCCGCGTCTGCTGCTTACGGTAAACAAGACTAAACCGGAGATCGAGGTCCCGTTGCCATATACCATAGGTATGTGGAAGGACACCAAGCCGGTGGAGATCGAATTGGTAAAAGGCAAAAACCTACTCCAATTTACTTGCCCTGCCCCGAACTGTGGGCTGACTATTAAGTATTTTGTGCTGGCCCCGGTGAGTGGGCGAAGATATATTGACCAGTATACGTTGAAGCGTGATACGAAAGGCATTCTAAAACTTAACGAAAGGAAGTGAAGCTATGAACGGAAAGAAGACGTCCCTTGTATTGTGCCTTATCGCAGCGATGGTAATGGCCGCCTCCGGCGTGTTGGCTGCCGAGAAGATTGACACGAACCCGAAGCAGCAATTGCCAGATCCGGACGGTAAACCGGCGGATATGAGCAAGCCCGTACAGGTCTACATCCTGATGGGACAGTCCAACATGGTCGGCGCGGGCCATGTGGCCGGCGACAAGGAGGGTACCCTGGAGTATGCGGTGAAGACCAAGAAGAAATACCCCTACCTGGTCGACGACGACGGCAATTGGACCGTACGCAAGGATGTCCGCTACGTGCGCGTCATGAGCAGCGGCACGGGCCCTATGAGGCTCTTCAACAACGAGTGGATGACCATCAAGGGCGGCAGGATCGGCCCGGAAATCGGAATCGGGCATTACCTGGGCAACGCCATCGACGCGCCCGTGCTCATCCTAAAAAGCTGCATCGGCAACCGCAGCCTCGGCTGGGACCTGCTGCCCCCCGGCAGCCAGCGGTTTGAGGTCGAAGAGAATGGCAAGATCATGGTCTACGCCGGCTACAAGGATTCGCCGGCCAAGTGGGAAAAGGGCACGGTACCCAAGAAGATCGGCTGGTACGCCGGCATGCAGTACGACGGCGACGTGGCCAA
>CAZWAP010000049.1:0-17099 GCA_964632005.1 uncultured Pirellulales bacterium | reverse complement strand
GTCACCCAGGGACTCATAGAGCAAGAAGGCCGTCGTCCCGGTGGCGTCCTGGGTCAGGGTCTGGTCGATGCGGATGGCGATCTGCTCGCCGGGGACGAGCCTGCCTTCGGTAAGATGCTCGGCAAGTATCTTGTAAATAAGTGTCCGGCTCAGCTTACGTGCTCCTTTCATAAGAACGCTTGTCCAAATTCTTTTGTTCTTGCACCAACTTCTCCGACCCAGGAAAAAACCTTCGGTCGTGTTTCCATCGGTGTCGGCTTTCTTGGCGGCAACTGTTGATTTCTTCTGGCTTTGAGACCTTGGCTTTTTCGTCCGTTACGGTAACCGATAGGGTTTTACTGTGAGCGTCAAGACTGCGTATAACATCTTGTGGAGATCCTTTCGCTGTCGATTCGGGTTATTTCTCTGGATTGTTATCGGTGCACGGGCGTTTTTCATCTTACCTTTCAAGAAGGTTAACGCAGGCAGCGCTCGCAGGGATACGGTGCAAATATACATTTTTCTACTGGTGTGTTTCAACAGATTTTGCGAGATTTTGTAGACTCGTCCGGCCGATCAGTCTCTGGCGTGGTCATCGTCGGCTGATGCGTCGCCGCGCCGCTCGGGTTTGTGTTCGCGGGGGTCTGCGGGTATTCTATATTCGGCATCGAGCCAGGCGCCCAGGTCGATGAGCTTGCACCTTTTGGAGCAGAAGGGGAAAAAGGCCGGCAGGGTAGAGCGGGCGCGGCGCGACGTGCGAACCAGTTTACCACAGACCGGACATCTGTGCTTCATAGTATGGTTTGGTTCGGCGGGCTATTGCTCTTCCGGTTCCGGCACAATGCCCTGCTCGAGCATGCGCGCGTACTCGACACAGTATCTGGCCCACGGCTGGGCCTCGAGACGTGCCTTTGGGATCTGCTGGCCCGTTCCCTCACAGATGCCGTAAGTACCTTGTTCTATCCGTATCAGGGCCGCGTCGATCTCTCTGAGCAGTTTGATCTCGCTGTCCCTGAGTTCCAGGGCGAATTCCTGCTCGAAATTGTCGGTCCCGAGGTCGGCCATATGGATAGGCATGCTGGATAGATCCCCGCTGGCGTCCAGACGGGACTTCCTGAGGGCCTCGTCTTCAAATTCGTTGACGTTGACCAGGATTTCGCGGCGTTTTTCGAGAAGCAATTGCTTGAAATGCTCGATGTCGGCCTTTGTGAGGTGCTTTTTCTTTCTACGTACGGGCCTGGTCTTCTTATTCGAGGATTTCTTACGTTTCTCGGCCACTTGGTCGTTTACCTTTCCAGCCATCCACCTACATTCATCTGCCGCTGATTCATAGAAACCTGCATTATACCGTCTGACGTTCCGTGAAGCACAGTTTTTCTGTCCCGGTCGGGGCAGAAACGGCGCTACTATACGGCCGGCGAGGTTATTGTCAAGGACAAAAGCAGCGTTTATGTGTAAGTGTCGTATTTTGCGGCACTTACTGCTGATGATCGCGGGGGCTATGGGGTTGTTCGCAGGTGGGAGGTTTTGGGGGGTGTTTGCTTTTTGCGAATTTGCCTGCGGGGATGAAGAATTTTTCGTTTCCGGCGGTCCCGGCGAAGACGCCGATGCCGAAGGTCTGCTCGAGCTTCTCGGCACAGAGCACCTGGTCTGTGGGGCCTTGCAGGTAGGTGCGGTCGGCCGCCAGGAGGATAGTTCTGTCGGAGTACTGCACGGCCAGGTTGATGTCGTGTGTTACGGCGACGATTGTTTTTCCTTTGTGGGTTTGCGTGGTCTTGAGTAGGTCGTAAACGCCGACTTGGTGCTTGAGGTCGAGGAAATTTGTAGGCTCGTCGAGAAGGAGGATGGGGGTATCCTGGGCGATTGCCCTGGCGATAAAGACCCTTTGGCGTTCACCGCTGCTGAGGCTGGCCAGCGGCCTCGCCGCGAATCGGGCTACATCGGTCAGTTCCATTGCTTCGTGGACGACGTGCCTGTCGGCTTTGCTTTCAAAGCCTGCGGCGCCGAAGTGGCGGGTCCGCGCCATCATCACGGTCTCAATGACAGAAAAGCCAAAGGGCGGCGAGAGCTGCTGCCGGACGACGGCGATTTTCTCGGAAAGCTGCCGTGCGGTGTACGACTGCACCGGCTTTGAGTCGATAATTATCCTTCCTTTGCGGGGCCTGAGAGTTCCGCAGAGCAGGTTCAAGAGGGTGGTCTTGCCGGCGCCGTTCGGGCCGGCTATTGCCAGGAACGTTCCTGGAGGGACCTCGAAGCTGAGATTTCTGAGCAGGGCGGTGGCCCGGTGGTAGCCGAAGGTCAGGTTATGCGCGGAGATGATGGCGCTCATTTGATGTATCCCACTGAGCGACTGTACTTGAGCAGGAGTAGCAGGAATAGTGGACCGCCGGCGATTGCGGTAACGACGCCGACGGGCAACTGCGCTGGCGCAACGACGGTTCGGGCCAGCGTGTCGGCGGCGATAAGGAACATCGCGCCTACCAGGGCGCTTAAGGGGATCAGCTGGCGGTGGTCGGGCCCGACGACCAGGCGGACGGCGTGGGGGACGATCAGCCCCACGAATCCTATCAATCCACCGATGCTGACAGCGACGGCCGTCATAAAGGCTGCAATTGCGAAGGCAGCTGTGCGTATGCGGGGCGTGTTGACCCCCAGGCTTCTGGCGTCTTCGTCGCCGAAGGTCAGGGCATTGAGCCCCGGGCCAAGGAAGAACAGTCCTACTATGCCCGCGATTGCGCAGCCGCCGGCGGTCCAGAGCACGATGAAATCCTCCTCGGTCAGGTTGCCCATAAGCCAGAATATGGTGGAATATACCTGGTCGGACCTGGCCAGCGACGTCAGAAACATAATGACCGCCGAGAAGGAGGCGTTTATCACGACACCGGCGAGCAGCAGGCCGGTGAGGTGGAATTTACCGGTCTGCTTGCCGATGAGCCAGACCAGCCAAACCGTGCCGAGGGCTCCTGCAAATGCGAAGACGGCTATGGGCGGACGGCCGAACAGCGTCCAGGTCACCCCGCTGATTACGGCGATCATCGCGCCCAGGCCGGCACCGCTCGAGATGCCGAGGATGTACGGATCGGCGAGCGGGTTTCGCAGCAGGGCCTGGAAGGTCGTTCCGCTGGCTGCCAGGGCCGCGCCGGCTATGGCGCCCAGCAGTATTCGGGGGATTCTGATTCGGACGAATATTTCATAGTCGGGGTTGATGATGGTCCGGCCCGGGCCGGCCAGGGCCCTGGTGAGCGAGACCTTTTCCGTGCCGATCAGCGAGCAAACGAACATAACCGCCACGAGCACGACCAGAGCCGCGGCGAGTCTGAGGATCACGGTTTTGGGTCTGAGCAGTTCAGTCATCGGCTCACCCCCCGGAAAAGCTCCGGCTTGATGCATTCTGCAATGGACCGCAGGCCCTGGTGGACGCGAGGCCCGAGGCGGCTGACGGTGTCAGGGGGTATGACATAGATCCTGTTGTTTGCGACGGCGGGGACGGTGCTGAATCTGCGCCAGTAATCCAGGGCGGATCGGTACTGGTCGGGGATATTGCCGTTGGATGAGGCTGGTTCTATGATGACCTCCGGGGCGGAGGCGATGACCTGTTCGCCGCCTATGGGGGGGTACTTGTGCACGGTCGGACCGATGGCATTAACACCGCCGGCGAGCTCTATTAGCTCGTTGACGAATGTATCCCGGCCGGCCACGCGAAGAGGCTCTCGGTCGATCACCCAGAGGACTGTCGGTCTTGGGCCGGTGGCGACCAGAGACGATAAGCACTTCAGCTTGGCCCGGAGGTCGCCGGCGAGGTTGGTTGCTTCGGGCTGCTTGCCGGTGGCGGTGCCGATTTTGTGGATTGCCTCGAATAACTCCTCTACCGTCTCGATGTTAACCATCAGGCAGTTGTAGCCGATTCGGTTGAGTCTGCGGGCGACGTCGGCCTGCTGCTGGAATCCGAGCGTGACGACGAGGTCGGGCTTTGCGGCGATGATGGCCTCGATGTTGGGTTGCCAGAAGGTTCCGAGTTTTGGCTTGTCGGCGGCGCGTGGGGGATAATCGCTGTAGCGGGTGACAGCCACGATTTTGTCGTCCAGGCCGAGCGCGAAGAGGATTTCGGTGAGGTTTGGCGCCATCGAGACGATTCGGGCAGGATAGTTCGCCTGGTCGATGCGCGTGGACTTCGGGTCTGACTGCGGCGCCAGCAGTGCGAATCCGCTGGCCAACCAGCCCAAGAGCATCACCAAGAGAGCCAACCACCTGTTCATTACATCATTTCCTCTTGAATTGTTTTTCGAGGTCCTTGAGAGAGAAGCTTATCGTCGTGGGTCTGCCGTGTGGGCAGCGGCTGGCCGAGTCGGCCTCGAGCCTTCGGGCCAGCAGCTGTTCGATTTCGCTGTCGGAGAGTCTCTGTCCGGCTTTTATTGCCGCCTTGCAGGCCGCCATACTGAGCGCCTGTTCCAGGAGCGCCTGCGGGTCGGGGGCGGTGTGCCGGCTTTCGAGCAGGTCGATCAGGTCCAGGATGAAATCAGCGGGGTCCGCCTTGGCCAGCAGGCTCGGGAATGCCTGGACTGCGAGGGTCCGCGGGCCGAAGGGGACCAGTTCAATGCCGAGCCTTTCGAGCAACCCGGCGTTGGCCTCGAGCAGGGCAGCCTGGGTCTGGGTAACCTCGAAGCTTTGCGGGATCAGGAGCCTTTGTGATTCGAGGTTGCCGTGATGGATTCGCCGGTGAAGGTCCTCGTAGAGTATGCGTTCGTGCAGGGCGTGCTGGTCGATGATGACGAACCCGCCATCGGTTTCGGCGATGATGAAGCTGTCGTGTATTTGGATGAACGTTTTTGCAGCGGAGGCTGGCTCGGCTGGCGGAGGTGCTTGTGGGGGCGGGCTTATGGCGGGCTGTACGGCCGGGGCCTGGGCGTGGTGGTATTTCGATTCGAATTCCAGGCGTCGCTGTGAGTGTTCGGCCCTGTGCTTTCTGAAGAATTCGGCCATCGCCTCGGTGATCTGGCGGCTTCTGTGGCCGGAGGCGGGGGCGCCGGGTATGGGGGCTGAAGCCGGTACGGCGGGTAGTTCGGCCGGCACGTCGAGATTGGTGCCGAGGAGTCTTTCGCGGAAGGCCCCGAGTATTTGTGAGTGTACGAAGTTGGCGTTGTAAAAACGGACCTCGGTCTTGGTGGGGTGGACGTTTACGTCGTAGTCTTGGAAGGGCATCGTGATGAACAGGAAGACCACGGCGAACCTGTTAGGCTCGATAAGGCCGCGGTAGGCCTCTCTTATGGCGTGCGAGATGAACCTGTCGCGTATGAACCGGCCGTTGAGAAATATGTACTGGAATCTGGTGCTTGTTTTCGATATGGCGGGCTTGCCGAGCAGGGCGTGAATGTGCATACCTCTTTCGCTGCTGCGGACCTGGATAAAGTCGTCGCGTGGGTTGCCGCAGAGCGTCGGGAAAAGGGTGGGGATGCGTTGCAGGAGGTCTTGGCCGGCTGGCAGGCGGTATAGCTCCCTGCCATTATGTATCAGCGTCAGGTCGAGAGCGGC
This sequence comes from uncultured Pirellulales bacterium, assembly GCA_964632005.1. Lineage (GTDB taxonomy): Bacteria > Planctomycetota > Phycisphaerae > Sedimentisphaerales > Anaerobacaceae > CAZWAP01. The sequence continues at coordinate 11,591 of CAZWAP010000049.1, read as the reverse complement.
GGCGGTAGAGTGCTGATCTTGTTCGGGGCCCTCCGAAGCGGCGCAGGCGCTCAGGGCTATCCGGATGAATTGCTCGGTAATGTGGCCCATTTCTGTGTTTGCCGTTCTCAGGAATTTGCGCCTGGCCGGCAGCCTATAGAAGAGGTCCCTGACCTGTATAGTGGTGCCGTAGTCGCCGCTGCAGGGGCGGACGTCGGTCTTATTGCCGCAATCGATTTCGAGGCAGTTGGCGGCCGGTGAATCGTGGGTTCTACTGACGGCGTTTATGCGTGCGACCGAGGCGATGCTCGCCAGGGCCTCGCCCCTGAAGCCGAGCGTTGAGATTCCGTGCAGGTCGGCGGCGGTCCTGATCTTGCTGGTGGTGTGGGGCTCGAAGGCCTTGTCGAGGTCGTCTGCGCCCATACCGCAGCCGTTGTCGGAGACCGATATCAGCTTTCTGCCGCCATCCTCCACGGCCACGGTGATTTTTGTGGCGCCGGCGTCGATGCTGTTTTCCACCAATTCTTTGACCACACTGGCGGGTCGTTCGATAACCTCGCCGGCTGCGATCATATTTATCATATTCTGATCGAGGACCGCTATCTGCCCCATCGTCCTGCCTGGTGGCCTTGAGGGCGATATTTGTGGTTCGGCTGCGCGTTGAGCCGAAGTCTGTTTGAACCGGTTCTGCGTCGCGGAAGCGGCGCAATCGAATTGCCATAATACCGAAACGGGCGTGCAAAGGCCAGAGGTTCTTTATCACCGGAATATCGGAGGACGAAACCGTCCGGTAGGCGGGTCCCGTTGCACCTGGGCGCTGGCGGTGCTTGGAGCACACGCCGGATGAGAGTGTCCACTACGCCGGGCCGTAGGCAGGCTGGCAGCGCGACCGTAGATGTGTTATCGGCTGGTCTGGGAAAAACGCGTGTGCGGGGGCGGGTACAGGCCCGAGGTAACAGGGCAAGAAACGGAATAATGATGCGAGCCGGTTTTTCGGGGATAATTCTACAGTCTTTGGCGCAGCTGATCGAAAAATTATGTATGCCGGGGAGTCGGCAGAAAGCAGGAGTCGGTGGGACGATGGTTGTATCGTTCTGACGAGAATTTTTTGGGTTTTATTAGGCTATCAGGGCTGCACGGTGCTGTGCAAGAGTTGTCAGGAGATAAGTCAGATGCCTTCTGCTGAAGTAATCGAAAGACGCTTGAAGATGCCTGAGATCAGGGCCAAGGCGAAGTCTCTGGGTATTACGCCAGGCAGGATGAAAAAGGCCGAGCTGATACACAGTATTCAGTTGGCCGAGGGGTTCACGCCGTGCTACGGCAGTTCCGGCGGACAGTGCCCCTACGTGGAATGCTGTTTCAGAGCAGATTGCCTCAAGGTTAGATCATAGAAGATGCGTTTCGTTCCGCGGTTCTGAGGAGGTTTTTGGTGCCTGGCGGAGATGGCGGACCAGCTTGGGCCTACGAATGGTGGTCTGCCTCATAACGTCTGGCTGAGCGTGACCGAGTCTTATGGCTTTAGGGGCGGCGAATCTGTCAACGTGATTGCCCGGTCGCTCTTATCAGCTCGCGGAGCCTGGTGCGATTCTTATCGAGCCATTTTGCCTTGCGGAGTATCATCTGGAGGAAATCGGGCCCGGAGAGGTTTCCGAAGAAGCCGGTTGCGACGATGGGCAGGACGGCTTCGGCTATCATTGTCTCGATCATCAGGCCTGGCAAAGCGTCGAGCTTGGCAGGTTCGAGGGGGTTTGCGCGGCGGTATCCGGCAAGAAGAGGGGTGAGCTTTTCCTCGTCGAAGTGGTCAGGCCAGTCAACAGGATTGGAACTGCCTGCCACTATGGAGAACTGGAGCATCGCGTTGGCGAGGTCGGTGACGGGCGGAGCGACGCGGATTGCGTCGAAGTCGAGGACGGCAACGATTCTGTCGTCTGCAAAGAGCATATTGCCGGGGTGCCAGTCGCCGTGGACGACCTGCTGGTTCCAGGAGTCGAAGCCGCACTGGTTGACCCTTGCGCCGGCGTCGTTGTAGAGGGGCATCAGGGCCTCTGCGACGGCCTGGAGCCGCCTGTCGAGTCGGGGGAACTTTTCGGAGCCGAGGGTTCTTAGATGCCTGCGGACGGTTGGAGAATCATGGAAGCCGGCTCGCGGGGGCCTCCAGCGAGGGGCGAAACCGGCAAGGTGCCTGTGAAAGTTGGCCAGTTGTCGGCCGGTCTCGAAGGTGGCCTCGGCCGAGCCATTGTAGCGGCTGCCCGTGACGAAGCTGAAAAGCTCGTAGATATGGTTGTTGAGCTGGAGGATGGTGTTGTCTTCGTGGCGGGTGGGTATCAGGGCTGTAACGGGAAAGCCTTTTTCGGCAAGGCGGGCCTGGACGGCGTGTGCGAAGGCGACCCGGTAGAGGTCGTCCTTGCCTTTTGGGCGGCGTTTGAGGAGGAACTTGCCCTTCTCGGCGATAATGACCATCTTGGGGGTACGGCGGCTGCCTCCGGACAGCGGGCGAATCTGGTGGATCACGCCAATATCATAGTGGCTGAGGACTCGAACAAGCTCTTCGGACGAAAAATGTGCGCCCCCTCTCGGCATTATTTCACCTTGCTGATAGCTGCCAGTCTTTCAAAGAGGCTTTTGCCCTTTGACCTTGCGTAAGATAGGCGGATACCGGCGGTCTGTCAAGCTCTGGCGGCGCGACAAGGGGGCCGTCTGCCGGGCCGGCGACAGCCAGCGAGCGATTAAAAGGCCTCGGGAAGGATTTCTTTTGCGGCGGTTCGGAGGTAGCCTGAGACGTGTCTCTCGGAGTTCATCGTCAGGACTTTTCTGGCGATGTTATTGCAGTTTTCGATGGTGACGGAGCGGATCATCTGTTTTATTTCGGGGATCATAGGTGGTGCGATGGAAATTGTTCTAAAGCCCATGCCGAGCAGGAGCATAATGAATTCGGGTTCGGAGGCCATTTCGCCGCATATACTGCAGTCGATGCGGGCCTTGTGTGCGTCCTGCATTACGGTCCTGATGAGCCTGAGGACGGCAGGATCCGCGGATGAGTAGAGCGTTGAGACCTGCTCGTTGGACCTATCGACGGCGAGGGTGTACTGGGTGAGGTCGTTGGTGCCGATGCTGAAGAAATCGACGTCCCTGGCGAGGGAATAGGCGGTGAGTGCGGCCGATGGTGTTTCGATCATTATGCCGATCTCGATATCCTTGTTGTAGGGTATTTTCTCCTCGGAGAGGTCCTCCATTACATCGTTGAAGATGAGCCTGGCCTGCTTGAGCTCCCTGATAGTGGAGATAAGGGGGAACATAATCTTGACCCGGCCGAGCGTCGAGGCGCGGAGGATCGCGCGGAGCTGGGTCTTGAACATAGTGAGGTTCTGGAGGCAGAATCTTATGGATCGCAGGCCGAGGAAGGGGTTGGGCTCCGGGATCCAGCGTCTTGATTGGGTGTACTTGTCCGCCCCGAGGTCCATTGTTCTTATGATAACGGGCCGATCCTTACAGATGCTGACGGTCTCGGCGTAGGCCTCGTAGTGCTCCTTCTCGGTGGGCTCCGTGGGGTTGTTGAGGTAGAGGAATTCGGTTCGGTAAAGGCCGATACCCTCGCCGCCTTTTTGTAGGACGGCCTCGGCCTCATCGGGGAACTCGATATTTCCAAGCAGTGTGATCCGGACGCCGTCGCGGGTAACCGCGGGCAGGTCACGGATGGCGTCGAGCCTGTGTTCGAGGGCGAGGAAATCGCGGAAATACTGCTCGTGCTTGCGTAACGTCTCCTCGTCGGGGTCCACGATGACCACGCCTCGGTTTCCGTCGACGATGACGGTGTCTCCGCCCCTGACGTGCTCGGTGAAGTCTTCAAGTGCGACCACGGCGGGGATGCCGAGCGACCGCGCGACGATGGCAGCATGTGAGGTTCTTCCACCGGCGTCACTGGCGATGCCCCTGACGTATCTTTTGTCGAAGCTGGCGGTCTGGGTGGGGCTCAGTTCGCGGGCGACGACGATGACTTCTTCTGTGAGGTTTTTGATGTCCTCGCGTTTGCTGCCGAGCAGCTTGCGCAGGAGGCGTCGTTCGATATCGTAGATGTCGGCGGCTCTCTCACTGATGTAAGGGTCTTTGACCTTCGCAAAATGGGCCGCGACGTCCCTGAGAACGGTTGAGACAGCATACTCTGCGGTGACGCACTCGGAGCGGATCATATCGATTATCTTGCGTTTGAGGCTCCTGTCTTTGAGGAAGCGCAGGTGCACGGCAAAGATATCTTTAATTTTCCCGGCGGTGGCGTCTTCCTTGGCGGCGACGATCTCGGTCAACTCGCTGATAGCCTCGGCGAAGGCGTTCCTGAGGCGCTGAGCCTCGCCCATTCGCTGGGAAGGCTCTATGGGCCGGCGGGGAATGCGGTAGTCCTCCGAATCGATGATCAGGGACTTTGCAATCGCGATTCCCGGGCTGACGGCGATGCCCTTTTTTATTTCCATAACAGGCCTCAAACTCGGCAAGGTTGGTATCGGCTGTGCGCCAACAGGAGAATTTTGGCGGATGAAGCTGGATAAAGCAACCAAAATCCGGCGGCTGCGTCGGCGAATCGAGTCGAGTGAGCTCTGTTCTCGGGTGGCAAATTCGGTGGGTCGGGGGTATCATAACGGCAGGTATTCATAGGGCCCCGGAAGTCGTATCCGGGCGGCAAGGAGTCAGAACGATGAACAGACGCGAGTTTTTGAAGGTCAGTGCTCTGGCCGGAGTATTTTTTCCGAGCGGGACGGTTTTTGGGCGCGAGAGGGGCAGGCCCAATCTCTTGATTATTCACACGGACGAGCACAATTTCCGTACATTAGGGTGCTATAGGAAGCTAATGCCCAGGGAGCAGTCGCTGATGTGGGGCGATGCGGTTGTGGAGACGCCGAACATCGACTGGCTGGCCGAGAACGGGGCGCTGTGTACGAGTTTTTACGCCACGACGCCGGTGTGCTCTCCTTCGCGGGCGGCGTTTGTGTCGGGGCGGTATCCGCAGAACACGCCGGTCGTGGCCAACAACATCCCTCTCGACGACGAGATCGTTACGTTTGCGGAGGTTCTACGGCGGCGAGGGTACGCCACGGGATATGCGGGCAAGTGGCACCTGGACGGGGCAGGCAAGCCGCAATGGGCGCCGCGGCGCAAATTCGGTTTCGTGGAGAACCGGTATATGTTCAATCGCGGTCACTGGAAACAACTGGAGGACACGCCTGCCGGCCCGCGCGTGAAGGCACGCCGGAACGGCAGGCCTACCTACGGGGTGGCCGGCGCAGACGAGAAATCATTCACCACCGATTTCCTCGCCGACAAGACCGTTGCATTCATCGAGGCGCACAAGGGCGAGCCGTTTTGCTTCATGGTTAGCTTTCCGGATCCGCACGGGCCGGACACGGTGCGGCCGCCCTATGATACAATGTTCAAGGATCAGACGTACAAGGCCCCGCGGACTTTTAACGTTGAGGGCCGAAGGGTGCCGAACTGGGGGAAGCCGAGCGGGGGATTCACGGGGATGGCGTTGTATTACGGGATGGTTAAGTGCATCGACGACAACGTCGGCAAGATTCTCGGTGCGCTGCGCAAGAGAGGAATACTCGATAAGACGATAGTGGTTTTCACCGCGGACCACGGCGACCTGCGTGGCGAGCACCACCGCCAGAACAAGGGTGTGCCCTTTGAAGGCTCGGCGAAGATACCCTTCATCGTTTACTATCCGGGCAGGATCCGGGGTGGAACGGTAGTAAGCGAGGTACTCGGGTGCGTGGATTTTAAGCCGACGATTCTGAGCCTGATGGGGTATGGGAAGAGCGGGCAGGAAGAAGGCCGGGATGCATCGGAATTGTTTCTCGCGGGCAGGGCGCCGGCGGGGTGGAAGGACATCACTTTCATCCGGAGCACCGGCAGGGCGGGGGCGGGAACGATCTGGCTGGCTGCCGTGACGGGTCGATATAAGCTGGTGTATTCGAACGTAGATGACCCGTGGCTGTTCGATTTAGAGGAGGATCCGGATGAGCTGGAGAATTTCTTCGGCGAGCTTGAGTATCGGGAGACGCTGCGGGAGCTTTCGCGGGAGCTGCTGGATTACGGCGAGCGATTTGGCGACCCATACATCAGAGAGCCGATGATACAGGCGGGCCTGGTGTGGGCCGTCAAGGGGACGGGACCATACAGGCCCCGGGCCGGGCAGGTGCCTGCTCCTGAGGCGGGAGCGCGGAAAAGAAGGGGCAAAGATCGGCAAAAACGATGAGGAGCGTTTGCGTAAAGACAAAGGGAGAATTCCCATGGGAAAGTTGGCAAGGATTCTCGGGGCGGTCACGTACGTGATGGCAGCGTCGAGCGGAGGTACAACCAAAGCGCCTCGCGGCGATCCGCGCGGAGACGGGCGAGGTCTTGTGGGAAAAAGAGGACAGGGACACCGTTACGCTTCTGCCGATGACGCTTGCATGCAGTGGGTGGGCGAGTTTTCTTCCAGAACACGGAGAACGTGATCGCTCTGGATGCATCGGGGGGAAGGAGCTGTGGCGTTCGGTGAGGCGTTCGGCGTACGCCCGGCCGACCTGGTCGGCGCCGACGTTGGTGGCGACGGATGAGGTGGTGCTGGTCGCTGACAGGACGGCCGGCCTGCAGAGGCGCGACCGTGGGAACAAGGCTGGCAGTTCTGCTGTTGGAGTGCTAACCGCCCTGTCGGCAGATACCGGGCGGCAGCTTTGGTCGGTACCGGCTGCGGAGGGCTGCGGCACGGACGACCAGGAGCCCGTTGAAATGTTGAAGGAATCGCTGGAGATTTTCGAGGGCAAGAGAGGCGGAGTTATGTGGGCGGTGGATAAGGCCGACGGTAGAAGACTCGCCGAATACAGGCTTGAAAGTCCGCCGGTCTTCGACGGGTTGATAGCCGCAAACGGCAGGTTGTACATCTCGTCGAAGAACGGCACGCTGGCCTGCTGCTCGCAGCGGCGCAGGCGCGTTTCGGGCCGGGCGCAGGGGTCGCGGTGAGGAGACGAACGGGCCGTGCAACGCACCGGCTGAAAAACCGCGGGGCGGTGAAGGCAAGTAGAGGTCTTTTTCTTCTGGTTTTTCCTTCTCCAGAATGCCGGTGGTCCCTCGGGCAGCGATCAGGGCACTCGTGAACATCAGCCGCCGTGACGGGTGCGTATTATCGCTGCAAGTGCTGTGAAGGGCTTGCGAGAAATCGCGTCAGCCGGCAGTTTTTTACTTGCAAATCGGGAAGTATCGCCGTATTATTGGTCTGGCTCGAGGTTTACCCGCGTTTGCCAGGCCGACAAGCGGGGAAATAACACGCTTGGTGCCGGCGGTGGTAGGCGCGGGAATGCCGAGGTACGTGCGAGCGAATGAGGGATATCTCGCACGGAGCGACCGCCGAGAGTGTATCGGTCGCGTGTTCGCGGTAAGATCCGGGTGCTGTGAAGCGGCGTGCCTTGCTGATTCGCCCTTTCGCCTGGAACGACCAATGAATAGACAAGAGCAGTTGCCAGTTGAGCTATGCCGACATTTTTCTTAGCAGATGCGCTGCCGGCAGGCGGGATGTCGCCCCGGCAATACGCAACGAAGTATGTAGAGGATGTGGGTGTGGGGGAGGTGGTTGTCTCCGGCGATAAGATTGTGCTCAGATCAATCGCGCTTGGCTCGTGTATCGGGTTAACGAGTTACGACGTCACAAGGAAAGTCGGGGGGATGGCACATATTATGCTGCCCGGGCGGGCGCCCGGGAATGCAGTCGAAAAAAGGAGATATGCCGCGGACGCAATCGAGGATATGCTCAGCAGGATGGTCCAGATGGGCTGCTCGCTGGGTGACATCAAGGCCTGCCTGGTGGGGGCAGCGAACGTGCTGGCACGAGAAGACGATACGATATGCCAGAGTAACATCGATTCGGTTACCCGGATATTAGAAAAGAGGGGCATTGACATCTGTGCATGCGCCTTGGGGGGGCTGTTCAGGAAGAGCGTTTCTATAGACCTTGAGACGGGCGAAGTCCGCTATAGCGAAGGAGGGGGCAAAGAGAAGCTGCTGTGGAGGGCAACGGAGGCTGAACGGGTCAGTTGACGGGCCAAGTGGAGCAAAAGAGTTCGTGTAACAATGGAACAAGAAGCGACTGGAATCACCCAGGCCGGCCATACGAGGCCGAGCGTACTGTACTGGATCTGGGTGGTGATTATCCTGGCGACAGGCGTGGTCTTTGCTTCAATGGTGTACATCTATCGGGCGGGCAGGCGTCTGGAGGCCGTGCACGGTCCGTTGAGGTATGCTGTCGGGCAGATCAGGGCCGAAGGCACAGCGGCCCAGTTATGGTTCGAGGAAGCCAAAGGCGGCGAGCGAACCTTGGACTCGGTCCTCAAGCACCTGGACCAGGCTGACTGGTATGCCAACGTGATGTTGGAAGGCGGCCAGGATTCACAGCAGAGGTTTGTCCCGCTGCATGACCGCAGGCTCCGAGAAGAAATCGAGCAGCTCCAGAGCGGACTGGCACAATTCAGGGAGGTTATGCTGGAGCGATGGGAGGGGCCCGAGGTCACGCCGGTTGCAAGCGAGGTAGAAGGTAGATTCAAATCGACATTCGGCCGTGTTCTGGAGCAGGCAGGAGCCGTGGAAGACGAGCTGCGCCGGGCAACGGACCGGGAACTGAAGAAGTTCGGGACGGTGCAGACGGCTTTGATCTGTGGCTGCCTGGTAGTTACCGGCGGCGTGGGGTGGGGATTCACGTACTTTGTGCGTGGGCAGCTGCGTTACCAGCAGCGACTGCGTGCGGCGAACCAGCAGTTAGAGGCGATGAACCAGCAGCTCCGGGCGACCGAGCAGCAATTACGTGCGGCAAATCAGCAGCTTCAAGCCGATGAGCAGCAGTTGCGTGCGGCGAACCAGCAGCTTCGGGCGACCGAGCAGCAATTACGTGCGGCAAATCAGCAGCTTCAGGCCGATGAGCAGCAGTTGCGTGCGGCGAACCAGCAGCTGCAGGCGATGAACCAGCAGCTCCGGGCCAGCCAGGAAGAGATCGCCTTGCTGGCCAAGTTTCCGGCCGAGAATCCGAACCCGGTGATGCGCGTCACAAGGGGTGGGACGATCATCTACGCTAATGAGGCGAGCGAATCGTTGCTGAACTGCTGGGGGTGCAAAGTGGAGCAGCGCCTGCCGGAACAGTGGGCCCGATTCGCCGCCGAAGTACTCGATCACGGCAAGAGCAGGCAGATTGATGTGGAGTGCGGGGGTAGCTGGTGGTCTATCACTTTTGCGCCGGTCACAGAGCCGGCATACGTGAATATTTACGCACTGAATATCACCGGGCGCAGGCGCGCCGAGGAGGAGTTGCGGCGGTCGCGGGCGGAGCTTGAGCACACCTCGCGTCTGGTAACGGCCGGTGAAATGACGTCGGGGCTGGCACACGAGTTGAACCAGCCGCTCTGCGCGATAGCCAACTTCGCCAGTGCGGGCATTCAGATGGCCAGGAAAGGGACCGAGCCGGAGAAGCTGTCCAAGGCCCTTGAAGAGATCGCCTCGCAAGCAAGGCGTGCAGGAGAGATAATACGACGTCTTCGGAGGCTGGTCAGCAAGAGGGAGCCGGAGAGAACTCCGGTGGACATCAACAAGATCGCCAGGGAAGTGATAAAGTTTGAGCAGGCCGAGGCGTACCATAATAACATTGAGATAAAGGCGGTGTTGGCAAGAAAGCTTCCGGAGGTAATTGGAGACGACATTCAACTGCAGCAGGTGGTATTGAATCTCGTGCGGAACGGGATGGAGGCGATGAAGGAAACGCCGCCCGAAAGACGTCAGCTGGTTATTACGACAAAGGCAGCGGAGGGGGGTGGGATCGAGCTTGCCGTGCGTGACAACGGTGAGGGGCTGTCAGAGGTAACGGCGGAACGTATGTTCGACTCATTCTTCAGCACAAAACCGAATGGGCTCGGGGTGGGTTTGTCGCTGAGCCGTTCAATCGTGGAGACGCACGGGGGGAAAATATGGGCCGAGCCCAACCCCGACGGCGGGGTGACATTGCGGTTCAGGCTGCCGGCGAAAGGAGTGCGTAATGGATAGGTCGGAACCTACGGTGTTCGTTGTGGACGATGATGAAGCGGTATGTGAGTCTCTGCGCTTACTGATAGAGGGGGCCGGGTTTCGGGTAGAGACTTTCTGCAGCGCGGAGGAATTCCTGGAGGCTTACGAGCCGGGTGTGCCGGGGTGCCTGGTTGTGGATGTGCGTATGCCGGGGATGAACGGCCTGGAGCTGTCGGCTGAGCTTACGAAAAGGCGGGCTAATCTTTCGACTATCGTTATCACAGGGCACGGTGATGTGCCGATTGCGGTCCAGGCTGTGAAGACCGGAGCGATAAACTTCCTGGAGAAGCCGTTCGACGACGAGGTGCTGCTGGAAGACATCCGCAGGGCAATAGCTGCGGACGCCGGCGCCCGTCGAGCCAGCGACGAGTGAGATCCGAGTCGTTGGGTTAGGCGGCGGCCCTACAGCCGGCCAGGCAGTTTACGGAAAGCCGAGGCGCGCATAGTCCGAAAAAAATCATTCAAGGGTAAATCTCCAGAAGAAAACCGGCGAATGTGAAAATTGTGCGCGATGACAAAGGCGGATGGTTTTGGGGCTTTCGAGGCGGGTTTCCGGGGCAGGCCGACAGGCGGGCCCGTCAAAAACCTGGGTAGAGCCGGCAATCGCCCCGTGCGGAGAGGGGGCGGGCGGGCGAAGAACCGGATGGTTTAGATTTATTTGTGCCTCGCAAAAACCGATTTATACGTACAGCCCTGCGCTGTGTACCGGGGTCGCGGCAGAGGGACGGGTGGAAATGACAGAGAGGACCAGCTCAATGGGGGCAAAGATGGACACGGAAGCACCGAGTAGCAACGGAGCAGCGGAGGGCTGCTGCAGAATACTGGTTGCCGAGGACATCGTACCCAACCAACTGTTGATAAGGCTGCTGTTGGAAAAGGAAGGCTTCGAAGTGACCATCGCGGGGAACGGAGACGAGGCGGTACGGTGGGGCATCTCGCAGGTCTTTGACGTTATACTCATGGATATTCAAATGCCGCGGATGGATGGGTACATGGCAACGGCGGCATTGAGAGAGAAGGGGGTCGAGGCCCCGATAATTGCGGTCACCGCGAACACGACGCAAGATGACAGGAAACGGTGTTTCGCGGCTGGGTGCGACGATTACCTGCCAAAACCGATCGATTTCAAAAAGCTGGTTGCGGCGCTCAAGAAATGGAGCGGGCGTGCGAAGAACGATCCGCTCGAACAGGGCAAGCGGGCCGTTGTGGTCGATCGTTAGACTACGTTGCTGTAGTTTCTATCCTCAGACCAGGTCGTTTACCACCAGGTAGAAATACAGGTCATTTATTCCGCTAACGATAAAGAGCCAACGGTGGGATTCGAACCCACAACCGCTGGTTTACAAAACCAGAGCTCTACCGTTGAGCTACGTTGGCGTAACTGACCGACCGAGCCAGCTTTTCCCGGCCCTGGACAGTGCCCGAGCTGGGTTTACCTATTGATCTTAAGCAAAGGCTCGAACTCTTGCAAGTCCAAAGCGTTGTGATAACCGTCCCAACGATTGTGGTAGAATTTTGGAGGATGTACTTAAGCCCGCCAT
>CAZWAP010000048.1:0-17449 GCA_964632005.1 uncultured Pirellulales bacterium | reverse complement strand
AAAATAATACCACGGCAGGTTCGCTTCTGTCAAGTGCTTTCCCACCCATTTGCTGTCAATTAGAGCAAGAAAGCCGGTCTTTGACGCAAAAGCTGGCCGGGGGGCACGTGGGTGATGCCTTTTGTAGCACCATTCTGCTACAGTGGCGGACAGGTAACCGGCCGGGCGGCTGCCGATGGGCCTGGGGAACGGCGCGAAACCGGCCCGGAAAAAAAGATGGTTCCCGTTCTGTTTGAGAACGGGAACCATCTGGAACCTCGGCGAAACGGTCAGGTCAAGTGATGACCGCTAAGATTGAAGCGGTAAGCGATCATCCTTTAACCTTGACCTTGACTGCTTTCGAACCGGCAGCCTTGGGCAGGGTTACGGTTAATACGCCGTCCTTGCACTGCGCCTCGACCTTTTCAGCGTCCACCTCGGTGGGCAGGGTCAGCTCCCGTCGGAAGCTGCCGTAGCTGCTCTCGACATGGTAGTAATTGTCGCCCTTTTTCTCTTCAGAGAGCTTTTTCTCTCCGCTTATGGTCAGCACATTGTCGTAAACGGAGATGTCGATATCGTCGGCCTTGCACCCGGGCACCTCGGCCCTGACAACTACGGCGTCATCCTTTTCGGCGATGTCGATTGCCGGCCAGGTCTTGTACCCGAAGAACGGCCGATCCAGCCCTCTGAAGAAGCTGTCGAACAAGTCATCCATTTCACTGTGCAGCCTTGCCAGGTCGTTTCTGCCTCGTTTTAGCGTCGGTAGCAGTGCCATAGACATCACCTCCTTTCTTACCCTATTATTGAGTTCTCAATCTGTTCAGACCTTTACGATTATTCTGTTGTCTTGCTCTCTGCAAGGATGTGAGCAAACAGCGTGCCAGTCGCCCGAAAAGGCTGTTTTTGGCGCATAAACGCCGATTCCTGGGGTTTAGAGCGCGGTTTCGAGCTGTCAATTTGGCACTGCGGTTCTACAAGGACTCCGGGCAATGGGTGCGCCTGGATTCGCAGGTGGCAACCGCTTCGTATGGAAGTTGCTCCGGCCCAAGCACTTATGCCGGTATCGCAGCGTCATAGGCGCATTTTTCCGGGGGGTCTACACCGTGCGTCCCGCTGCCAAACCGCCTTTTTCGGTCGGTGCCCGGGCTGGGCCGCGCCGAGTCAAGCAGGCCTGTAGCACCAGGGCGAACAGCCGCAACTGGAAGAGCCACAGAACAGATGGTCCGGGGAAGGTCCTATAAAACACGTTTCGGGGCTTCGCTGGCAAGGCCGGGCGAGTGCAAGCCCTTCCTTTTTCCAGAAGAAAACTCGTAGCAGGTGGCGCGATGGCTGATATAATAGCACAATCTTGCTAAGGGTTCGCCTGGTCTTTACTTCACTTCAGTTGGATGTGTGCAGGGGAAATGAGGCCCCGTGGGGGGTATTGCAGGCTGACGGAGTCGGCGGACAAGGTGGCAAGATAGACAATCTCTCCGGGTCTGTTGGGGGCGTGGCAAGGTATGGCTGAGAAAAGGAGGTTGAAGGAGCTGCTTGTAGGACAGCAATTCGTCAGGATCGAATCGGTTTTCCGCAGGCACTTCCAGATGGGCATCGAGACGACTGATGCGGGAGGCAGGGTAATTGAGGGACTGTGGAGCAGGGACTGCGTCCCGCGTTTTTGCCGGCTTGTACAGCGTAGCCCGGCCGGGCAGAATCGCTGTGATGCGGACCGCCGGCGCAGCCTCGAGGTAGCCGTGGAGACCGGACAGGCGTACATAACGATTTGCCACGCCGGTATCGTGCAGGTGTGCGTGCCGGTAATGGATAGAGACAGGGCCCTGGGCGGGATATTTTTCGGTAAATGCCGGTGGGAGCCGGTCTCGGATATTCTGGCCAGAGATGTACACAAACGTCTGAGGGACCTGCGCATCAAGAAGGATGAGCTGCGTTCAGCCATCGAGGAGCTCCCATTTATCCAGGGCCGACAGATCCACAGGGCCGCAGAGTTCTTGTTCGACTTGCTCTACGAAGTTGCCGGCTTCGACTCCCGCGTTGTCAGGTGGCGCCGGGAGAGGACCGAGCAGCAGTCCCGGATCGGGGAGTTCATCCAGGAAAGAAAAAAACTCGGCACGGAGTGGCGATACCCGCTCGAGAGCGAACGCGAGTTGATGGGCAAGGTCAAAATAGGAGACCGTACCGGCGCCAAGGAAATTCTGAATTCCATACTCGGGACGATACTTTTCAGGACGATAGGTGATCTGGGCATGCTCAAGGCCAGGCTCCTGGAGTTGTTGAGTATTCTGAGCCGGTCGGCGGTGGAGGGCGGGGTGGATATCGACGTGATGCTCGAGAAAAACCTGGGCTACGTGAACAAGGTTATGCACATCAACAATCAGGAGGACCTATGCGCGTGGATAAGTAAGGCGCTCAACGAGTTTATCGAGTTGGTTTACTCTTCGCAGGACGCCAGGAAGGTCACACAGATCCGACCTGCCATAAACTACATCGATGCAAACTACAACAAGCACGTTACCCTGGCGGACATAGCGAAGGCATCGCATCTGAGCGTCTCCCGGCTGGCGCACGTATTCAAGGAGCAGATGGGCATAACGATTATTGATTATCTAACGAGCGTCCGGATAGAGCGGGCCAAACAGTTGTTGCTGGCAACGGATCAGAGCTGTACCGAGATATGCTTCGAGGTCGGCTATAATAACCAGAGCTATTTTACGAGGACGTTCAAGAATTTCGTCGGGATGACGCCGCGGCAGTTCCGCGCCCGCAACCAGCGGAACGGCAGGGTAAAGAAGGCGTTTTGACAGATCTCAGCCTCGGATACGAAGGCGCGGTCATAGAATCCAATATGGACTCTGGTGGGTGGACAGCGTTGCAGGCTCGGCCAGCAACGAGCAGGAAAGGTAAAAGGCAAAGCCAGCGATGGAGTCTATACGAGGCAGATTCGATGGTTTCGAGGTGAACGCAAAGACCATCAGAGAATTGTTCGAGAAGTATTTGGCGGCGGGCGCCGATGCGCCGCCAGATTGGTGGTTGACAGCTGCGCGGGTGCTGCATAGTATCGACGTGTCGAAGGGAGAGGTGGCGTCGGTTTTTGGGGAGGTTGGGCGTGGTGATTGAAACTATCCGCTGGAGGCAGGCAAGGGCTTTGCGGATATGACCAGAAATATCGCGATCTTGGGTTCGACAGGGTCGATCGGGAAAAATGCACTGCGCGTGATAGAGAAGCTGGGGCCCGAGTATTCGGTCTATGCGCTCAGCGCGCACAGCAGCATCGAGTTACTGGCCGAGCAGACCAGGCGTTTCAGGCCGAGGTATGTAGCCATTACAGACCTGGCTAACGAGAGGCCCTTGCGTGAGCTGGTGGGGGACCTGGACGTCGAGGTCCTGACGGGGCCGGAGGCACTGGTAGAGCTTACAGAACATGAGGCGGTCGACACCGTTTTGACGGCGGTGGTGGGTGCGGCTGGTCTGCCGGCGGTGCTCGCGGCGGCCCGCCGGGGCAAACGGCTGGCCATCGCGAACAAGGAGCCGCTCGTCATCGCCGGGGAATTGCTGGTCGGCGAGGCCGACAAAAGCGGGGCTGAGATTCTGCCGGTGGATAGTGAGCACTCGGCTATTTTCCAGGCGATGCAGGCGGGCAGGCCGCAGGAAGTGGCGAAGATTATCCTGACGGCCTCGGGCGGGCCCTTCCGCGGGGCCAGCGTTCGGGCGATTCAGAACGCCACACGTGGCCAGGCCCTTGCGCACCCGACGTGGCATATGGGACCGAAGATAACCGTCGACTCGGCGACAATGATGAACAAGGCCCTCGAGATAATCGAGGCCAGATGGCTGTTCGATATTCCGGTGGAGCGGATAGAGGTTCTGATACATCCCGAGTCAATAGTTCATTCGCTTGTAGAGTTTGTGGATGGCTCGGTGATGGCGCAGTTGGGGCAGGCGGATATGTGCCTTCCTATCCAGTACTCGCTGACGTATCCGGAGCGTGTGCCGGGGATTGCGGTGCCGCCAAGGCTTGAAGAGATCGGGCAGCTTACGTTCGATCGGCCTGACGTGGAGCTGTTTCGCGCGCTGCCCCTGGCCTACGAGGTTGCGCGGGCCGGCGGCACGGCCGCGGCGGTCTTCAGCGCCGCCAACGAGGCAGCGGTGGAGGAGTTCTTGGCTGGAAGAATCAAATTCGTTAACATACTTGAGCTTGTCGAGCGTTGCCTGGACAAGCACGAAGTCAAGAGAGACGTTTCGCTCAACGAGCTGCTTGATGCAGACCGGTGGGCAAGAAAAGAGGTCTCGGCTATGGCGTGCCGTGTATGAGTTGTGCCGGCGTCAGTTGCGAGGTTCGTGGCGTGCCGTGAATGTGGAGGCGTTTTGATGTCAAAACCGAAGAAGGCGGGAAACAAGGCTTTCAAGCTGTGTCTGCTTGTCGTTGTTTTGGCGGCGGTTTTGTACTTGATTGTGTGGAACATTGATGCGTTCGCGAATGTTCTTTTGGTTCTGGTCGGCTTCGGTGCGGTAGTTCTTGTTCACGAGTTCGGGCATTTTATCTCGGCCAAGCTGTCGGGAATAAAGGTTGAGGCGTTCTCGATTGGTTTTCCACCAACGCTTATTGGCATCCGGAGGACTGAGGAGGGTTTGCGGCTTCGCGTGCTGCCTGGTTTTTTCACTACGGGCCAACCCGGCGGCTCCGAGGGCCGGCAGGAACAATCAGAGCCGGGCGCGGTTGAGGAATCCGAGGCGGATGACAGCCTGGCCAGCTTTACCGTGGCCGGCAAGGGCAAGGCATGGGATACGGAGTACTGTCTCGGCCTGATTCCTATGGGCGGGTACGTGAAGATGCTCGGGCAGGATGATACCGGCCGGGCCAAATCTACCGACGATCCACGTTCTTTTGCGAACAAACCGGTAGGCTCTCGTATGGCTGTCATATCGGCAGGCGTGGCCTGCAACGTCATAGCGGCCGTCATTATTTTTGTAATCGTGTTTCTCATCGGTATAGAGCAGCCGCCTGCGGTTGTCGGGGGAGTCGAGACGAACTCGCCGGCAGCCCTTGCCGGTCTGCAGCCCGGCGATGAAATAGTCGAGGTGGCAGGTAAGAGGTATAACCTCGATTTCAGCGACATCGCTCTGGCTGCCGCGCTATCCCGGGACGGCCAGGAGGTCAGCCTGAAGGTAAGAAGGAATGGAGTCGAGAAAGAGTTCAAGCTGGTGGCGACCAGGAGGAACGGCGCGCAATTGAAGAGTTTCGGCATTATCAGGCCCACGAGTTTGACGGTGGCCGAACCCGAAAGCCAGGCCGACACAAGCGACCTTTTAGCAGCGACAGGGCTCGTTCCCGGTGACGTGGTCAAGTCCGTCAATGGCAAGGAGGTGAAGCACTACTGGGAGCTGGAGTCAATAATTGCGCAGACGTTTGAGCCGTCGGCGCAGCTGCTGGTAGAGCGCAAGGTGGATGGCGGCAAGACCGAGCTTGTCGAAGCGAAAATCGATCTGGAATGGATGTTCGGGCCGGCGGCTGAGATCGAATCCGAATCGCAGTTGTATCATATCTGCTCGATGGTCCCGCGGCTGCGGGTTACGAGTGTCAGTGGGGATGCTGGCGAGGATGGGAGCAGCAGTGTTCTCGGGCGGATCACCAGAAGGGTTCTCGGCTTGGGGGGCAAAGCACCAGGCCGGGCCCAATCGCTCTCGGCGCTAAAGGCAGGGGATATTATCCTGGCGGCCGGCGGCCTGAAGAATCCGACCTACAAGGAGCTCCGCCAGATCACCGAAGCACACAAAGGCAGAAAGCTGCCGATGGAGGTCTTGCGCGCAGATGGCAAGGGCGGCGAGGAGGTGGTGAAGGTGGAGGTTACGCCGCGGACTGTGCCGGGCGGAGATAGGGTGGTGATAGGTATCGCCGTGGCGCTCGATGCGGCACACCCCGTAGTGGCCAAAACGATACCGGCTGAGGGCACAGGGCGTCTGGAGATTCCTCGGGGCGCGGTGATAACGGCCATTGACGGCGAGCCGGTCTCAAGCTTCTACGATGTGGTCCGGGAAATCAGGAAATATGCCGGGGAACATATCACGATAGAGTATCGTCTGGACGGTCAGACAGCTGGCGGGGTTGCGGCGCGGGTCGAGACGTTTGAGCAGGCCGTGACCGTCAAGCCGGTCCCGGCTGTTTGGGTGGGATTTGAGAGCCTCAAGAGGCTTTACAAGGCCAACGGACCGGTTGAAGCGGTTGTGATGGGCAGCCGGAAGACCATTACCCTTATCGCCCAGACCTACCTGACGATAAAGCGCCTGATCGCCGGGGCGGTCAGTCCCAAGAACCTGATGGGGCCTGTAGGCATCCTGGCGGCCAGCTATCGAACGGTTGCGGAGCAAATGTGGATTGAGTACCTTTTTCTAATCGGGCTTATCAACGCGGCGATCGCGGTGTTCAACTTCCTGCCCTTGCCGCCACTCGATGGTGGGCTGGCGGCGTTCCTTGTGGCCGAGAAGATCAAGGGTTCTGCGTTGAGTGAGCGTACACAGGGGATTGTGATTCGGGCCGGCTGGGTCATCGTGCTGGCATTGTTCCTGTATATCACACTCAACGACGTAATCCGAAACTTTCTAACTTAGCTGGTTCGGGCTGGAGAAAATTCATAGGCGGGCGCCGAAACTGCCGAAGTAACAAGTACAGCAGCAGGCGGAATGCGACGCCTTGAAACGCCGGAAAGGATTCTAAGGTATAGCGGATGTTGCTGGGCAGGCAGACAAGCAAGAAGCCGAACGCGAAGAAAGTGGGTCCCTTGCGGACAGTCAAGAAGGAAATCCCCCCAGCCGCCGGGAAGGAAATAGGGCGGTTTTTGAGCTGTGAGGAGTATCACGGGGGGATATTGGAGGCCCTTCGCCGGGCGGATCTGCACGTGTACGAGCTGTTGAGGAGGGAGTACGAACGGCTCTTGAATACGATCCAGCTCATCGCTGCGGAGAATCAGTGCTCGCGGGCGGTGCTGGCAGCCTTGGGGTCGGTGGTCCAGAACAAGACGACCGAGGGATTCGTCGGAGGGCGGTACCATGGGGGCTGCGGGGTCGTGGACGAGATTGAGGCGCTCGCTGCTGAGCGCGCAAAGGAGGCGTTCGGGGCCGAATATGCAAACGTGCAGCCCCATTCAGGGACCGCTGCGAATCAGATTGTTCTTGCCGCCGTGCTCGAGAGGGGCGAGAAGATACTGAGCCTTGGAATCGACCAGGGTGGGCACCTGTCACACGGAGCGAAGGCGTCGTTCAGCGGGAAATTCTTCGAAGTCGAGCACTACTACGTCGATAGGGAGACGTTTCTACTGGACTACGAGGCGATCCGGGCCAAGGCTCTGGCGGTCAGGCCGAAGCTGATTATCTGCGGCGCCAGCGCGTATTCACGGCAGATAGACTTTGCGAAGTTCCGGGCGATTGCCGACGAAGTCGGGGCATATCTGCTGGCGGATATTTCGCACATCGCGGGCTTGGTGATAGCCGGTGTGCATCCCTCGCCCATAGACTATGCTCATTTTACCACGACGAGCACGTATAAGCCGGGCGGCCCCAGAGGCGGGCTGATACTGATGGGCCGGGACTTCGACCGCAGAGTTACCCTTGCCGGTGGAGCCGCACCGTTGTGGGAACACGTCCAGCGGATGACCTTCCCCGGTGTGCAGGGAACACCGTACCTCAACAACATTGCGGCCAAGGCGGTGTTCTTCAAGGAAACGCTCGGCGAGGAGTACCGCGCCAGGCAGCACAGGATCATAAGCAACGCCAGGAAGCTCGCGGCGGCATTGATGGATATGGGGCATGACGTGCTGACCGGCGGCACGGACAACCATATGGTCCTGGTGAACGTGAGCAGTCTTCGGGAGGGACTGAGCGGCGCAGCTGCGCAAAAGGCGCTTGAGCAGTGTGGTATAATCGTCAATATGAATCGGCTGCCTTACGATAGACGAAGTGCGGCGGTGACGAGTGGGCTGAGGTTGGGCACGCCGGTAGTTACGAAGAATGGTATGGGCCAGGAGGAGATGGGGCGGATATCGGTGCTGGTAGACCGGGTCTTGAGGGGGATCGAGCCGACGACCGGCCAGGCCGGGTATCGAATGGACGAGGACCTGCGGGATGAGGTCAGGGCAGAAGTGGTGAGACTGAGCCGGCGCTTCCCAGTGAGCAGCAGCGCAGAAGGCTGCTGAGACCATTTCTGCTCCCTGATTCCGTCGTGTGCTGTCGCTCCGGCTCGCTATGCTCGCCTTCGCTCCAGCAGACGCTGGTCATACCCAATTTACAGAAACAAGTTACACCAGCTACTTTCTTGCAGCCTCGACCATCTTGCGACCCTCGAAGATGTTGTGCGAGACCGGCTTTTCCACGCAAACATCCTTGCTCGCCTGGCACGACCGGATCGTCGCCAAGGCGTGCCAGTGGTTGGGCGTAGCGGTTGAAATCGCGTCGATGCTCTTATCTTCGAGCGACCTGCGAATATCCACGCACGCATCGACCTTTTAGTTTCGAGCCTTGAACTGCCGTACCCCTCGTTCAAGAACATCCCTGTCGGCATCGTACAGCGCAACAACGCGCACGCCGGAGATTCTCAGATATGCGTCTTTGTGGGTCCTGCCGTGCCCGCGAAAACCCACCACTGCTACGCGAATATCGTCATTCGCCCCCTGAACACGCGAGTAGGGTAATACCGGCAAGACGCCGCCGGCCACCGCGTACTTTATAAAATCACGACGCGAAATATCTCTCATAACTCTCCCATGTTAACAGCGAGTGCTCATACTACCCACGCCGCCCCGGCAAAATGCTGGGCACCCCTGCCAGCGATAGCGTACCAGATTGAATACGCGATACAACATTCTTACAACCACCGCTCCGGGTCAAGCTTGTAATACTCTTTCAATTCGTCGTAAAGCTCGGGGTGTCGTTTCTTCATCTGCCGTGGTTTCTCGAAGAACGCCTCGGTGGCAACGGCGAAAAACTCGGCCGGGCTCGTCGCGCCGTACTTACTCAGCACCGACCTCTGGTGTCTTGCCTTCTTCCTGCGAAGCGCCTCGTATTCTTTGCTCAGCACCGCTGCCCAGGCCGCATATCTACTGCGTTGTTCCAGAATCGGGGCACCGTCCGCCGCGCCATCTTCCTGATCCAACTGGTGCGCGAATTCGTGCAGCACCACGTTGCAGGCGTCCGTGATGTTGGACGTCCCGCCGATCACGCCGTCCCACGCGAGCACTACCGTCCCGCTTCGCCACGATTCGCCCAATCGTACACTCCGGCCTTCGATTGTCATCGGCCCGGCCGACGAAACCGTCCTGGCCACATACGTGCGGGGATACACCAGAATCGTGTGCAGCCTGGAGAAGTACCGCGTTTTTCGGTTCAACAAGAGTATGCACGCCTGGGCGGCTATTGTCACCCTGATCTGGTCGGTTATCTCCAGTCCGCCGCAGCCCTCGAACTGCTTGTCCGCGAGGAACACGTTCACAAGACCGTGCAATTGGCGCCTGAGCGCATCCGGCAGGTGATTATACAGCGGCACGTTCTTCTTGATGATTCGCTCGTACTCCTCGGGCAGCGGTGCGGCCAAAAGACGCCTGCGCCTTTTATTGCGACGCCGCCACTTCCAGGCCGGGTATACCACGACCAGGCCGAGAGCCGCCGCAGCAACTGCCAAGAGACGCAGCCATCCGGTCATCGCTTCTCCTGATTGCGGCTCCAAGTGAAGCCCTCGCCCGGGCCGTCTACCTCCAGGCCGAACGCAGCTCATAAACCTCGAGCAAATCCAAGCCCGTCTTGCCAGCCTTGCTGAATATCTCCAGCGTCTTGTTCTCCTCGGGCAAAATCACACCGATCGGCATATACACCCGCCCGCTGTTGCCGAATATCTCTACAGACGTGCGATCCACGAGGATCTCAAGGCGGATCCTGCCGCCGGCCGGGGCCAACTCGGCGCTTTTGCCCTTGCAGCAAAGCGTTCGTTCGGCCAGATTGTAAACGACCGGCACCCCGCGAATCACAAAACCAAACTCGGCCCCATCGCCGATCGTAAACTCAGCAATTATGTGAGACAGCTCGGCCTCGATGCCCGAGAGCAGGTTCTCGCCGGGCTTGAGTGTCTGGTTTTGCCAGGTGTGCTTGCGGCCGTGGATGTTCTTGATCTCCTTCACCGGCTCGGCGAACATCCGAATACCCTCATCCGTCGTCCGCAGCGTCAGCTCCACCGGAAACAGCATCATCTGGTTGAAGGGCATCCCCGGCATAGCGACCCGGCCCCAGGCAATCTGTATCCGCCTGCCGTCCTCCGGGGGAATGTTGTTATAGGTCTGCGATGCGTAAAAACAGTTCCCGTAGCTGAAGCGATGCTTGCCTGACTCGCGCCGGAAAACCTTCCCATCGAAAAAGCCGATGGAATAATCCCCGTCGGCGGCGTACACGACCCACCTGGTATTCGTCTTATCGCCGTCCACCGCAAGCTCGAAAATCTCCGGGCACTCGTAGTAACCCTCGATTCGGCTGCGGAACTGCCAGTCCTTGAGATTCGGCGAGGTGTAGAAAGCAATGCCGTGGGACTTATCCTTCTGGTCGTAGACCGCCATTACCCAGTGCTTTGCGGGCTCGAACCATATAACCTTCGGGTCCCGGCCCCTGTGCTTGACCACCGGGTTGCCATCGTAGTCGGTGAAGGTGCGGCCCCGGTCGTTGCTGTAGGCGATGCACTCGCCCCGCCCGGTGCTCGTATAGGCCGCAACAATAACGTCCTCATCGCCCTTCTTGAAGCCCGCAGTGTTGCCCAGGTCCACCACCGCGCTGCCGGAGAATACCCAATCCCCGAAGCGATGCGGATAAATCGCGATGGGCAGCTCCTCCCAGTGGACGAGATCCCTGCTTACCGCGTGCCCCCAGTGCATATTGCCCCATCGCCAGCCATACGGGTTGTGCTGGTAGTAAAGGTGGTACTCGCCCTTGTAGAAGACCAGGCCGTTGGAGTCGTTGTTCCAGCCACGCCGCGAGGAAAAATGAAACTGCGGGCGGCATTTCTCACGGTACAGGTCCTCAGCTCCCTTGATAGTATCGCCCTGGACAATGGAGCTCAGGCCTTTCGAATTTCGTCCTATCGAGTTCACCTCTATCGTCGCATGCTTGCCCTTGAAACACCCGATATCCATGAAAACCCAGAAATCAGGCTCGGCATCCGCCAACTCGATTTCAAACTCGCGGACGGTCAGTCCGTCGATGATCAACCTCATTCTCCGCTTGGGTGCGCCGTTCTTGACCGGCAGGTTGAGATACCTTTTCTCGAGGAGAATCGTGCGGTTCTTCTCGGCCTGTACCTTGTGGTCGCTCTGGTAGATGTGGTCCACGTTTATGTGGCCCCAGCCGCCGGTGCTCTTGTCCAGGATCTGGATCCGCGCGGTCTTTCCGACAAGCTCGCCGACGTCCCACGAATGCCAGTCCAGCCGTTCCGAGCCTCCCGGCCGATCGTTCGGTCCGGTGGCCGTCCTGACAGCCCGGCCGTCAACCAGGAGGTTGATGCACGTCCGGCCCGGATGCATGCCGCCCCCGACCAAGAAGTTGATGTACCTGCGCCGGATCACAAAGTCCGGCGAGGTCAAAGTCCCCGTCGTCCCGTCGCCCTTGTAGTAGCTGTTGACCAGGGCGTTGCCCTCGTAGCCGCTGACCTTCATCTGGTTTGGCAAGGTGCCTCGCGCAGGTCCGGGGCCGAAGGCCTCGCCGGTTACCTCCCAGTCGCCGTAACTGCTGCCTTCAAAATCGGCAATCAGGATATCCTCCCGCGCTGCGACAGGCCAAGCGCAGCAAGAGCAGACCGACACCAGTATAGTGAGCAACCGCTTGTCCATAGGGTTCACCTTTCTTATCCAGCCTGAATTTGCCCGGAAGTAGCTATGAGCCATTTAACGCCGAGCAAGCCCCGCTGTAAAGACCTTTCGCTCTCCGAGCTTATCAGTTGTCGGAGGCATCAGACAGATGGAGCCCGTGCACGTCGATATCCGCCTGGGAGTACGGCTGAGGCCCTGCGGTTTTTTGCGGTGGGCAGCTATTCGCAATACACCAGCCAGTAGTCTGCCAGGAATGCAAGGTCCTTGAAATTAGCGCTGCCGTCGGCGTTGATGTCGGCTGGCAGGATAGGCCCGGCTGACAGCCACTGGCCGGCAAGGACGGATAGATCCTTGTAGTCGATCGGAGAGACGGCATTCAAGTTGGCTGCATCGCAGGGGCTCAAAGGCTCGGTTATAGTAACCTTCAGCGGGCCGGCAACGTCCATACTGTAATTGTTCGCGGCGAGTGCGTAGAACCTGGCGTTCTGGGCGGGGGCACCGACGGCGTGCACCTGCAAGGAAAGATCATAAAGGTCGCCGGCGTTCAGGTGCGGCAGGCGGCTTGGGTTCATACCGGTCGTGTAGAAAGGTGCCGGACCGACAGTTTCAGGCAGGTCGCCCTGATAGCTGCCCGGCTCGCCGAGGATCGCCCGTATCATTATGTTGCCGTAAAAATCAGGGATAAGCCAACCCCAGTCGTCGAGGTTGAACCAGCCGCCGAGCGTCCAGTGGTAGCCCCACGTGCGTCTGTATCGCGGCCCGTCAGTATCGAAGCCGACCTGGTTGTTCTTGCTGCCCTCGACTTGTTGCCAGCCGATGTATAAATCGCCGCTGTCGATCACGATGTTGTAACCGGAGAGGTCGACGTCGAACCAGGCCACCTCTGGCACAGAAGCGGAAGGGACCACCGGGTCGACCACGAACGGTTCGATAAGTAGGCTCCCCGGTGCGCCGCCCGGGCCGTCGTCGTCCCAGACGTGCAGGTTGAACGGATAGGTTGTGGTGTCCCAGACGTAGAATCTGGCGGTCTTCAACTCGGCAGGGTAAGTTTCCGGCGTTATGCGGACGGCGATGTAGCTGTCGGCGTCTCCTATTTCGCCGTAGGTCTCGGCGGTTGCGTCGTCGTATACAGCCTGCGCGGGGCGATTCAGCTGGACCCGGGCCTTTGCCAGCGGGCACTCACCGCCGGCACATTGCACCTCGGCCTCGATGGGGAAGCTGCTGCCCTTAGGGACAACGGCCTCGGTGCCGGGGGTGGCAATGTGGACGCTCAGGTCACCCCA
Source organism: uncultured Pirellulales bacterium (assembly GCA_964632005.1). Lineage (GTDB taxonomy): Bacteria > Planctomycetota > Phycisphaerae > Sedimentisphaerales > Anaerobacaceae > CAZWAP01. The sequence goes on along the minus strand of CAZWAP010000048.1, from coordinate 4,359 downwards.
GGGGATGTTCCAGGTAATGGTCTGCGTGTCGGTGTTGGCCTCGGAATCCCGGGCGACCACCTTAATCATCCATTGGCCCGAATCTGTTAGCTCGAGATTCGCCGCGTGCATAAAATAGCCGTCGCCGTACGTCAGGAACTCATCTACGAAATCGCGGCGGTCGGGAACGTTTGTCACCGTCAAGCGGACCTCTGGTATCTCCTGGGGATCTTCGGCATCGATTCTTATCTTCTGGATGACGTCTGAGTAACCAGCGTTTCGGCAGTCCTGCCAGGCCGAATCGATCATACACTCGACGCTGTTGACCATCGGCAGATTGGGGTCGTGGATATTGACGACCAGGGCGTCGGAAACGGCCTCTGCACCAATGTCGCTAACAACAAGGGCGCGGAGCGTAAACTTGCCGTGCTCGCTCGGCAGCAGGCTCCACTTCGCAAGGGCGGTGCTGAGACCGGACTTTAGATACACGTCCAGATGGGGTGGGTTCGCACCGCCTGCAGGGTCGATCGCAAAGAGGGCGTCTTCACCCTGCTCGGTGATCAGGAACGCGATCTGCCCGGCGGCGTTTTGGACGGCGTCTTCGATCGCGGCCTTGACGTTTACCCTCTTGGGCCCGGGCGTATCACAGGCAATGCTTTTTATTGGGTTGCTCAAACTCGAATAGGGTGCGTCCGCGGCGTCATAAATGATGTAGGCGGCGGTACAGGGGTCATAGGCCGTCTCAACGAGGCTGATATCCGCTATGGAATCGACGGCCGGGTCGGTAACATAAAAACCGAGGGCGGCCGTGTCAATCTGGGCATCGGCCGGCAAGTCCGCAAGGTCAAACTTGAGATAGTACCTGCTGATATTGTCGCTATTCGGGTCGACCTGGTACTCGACGATTACTTCTATGTCGTTGAAGGTGATCCAGTCGTTTTGGCCCACATCGTGCGAGACGAGCTTTATGTAGTTGGTCCCGCCCGGGCTCAGGTCGGCCAGCACATTGGGATCGGTCGAGACGAACCAACAATCAGGCGGCTGAGGCTCACCACCGCCGCCTTCGGCGGGAATGCAATCTCCGACGAGGTGCAGGTTGCTGCCCGAGGCGTCGGAGGTATAGACGTACCAGCCGGCGAAAGGCGGATAGTCGAAGTGCATCACCAGGTAGTTCTCCATTCTTACCTTGAGCGTTTTGACCTGGCCAGCCGGAATCGTGAACTCGTAGTGTTCCTGCGCGTCTTCTCCGATGGCGCCGATGCCGTCCCTCGGTTCGAGGTCGCCGGTGCTGTATTGTGCGGCGAACTCGGCGCCGATGACGGCCGAATCAGGGCTGTCGTACCTGGAGTAGGTATCTTCGCTTATGTCCCTGACGATCAGGGTCTCGTAGGCGAGGGGGCGCGGGCCACTGTTCGGCTCGCCTGGACCGCCGGCGTCGGGTGGCGGCGCCCCCTGCGGCACCTTCTGGGAGATCGTCAGTGTGATGGGATTGTCGCCGCCGTAGGCATCGACGGCGAACAACTTGTCCTCGCCGAGCTCGACCAACTGAAAGGCCACCGTGCTCTGGCCAGCCAGCAGGGCCTCTTCGACCGCGGCCTTGACATTCAGGTTGACGATTCCGGTATTCTTGCAGCTGAAGCTCTTTACAGGATTGAGCAGCGACGAGTAGGCTGGGACGTTGACCTCGTGGAGTGCCTCGGCCGGGTCGTCCGGCAGCAGAAGGTTCTCGGCCAGGTGCACCTCCGCAGTAGCCTCGGCAGATGCCTGCGCAACGTTGATCTTCAGCCGAGCCGCGGTCAGCTCATCAGAGACGTCGACGTCGTTCAGGTCAAACTTCACGTAGTACCTGTAAACTTCGTCGTTGTTCGGGTCGGGCTCGTATTCGATGATCACTTCTATGTCATTAAAGGTGAGCCAGTCATCCTCGCCGACATCGTGCGAGACGAGCTTTATGTAGTTGGTTGCGCCCGGGCTCAGGTCGGCCAGGACGTTTGGGTCGTCCGAGACAAACCAGCAATCCGGGGGCGGAGTCTCGCCGCCGCCTCCTTCAGCGGGGATACAGTCGCCGATGAGGCGGATGTTGTCGCCGGCGGCGTTGGAGGTATAGACGTACCAGCCGGCAAAGGGCGGGTAGTCGAAGTGCATCACGAGGTAGTTCTCCATCCTGACCTTTATCGTCTTTATCACGCCGGGCGGGATCTCGAAGGAGTAGAGTTCCTCGGCGTCTTCCCCGATGGCCCCGATCCCGTCCCTCGGTTCGAGGTCGCCGGTGCTATAGGTGCCGGGCTTGGTGGAACCGACGAGCGAGATGTCCGGGTCGAGGAGCTTGACGTAGGTGTTTTCGGAGGCATCGTGAACGGTCTGAGCGTCGAAGACCACGGGTAGATCCGTATCAACGGAATAACCACTCAGCACGCCGAGCTCATTGGGGTTGTTGTCGAGGGTGGATATTGTGGTCGTGGAATTGATGTCGATGAAGTCGGTGCAGTCCTGTCCACCGCAGAACTGGGCATACACATCCACCCGGCCGCAGCCATCGCCTCCAGAACAGTCGACCTTTACGGCCATAGGCAAGGGTTCGCCGACGAAGAAACTGTCCGCTGCGTTAGGCTCGTCAATCTGGACCCGCAGCTCAGCAGGCCGAGGCGGAAGGTTATCGAGCGCCTTTTCGATGTTGATTCTTCCCCAGCCGTAGACATTGTCCCAGCCGGGCGTTCCGAGGTCGTCGGCGTTCTCCTCGAGCACGGTCTTGACCTGCTGCGGCGTCAGGGCGGGGTTCTGTTCCAGCAAGAGCGCAGCAGCGGCAGCGGCGTGCGGGGCCGCCATTGATGTTCCGATCGCCCTGATGTAGCGATCGCCCTCCACCAGAAACCACTCATCCCAGCATTCGTCGGTGACAAGGTACATACAATAAGCCGGGTTGTTGGCAACCTCGGTGCTGTAGGCAGAGACTATCTCAGGGAAGTTTGTCCCCCCGAGCTGGTCGCCGCCCGGAGCAACGAGGTCAAGCTCGTCCCCGCCGTCCGAATACGAGGCGATATTATCGAGCTTGTCGACGGCGCCGACGGCCACGGCCCCGGAAGCGCAGGCCGGCGAGACCATCCGAGTGGCGTCCCCGTCGTTGCCCGCCGCGCAGACCACGATAACCCCGGCATTGACGGCCTCGTTTACGGCCCCGGCCATCTCCTCGTAGTCGCAGGTTCCACTGTACAGGCCCTCACCGAGGCTGAGGTTGATCACCTGTGCTCCCTGTTCCACGCACCAGTTGATCCCGAGGGCAACATCGGACGAGTAGCCGCTGCCGGTATAGTCGAGCACCTTGGCCGCGAGCAGCGAAACGTCGTGGGCGACGCCGCGATACGGGAGTCCTTCGGAGGCGATTATCCCGGCAACGTGGGTGCCGTGCCCCTGGTCGTCCATCGCATCCTCGGTGCCCGTGACGAAATTGTGCTGGGCGATGACCTTGCCCTTGAGATCGGGATGACTGTAGTCTATGCCCGTATCGACCACGCAAACCTTGACGCCCTGCCCGGTAACGGCATTGTCCCAGGCATAGTCGGCCCTTATCTGGTAAGATGAATCCTCCAACAGCGCGTGGACACGGCGGTCCTCCGCGTATCTCCTGAAGGCGGGCAGCTCGGCGAGCCTTTGTGCCTTTTGGGCAGGTATTTCCACGACCAGCTTGTTCTTGAGCCTGCCGTAGTTGTGGACAATCCTCGCCCCGATGCGTTCGGCGGCGCGCCGGAAGCGCTCCTGCCGGGCCTCGAGCAGCTTCTTGGGCAGCTTCTTGGAGACGCCGGGGCTCTCATCGAGCTCGACGATATAACGCTTGAGCCCTGACAGAGATTCGCTCGGCCGGGCCGCGATTCGCTCACCGGCCCCAATCCCGGGGTAAGGGACGTCGGGGTAGTTGATGCTCTCGCCAGTGAGCGCCCGCCAGATGGCCGGCGGATTGAATCGGCCGAGATACCGGATACGGCCGGCCCGGCCGATCAGGACACAGGTAGGCACACGCGTGACCCCGAAGCGGGCACTGAGATGGCCCTCTTTGTCGAGAAGGATTCCAAACGCTGGCAAGTCGCTCCCGAAGAAATCACGCAGCTGCTCGCTGTCCTCACGGATGGCGATGAAGTACACCGCCAATTGGTCGCCCACCGCTCCGCAGATAAGCTCCAGGCTCTGTAAGGCCGATTGGCAGTGCGGGCAGCGGATGGTACCGAACAGCAGCAGGGTGTCTCGGCTGGCCGGGACACTGATGGTCCGACCGGCGAGGTCCGGCAGAGAAAAATCCGGCGCGACCTGTGGTACGCCCTCTGCCAGGCGCATCGAGTACAAAGTGCTCGTCGGAGCGCAAAGCGATACGAGCAATACCATCAACCC
>CAZWAP010000047.1:0-17846 GCA_964632005.1 uncultured Pirellulales bacterium | reverse complement strand
AGGCTCGTCCCCGGCGAGCAGATCGCCATCCGCATCGACCAGACCCTGACGCAGGACGCCACCGGGACGACGGCCTTCTTGCTCTACGAGTCCCTGGGTGGCGGCCGCGTCAAGACCGACCTTTCGGTCAGCTACGTCGACCACAACCTCGCCGGCTTCGGCCCCGAAAACCACAACGACCACCTATACCTGCAGAGCATAGCGGCCAAGTGCGGGGTCTATCATTCCCGTGCAGGCAATGGCATCTGCCACCAGGTCCACCTGGAGCGGTTCGGCAAGCCTGGCGCCACGCTCTTAGGTAGCGACTCGCACACGCCGACCGCCGGCGGGCTCGGGATGCTCGCCATCGGCGCCGGTGGGCTGGACGTGGCGGTGGCGATGGCCGGCGGCCCCTTCTACCTGACTGCCCCAAGGGTCCTCGGGGTGAAACTGACCGGCCGACTGGGCGAGTGGGTCGCCGCCAAAGACGTGATACTCAAGCTGCTGAGCATCCTGAGCACGAAAGGCAACGTCGGCTGGGCAGTAGAGTACTTCGGCGACGGCGCCTCGACCCTGTCGGTGCCGCAGAGGGCCACGATAACCAACATGGGGGCGGAGATGGGCGTGACGACCAGCATATTCGCCAGCGACGAACAGACCAGCAGATTCCTTGCGGCCCACCAGCGGGAGCAGGACTACAGGCCCCTTGCCGCCGACCCCGATGCCGAGTATGACCGCGTCGTTGAGCTGAACCTCTGCGAGCTCGAGCCTATGGCCGCGTGTCCGTCTTCGCCTGGTAATGTCAAGGCCGTTCGGGAAATAGCCGGCCTGGAGATCCACCAGGTGGCCATCGGCAGTTGCACCAATTCGAGCTTTGCCGACCTGATGATAACCGCGCAGGTATTAAAGGGCCGGCAGATCGACAAAACAGTCGAGCTGGCAATTGCGCCCGGCAGCAGAGAGGTCCTTAATATGCTGGCTGCGAACGGGGCGCTGGCTGATATGATCGCGGCCGGCGCAAGGATACTGGAGGCCGGCTGTGGCCCCTGTATCGGCCAGGGATTCTCGCCAGCTGACGGCGTGGTGAGTCTGCGGACGTTCAACCGTAACTTCGCCGGGCGCAGCGGCACCAAGGGCGACCAGGTCTATCTGGTCAGTCCGGAGACGGCGGTTGCCTCGGCACTGACCGGCAGGATCACCGACCCGCGAGATTTGCCGGGCCTCGTCGGTGCCGCCTACCCCGCCGTTGCTTTGCCGCAGGTATTTGCCAGCGACGACAGCCTCTTAGAAAAGCCCCTGCCCAGGGCCAAGGCCGCCGCAGTCCAGGTCAGACGGGGACCGACCATCGTCGTGCCGGAAAACCCCGAGCCCTTACCTCAGAAGCTTTCCGGAACCGTACTGCTCAAGTGCGGCGACAAGATAACAACCGACCATATTATACCTGCCGGGGCGTTCTTGAAGCTGCGGTCCAACGTCCCGGAATACGCGAAGGTGGTCTTCAACTGCTTCAACGAGCCGGGCAAGCCGACCTTCGCCGAAAGGACGCTCAAGCTTAAGCACAGCGGCGTAGCCGGCATCGTCGTAGCCGGCGAAAGCTACGGACAGGGTTCTTCAAGAGAGCACGCCGCACTCTGCCCGATGTACCTCGGCGTCCGGGCGGTGATTGCAAAAAGCATCGAACGTATTCACAAGGCAAACCTGATCAACTTCTGCATCGTACCGATAGAGTTCGCCGACCCTGACGACTACGAGAGGATCAGCGAAGGTGACGAGATAGTTATCCCTTCTCTGCTCGAAGCAATCAGGTCCGCCGAGCAAGTGAAGATCGTGCGGGCCGACGGAGCGTTCGAGTTTGCCGGCAAGCTGCTGCTCTCACCGAGAGACAGGGAGGTGCTGCTCTGCGGCGGCCGGCTCAGGTTTACGCGCAGACAAACCGATGGATGAGCAAATCATTACCCTTTTCGGGACGGGTCGCGCCAAAGCGGGCGAGCCGGCCTACGAGCAGGCCTACCTCGTCGGCCGGGCCCTGGCCTCGGCCGGCATAACCATCGCCAACGGCGGATACACAGGCACAATGCTGGCCGCTGCCAGGGGCGCTGCAGACGCCGGCGGCCAGGTTATCGGTGTAACCTGCTCGGCCTTCAAGGCCAGGCCAAACCAGTACATAACACGCCAGATCGTCACCGAATCGCTGCCCGAACGCCTTGCCAAACTCATCCAGCTGGGACAGGGCTACATCGTCTTGCCCGGAGGAACCGGCACCTTACTCGAGCTGGCAATGGTCTGGGAGCTGAAGAACAAGGGCTTTCTCCAGGGCGACAAACCGATTATACTCGTCGGCGGATTCTGGAAACCGCTGGTCGACATCGTCGCCCGCGACGACGCCAGCAGCAGTAGATACCTGACTCCGGCAGACGGCCCGGAGCAAGCAGCCAAAATGATAATAGAGCGGTTGGGCGCACGCAGCAGACAAAATGGATAAAACAGCACTGATCTTGACGATACTGGCGACTGCCTTGGTCGCACCGGCGCCAGCCGGTGGTGTGGCTGCAGCAGGGCTCCTGCGCGACGGCTTCGCTCTGACGGGCATCGAGGGAAGGCTCAGCGAGCACGCCGAGACCGCCAGCGAGCGCTACATCAGGTTCGGCCACGACCGGGCCTGGCTGTTCGAGCTCGGCGCCGACGTCAACGACTTGACAAATGTCGTCAAGGCCGGGACAAAGCTGCAACTGCTGCCTTCAACAAGCTTGGAAAAACTCATCGCCGACGCCAGATTGCGCCCCGGCGATACGTACAGGCTGTGGGGCAGGGTGACCAAGTACAGAGGCGCCAATTACATCTTTCCCGAACTTTTCCTGCCGGTCGTCGAGGTCGCACCGCCCGAGCCCGGGGAATCGAAAGAACCGAACGAACCGGTACAGCCCCACGTTGTCGAAGAACCGGCCGCGCCGAGCGAGCCAAACGGCCCACAGAATCGGCAAGAGCCGAACGCGCCACCCGCTAAAGCCTCCACCGGCCCCGTCGAGCCGGCACCTTTGCAAGCCCGGCAAGTGCGCAAGCTGCTGGCAGAGCCAAATGGCGTGCTCGAGGTACCCCCGGAGGTGCTGCAGAAGATAAAGAACAAGAAGATCTACCTGCCCCGGAAGATACCGCCAAAGCCCGAGCCGCAGCAAGCTGAGCAAAACCAACCGCAGCCCCAGAAGCTCGCCCAGGCGCCGGCGGCGACCGGCGGCAAAGCTCCGGCCCCCGCAAAGGAGGCCCAAGGCGGGCCGGAACAGCAGAAAAAGGCAGGTTCACAGCAGGCCGACAGGCCCAAGCCCCCCAGACCGCCTCAAGCAAAGCTGGACTCCGTCCTGGCTGACAGGACAGCCGTGCTGGTCAGGCAGAAAAACGGCCGGCCCTTGTTTGTGCTCGACGCCTACGGCCTGAGCGTGCAGGATGTTGCGTTCGAGCCACTGCCCAACGAAGTGCTCGAATTGACCGAGACCAGAGAAAAGGCGGAGCTTAACCAGGTCCGGTTCAAGATCGCAGGCATAAGAACCGAATTCAAAGGCAGACAATACCTGCTGCTGCAAAAAGCAACACGCGTGTACAGCCACGGCAACTTCGGCTGGTAAGCCAGCCCGTCAGCCCCGTGGCAGACCAAGAGAACAAGGAGTCTGCTTGCCAGAATGAGCAACGAACTCGACCAAATCCTTGTTATTGCATCGGACGAACCAGACTTCGACGAAAAAATACGGGCCTTTCGCGGCGAGATGATGCTGGCCGCGAGGTTTGCCGGCTACGACAGCGCCGAAAGCAAAGCCGTGGTGGATATTCTACGCGGCGTCGCCGAAAGAGGAGATGACGCCGTCGCCGATTACACCGAACGCTTCGACGGAGTCAGGCTCAGGCCCGACCAGTTCCGCCTCGGCGCAGACGAGCTTAACAGCGCGCACGAGGATATGGACAGGGCGGTCCTGGAGTCTGTTCGCGGCGCGATTGAAAACGTCAGGGAATATCAGCGGCGGATATTCATAGGCGCGGGGCCGGGCCAGTCCGGCGGGACGGGCATAAAATACACGCCGATAAGACGTATCGGAGTTTGTGTGCCTGGGGCTGCGGCGCCTCTGCCCTCAAGCGTGATTATGACCGTGGTGCCGGCCCAGGTGGCGGGAGTGCGGGAGATTGCGGTTGCCTCTCCACCGAGATACCAGGGCAGTATTCACCCGGTGATCCTTGGGGTCTGTTATGAACTGGGCATCGAGGAGGTATACCGGCTCGGCGGAGCACAGGCCGTAGCGGCCCTGGCGCACGGGACGCAGACGATTCCCAAGGTTGACAAGATCGTCGGGCCCGGCAATAGGTGGGTCCAGTCCGCCAAGAAGAACGTCTCGGGCGATTACGTGGCCATCGACTCGGTCGCCGGCCCCAGCGAGGTGCTCATCGTGGCCAACGACCAGGCCGAGCCAGCGTGGGTCGCCGCCGATATGCTCAGCCAGGCCGAGCACGGCACGGACAGCAGCGCCATTGTACTTACCGATTCACAGCAGCTCGGAAAGGCCGTGTTGGAGGAGCTCAAAAAACAGCTCAGCCGGCTTGCCCGGGCACAGCAGGCCCTGCAGTCTCTCAAGAAATTCAGCCGGATCTTCGTGCTTGCCGGAATCGACCACGCGATCCAGATTGCCGACGAGTTCGCCAGCGAGCACCTTGAGGTCCAGTGCGGCGATATGAGCAGACAAATCGCCGAGAGAATAAGCAACGCCGGGGCGATCTTCATCGGCCCTCACACGCCCGTTGCGGTCGGAGACTACTGGGCCGGTCCGAGCCATACCCTCCCCACCGGCGCCAGGGCCAAATTCGCCAGCGCCCTGACCAGCAACGACTTCGTCAAATCGATAAGCATCATCGAGTACGACCGGGAGCAGCTGGCCCGAAGCGCCGCCGATATCATCCGCCTGGCTGAAGTCGAGGGCCTGGACGCACACGCAAACAGCATCCGGATAAGACTGCAGGACTGAGAGCCGTGGGCTGAAAAGACCCGCCGGGCACTTACATCGCTGGCGTGTTCAATTTACTGCCGATACTAAACCAAAGCGCTTCCCGGCGTCCCCCTATTCAGTCGAGTCAACTGGCCTCGTCAGCCTTTCGGATGTCGGCCGCGCAGACCTTGTATTCGGGTATCTTGGCCAGCGGATCAAGCTCATCGATCGTGAGCATATTGGCCGGGCCTTCCTCGAAATGGAAAGGCATAAACAGCCAGCCTTTGCCAATATTCTCTGTGACCCTGGCTGACGTGGTAACTTTACCCCGGCTGGTAATGACCTCCACCTTCTGTCCATCGGAGATTCCGAGCTTCTTTGCGTCGTCGGTGTGTATCTCGACAAAGCCGGTTGGTGAGACCTGGTTTATGGCGGCTGATTTGCGGGTCATAGTGCCGGTATGGAACTGGTACAGCAGCCTGCCGGTGGACAACACGAACGGGTACTTCTTGCCCGGCAGCTCGGCGGGCTCCTTGAATTCAACGGCGTGGAACCTCCCCTTGCCGCGGGTGAACTTCCCCTTGTGCAGGTATTTCGTTCCGGGATGATTCTCGTCCGGGCAGGGCCACTGCAGGCCGACCGAGTCGATCCGGTCGAACGAGATGCCGCCGTAGATCGGCGTCAGCGAGGCGATCTCATCCATTATCTTGCCGGCACACTGATAACTCATCGGGTAGCCCATCCTATCTGCCAGCTCGCAGATGATCCGCCAGTCGTCGCGGGCCTGGCCCGGCGGCTCTATGGCCTTTCGAACCCTCTGTACCCGCCGTTCGGTGTTCGTGAAGGTGCCGTCCTTCTCCGCAAAGCACAGCGACGGCAGAACGACATCGGCGTACTGCGCCGTCTCGGAAAGAAATATATCCTGGACAACCAGAAAACCGACCGAGGCCAGCGCCTTGCGGGTCCTGTTGAGATTGGGGTCCGACAGGGCCGGATTCTCGCCCATTATGTAAAGGGCCTTTATATCACCTGTTTCCACGGCGTGAAACATCTCGACGACCGTCAGGCCTTTTTTCGGCGGGAGCTTCCTGCCCCAGGCGGCCTCGAACTTGGCCCTGAGCGTCTCGTCCTCAACAGATTGGTATCCAGGATATACGTTCGGCAGGGCACCCAGGTCGCAGGCACCCTGGACGTTGTTCTGGCCGCGAAGTGGGTTTACACCGGCCGATTCCTTGCCCACATTGCCCGTGAGCATCGCCAGGTTCGCAAGGCTCAGCACGTTGTCCGTCCCGGTGGTGTGCTGGGTGATACCCATACTGTAAACGATACTGGAGGCGGCCGAGCCGGCATATATACGAGCTGCCCGGCGAATCCGCTCAGCCGGTACGGTGGTGACCTGCTCGGCCTTCTCGGGCGTAAAATCCCTGACCGCTTCGGCCAGAGCCTCGAAGTTCTCGGTGCGCTGCTCAATGAATTCTTCGTCGAGTAAACCTTCCGCGATGATCACGTTCATCATCGCGTTAATCAGCGCCACGTCGGTCCCGGGCCGCTGGGCCATATAGACCCTCGCAAATCGCGCAAGGTCTATGCGGCGGGGGTCAGCCACGATGAGTTCCGCGCCGTGCTTGACGACTGCCTCCTTTATCACCAGGCCGATCACGGGATGCGCCTCGGTGGTGTTCGAGCCGATAACGAAAATGCACCCGGCACCTTTAAGCTCGTCGATGGAATTCGTCATAGCTCCGCTGCCGAACGCCCTGGCAAGACCGGCAACGGTCGATGCATGACAGAGCCGGGCACAGTGATCAACGTTGTTGGTGCCTATCACCGCGCGGATGAATCTCTGGAAGATGTAGTTGTCCTCGTTGGTGCACTTTGCCGAGGAAAGCCCGCCGATGCTGTCCGGGCCGTGCTCGGCCTTTATCTCGGCGAGCCTGCGGGCAACAAGGTCGATCGCCTGGTCCCAGCTCGCGGGCTCGAATCGGCCGTCGCGCTTGATAAGAGGCCGCGTGAGCCTCTTGTCGCTGCCGACAAAGTCCATCGCAAATCGGCCCTTGACGCAGAGATTGCCGTCGTTCGGTACACACCCAACCGGGCTTGCTACCCGCACGACCCGGCGGGTTTTGGGGTCGCAAAGAAGGTCGATCTGGCAGCCCACCCCGCAATAGGCGCAGGTTGTGCGAGTGCTTCTCAGGTCCTTCCTGCGGCCCTTACCTATTGCCGCGCGGTCCAGCATCGCCCCAGCAGGACAAATCTCGACACACCCCCCACACAAGACGCACGAACTTTCCGTCAGGTCGATCCCAAACGCGGTGCTGACCTCCATCTGTCCGAGACGGCCGGCAAAGGTCAGCGCTTCCACCCGCTGGACCTCTTCGCAGTACTTGACGCACAAACCACAGAGGATACACTTGTCAGGGTCGTAAAGTATCGCTTCGCTGTTCGTGGTATAATTCGGCCTCGCCGGCTTTCGCTCAGGCCGGCCGAAAAGCCCCTCATCCGCCTGATACCGGTATGCGTAGTCCTGAAGTTTACACGCCCCGTCCATATCGCAGGTTGTACAGGCCACCCGGTGCTCGGAGAGGATCAACTCAAGGACGGTTTTTCGTATTGCCGCGATCTCCTCGTTCTCGGTGCAGACCTCCATTCCCTCAGCCACAGGTGTGTTGCACGATGTTGTCAGGCCGGCGCGTCCGCTTATCTGAACCACACACAGCCGACACGTGCCTGCCGGCTCAAGGCGCCGATCGTAGCACAGGTGGGGAATGTCAATACCGACGCTTTTCGCCGCCTCGAGAATCGTCGTTCCCTCAGTGACCTCCACGTCTATGCCGTCAATAGTAAGACAAACCTGTTTCATTGTACGATTGCCCTGTGATTCAATCAGCCGGCTTGGACCCCGGCGACAGCAGCTTCGAAATCCTCCGGGAAAAGCTCCAGTGCCGAAAGCACCGGCAGCGGAAAGGCTTGTCCCATTCCGCAAGTCGATACCGTCGCGCAAGCCTGGCCTATCCGGCGTAATTGCTGGAGGTCCTCTGCCGTCCCCTCGCCGCGAGCCAGCTTCTCGATAATTTCCTTCATTCGCACAACCCCTATACGGCACGGCGCGCAGCGTCCACAGGACTCAAAGCCGTAGAACTGCATCAGCCTCCTGATGATATCCAGCGCGTTCTTACCCTCTTCGTAAACCATCACTCCCGCAGTGCCGAGGCTGCTGCCGGCGCGGCGGACGGCCTCGGTGGTAAGGCTGCATCCCAGGGCAGTTCTGGGCAGAAAAGCACTTGTTCCCCCGCCCGGCTGAACCGCCTTGATGGGCTTGCCCGACGCTGTGCCCTGGCCGAATTCGTCAATAAGCTCTGCCAGTGTCCCCGAGCCAACTTCCACTTCAAAAACACCGCTCTTCGCGACGTCGCCCGAGAGCGAAAACAGCCTTGTCCCCGGTTCCGCCTCGACGCCTAATTTCCGATAAGCCTCGACGCCCTCGGCCAGGATCACCGGCACATTTGCAACCGTCTCCACGTTGTTTACGACCGTCGGCTTCCCGAACAGCCCCTTTTCGGTCGGGTAGGGCGGTTTCAGCCGGCCCGTGGCCCTGCGGGTCTCGAGCGAGTTAATCAATGCGAATTCTTCACCGGTTATGTACAATCCCCTGCCCTTTACCACCTGCAAATCAAGCGAAAACTCCGAGCCTAAAATGTCCGCGCCCAGCAGTCCCGCCTTTCCAGCCTCGACGACCAGCTTCCCCCAGAGATTGATACTGTCTTCATACTCTCCCCTTATGTAGATGTAAGCCTGCTTTGCGCCAATCGCATAAGCACCCAGCAGGATACCTTCGAGCACAAGCCAGGGGTCTCCGTCAAGCAGAACTTTGTCCTTGAACGTCCCGAGTTCGCCTTCTTCAGCGTTGCAGATGAAGTACTTGGGCTGCTGTTTTTCCGCAGCGGCTGCCGCCCACTTAGGCCCCGTCGGAAATCCAGCGCCGCCCCGACCTGCCAGGCCCGATTGCTCGACCTGGTCGATAACGTATTCGGGGCACTCGGCAAGTGCACGCCTTAGCCCCGTCAGACCCCCGTCCGCCTCATAAGCCTTTACATCCAGCACATCATATCGGCCTACCCGGCGTGTCAGTAGCTTTATTTCCTTCATATTACCCGTCGCCTTCCGGATGCACGTCGAAGTCCCTGTAGGACGTCAGAGCACCGTAAATCCGCGTCTCCGACAAACCGACCCTCGCTGCAACATCCCGGACAACCTCTCTTGGAACGTATCCAAATGTATCCTGAACCCTCCCCAGGAACGTAAAGAGGTTCTCCCGGCAAACCTCGCCAAACTTGGTGAGAAGGTGCTCGTATCTCTGCGTAGTAAACTTTTCCATTGATTTGTTCTTGAAGATCGCTCCGAAAGCGTCGCTTAGGTTAGCAACGGGGCAAACCTCGCCGAATCATCACCGATACAACCGGCACCTGCGATGCCAGCCTCCGTTGCGCCTCCCAGCAGACACAAGACCGTTACCGATTTAATATGGGGGCATTGTATCCGTCGGCTACTGGTCCCACAACAAAAAAGGGCTCTTCTCAAGCACGCCCCTGCCGGCCGGGCGTCAAGCAAGCAGACCAGGCACGCCGGAGCGCCTACCAGCTCAAACCTGCGGACGCGGCAGTAGGCCCGCACGCTCCAAGATCACCGGCGTGATGCTCTCCCAGCCTATCGGCATAAGATGAATCCCGGCAACGCCTTCGATCTTCCTGATCTGCTCAATCATCTCAAGACAGATCTTGATGCCTTCCTCTTTCCTTTCTTCCTTGTCTTTCACCGCCTCCATCCGCTCGATCAGCTCATCCGGAATGCTCATCCCGGCTACCTCGTTTTTCATATACAACAGCGCCCTGTGCGAACGGACGGGCGTCAAACCAGCCAAGATATATACCTTCTTGTGCAGGCCCTCAGCGACGACCATCTCCATCCACCGGGCGAACTTGTCTATATCGAAGATGCACTGGGTCTGGATGAAATCAGCCCCGGCCTTGATTTTCTTGGCCAGTCGAAGAACCCTGTATTCAAACGGGTCTGCAAACGGATTCTCCACCGCGCCTATGAACAGTCTCGGCTCGTGCTCCTTTATCGGATCGCCGCAGAGGAATACCTTCTCGTCCCTCATCGCCCTGACCATAGCTATCAACTGCACCGAGTCGATGTCAAAGACGTTTGCCGCCTGGGGGTGATTCCCGAATTTCTGGTGATCGCCCGATAGGCAGAGGATGTTCTTCACGCCGAGGGCCGCGGCCCCGAGTATGTCGCTTTGCATTGCGATCCTGTTTCTGTCCCTGCACACCATCTGCACCACCGGTTCAAGGCCACAGGATATCGCGATGGTCGCCGCGGCGATACTCGACATCCTCACTATGGCCGTCTGGTTGTCGGTGATGTTGACACCCTCGACGTTCCCAAGGCAATACTGAGCCTTCTTTTTTATAGCCTCGGGGTTGGCGTTTTGCGGCGGACCGAGCTCGGCCGTCACCGCGAATTCTCCTGCGGCTAAAACCTTCTCTAGTTTGCTACCTGATTTCATAGCATTGCCTCTTCGAATTTCGTCCTTCTCTGTCCCGCGTTGGTGCTCGTGCGCCAGTCCTTGGGCTTCCTGACGGTCTTGAGGTTGTCGAGCTTACCCAGCTGCTTGAGCCTATCGTAAATCAACTGCCAGGCACAATCGTTATCCTTGTCCACCTCGCACTTGCCGTCAACCGAGCCCCCGCAGGGCCCATTCAACAGTTTCTTGGCGCAGCGGGCTATGGGACAGATCCCGCCGGTCCATTCCAGCACGCAATCCCCGCAGCCGGCGCATCGCTCATCCCAGAGCGCGTGCTCAACCGGGTAGCCCATAAACTTGGTGTTCAAGCCCGGGACCGTAATTTTTTGCGGATGCCGCTCGGTCATCGCCTGGACCCCCACACCACAGGCTATCGAAAGCACCGCATCGACCGATTCGAGGGCTTCGGCCAGCTCGTCGATGAATTCGTATTCGCACTGTCTCTCGGGGGTGGTCTCAATGATTTCTATCGGCCGGCCCTGTTTCTTTCTGGCAATCTTTATCTGTGAGGCCAGCAGCTCAACCGCTTTTGCGCCTCCGGAGAAGCATACAGTGACGCAGCCGCCGCAGCCGGCCAACATTATCCTGTCATAGTCCTTGATCGAATCGAGAATCTCTTCGAGAGGCTTCCTGTCCGCCACGATCATATCAGTACCCTTTCTTTGAGAAAACCGCGGACCTCCGTGATATGCTTGAAGATTCCCAGCTCCTCGGCTTCTATTCCCAGCGCAAGGCCCATAAGCTCGGTGAAGTAGAATATCGGAACGTGGAAGCTCGTATTGAATTTCCTGTTTATCTGTGCCTGCCGGCCGTCAAGATTGGCGTGGCAGAGCGGACAACCTACGGCGACGGCTTCGGCGCCCACAGACTCCGCGTCGGAAAGGATCTTGCGGGTCAGATCCAACACTACGTCCGTCTGCGTCAGGGCGAATGCCGCCCCGCAGCAGGACGTCTTCATATTCCAGTCGAGACTCTCGGCTCCGAGGGCCTCTAACAGCAAGTCCATCTGTATCGGGTTCTCAAACCGCCGCTTGCCGGTCGCCTTGGGCGGGCGGGTCATAAGACAGCCGTAGTAACAGGCCACTTTCAACCCACCCAGGTCCTTTGTCACCTTCTCCTCCACGGCATCGACGCCGAGCTTTTCCGTGAACACGTCGAGCGCGTGCAGCACCTCGATATCCTCCGGGTATTCCGAGTCAATCACTGCCTCGACGTCCTTTTTGAGCTCGGCGTCCTCCAACCGCTGCTGGGTCACCTTCAGTCTCGAATAGCACGAAGCGCACGGCGCACAAAGCTCTTTCATCTCGCCCGTCTGCGGCACAAGGGCGAGGTTCTTGGCCGGCAGCGCCAGCGACATCAGCTCGTCGTACTGGTGCGCGGGCGAGGAACCACAGCAGATCCAGCCCTTCAGCTCAACAAGCTCGATGCCCAAGGCCCGACAGACCGCACGCGTGGAGATGTCATATTCGGCCCCGCTCGAATGCAACGAACAACCTGGATAATATGCCAACTTCATTTCTTCAGCTTCTCGGCCCTTGAGAACATCTTCATCGTCGCAAAAGGCCCCGAAAAGGATGGAAACAGCTTGAGCTTGCCCTTTTTCATCATTTTCAGGCCCAACGCCACGTCTTTGGTCGGCCGGCCGGAGAACAGATTGAGCGAGGCGACAAGCCCCGCCTCGTACGCCCGGCCCATGTACTTGATCATCGTCATCCACAGGCGATTGAACAACGGTAGATTGTTGTCGTCGGCCCGCAGCCCCCTTTCCTGCCCGATGATCCTCATCGTGTCGATAACGTGGGCGATATCGATCCCCGCAGGGCACCTCGTCGAACAGGTCTGGCACGACAGGCAATACCAGATCGTGTTTTTCTTCATCGCCTCATCGACCATTCCAAGTTGTGCGTACCGCATCAACTCGGTCGGGGTGCTGTCCATAAACATCCTGCTCGGACAACCCGAAGCGCACTTGCGGCACTGATAACACAGGAATACGTTTTCGCCGCTGCGCATGGCGATTTCTTCTGCGAAGCTGCTGTCGAGTAGCGCCTCTTTTTGCTTGACGACTTTCATGCCTTTTGTGGCTCCTTTTTGGGGGCGTTGGCCTCGAGTGGTCCGAGCTTCTTGATCCTCCCGGTCATCTCTTCTACGATCTCGGCGAACTGTCCGCCCATAGCCGAGGAGAGGTTGAACATCTCAACTCTTTGGGGGTTTATACCAACCTCGTCCAGAAGTCTCTTGACGTAGGCGACCCTCTTTTTCGCGCGCAAATTACCCTCGAGAAAATGACACTCACCCTCCAGGCAGCCCGCGACGAATACACCGTCGGCGCCGTCCTCGAAGGCCTTGATAAGGTGGACCGCATCGACCTTGCCCGTACAGGGCAAACGGATAATCCGGACATTGGGCGGGTACTGCACCCGCATCGCACCGGCCAGGTCGGCGGCTGCAAAGGCACAAAAATTACAGCAGTACGCCACTATTTTGGGTTCGAACTCACTCATTTCTCACCAGTTCGCCTGCCTCATCCAATAACGCCCTGCTCTTGGCGATGACCTGCGCATCGGTATAGTGCATCAGTTGTATGGCCTTGGCCGGGCACTCGGCCGCACATACCCCGCAGCCGTGGCACATCGCCGTCTCGATCTCGGCCACACCTTCGGCGTTTATCCGCGGCACGTCGTACGGGCACGTCCTTACACACGTCAGGCACGCCGCGCACTTCTCCGGGTCGACCACCGAGACGACCCCGCTTATCTCCAGCACCTCTGACGAAAGAATCCTCACGGCCCTTGCCGCCGTCGCCTGCGCCTGAGCGATACTCTCGTCGATAAACTTCGGAGTATGACACGCACCACACAAGAACAGACCCTCGGATGCAAAATCAACCGGCTTCAGCTTCATATGTGCCTCGAGGAAAAAGCACTCAAGCGTCAGCGGGACCTTAAAAGCCGTGCCCACCTTTTCATTCTCCTCGGACGGCACGATGGCCGTGGTCAGCACAAGCGCATCGGGCGAGAAGCTCAGCTCCAGGGCAGAATTGAGGTCCCGAACCCGCACATCCAGATTCCCCGAAGAATCCTCGGATACGACGGGCTTGTTGTCCAGGTCGTACCTGAAGAACAGCACGCCGAGCTGGCGGGCCTCGTTGTAGTATTGCTCCTTGAAGCCATACGTGCGGATGTCTCTGTAGAGTATGGCGACCCGCGCCTTCGGGTTTGCACGCTTTATTGCGATGGCGTTCTTGATTGCCTCGGTGCAACAGACCCTGCTGCACATCATATTCCCCGGTATTCTCGAGCCCACGCACTGGATCATAACGACCTCGTCCAGACCGCGGGCGAACTCAGGGTCTTTCTCAAGGATCTCCTCCAGCTCCAACTGCGTATGGACCCTCTCGTTCTTGCCGTACAGGTATTCATCCTGCTTTGACTCGGAGGCCCCGATCGCAATGATCGCCGCCCCGTGCTCTACCTCGATTTCCCGCCCATCCTTGTCTACTATTATGCTCTTGAAATTACCCACGAACCCTTTGCAATGTTTGACGGTGGAGTTCTTATAGACCGTTATCCTCTCGTTGCTTTCGATTTGCGATTCAAGCTCTTTTAGAAGTTCCGGCGGTTTGAAACCTTCCACCGTGGTCTTGATCCTGGAGAGGTTGCCGCCGAGCCTGTCGCTTTTCTCGATCAGGTGCACGCCGAATCCCTGGTTAGCTATTGAAAGGGCGGCCGTCATCCCTGCAACGCCCCCGCCGACTACGAGGGCGCTTCGCTTGGGAACGTACGTGGTCGTGGCCAGCGGCTCAATCAACCTTGCACGCCCGACCGCCATTCTCACCAGATCCATCGCCTTGTCCTCGGCGGCGGCGCCGAGCCGCGTGTGGACCCACGTGCACTGGTCGCGAATATTGGCCATCTCGAAAAGGTACGGATTGAGTCCGCGCTGCCTGATAGTCTTCTGGAAAAGAGGCTCGTGTGTTCGGGGTGTGCAGGAAGCCACGACAACGCGGTTGATATTGTGCTCCTCTATCTTCTCCTTTATGGTTGCCAGGCCGTCCGGCGAGCAGGTGTACATCAGGTCGGTGGAGAAAACAACGTTCCTCAGCTTCGCGGCGTACTCGGCTACCTTCCCGCAGTCTATAACGCCGCCTATATTCGAACCACAATGACAGACAAACACACCGATCCTCGGCTCGGCCCCGGAGATGTCCTTTTCAGGCGGAAACTGCTCCTGTTCTACCTGGGTTCCTCTGACATCGGCCAGCAGTTCCATCGCAAGGGCCGCCGCTCCACTGGCCTGGGTGACACTCTCGGGAATGTCTTTTGGTCCCTCGAACGCGCCGGCGAGATACACGCCCGGCCTGGATGAGGCCGTCGGCGTGAACCTGGCCGACTCGGCAAAGTTGTATTGATTGACGTCGATCCGGCATACCTCCGCGAGCTTCGCCGCCCCCGCCGGCGCACACAGGCCGACCGACAGCACGACCATGTCGAATTCTTCCTCGACCCAGTCGGTGCCGTCCTCCGTGAACTCCAGCAGCAAATTGCCGGTCCGGAAATCCTGCCTTACGGCCGACGGCCTGGTGTAAATGTACTTGATGCCGTACTTGGCTCTGGCTCTTTCGTAGTACTCGTCGAACCCTTTGCCGAAAGCCCTGACATCCATCACGAAAACCTTGCACTCGACATCCGCTATGTGCTCGGTGGTAATGATCGCCTGCTTGGTAGCGTACATACAGCAAACCGTCGAGCAATAAGCGTTGTCCTGGTCCCGTGAGCCGACACATTGTATAAAGGCGATCTTCCTTGGCTCGCGCCCGTCCGACGGCCGTTTGATGTGCCCGCCGTAAGGCCCCGAGGCGCTGAGGATGCGCTCGTAGTCCATTCCACTCAGAACGTTGGGAAAACGCCGATACCCGTACTCGCCTTTGTCCTCGGCATCGTAAAGCTCGAACCCGGGCGCCAGAATCACCGCCCCGATATCCAGCAACCTTTCCTTCGGCTTGTCGTTATAGAGGATCGCGCCGGCCTCGCAGACCTTCTCGCACAGCCCGCACCAGGAACAGACCGCGCAGAACAAACAGCGTTCGGCCTCGGCCCGGGCCATTTCCTCGGTGAATCCCAAGTCAACCTCTTCGAAGGTGCGCCGCCTATCCAGTGGGATGGTCGGCATCTTCTGTCGCGGGATGATCTTCTCTTTTCGCTCCTTGAGCTCCTGCGCGGATATCTTGACGACGGGCTGGTCGTAGCGGTCCGGCTGGAATTTCTCGCCTTTTATGTAGGCGTCTATCGCCCTGGCGGCCAGCTGGCCGTCGGCCGTGGCCTGCACGACACTGGCCGCGCCGCGAATCACGTCCCCGCCGACGAATACCCCTTCCCAGGTGGTCATACCCGTTTTCTCATCCGCCTCGACGGTGCCGCGCTTCGTCAGCTTTATCCTGTCGCACTGGCCCAACAAACCGAGGTCCGGCTTCTGACCGATAGCTACGATCAATTCGGCGCCGGGGAGTATCTGCTCGGTCCCCGCAATTGTCTCGAGCTCCAACCTGCCGTCAACAAAGGCCATCCTCTTGACTTTCAACAACTCCAGGCCCGCAAACTTGCCGTCCTCGACGAGGATTCTCTTGGTGGCGTAGCCCGGCCTGATCACGACGCCTTCCTCCTGGGCCCAGGCGATCTCCCAGGGGTATGCCGGCATCTTGTCCTCCTCCTCAAGGCAGACAACCGAGACGCGCTCGCCCCCCAACCGAAGCGCCGTGCGGGCACAATCCATCGCAACATTGCCGCCCCCGATAACAACAACCTCCTTCTCGACGGAGCTCTTCCTGCCCAGCCGGACGTTGCGCAAGAAATCAATCCCGCTCGAAACGTTCTCCGAATCTTCGCCCTCGATGCCCAGCCTAACGCTCTTGTGAGACCCCACCGCAAGAAACACCGCCTCATAGCCCTCCTTGAACATCGCCTCGATCTCACCCTCATCGCGGATCGGGCTGTTGAGCCGGACCTCGATCCCGTAGTCCAGGATGTTCTGGATGTCTCTCTCGATAACCTCGGTCGGCAGCCTGTACTCGGGAACGCCAATCCTCATCATCCCACCGAGCACCCCGTGCCTCTCGAAGATCGTAACCGAGTAGCCCATCTTTCGCAGGTCCAGTGCCGCGGCCAGGCCAGCCGGTCCGCCGCCGACCACCGCGACCTTCCTGCCGTTTTCCTTGATAGAGGCCTGTTTCTCTTCGGGCGTGAGCTTCTTGCCGTGCTGATGGTGCCAGTCCGCCAGAAAACGCTTGATGTACGCGATCGAAACGGGGCTGTCTAAGTTCCCGCGGTTGCAGTTCTGTTCGCAGGGATGCTCGCAGATCCGGCCGCATATCGACGGAAAAGGATTCGTCGCCGTGGCTGATTCGTAGGCCTCCTGGTATTTGCCTGCAGCGGTCAACGCCACGTATCCGCAGGGATTACCGTGCACCGGGCAGCTATCGTGGCAGGGTGCCACACCGACCCTGGTCATCGCAAACTTGTTGGGCACGGCCTGCGGGTACTCCTTGAAGATCGCCTTGCGGTCGCTCAGGAGCTGGTTGTACTCATCCGGCACCGAAACCGGGCAGTTCTCCGCGCAGACGCCGCAGCCCGTACATTTCTCAAGGTCCACGTAATGCGGCCTGATGGCGAGCCTTGCATTGAAGTTGCCGGCCTGGCCCGACAACTCCGTCAACTCGGCGTTGGTGATTATCTCGATGTTCCTGTGCGTGCCGGCGGCAACCAGCCGCGGCGATATCGTGCACATCGAGCAGTCATTGGTAGGGAAGGTCTTGTCGAGCTGGGCCATATGGCCGCCGATGGCCGTCTTCGACTCGACCAGATAAACCTTGTACCCGGCGTCCGCCAGATCGAGCGAGGCCTGAATTCCCGCAATCCCTCCCCCCACTACCATCACCGACCCTATTTTTCGAGAGTCCTTGGCTCTGCTCATCTCTAATACGCTGCCGTTAGCCTACCGGTAAAGCCTGAATTGTAATTTTTCGTCCAGGCCGTGGCAACTAAAAAGGCAGGCAACCCGAAAATTCAGCCCCACTGCAGGGCGAGCCCATACCTAACTACGCACCGCCCCCCCGAAAAGTACGTGGGCTGCTAACCCGGCGTCCCGACGCAAGCCTTCACGCGGATTTGCCGAATGCCCCCCCAACACTTGCCAGCGATGGACCAGCAATGTGCTCCAAATGACCACGACAGCCAGCACGTAAATACTGCTCAACAATGCTTCGCCACTGCATTCGCCGCATTGCGGACCAGAGGCCTTGAAATCGAGGCCCCGATTAGGGT
>CAZWAP010000046.1:0-18160 GCA_964632005.1 uncultured Pirellulales bacterium | reverse complement strand
CAGCCCACGGCTAACCGCCAATTTTCTTGACAGCTACCCGCCTTTTCTTCTTAATAAGGCTTCTGTCGTACAGCTTGAATGCAATTGCACTGATAACGTGGGTATCGCCCACCGCCAATCTCAATCAAACAGATGAGTACCGAGGAACAAAAGGACAGGCAAAGATGAAAGTCAGTCAGCGTGCCCAGCAGGTGCCCCCATCCGCAACCATCGCCGTTACTGCCCGCGCACAGCAGCTGAAAGCCCAGGGCGTCGATATCGTCGGATTCGGCGCCGGAGCGCCGGATTTCGACACCCCCGACTACATCAAAGATGCCGCGGTAGAAGCCCTCAAGGCCGGCAAGACGAAATACACCGCCGCCGCGGGCATACCCGAGCTCCGCGCCGCCATCGCCGAGAAGTTCAGAAAGGAAAACGGCCTCGACTACACCCCCGACCAGATCATCGTAACCATCGGCGGCAAGCACGCCGTCTACGAGGCTATGCAGGCCGTCCTGGACCCCGGCGACGAGGTAATACTCCCTGCCCCCTACTGGGTTACCTATCCCGAGGCCGTAAAGCTGGCCGGCGCAATCGCCAGGATCATCCATACCGACAAGACCACCAGCTACAAGATCACCCCTGCCCAGCTCGCCAACGCCATAACCGATAAAACCGCAGTGTTCCTGCTGAACTCGCCCAACAACCCCGGAGGCTTTACCTACAGCCCCCAAGAGTTGAAAGAGCTGGCAAAAATCCTCGAAGGAACCAATGTCATCGTCCTCTCCGACGAGATATACGAAAAGCTGATATACGGCGAAACGAAATTCGTCTCCTTCGCCGCACTGAGCAAGGACGCCTATGAAAGGACCATCGTGCTGAACGGACTCAGCAAAACCTTCTCTATGACCGGCTGGCGGATCGGTTACGCCGCAGGACCAACAGACGTAATAAAGGCTATGGGCAGGCTCCAATCCCATATGACCTCGAACACCGTAACCTTCGGCCAGTACGCCGCCATCGCAGCCCTGACCAACCCGGCCGCCGAAGAGGCCGTCGAAATGATGCGGGCCGAATTCGAGCGACGCGGAAACTATATGGCCCAGCGCCTCAACGCAATCGACGGAATCAGTTGCCCACAGCCGACAGGGGCCTTCTACTGCTTCCCCGACGTCTCAAAACACTACGGCCGAAACATAAACGGGGCCCAGATCAACGGAAGTACGGACTTCGCAAAGGCCCTCCTCGAGCAGGCAAACGTCGCTCTCGTCCCTGGCCTGCCCTTCGGCTGCGACGCTAACGTCCGCCTCAGCTTCGCCTGTTCGCTCGAACAGATCGAAAAGGGACTCGATAGATTGGAGAAATGGCTAAGCGAATAAAAAAAAGAACCAGACGCCCTCCAGACAAGCCCACCACCCCCAGCCGGGCCCCCCAGAACCTCCTCCCAGCCCCCTCAAAGCCCGCACTCTCCGGATGGCCTATGCTGATCGCCTGGCTGGCTATGCTCATCTTCACAGGCCACGCCTGCACACACATGGTCGCCGCCGGTGATACCTGGGTCGCAATGGCCTGCGGCCGCCACTTCGTCAACCACGGAGTCGATACCGTCGAACCCTTCAGTGCCAACTCCCACAAGCCAGGCCCCACCCCCGAAGAAATCAAGTCCTGGCCTCGATGGGCGCAGTGGATCACCGAAAAGGTCGGACTCGAAACCGTCAAGAGATGGCATCCAACCGGCTGGATAAATCAAAACTGGCTCACCCACGTCATCTTCTACTCCCTCGTCCCTAAGGACTCGTACGCCGACGGCGTCAGTTTCCCTTCCAACGCCCTGGTCTACTGGAAATTCGCCATTTACATAATCACCGTGCTTTGCGTCTTCTACGCCGGCGTCCTGCTCGGTGTCAACCCCGCGCTCTCCGCGGCCTTTGCCTGCTTCGCAATGTTCATCGGCCGGTCGTTTCTCGACATCCGCCCCGCCGGATTCTCAAATATGCTCGTCGCCGTCTTCATACTCGTGCTGGCCCTGGCAACCTATAGAAACATCCTGTACATCTGGCTGCTCGTGCCCGTCTCGGTCTTCTGGTGCAATGTCCACGGCGGATACATCTACCTCTTCATCATGCTCATCCCCTTCATCGGCCTGCACTTTTTTACCTGCCTGAATAGGAAATGGACGGCTATTCTCTACAACCTCACCGCCTGGCCTTTTACCATCTTCGTCGCCTCCAGGGTCGGCCCGACCCTCCCGATGCTGCTGTTCATAGTCCTGGTCATAGTCCTCGATGTCGTCCTTATCTTCAAAAAACACCGCCTGGCCACTATCGGCTGGAAGGGCCTGGGCCACGCCGCCGGCGCATATTTCCTCGCTCTTGCTGCCGTCATCATATTCAACCCCTTCCATTTTACCAACCTCACGCATACCTTCGTCATCAGCGTCAGCAAGCACGCCGAACGCTGGCGAGATATCCACGAGTGGCACCCTGCCTTTGAATGGTCCAATCCGGTGGGTACCGCTGTACCCTTCGCCTTTATGTACGGTATAGCCTGGGTACTCCTCGCCGCCTGGATAATCGTTATGGCTCTCACCTCCTCCTCCGTCGCAAACCACCTCAGGCGGAAGGTCGCCCCACAGGGCCTCTACCAACTCCCCAAGATAGACCTGCCCCTGATGCTGATCGCCGCCCTTACCATATATATGGCCATCCGCTCCCGCAGGTTTATCCCCATCGCCGGCATCACCGCCTGCCCACTCCTCGCCCTGCTCATCGACCAGATCGCACGCGCCCTCGCCGCCACCAGAAACCTCCGGCACAACAAGCAACTGACCGTCCCTCCTATGCCTGCCTATCTCCAGCAAACCTTCATCACCGCCGCCGCCGCCGCCGTCCTCTTCCTCGGAACCTGGTGGACACTGAAGTTCAAGCGAATATACCTCGACCCCTGGCCCAACGATACAAAGCTCACCTCCGTCTTTATGAGAATGACCGCCTCCGACGCCAAGCCGTTCTACGCTACAACCTTCATTAAGATGAACCGCCTCGAAGGCAAAATGTTCAACTACTGGACCGAGGGCGGCTTTATCGCCTGGGGCCAGGAGCCCGACCCCAACACCGGCCGAACACCCCTGCAGCTGTTTATGGACGGCCGGGCCCAGGCAGCATATGACCGCAAGACATTTGACCTCTGGACCTACATAATGTCAGGCGGCCCTACCGTCAGAGACGCCATCATCGAAGCAAGGGCCCTCGGAAAAAGCCTCGACCAGGTCCTCGATGCCGAAAAATACAAAAAGATCGGCAAGTGGATCGGAGACGAGCTCAGAAAACGCAACGTCTGGGTCGTCCTGATGCCCGCCGGACAGTTCAACAAGCCCTTCACCAGAGGACTCGACCACAACCCCGACTGGCCCGTCGTCTTCCTGAACAACAAGCAGAAGCTCTTCGTGGACGTCACAAGCCCCCAGGGCAGAAAGCTATTCAACGGAATACCCACCGGCCATACCCTCTATCCCGACGAGTTCCACAAGAATATGGTGCTCGGCCACACATACCTTCTCCAGGCTGACCTCAATACAAGAAAAAGCGGATTCGACTTCATCACCAAGGCCTTCAACGCACATCCTTCCCCCGCCCCTATGCTCGAGGCCATACTCATCGCGGCAAGAACCCCGCAGCTCATCCCGAAAATCAACGCCTTTTGCAAGAACTGGGTGGACAGATTCAACAAGGACCGCCAAAAGTACCGCCGCCAGCACGGCTATCGCCTCAAGCTCGAAGCCGCCCGCCTGGCCTGTGTCCACCTCGAAAGAATTGCAAGAAGACAAAAGAACACACAGCTCGCAGAGAAGTATCTTAAACTGATGGCCCAGTACGAGTCCGAGCGAGATCGAATATCGCTCTCCAGGAGGTGGTAACCCGTGAGAGACGTGCCTTCCGCGGCGCCCTCGACCCAGACCCAACCGACAGAACCGCCGGCCATCAGCGTCTTTTTCCCCTGCTACAACGAGCAGGACAACGTGGCCCGCACCGTCGAACGGGCCCTCGCCGTGCTCGACGAGCTCCATGCCGATTATGAACTTATCATCGTCGACGACGGCAGCTCCGATGATACGCCGAAAATCGCAGACCAAATCGCCGCCGACAAACCCAATGTAAAAGTCGTCCATCACCCCACCAACCTCGGCTATGGAGCAGCCCTGCGATCGGGCTTCAAGGCTTCCACAAAACCGCTGATCTTCTACACCGACGGCGACGGCCAGTTCGACTTCGCCGAGATGCCGCCCCTCCTGCCCCTTATGAAAGACTACGACATCGTCAGTTGCTATCGCCTCAACCGCCGCGACCCGCTGATCCGAAGGATCAACGGCTGGTGCTGGTCCAGGCTTGTCTGCTTGCTCTTCGGCCTGAGGCTCCGCGACATCGACTGCGCGTTCAAGCTCTACAAGAGCACCGTCTTCAAGAATATGAAGCTCCAAAGCACCGGTGCCCTCATAGACGCCGAAATCCTCGCCCGCGCCGCTCGCAAAGGATTCCGCATCGTGCAACGGCCGGTCCACCATTTCCCCCGCACCGCCGGCAAGCAAACCGGTGCTGCTCTGCCCGTCATATTGCGCGCCTTCAAGGAGCTCTTGAAGCTCCAAAAGCAGATACGCCGGGACCCCTGATATGTATATAATAATAGCAACAGGGCAAATGCGCTTTTGCCGAATGGAAGCTCGCACCCCGGGACGCCTGCTGTGCAGACCCGGCGAACAAAGCTCCGCCTGAGCCTGTCGAGCAAATGAGTGATTCAACTTCCAAAACTGTCAACCTCTTCGTTTATGGTTCACTGCGTGACAGCAGGATATTTCAATCCGTCTGCGGCCTGAGTTTCACCAGAAAGCCCGCAAAGGTCGCCAAGCGAACCCTCTTCGCCCAGCCCGCCTTCCTGTCGGGTTACCGCCGCCTCAGCCCCGACAATGTCTACTACTACGCCGTAAAAGCCCCAGCATCCAGAATCGAGGGCCTCGTCATACACGACGTCCCCGCCTCCGCAATGGCTGAAATCGACAGGTACGAGGGCAAAAGGTACGAAAGGGAAACCGTCCGCGTCAACACCGCAGATGGACCCGTCGAGGCACAGGCATACCTCGCCAGCCACGAGTCTATGGAAAAACACTTCGGTGACAGGTTCCACGTCAATCTCATCCACGAGTTGTGGCTCCGAAAGAGGATCAAGCGTTTCATCGCCAGGCACACCCGACCCGGGGAACGCACCGTCGACGCCGAACTCGAACGCCGCGCCGACAGGGAACTGCTCGCAACCACCGAGCGAGACCTGGTGATCAGCCATTTCCACGCCGACGCCGTCAGCGATTATTATCTCGAACACGAGCTCGACCGCCCAAGGCCCTCCATCAAGCACCTGATCCACGATACCAACGCAAAACCATACATCCACCACTATCTCGCCCTGCTCGTAAAGCAGGTCCTTTTCAACCAGCTCGAGGAAGAAATACAATCCAGGTATCGCTTCGATTTGGAGCACCTCTCCACCTCCGATAGGTACTTCAAGCGATCCCTCAGCATCATCGTGGCCCTGCGAATGATAAACTCAAACGCCCAGACTGTTGATTTGATCCTCGACCAGTGCCTGCGCACGATGCCCCTCGGGCAGTACGACCTCATTGATTACGTCAAGTACGGCGCCCGGGCCGCCAGAAGTATGTTTGATTCGCGCGTTGTCGAGGCCGAACTCCACAGAGTCCGCCATAACCTCCAGCCCGGACTCGTCCCCCTCGGCGCCGAAACGGAGCTCAGCAACCTCGGAGCTGCCGCTGTCGAGCCTCAGCGGAGCATCCAGAAAAAAACCGACCATATCTACGATGGATTCTTCTACTTCTACGATTTCCACCTCGACGTCCTCTCCTGGAAGCTCGGCGGCTATGTCGACGACCATTCCGGCTCCACCGACACCTCACGCCGCCGCGGCTTCCTCGAGCTGGCACCGGGCCGCCTCAACATCGCCGGAGAACTCTCAAGACCCGCCACCGCAGACCCCTGGGTTATGAACCAGTTGATACACCACATAGTGAATTTCTACGACGTCAAGCCCCACAGCTTGCACCTGTCGTTTCAACTCCGCAAAAAACAAGTCGGCACGCAGCAGGTCCTACCACTCGGTTTTGTCAAGTGCCTGCTCCTGCTCGGCGGAGGACCTGTTAAAGGAAAGACCGGCCGGCTGTGGGTCTCAAGGATGGGCTATGACGAGATCACCCAGGATGCCTGCGGCGAAGAGCTCGTCTTCGCAAGGACCAGCAAGAGAAAATGGTACCTCGCCAGCGACCAGATCGCACACAAGCCCCCCGCCCAGGCCACAACCTATGTCCAGCAATACAAGTTCGTCCGACTCAAGAAACGAACCAACTACGAGCCTCTTATTATGTGCCTCAAGGGCCTGCAATTGGGCTACAACCCCGGCGACTACCTCACTACCGAGCAGCTCACCGCAAGCCAGAAACTCCGCCGGGAATACGAAGACCTAAAGCGCTGGGCCGCCGAGCCTACCAGAATCCCCCCCCAGACCATAAGCAGCTTCCTGGCCGTCGTCGAGCAAGGCCTGATGAACGAGGCCCACCACGGGCCAGCTCACAAGTTGCACTACATCAATTGGGCCCTCCATGCAGTCGCCGACCGCTTGAACGCCCTCAATGCCCGCCTCAAACTCCCCGACGATTCCTGAGGGCCTTGCCGCCAGCCCCGCCAACCTCCCGCCGATACACGACCGTCCTCTTCAGATTCGCTATCGCAAACTTGGCCACCTCCGCGTGGTCGAACGCCATATCCTTGGGCAGCTTCTCAATATCGAACCATCGCGCCTCCGCTGCATCGTCACCCCCTCGAACCGGTGCTCGTCTTGAACGCGTAATCCCCGTAAAGACCACCGTAATCTGTCGCCCACGCGGATCCCGCCCCACCGTCCCGAACGTCCGCAGCTGCTCCAGGTGCACGCCGCTCAACCCCGTTTCCTCCTCCAGCTCCCGCGCCACGGCATCCTCCAGCTCTTCGTCTATCCCGATAAAACCACCCGGAATCGCCCAGAGGCCCTTGTACGGATGCCGTTTGCGCTTCACCAGCAGCAGCTTCGCCCTGCCGCCCCACAGCCGGAATACCGCCGCATCAACCGTTACCATCGGCCGCGGCCACCTGTAACAGTATCGACCCTTCTTCGTCATAGACAACAAATCCCGTCGAACTTTCCTCCATTATAAAACCCGCTCGCACGAATGAAAACCAGCAGAACCTTCCATGGTATGCCACTTCCTGCTCTTATTCCCGCCAGGCAAGGCTATGCCACGGGTGCCCGCCGGCCCGGCACGATCGCCCCAATCGCCGGCCTATGCCGCCCCGCCAGCACCCACCTCCCGGAGAGTATAACCATACTTGCCGACTTTGTGAAAACGCGAATCCACAAACATTCCAGGAATCCGTCATCGAGCCTGCCGGTAACAGCCCTCGGCCCGGCGCCCAGGTAACGTCCACACGCCTTGCCCACAAACTCAGCGCCCCCCCGGCCAGCACAGCCTCCAGCAGTCTCACCAAGGCAAATTCGTTGCAAAACACCACCCAAACCGTGTACACTTGTTCCGGCACCGAGAATCAGGGGCGCACTGATGGCCCCGGTAAGACCTTCTGCCTCAACGATTCTGGAGAATGAACGATGAGACACAACCAAAACAAATTCATCTTGCTATTCCTTCAACTGGCCCTCCTCGGTGGATCGGCTCTGGCCGACACCTCGGCAAAGGCGATACTCTCGGCCACCGGCACAAAAGGAGGCTTGATAGTCCACCTCGGCTGCGGCGACGGCAAACTCACCGCAGAATTCTGCCTCAACGACAGCTACCTCGTCCACGGACTCGACAGAAACGCCCGGAACATCCAGCAAGCCAGGCGCTATATCCACGATAAGGGTCTCTGGGGCAAAGTGGTCGTCGAGCACTGGTCCCAAGACGTCCTGCCCTACAACGACAACATCGTCAACCTCCTCGTCGCCCAAGACTTCGGGGCAGTCCCGATGCAAGAGCTGCTGCGCGTACTGGCCCCGGGCGCAGTTGCATATATCAGCTCGCCCGACCGTTGGGTCAAGATAGTAAAGCCCCGCCCGCCGGACATCGATGAATGGACCCATTTCCTCCACGACGCCGATAACAACGCCGTCGCAAGAGATTCCCGCATAGCAACCCCCAACCATCTCCAGTGGCAAGCAGAACCCAAACGCACCAGGGACCACGATGCACAGGCCAGCATAAGCGCGATGACTTCCAGCGGCGGACGAATCTTCTACATTATCGACGAGGGCCCTACATCCCTGATTCACCGCCCCCCGAAGTGGAGCCTTATCGCCCGCGATGCATTCAACGGCAAGTTGCTCTGGAAGCGACCCATCAAGTCCTGGATAACCCACCTCCACTATTTCCGATCGGGCCCGGTTCAACTGCCCCGACGGCTCGTCTCAATCGGGCAGCGAGTATATGTCACGCTCGGCTTCGACGACCCCGTAGTCGCCCTCGATGCCGCCACCGGCAGAACAAAGCTCACCTTCAAAGGCTCCGAAAAGGCAGAGGAGTTTATATCCTGCAACGGCCTCTTGCTTGTCGTGATCGGCGAGCCCCAGGCGTGGAACCGACACGCCCCTGTAATCGACAATTACTGGGAATTCTATGACGAAAACGGACCCCAGCCGCAAAAGAGCATCGCCGCCTACGACGTGAAAACCGCAAAACGCCTCTGGCAAATCGAGGGTGACAACCTTGTCCGGCTGGTCCCGTTATCCCTCACGGCAGGCGGAAACAAGCTTTTCTACCTCGACAATGAAAACCTCTATTGCCTCGACTTGAGAACTGCAAAGAAACTCTGGCACGCCCCATTCCCCACACACGGCCTTTTCCTCAGGAACTACGCCCCCACGGTCGTCCACTACAAGGATACGGTCCTGTGCCTCTCGCTTGACAGGCTGGCGGTCTTCTCGGTTAAGGACGGAAACCAATTGTGGCAGACCAAAGGCTACGCCGGCTACGCCTCGCCGGGCGACCTGTTCGTGATCAACGATACGGTCTGGACCTTTCCAGGAACCCAGGCGATAAGGGTGAATCCTCAGGATGTACCAGGCCAGGGCAAGAAGTTCCTCGCATTCGACCTGTACACCGGGCGTGTCAAAAAGTCCATCCTGAAAAACCAGGTATGGCCCGGCGGGCATCATCACCGCTGCTATCGCAACAAGGCAACAGAACGTTACCTTATCAGCAGCAGACGCGGCCTGGAGTTCGTAGACCTCCAGGGGAATAACAATACGATCAACTGGTGGGTCCGTGGTATCTGCCAGTATGGCTTTATGCCCTGCAACGGATTGATATATGCGCCGCCACATCCCTGCCAGTGTTTCGTAGAGATAAAGCTTGACGGCTTCTATGCACTGGCAGCCAACGCACCTGCTGCTCTACGAGCCAACGTAGCCCCCCCAACGTTGACACGCGGCAAGGCATACGGCCAGGCCGAACCCCCCGGCGCACCCGATGTTCGCCAGGCCGTATCGACTGAGCCCGCCGGCCTCGCCTGGGCACCCCCCGTGCCCAACGAGGACCCCGAGGAATGGCCAACTTATCGACACGATATCAGCCGGAGCGGCTGCGCAACTACGAACGTCCCCCCGGACCTCGAAAAAAAATGGAAGGCCGATATCGGCAGCAGGCTCACCAGCATAGTCGTCGCAGCAAAAAAACTGTTCGTCGCTGCCACCGACCAACAAACGCTCTATTGCCTGAACAGCGAAACCGGCCAGGAGCTCTGGAGGTTCATCGCCACCGGGCGAATCGATTCGCCGCCGACCATCCACGGCCAGATGGTTGTGTTCGGCTGTCGTGATGGCCGTGTTTATGCCTTGCGCGCCGCCGACGGCGAGCTGATCTGGCGCTTCACCCCCGTACCTTTAGACAGACGCACCGTCGTAAAAGATCGACTGGAATCGTTGTGGCCGATCCACGGCAGTGTCCTGATCGTCAACAACACCGTCTATTTCGCCGCCGGGCGCTCCTCCTATCTCGACGGAGGACTTCGATTGTACGGCCTGGATGCCGCCTCGGGCAAAGTGCTCTGCTCGGCCAGATTGCACTCCGAGGGAACCAGCCGCGACGGAACAATGCCTGACATCCTGGTCTCCGACGGGCAGAATATATTTATGAGGCAGCGCTGCTTCGACCTCGACCTGCACCAGGCCGGCCGGCCAAAACTGTCCGCCCTGACAACGAGAACCGGCTTCATCGAGGATTGCTGGGCCCACAGGCTAAGATGGAATTGGATGATAGGCCCGCCCGATACCTTCGGTAAGCTCCTCGTCTTCGACGGCAAAATGGCCTACGGCGTCCAAAGCTTCTATACTTTTCTAAAACACGATAAATCGATGCAGCCCTCGACCCATACCGGCCACCTGCACCAAAAGTACGCAAGGTATACACCCGACCAGTTCCCCATAGGAACGAGGCTTTTCGCTCGCCCCAATAAACCGGAAAAAACATCCCCGCCATACAAAAAGCCCACGCTTACACTGAGCGGCAACGAGCACCTGTGGAACTGCAAAACGCTTATGCAGTTCCGTGCAATGGTGCTGGCTGGTAACCTCCTCTTCGCTGCCGGATGGAAGGACTCCGTAAAGCTGTCTGAAAAAGATCCGCCGGCCAGGGACGAATCGGCCCTGGCTGTCATATCCGCCGCCGACGGCCGGACACTCAAACAATATCGTTTGAAAACCGAACCCGTCTTCGACGGAATGGCCGCAGCATACGGGCGACTCTACCTCGCATTGAAAAACGGCTCGGTCCTCTGTTTCGCCGGCAAACAGTAAATACTGCCGAGGGCACAGCCACCGGACGCTACCCAGCGTTCAACGCCCTGACCTCCCAGCTCACACACACCGCCGGCACCCCTCTCCATCGAGGGCCGCACGCCCGACCAGGTTAATCACCCCGCCTGAGCCATTGGACGAATCTGGCCAGTCCCTCTTCGATGGGCGTCTGCGGATTGTAGCCAAGCTCCTCGGCCGCCCTGCTTATCTCCGCCCAGGTCTTTTCCACGTCGCCCGGCTGCATCGGCAAAAACTGCTTGACGGCCTTTTTGCCCAAGGCCTTCTCGATCTTGGCCACAAGCTCGTTGACCGTTATCGAACGCGACTCGCCGATGTTATAGATATTATACCCCTGGCACTTTTCGATCGCCGAGACCACGCCGTCGATTGCATCGTCGATGTAGGTGAAATCCCGCATCATCGTGCCGTCGCCGAAAATCGGGATGGGCCTGCCCCGCTCGATGAGGGATGCAAACTTGTGGATGGCGAGGTCCGGCCTTTGCCTCGGACCATACACCGTAAAAAAACGCAGGCAGCTCACATGGATACCGTGCAGGTGATGGTAGGTGTGACAGAGCAGTTCGCCGGCCTTCTTCGTCGCCGCATAGGGGGAAATGGGATGATCCACGTTGTCTTCTTCACAGAAGGGCAACTTCTTGTTGTTGCCATACACGCTGGAGCTCGAGGCGAAGATAAACCTGCCGACCTTCCGCCTTGCCGCCGCCTCGAGCATCGCGACGGTCCCGTCCACGTTCACGCTGGTGTATTCCACAGGCTCGGCGATGGACGGCCGAACACCCGCCTTGGCGGCTAAGTGGACCACCACGTCCACACCCTCGGCCATCGCCTCTTTCATCGCTTCGATGTCGCGGATGTCCGCCTCAACCAGGCGGAAGCTCGTATGCCGGAGACATTTGCGCAGGTTCCGCCGCTTGATTCGGGGGTCGTAGAAATCATCGAAGTTGTCCACGCCGACCACCGCGTGACCGTCGGCCAGAAGCCGCTCACACAGGTGCGAGCCGATGAAACCGGCAGCGCCCGTGATTAATACTCTCATTACAACTCCCCGTGCTAACACAGAAACCCGGAGCTGACCTTCCAGCCTATGCGAAATAGATAACTACCGCCCCAAACCCAAGGACCAACAAACCCGCCCCACGCAGCACCAGCAAAGGCTGTCTTTCAAACCACCCCAGCATCCCTCGGAGCCGCGTTGCGCCCAGCATAAATATAGTCAGACCCGAGACCAACAGCAGAATCCCCAGCGCCGCGATCACGCGACTCTCGTCGCACTCACGGGCCCCAAGAAGAAAAACCACCGCCAGCCCAATCCTGAGCACCCCGGCAAGATACATCCGCTTGCCTTGCCCAAAAAAACCAGTCAAACGCCTCAGCACCTCCGGCCTGGCCATAATCAATACACCGACGAGAATACACACAACCCCGATAGTCTTGACTGCGATCGCCATCTTTATTTCCCTCGGCTCTTCTGCCCGCAGGCCTTGCGCCTCACACCGGCTGTCCAGGCCTTCCAATACTGTGGTATTCGATGCCCGCCTCTTTCACGTATTCGGGGTCGTAGAGGTTTCTGCCGTCGAAAATCACCGGCCTTTTCAGCCTCGCTGCGACCGCCGCAAAATCTGGATTGCGGAATTCCTGCCAGTCGGTGAAGATTACAAGAGCATCGGCGCCCTCGAGCGCATCGTATCCATTCCGGAAGATATCGATCCCGCCGCCGAGTCTTGCCAGGGCCGTTTCGCCAGCTTCCGGATCGTAGGCCCTGATCTTGATTCCCCGGTCAAGCAGCTTGCTGATGCAGTAGATCGCGGGCGATTCTCTGACGTCATCGGTCCTCGCCTTGAAGGCCAGACCCCAGACCGCCAGGGTAGTCTTCTCGTGACGGCCGGCAAAGTACTCTATGATGCGACCGTTAAACCTCTCGCGTGCATCCAAATTCACCTGCTCGACGGCCCTGGCAATTCGCATCTCCACGCCGTGCTCCCGGCCAATGTGGATCAGTGCGCGGATGTCCTTCGGCAGGCAACTGCCGCCAAACCCCACCCCCGGAAACAGAAACGCCGGCCCGATCCGAGAGTCGCTGCCGAGACCCTGGCGAACCTGTTCGATGTCGGCGCCCAGCTTCTCGCACAATTCGGCAATCTCGTTGATGAAAGAAATCCGCGTCGCCAACATCATGTTCGCCGCGTACTTGGTCATCTCGGCAGAAGCAGGATGCATACACAGCAGCCGCCGGCTCTTCCGCATAAATGGAGCGTATAGCTGCCTCATCTGCTCTTGAACCTCCGCCTCTGTCGTTCCGATTATGATGCGGTCGGGCCTCATAAAGTCCGCCACCGCCGCCCCTTCCTTCAGAAACTCCGGGTTACTCACGTAGTCGAAAGGCACGTCGGTACCGGCCTTTATAATCTCCACCACCCGCGCATACGTGCCCACCGGAACCGTGCTTTTTGTCACGATGATCCGATACTCCCTGAGATACCCGGCGATCTCGCGCGCAACCGTGAGGATCGCGGAAACATCCGGGGAGCCGTCAGCCGCCGACGGCGTCCCCACCGCCAGAAAAATGATCAGCGAGTTGTCCACCCCCTGCTTCAGGTCCGTCGTGAAACTAAGCCGGCCAACGCGAAGGTTGCGCCTGACCAGCTCGGCTAAGCCGGGCTCGTAGATAGGAATAGTACCCTGCTTCAAGCCAGCGATCTTCTCCTCGTCCTTGTCAACACAGATCACGCTGTTCCCCGCCTCTGCCAGGCATCCAGCCGACACCAGTCCAACGTAGCCGATCCCAACCACGCAAACCTTCATTCGCTACCTCCCGTCGTCGGGCCTAAGTAACGCCCCAGCGATTGAAAACTCACGCCGCCCCGGAAAATCAATCCAGCGGCTCTATCATATCAATGTCAATCTCGACGCTCGCCCCCTGGCCTAATATATCTACCTGCAAAACCAGCCGCGTCGCGTTCTTCGCCCTGACCACTATCCCCACCAGGCCGACCAAAGGCCCGGCGATGATCCGACACCGCTGCCCGGCCCTGACGTACTTGTGCGGTACCAGCGGTGCCCCCGCACGCAACGCCTGCTCGATCTGCGAAAGCTCCTCGACCAGTCTATCCTGATCGTTCACCGTTATCAGGCCGGCCACCCGATTGGTACGCAGCAGTTCCACCCGCTCGTTTTCCTCCCCGCAGAAGAACACGTACCCGCTGAAAAGCGGAAGCAGCGATCGCACCGTGCGACCCCGAATCCGCCGGGCTCGCCAGGTCATCGGCAGAAAATAGCTTATGTTCTTTCGAAGCAGATCGTGAGCCAAGGCCTTTTCTTGCCGGCTTCTCGTGTGAGCGACCCACCATCGGCCGACAAAATCCCGAATCGACTCGACCTCGGGCGTTATAATCGGCGGATTCTCATCCGGCTTGAGCAACCTGACCTCCCCTGCTCAATCCAGCCCGTAAAACTTCAGCGTCGTAGCGGCAACGTACTCAATCTGCTCGTCGGTAAGCTCCGGGTACATCGGCAGCGACAACACCTCTTCGCAGAGTCTCTCGGCAACCGGTAGCTCGCCCCGCCTGTAGCCTAACTCCCTAAAGCACTCCTGCATGTGCAACGGCCGGGGGTAGAATACCGCCGAGCCGATGTCGTGCGCAGCCAGGAACTTACGCAGCTCATCCCGCTCGGGCACGATTACCGTGTATTGATGATACGTACTCACGTTGTTCAGCTCAATCCGTGGAGACTTGATGCAAGAGCCGGCGAAAAGCTCATCGTACAGCCGAGCGTGCCGCCGGCGCCGCCGGTTCCATTCATCGAGGTACTTGAGTTTGACGCTCAGAACCGCCGCCTGAATGCTGTCGAGGCGGAAGTTGCCGCCAATCACCCTGTAAAAGTATGGCGGTTTCTGCCCGTGGTTCCGCAGAACTCTTACCTTCTCCGCCAGACCCTCGTCATTGGTTACCACCAGACCACCGTCGCCGAAACAGCTAAGGTTCTTCGTGGGATAAAACGAAAAGCAGCCGTAGTCGCCCACCGTCCCGGCGCCCCTGCCCTCCTGGCTGGCCCCCATAGCCTGGGCCGCATCCTCGACCACCCGTAGGTTCCGCCGGGCCGCTATCTCCATTATCGGCTTCATCTGCGCCATCTGCCCGAACAAATGCACCGGCAAAATGGCCTTCGTCTTCTCGCCAACCTTCTCTTCAACGCCGGCAGGATCTATGTTGAACGTTTCCGCCTCAACATCCACGAATACCGGCACCGCGCCGACTCGCGCGATAGAGCCGGCCGAGGCGAAAAAAGAAAACGCCGAGGTTATAACCTCGTCCCCCGGCCCCACCCCCAGGGCCATCAGGCTTACCAGGAGGGCGTCAGTCCCGCTCGAAACACCTATCGCATACTTGCAGCCGCAGTATGCGGCGATTTCCTCCTCGAAGGCCTTGACCGCCGGCCCCAGGGCGAATGCCTGACTCTGGCAAACCTCCGCTATCGCCTCCATCGCCTCCTCCCGATACGACCGGTACTGGGCCTTCAAATCCAACATCGGAACCTGCATCGGTACCCCTCGAATATCCAAAAGCCGGCGGCCCCGCCTCCGCCCGCCGTCCGCCTACAATAGATTTCAGGTCTTGCCAATCCGAATCTCGTACTCCCTTCGAACTTCCGGTATTCGCCTTGCGCACCTTAACGCAGCTAACACCGGCGCCTCTGCAATGCCGCTCCATAACCAACGCTTGATGCAAACCTGCCCTGTAATACTAAGCCTTGACGATCTTCTTACGGCCTCCCCGAGTCCCTGAAGTCGCATTCCTTGTATCAACCACCAGCTTTGCATTCTTCACTATCCAGTCGTAATCATAAACGCTGTGATCCGTCGAAATCAGCACGACGTCGTAACGCGAGAGCATTTTCGCCGAGAGCCGCTTGCTCTTCATCCGTAGGTCGTGCCTGCGCTGCTTGTGGGTCATCGGTATGTAAGGGTCGTTGTAATCCACCCTCGCTCCCTTCGCACGCAGCAGCTCGATCAGCTCGATCGAGGGGGACTCCCGCAAATCGTCAATGTCTTTCTTGTAGGCCAGCCCCAAGACCAGCACCCTCGAACCCTTCAGACTCTTTTTTTGCTCATTCAATGCCTCCATCGTCTTGCTCACGACGTAGCCAGGCATATTCGTGTTGATTTCGCCCGCCAATTCTATAAAACGCGTCGCCGTCCCGAACTGCCTTGCCTTCCAGGTCAGGTAGAACGGGTCGATCGGAATGCAGTGCCCCCCAAGACCCGGACCCGGGTAGAACGCCTTGAAGCCGAACGGCTTGGTGCTCGCAGCCCCGATGACCTCCCAGATGTCAATCCCCATCCGCTCGAAAACCATCTTCAGCTCGTTGACCATCGCGATATTGACACAGCGATAGACGTTCTCCAGAATCTTGGTCGCCTCGGCAGCCTCGAGGCTCGAGACCGGCACCGTCTTGACAATCACCGTGTTGTACAACGCGCAGGCTATCTGAAGGCACTTGCGAGTCAACCCCCCGACAACCTTCGGTATGCTCCTGGTGGTAAAATCCTTGTTGCCCGGGTCCTCTCGCTCGGGTGAATACGCCAGGTGGAAGTCCCTGCCGGCCTTCAGGCCGCTGCTCTCGAGCATCGGGGCAAGAAGCTCACGTGTCGTGCCCGGATACGTGGTGCTCTCCAGGACCACGAGCTGGCCGCGTCGAAGGTATCTCGCGATCGTCCGCGCGCTGCCGGTGACGTACTGCATATCCGGCTCGCGGTTCTCGGTCAGGGGCGTGGGCACGCATACCAGTATCGCGTCCACCGCCGCCAGTCGCGCCATCCTCGTTGTCGCCCTGAAGCACCCGCTCTCGACCATCTGCCTGACTTGGCGGTGAGGGACGTGTTTTATTATGCTTCGGCCTGAATTGAGGGTCTTGACCTTCCTGGCGTCGATGTCGAAGCCGATGACCTTCAGCCCCTCCGATGCAAATTCCCTGGCTAACGGCAGGCCAACATAGCCCAGGCCAAGAACGCCGACAACCACATTCTTGTCCTTCAGTTTATTCCGCCAGTCTCTCATAAGCCTTCTCAACGCGCTCCTGGTTCTCTCTTTTGGCCTGTCGCGATACTATTCCGCCGACGATCACCAGCCGAGACTACCGAACCAGTAAGTTTAAGCCCGCCTCGGCCCCGTTGTCAAAGGAATAACGACCCGGATAAATCGCTTTTTCCTTGACCGCCCCCCCTCTGCAAATTACCATATACTTGCGTGGCTGTTCTTGCACTTACGATAGAACTGGAGAAAAAATGGCAGGATCCTTATCGGCGCGGCGGGCCGAGGAGTTCGGCCTCCTGTTCACCTGTATCGGCAGAAGGGTCTCTCTGCTCAACAGCTTCCGCCGGGCTGCCCGGCGATTGAGGCTTAATGCACGATTCTTCGGCACCGACGCCGACCAGCTGAGCCCCGCACTGCAATTGTGCGACCTCGGCCTTCGCGTAAAGCCGGTGACAGACCCCGGCTACATCGGCCAGCTGCTCTCCATCGTCCGCCGCCGCAACGTCAAACTGCTTATCCCCACTGTCGACCTCGACCTCAAATTACTCGCACGCAACCAGGCAAAGTTCGCAGCACTCGGCTGTCGGATCCTCGTCTCGAAGCCCGATGTCGTGGAAATCTGCCAGGATAAGAGGAAAACCTATCGTTTCCTCCGCAAGAACGGCTTCGATACCCCCGCCACTATGAGCGTCCGCTCCGCTCTCGCCAGGAAAAAACCAAACTGGCCCTGCTTTCTAAAACCCTGGGACGGATACGCCAGCAGGGGCAATACAATCGTCACGAATCGCGCCGAGCTGGCCTTCTACGTCAAGAGGATCCCTAACGCAATCTGCCAGGAATACGTCCAGGGCGACGAGCATACCTGCGACGTCTACGTCGACCTCGCAATGAACGTACGGTGTGTCGTACCTCGAAAGCGCATCGAGGTAAGGGCCGGCGAGGTCAGCAAGGGCCAGGTCGTCAAAAACCCCCACATCATCAGAGAAGCTGCCAGGCTCGTCCAGACCCTCGGCGCCGGGCCGGGCGTCATAACCCTCCAGCTATTCCTCACACCCGATGACAGGGTCAAGTTCATCGAAATCAACCCGCGATTCGGCGGCGGGGTGCCCCTCTCGATAAAGGCCGGTGCCGACTTTCCCAAATGGATATTGCAGGAATTGCTCGGCCAAAAGCCCACAATCCGACCCGATCGCATCAAGGACAACCTCATTATGCTCCGCTACGACGCCGAGGTCTGGCTGTAGTGG
>CAZWAP010000045.1:1691-18740 GCA_964632005.1 uncultured Pirellulales bacterium | reverse complement strand
TTTTCAAGCGTTTTTCGCGTGTGCTGTCGCTCCGGCTCGCTACGCTCGCCTTCGCTCCGGCAGACGCTGGCCATACCCGATTTACGGAAACAAAGTTACGCCAGCCGCCGTTTTCCTTGCATCTTAGTACCTTAATTGTGTCGAAGAGATGCTCCAGTGGGCTTAGGATGAGCCGGAGCATGGAACTGGACAGGGTTTCGGGGAACCTGGGGTGCTTTTCCGCCGGTGAAACGGAGGGCGGCGGTTGGACGGGTCGGGAAGTTGTGGTATCCTGATAGCTGTATGGTTGTATGGCAAAAGATAAGACGAGAGCTTGGCCAGGGCAGGACGCTGATTGCCTTTACGTCGTTGCAGGCTGTGGCGTTGGGAGTGGGGATACTTGTGCCGCTGATTGTTGCAAAAGTGTTCTCAGCGGACGCGTTTGGAAGGTTTGCACTGGCCAAGATGATAGTGTTCTTTTTTACCTCGCTCCTGATCTCTTCAGGTCAGGCACCTTTTATCGTGTTTGCTAATCAGGAAAAAACGCGAACTGGGAAGATAAACAAAGCGTTCACCACACAATGCGTATTCTTGGTTGCCACCTTCTGCTTGTTGCTATGCATAATACTTCCATTAAGCAAGTATATCATGGCTTTTGCAAAGATCAGCGCCTGGGACTTGCTCTTTGTGCTTCTGGCTTTTGTTGGAGTGGCAATCAATACTTTTGTGTGCAACCTGTTCATGGCGCTGAATCAGAGGATAAAGAAGTCAGCTGTAGAACTGGTTTTCGGTAGTCTGACTTTGGGCTTTATTCTCGTGTTCTACTTGACCCAGAGAACCAACCTGAGAACGGTCTTTTTTGCCTATTTTCTGTCAGCACTTCCGGTTTTGGTAATATCCCTCACGAGTATTGATTTCAACCAAATACTCCCTTTCGCTTTTGACAGACAGTGTCTTAGGGACACTTTTAACTTTTCCAAGTGGATAGTCCTCGGCGGGATGGCGATTTACTTCGTGAACTGGGGCGATAACCTCGTTCTTAGATTGTTTACTTCGATGGCCGAAATTGGCACATACAACTTGGCATATCAAATCTTCAAGGGGGTTGTCATGCTGTCGTTGACCCTGAACTCTTATTTTTTGCCTTTTGTCAGTCGGCACGTTGGCGACAGCACTAAGATGAAAAATTACCTCTTTAAGAAGAGGCCGAGGATATTCTTGATCGGCCTTATCTGCATAGGCGTGATCTTTCTTCTTGCGCCCCAGATTCTTAACCTTTTCGGGCCGGATTACAGGAATTCGGTAGGGGTCCTGAGAATCTTACTCGTAGGCTCCTTGGCGATGCTTTACACCGTGTTTTACATCCCTGTTCTTAATTGCCTCAAGCGATACAGGTTTCACCAAACCGTTAACGTTTTTCAAGTTTTGCTAAATGTGGCTTTAGACATACTCCTGGTGCCTATTATCGGCGCACTCGGCGCCGCTGTAGCGACGACAATAGGGTATTTCTGCCAAGCCGTAGTGTTCGAGATCTACTTCAGGGTAAGGCTCAGAAAATTGCTTTGGGAATAGTCGGGTGGCTACTTCTTTATGGCCTTTATGGCGAGGCAATAGCCGCTTTTGGGGAATGTTTTGCTAAGCCACGGCTCCAACCTGCGAACTACGGCGATTAGGAGCTTTTTCAAAACATTAGGCAAACGGTACGATATGAGAGCCCCCGGTATGTAACATATGCCTGCCGACTGGACGATCTCGAATCCGTTGTTCTCGAGAGCAAACGCCAGCTCCTTATGCGTCTTCCATTTGTCGTACGGATGACGCGGCCCGAGCCTGAGAATCTTGCGGATAATGTAGCGTTCGAAGCCATACAGGCTGTGTTTATTGGGCACTGTAATCACGAGACAACCTCCGGGCTTGAGAATTCTCCCCATTTCCGAAATTGCCTTGTGGTAGTCGGGGATGTGTTCAAGCACTTCGCTGGCGTAGACTTTATCGAAAGTCCCGTCGGGGAATCTTAGATTTGTGAGATCGCCGACTTCCAGTTCAACTCCGCATAGGTTGTGTTTCGACAGTTCCTTCCGGGCCTCTTCTATCATATTCGGGGAAAAGTCAACACCTATGCACTTGCACCTTCTCGGGGCCAGCTCAATCAAGTCCCTTCCGTTTCCACAGCCCGCATCGAGAATCAGCTCGCCTGGTTTTGCGTCGACCATCGAGATAACCATTTGTGAGC
Source organism: uncultured Pirellulales bacterium (assembly GCA_964632005.1). Taxonomy (GTDB): domain Bacteria; phylum Planctomycetota; class Phycisphaerae; order Sedimentisphaerales; family Anaerobacaceae; genus CAZWAP01. The sequence continues at coordinate 16,528 of CAZWAP010000045.1, read as the reverse complement.
GCACAATTTGCTCATACTCGACAATGAGGTTGCGGGCCATCCTTTCACTTCGGTTAATAGCCGCTTCGTCGAAGAAGGCTTTGATCTTGTTTTTCATGCTCGCTGAACCTTTCATGCAGCCACCCGATTTAGGAGCGATGCTGTTGCTTTCTCGCAATTAGAACTGCAGTGTCGGTACACTTGTCCTTGTACAAATGGTAAATCTCTTTTCGGTAAGAGCTTCTGTATGCCAAGTAGTCTCTCTTGATAATGATTTCAAAATCAGCTGCAGCCAACAATCTCTCGATCTTGTGCCACTCAATACGGTCGTCTGGCCACACGTGAATATCACCCTCGCTCGCATACCTGGGATTGACTCGCTTCCTGGCTAAGTTGACATAGAATTGAAAGCTGAACAACAGGCGCAGGTATTTTCGCACCATAGCGCTCTTGCTCGTCGCAGCCTTTAGGAACTCAACATACTCCCTGGGTCTGCTATAACGACTTTCATTCGCCTCATGGTCCAGGTAGATGACTCCACCGCGTTTCAAAACCCGGCACATTTCCTTCACCAGATGCAGGTAATCGGGGACGTGGTGCAGAACGGAATATGCGGCCACGAGATCAAATGTGGAGTCGTCAATATTTGTCAAATCTCGCCCATTGAGTTCAAGGCTTCTACAGAGTCCCGTGCCTGAGAATTTCAGTTCTATTAGCTCGAGAAACTTGCGCGAGACATCGCCGGAGACCGTGTAGAGGCCCAGGTCGATAAGGTGTCGTGTAACGTTACCTGACCCACAGCCCACGTCCAGGGCTCGCAAATCCGTTTTGCCGGATCTGATGGCTTTGACTGCTTCTTCAAGAGCATTACGTAAACGATCCTGTTCGATATCGTTAAATATCTCATCATGGATTTTCTCATACCTGCGTACGACTCTATCGTGGGCTCTTATGTTGAATGTTACTTTATCCGTGCTCGCCATTGGTTTTAACGAAACCTCACACTGGTACTGCAAGGCGACCCTTGTCAAGAGGCGGCCGCATGCATGAACAGTTTCTGTCTCAGGGGTTTTTCTGCAAGACTTCTTCGTATACTGCCTGCGTCGTTTTTACGTATTGTTCTACGCTGAATTGTTCCACCAGCCTGCGGCCAGCTTCAATCAAACGTCGGCGCAAATGCTGGTCATTTACTATCCGCTCGACACACCGGCAAATCTCGCTGGGCGTATTCTCCCTCAAGATCAAGCCTGTCTGGCCGTCAGTGATATACTCGGCCATTCCGCCCGCGCCCGAGGATATAACGGGGACGTTCATCCTCATAAGCTCCAGACAGACGATCCCGAATGATTCCTGACGCGAGGGCACGATGCCAATATCAAACGCCGCCATTACCTGCGCAACGTCGTCCCGGAAACCGAGAAATCTAACTCGCTCGTGGACGTTAAGCTGCCGCGCGAGTCTTTCAAGAGATTTCCGTTGCGGCCCGTCCCCTGCGAACACGGCAACGTAGCGAGCAGTCTGTTCCAAAAGCAGGGCGGTAGCCTTTATTAGGAGGTCCGGCCCTTTTATCTGGTTGAGGCGGCCGACAAATCCCAGGGCGATGTTGTTATCCGAAACTCCAAGCTGTTTTCTGATTAGCTTACGTGATGTGCGTTGAGGGTCAAAAACAGCGAACTGGACGGCGTTGGGAATAACTCTGATTCGTTCTGGCGCGATTCCGATTTTTTCTACAAGATAATCAGACATATACTTGGACACGGCAACAAATACCGCCACTCGCCGCCAGAGGAGTCTTAGGACGAGCCTGTAAAGAGTGTATTGCAGTCCCTTCTCAAAAACTGGGCCATGCTCGTATACGATAAGTTTGCACTTGCGAAGAAAGCTTGCGAGCAAACATCCCATGATCGGCTTTGTCAGGTGGGCTACCAAAATATCTATCTTGTGTTTTTTACACAACTTCAGAATGGTGAAAAACTTGCGCGGGTCATAATTACGTCGTGGGCCTGTTATTACCTCCCCCTCGATCGGGATGAGCACGTTTCCGGGCCGCAAGGGATATACGTAGGAGCTCACTTCTTCGCTATCCATGTTCTCGACAATATTCTTAAGAACCACTTGGGCCCCCCCACAGCCCAAGCTTCCTATTACATGCAGTATCCTCATAAGCATTCCACCATATAACGGACCTTAGAACAGCATATTCACGGTGCGGTCGATGGTCCCGAGTACCTGCGCAGCGAACCCCTTTTCCCGAATTGGATCCTTCCAAATTGGTCAAATAAAGTCTTATACTTCTCAATGATTACCGTAATGTCGTGGTTTTGCTCAGCGTACCGGCGGGCGTTTTTGCCGTACTCTTCCGCCTGCCCGGGGTTCAACATTTGCTTAAGACCTGAGACAAATCTGCGCCAGTCGTCTCCAGCGCATAGTCCGCACCTGTATTTGGTGATGAAATCATCTGGATTTACGCATAGTGACAGAATGGGTGTGCCGTGTTTGCACGCCTCAATATACGTATTCGGAAACCCTTCTGCTCTGCTGGTGCAGACAAAGACTTTCGCTCTTGAGAAGTAGCGGTCTATTTCGTCAAATTCAGCGCGTTCTATGAATACCAGATTCCTGACAGCCTTAGCCTGTTCGAGCAGTTTTTCGTAGTCTTGGTCGCCTGTGGCGCGCCGACAGACCATCGTGAAGTGTTCCTCCGGCATCTCTTGTGCGAGCTTGATGAAAAGCTCCGGCCTTTTCACTTTGGCGCTTCGGGCAACCCAGAGGATGGTGTCCCTTTTCTGGTGGGAGAGGGGCGGAAGATGGTGTGCGCCCGAGATGACTTCTGTTCTGATACCGAGCGTCTCTAAGATCGCATCGCTGCCGGCTTGATTTTGGACGATCACGCACGCGGCATTTCTCAATGACCAGCGGAACGCCTTGCCGGCGAGAAGGTTTTCTTTCATATATGTGCCGTTGCATTCCCTGAGGCTGGCCGTGCGGTAGACAAAGGCCCTCTTGTTCAGCTTGCAGAACAGCGCAACCAAAAACGTCCCCCAGGATGCTGCTTCCTGGAAGTAAATCTGCGCCTCAGCTTTTCTCAGGGCCCGCCAAACCTTGATTGCCCCATCAAAGATGTTCTTCTTAAAATCCAGGCTCTTGATGATTCTAACGTGGTTGATCTCCTCGACAGGGCGCTGACCATAATCTGCTGTGACGAAACTTACGGCGAACTTGTTATCCTTGGCCAGTTCTGTTGCAAGGATATGCAGATCCATCTCGGCTCCGCCGAAAAGGGCTTTGACACCATGGTTGAACAGCGGGTAGGCTTTCGGAGCAATGAAGCATACCTTGATTGTATCGGCTTTAGGGTTCACGGCATCAGCTCTTGTTTGTCTCGTTGCGGACTTTTTCGTAGAGGTTCAGGTATTTTTGGGCGACGTTTTTCCAGCTGAAATTGTGGGCGTGTTCTCTCGCGGCTTTCGACATTCTATCGAGCGTCGGCCAATCATCGTAGAGAGCCCTGACGGCTTGTGCGAGCGTCTGTGGGCCATTACCGCGGACGATGATTCCGTTATCACTGATGAGCTCATCCAGTCCTTCGCAGGCCGTCGTAACTATGGGCAGGCCCGAGGCCATCGCTTCGAGCATCGCGTTGCTCATTCCCTCCTGCATCGTGGCGCTGACGAAAATATCGTTTTGCCGGTAGAGGCGGGGCATTTTTTCCGGCTCGACCCGGCCGGCCATCCTGACAACGTCTGCCAAGTTCTTCCTGGTGACAGTCTGCCTTAGCCGCCTCTCCAGGGCTCCGCTGCCCGCTATGGTTAGCTGCACCTTGACGCCCTGCTTTTGTAGCATCTCGACGGCGTCTATCAGCATCTCGACGCGTTTGGTCGGCGAGAGCCGTCCGACGGTAAGCAATCTGAGAGTATCGGGTTTTTCGGGTGTTGGGTCGGGGCTGAAAAGCTCGAGGTCCACGCCGTTGGGGATAACCTCGATCGAAAGCCCGGGCATAAACGTTACGGCGCGGGCCTTGAGCCCTTCGCTGCAGGCAACCAGGGCCGTCGCATTTTTCCAGATACGCTTGAAGAGCGGGCCGAGAATCTTGTAATCGAGCTGGAGCCTTACGTGTTTGCCCGGGACGTCTGAGCCGCGAAGGGAGATGATGTATGGAAGCCTCGAAGCGGTTGACAGGCACAGATAGGCGGTCGGAAAGCCGAAGAATGCGTGGGCCAGGTCATAGTTGTTTTGCACCAGCAGTTTGCGATACTGGTCGCGGGCCTTGATGAGCCATTCGACCACCTCGGTTCTCCGCCAGAAGTGGAGGTCTCTCTTGTGCAAACCTACTTTGTAGATAGTGATATTTGCGGAGAACTGTTCAGACGACAAGCCCGGGTTCGGCCCCGAGGTCAAAACGTCGACCTTCAGGCCGTCCTTGCCGGACAACTCTCTGAGCAGATGGAGATTCGCATTGCCGGCACCGCCGCCTATAGGTGGAAACTCGCAGTTGAGCATAACGATGTTCATATTCCTTCCAGAGCGGAGACAATGGGTTCCGTTTAGTCTGAAGGCTTTGTAGGATCGGCCTTCCTCAGACGGTAGATGTTAACATAGCCTCTCTTCGCGCGGAGCTGCTTGACGAATTCATAGGGGCCGACGCTCTTGCCGTTGCGCAGGACCGCAATGTTCTTATCCAGTCCCAGTTGTTTGTAGCCGGTATGGTGTTGTCCGAGGCCCTCTCTGGTGGCCCAGACCACGAACGTGATATTCTCGGCACGGCAGGCCTTGACAAACGCCTCAGGACTGTCGGCTGCTGGGAGGCGGACGATGTACTCGGCGTACTCAGGCGCAAACATTCCAACAATTGGTGCCATATAAACGCCCATCTTTTCGGGTGAGTCTGTATTCTCAGCGTAGTCGGTGTACCACTCAGCCAGCAGCTTGAATTCCGCGTCTCTCTGACCATCGTTAACCAGTGGGACGAGCCTGAACTGATTCGAGACGATCATCAACGATAGCACTGCCACGGTCGAAAGCTCGCGTAGCAGGTGCCTGAGCCGATAAACATAGAGTCGGCCTGCCGCGAGCACACCGGCCAAAGCGATTGCGACATACGGCACTGACCTCGAAGGTGGACTGACCGGGGATATCTTGGACATATACGGCCACAGCGTCACAAGCCAGCCGAGTGCCACGACCAGCACAGCGGCCTGCAAGAACAGGCAGACGGCTCTCGGCACGCGCCGGCCGGCGTCCAACAGGTTCCATACCTGCAGCAGTCCAAACCAGCACAGCAATAACGCGATCCAGAAGATGGTGGCGTGAAATCTCTGCAGCGGGTACGGATAGAAGGCGTGAAGTATGAAGTACGGCACGAAAAATATCAGCAGGGCGACAATCTTCCAGTTGCGTTTGGCCAGCCCGCTGAGTGCACCGCAGATCGTGCCGGCGAGAGCGAGCAGTTTTGAGACGGTGTAGAAGGCCTGGACAGAGCGGACTTGAGCGGCGGTGGGAGTAGTGAGCCTTAACATGCCCTTAAGTTCTGTTACGGGTGCGAGCAGAGGCCTGAATCCTACGTGCCAGAGCAGGTTCAGGTGGAGCAGCAGGCCGGTTCTATTCTGCGCGGATGCCCCAAAAGCCTTCTTATACGACTTCGAAAACACATTCAGGTAGTGACTGCTTCCTGGTTGCCAGGTCAGGATCGTCCCGAGCATCCACAAGCCTAACGGCACAGCAGCCAGGGCCGAAAACCCGAGGGCCTTAAGCCTCTGGCGGTTATTCCCCGCGTGTACTACATCCAGGACAAAAGCAGCGAGAATCAGGGCTGCGCCCTCGTAGCGGACCATGCTCGTGATGGAGGCGAACAGATAGCACCACGCTGAGCGTCGGAACATAAAGTATAAGGTCAGCAGTATGAAGAACAGGTACGTGGTTTCGACAATGGGCTCGGTCAGCAGGTAGATGATCCAGGGATTGAGGATCGCCAGCAGTGCCAGCCACAGGCCCGATTTGCCGAGGATTTGTTTTGCAACCAGGTAGAGCAAGACGGCGTTGAAGGGATGAAGCAAGGCATTGAGGAGCCAGCCGGCCTTGAGATTCGGGTCGGGACCTCCAACGATATACGAACAGCCTACCTGCAACATTCCCAACACGGGGGCCTGCTTGAATCGTGCCGGGAGCCTGAGCGAGAGTATGTCCCGGCCAACCCGGTAAAGGTCGGGGAAGTCGGAGATGGGCACAACGGTGTGCCCGAAGTATAGGACCGAGTGGTATACGCCGAACGCGAAAAGGGCGATGATCGCAAGAATCTCAAAGTGCTTTTCTCGCGTTCGGCACTCCTCGAGGTCGAGGGTCTTCAGTGGTTCAGGCTGCCTCTTCCGGCGCGGGCGCCTGCGAGCTGGCAACCTGGTTTTTTTGCTTCTGGGGGTGTTCATAGCCTTTGTGCTTGGCGGATACGTCTCTGGTGGACTTCAGGTTGTGGTCTGCACTTTCCAGCAGAAAACACAAGCGAGTTCGTCCCTGCTGGAATGGTCATGGTTCCTGTGTTGTAGTGCTCTGCTTAAGTTTGAATAAGACGTGCGGGCCGAACATTCTGACTATCACGTACTCATTCATAACGAGTTCTCTAAGGGGCTTTAGCTTATCATATCGCAAGGCTTCGTCCTCGTCGAAGCCGGCTAAAACTTCTCTCCATTCTTTGTTGTATGTCTCGATTTCGGCAGGGTCGGTGCGCAGGAATCTGGGTTTGGAAACGCCGAGAACGGGCGGTATCACTATCGGCCACAGTTCATATGGGGGCCTTTCGACGGGTATGTGCCGTTTTCGGGTATCGACGATAAACTTGGGCATTTCCTGCCGAAACTCCTCGATCAGTTGCTTAACGAGCTGCCCCATCACGGGCGGGGCTGGACGCGGCATACTGAAGGCCCTTGAAGCAGAACTAAATCGCTGGGCCTTTACGTATATTCCGGGGTACCAGCCCCAGACGTAGATCTTGTCAGTCGGGGCAGAGTGGCTGCGGATGTATTCACCGACCTGTTCCCACGGCCCTTTCAGATTGTACCTGCGGCGCTGGGCGACCTCGCGGTATTTCTGGAGGTAGCCTCTTCGTCTGGTCGGATTGCCGGCGGAATCGCGGTAAACTACGCCACTGTGAGGGCTTTTTTGTATCCCGAAGAATATGTGCCACGACATAACTATCATCGCCAGAAGACCCAGCGCACCGACGGCGAGGAGTTTCGGCTGAAAGCCGGCAGCCTTTATTTTGTCGTGGTATAGTGCGACGAGGTATCCGCCCAGCATCGCGGCCGAGGCGTTGAGCGGCAAGTAGTACTGTTCGTATGAACGCGGGCTTATCCAGACGAAGGCCATATCCAGTACCCACCAGACGGCAAATAGCGGCACGAAGCGATCGTAACTCCTGGCCTCGGCTTTCTTCGACGAGACTGCCCGCCGAATCGCCCGCACGAGCCTTGCGATAATCGCGCCGGCGGCCAGAGCTATCGGCAGTATCAGCAGAGCATAGTAGCGCAGGACCCTGGGCCACTGTTCCGAGAACGGCACGAGTTTGCGGCTGCCGCCGATATAGTCCGAAGCCGCCTGAACGGTTTCCGAGCCGGAAGGAACGAACCTCGCCAGCGTCTGCCAGACAAACGCGTAGGGCAGAGGCAGTTGCACGTCCCAGGCGAGGATCCAGACGTATAGCGGTGCCATCGCAGCGATCAGGCCGGCCAGCAGCAATAGGATGTCACGGCCGGTCTGCTTGAGGCTCTTGTGTTTTAAGATCGGTTGGGCGAGCACGAACAGCCCTATAGCCCCGACGACCGAGGTTCCGGTCGGCTTGAACAACGGCGCCCAGCCGGCCAGCGCACCGGCCAGGACCGCAAGAGGCCACCTGCCCTTGAGCTCGTACAGTACGAAGCAGCTCGCGCCGCCGACCATAAAGGCGATCATAAACTGCTCCTTGACGTTGCCGTACTTGGCGATCAGCGGCGCCGACAGATACACCGACGCGACGATGACGCCCACGGACGCCGCTAACGTACCGAAAAGCCGCTTCAAGGCTATGAACATAAGCACTAATGCGCCGGCCTGGAGCAGCATCTGGACCACCTTCGGGCCGAAATCGTTGAAGCCGAACATCCGGACGGCCAGTATGTTCAGCAGAAGAGTACCTAACTGCGCGCTGGGCTTTTCCTCGACGCCGATTTCGGCGCCTGCGAGGATGTGGGCCGCCGAGTACACGTATGCCCCGCCGTCAAACGCGCAGGGTGAGCTGAACTCGAAGTACTTGCCCAAGGCGAACGGGACGCCCGCCAGGACAACCACGACGACGGCTACCAGAGCCGACCGGGGTATCTTGAACCTCGCCGTCTTCGCTTTGGGTTGCTGCCGTGCGTGCCTTCTCGGGGACCTGATTTTTCGGCGGGGTTTACTCATCGGAGCTTGCCTTTTCCCGGCTTGGTTCGAGAATTTGCCTGATGACGTACGTCGGGCGGTTCTGCGATTCGTGGTAGGTTCGCACCAGGAGCTCGGCGAGCAGGCCCATCAGTATGAACTGTATAGTCGCGATGATGAGCACGGCCGTAAGGATCAACAGGGGATTTCCGCTCATATCCGTGCCGGTTGCGAGCTTCTGGTAGATCACCGTCAGGCCAAGGGCGGTCGCGCCTAATGTGCTCAATATGCCCAGGCCGCCGAAGATATAGATGGGCTTGGTGGAGTACGAACCGAGGAACTTGACGGTTATCAAATCGAGCAAGACCTTCCAGGTTCGGGCCAGTCCGTACTTCGGCGCTCCCGCGGTCCGCGGGCGATGATTGACGACCATCTCGGTGATTCTGGCCCCGCTCCAGTTTGCCAGGGCAGGTATGAATCGGTGCATTTCACCGTAGAGCTTCGTCTGACGGAGGACCTCCTTGCGATAGGCCTTCAGCGTGCAGCCGTAGTCGTGGAGCTTGACGCCGGTGATCCGGGAGATCAACCAGTTGGCGATCTTTGATGGGATGAGCCTTGTGAAGAGGTGGTCCTGCCTCTTTTTTCGCCAGCCGCTGACCACGTCGAATCCCTCGTGGAGTTTTTCGATCATTCGCGGTATGTCAGCCGGGTCGTTTTGCAGGTCGGCATCAATGGCGATGATTATCTCGCCGCGGGCGTGGGCAAACCCGGCGCTGAGGGCGGCAGTCTGGCCGAAGTTCTTGCGAAAGCGAATCACGCGAACTCTGGCATCGGTTTTGTGTAGTTCGGTAAGTATCTTGAAGCTCTCGTCGGTGCTGCCGTCGTCGACGAAGATGATTTCGTACTCGTACTTCCCCGCTAAGGTTTCAGTGATCTGCTCGTAGAGCGGGCGGATGTTATCCTGCTCATCAAGCAGGGGAGCGACGATGCTGACTTGCGGGCATTCTTGCTTCATATTCTGCTCCGTTCAGACAGGCCCTGGATGCCCTATGTTAGCCGGTGTGTACTCTCTATGCAAGCGCGAAGCGCGAGGACTTAGAGACCCGGCGCGGCCCCGGCCCCTCGGCCGGGACACAGACCAAAGACAAAGGTCAACCACACCAGAAAAACAGCCCCCAACGCAGCGACGTTGTACGTCGCTTTGTGCCTTATCCCGTCCGATTTCTCCTCAGCAGAGCTAAACCGCCGAGGCCCGTTGGCAAAACGGGTCGCAGTACCGTTAGTACTCAAGGCGAAGATGCCGCTTTTCGCCGGTGCCGAATAGCCGAACTTCGTGGCCACGTACATTAACCGGCCATAATTGTCGGTCCGGTCGACAGCCACCTCCGTAGCTGCGGGAAACCCTGCAGCCAAGGGGAATTTTGAACGGTCCAGGGCAACTCTGACCAGCGACGTGTTGGCAATGACGTAAAAGAAGTTGCTATAGGTGGTTCCCCCTGTCCAATCGAGACCCCTGGCTGTCTCAGCAATAGTAGCCAACGCCCCTCTTGTCCCATCAGGCGAAACACGCCAAACCTTATTTATCATCATAAGGCTGTACCAGGTAGAGGTTGTTTGCGTTATCAAAAACCATCGAGTACGTGTGCGTTGTAACCAGCGAGTATCGGGCGTAAGTCTCGGCGGAATACCCGGGCTCAAGTACTATCAGAGCCTGCCCCGATTGGGGAGTACCGAGGGTCAACGACAGTGAAGATAAGTCTCTTCATTTTCCCATCCTCCTGAATACCGCCGGCCGGGGCATACCGGCCGGCTGCCTGTCCTCCAGGAACTTACCTGTGCCTGGAGGCTTACTCTGATCTGATATTACCGTATGTCAGCAGATTCTTTCTTGCTGCGACATCAGGCTGGACATATCACCCTCTGGGTCTATATTCCCCGAACAGCGGGCCAGGAGGGTCGACCCATTATTTTGCTCCGGCTGGACACTGCCCTGCGCAGGCCAAACACACCTGTTGCGTTTTGCTGCCAAATAATACTCTCCAATAACCTGGGAGAGGATGCCGAGCAAGAAAGCAATCTTCCCTGGATGCCCCAAAGAATTACCGGTCGGCTCTTGACAAGCGGCCCGAGTTGTGATTCAAATCGCTGTGGTACGGGCGATTAGCTCAGTTGGCTAGAGCGCACGGATCACACCCGTGAGGTCAGAGGTTCGAGTCCTCTATCGCCCACTTTTGCTTCGCATTGTATCGAAATACGTTGATTTCCGTCGAATTTCGCCGGTTCCCGAATGAGATTCGACGTATTTCGAAGCATTTCCGACATCTGCTGCGCCGCATTTTGCGCCGCCTGCAAAAACGACCCTCGCACCGCTCTCTCGAAGTGCGCGTCGGTAACCTGCAAGTAGTGTTTTCTTGCAACGAGCCTGCTGTTTCCGATCCACTGGCAGACCACGTGCTCCGGGAAATCTTCGCATAACTCGATCTGTCTGCTTAATTCTTTTTAAGCGCCCCTTGACAGCCTCTACTTAGGAGCTTCAGTGCTGATGAAGTCGAGTCGGTCACACTGCTTGGATCGAGTGCAAAAGTCGCCTGGCTGCTAACCGACCGTGGATTAAAGATTGCTCCGCCGAAAGATATACGCCAGGAGAATGCATGGGTGTTCAAAATACGTATGACAAGGGCGTTGAGATGAGCGGAGTAGGTTCCCGTAGAGGACTATCTTGTTTTGAACAAGATAATCCTCTCAAGAACCGGGCCCGGAACCTTTCACGATTTCAATAGTGATGGCTGGAAGGATACCCATCGAGGTGCGTCTGTTAGGCGCCGATTTGCCCTTTTGCTGGGACGCCGGTTTGCTGGAGCCCTGTTTGGGCGTAAATTCCCTAAAGGCCTCGATAATTAGATTGTCAATGAAACCGCTATGCAGGACATCCTTATCTGCCTTTAGCGTTAGTGCCAAGCCTTCAGGCACAATGTGCACATCGTGAAGGGTTAGGCCATCAGGAGGTTCATTGAGCTGAAGTATAATTGCCTTCAAATTTGCACGTTTTCGGGTTTTTAAGCGCAGCTGGGCAGAGCCGCCCGCGGGGATGCGGACGGGACTGTCGCCAGCCAGTTCAACAGGAAGTGTCCCCCATCTGGTTCTCTGCACAGCGACCAGGAGCTGCTGTGCCGGTACCAGGTGTCGGTAGAGAAATGCCTGCATCACATCATCTGCAGGCACGACTGGATGATTGACTATTTGTCCGCCAATCCGGGCACGGCCTTGCAGATGTAAGACGACAGGCTGCTCGGGAGCTTTGACTGGTGCCGTCAGTGTCATGCGGATGCGGTCGCGTCCAGCGGGGATTCGTCCGCCGTCGAGCTCGAAACCAGTGCTGCGCTCTTTCAATACCACTTCAATCTCGCCGTTGAATCCATCTTTCCTCAATGCGTGTACGCAGATCGCAGCGGTCTGGCCAGCTCGCATGCTGATGCTGGAAGGTGTCACGCGGAGCGCAAAATCGCCTCTTTTAGGGGCGATGCGCAGGCGGTAGCTGTACGCTTCGCCTCCGTGATGCTGCGCATCAGCCAGATGCACATAGTAAGTTCCATTCTTCGGCAACTCAGCCAGCAAATACGAGTCGGCATGGTGCGTAATCAATCCCACTATGTCCTTGTGCAGATAACCATCCTTAATCACGTAATCGTCGTTCCACTCCAGTACGTTACCTGATGCATCGGTCAGCCGAAGGAGCGAGTCCAGCGGAGAATTCAACCGGCGAGCAAAAACTTCGGCGACTACTTCATCACCGGCATGTCCCTGGAATTGGAATACATCAATGTCACCTGGCTTCTCGATGCGTCCATTGATTATCTTAGGCAGGTCGATTCGCTGTGCATCCTCTACAGTGTCGTCGAATTCTTTTTCTTCGCACTCAGGCAGCGTGTCCACGGCATATGGAACGGAATTAGAAAGTAGTTGTCCTTTATGGAAGGCTGTCCATCTGATGCAGTCGTCACCAGGTCGAGTATCCAATGGTAATCGGGTACTGGGCAGGTTCCAGCCGGAAACTGAGGCGACGGTTTTAGCGCCTACTCTACCGCCCAGGGGGAACATCTGCGTGATAAAGGGTTGTTCGCTCACGGCAATGCGGTAGACGAAATCCTCACGTCCGCGATAGAGGGCATCGCGGATTTCGAGCTCGTACTCGCCGTCTTCGCAAACCCGGTAGAATAGGACCGGGTCGGGATTGAAACGGTAATCGTCGGCAAATGCCAATTCGTTGCCCGCGGCATCATAAAGGGCCAGCGTGGCCTGAAACCAGCCGGGAACAGCATCGGCTAAATACGGGATAAGGCTTCGGGCCTGTGCCTCTATCACGAGCTGTTGTCCCTTCCGCGCGCGGAAGCGGAAACGGTCGATGTCTCCTGGCATAATCTGTCCGTTCAACAGCACGGGCAGTTCAACAGGCTTTTCCTTCGGCAGCTTCTTTGATAGGCTTCTTGGTATGTTGGGTAGTTCAGGGTAAGCTTGGCGGTTGTTGGGTTCTAATTCGCGGATTTCCGGCAAAAGTCCCACCTGGAAGATCAAGGGGTTGGTCAGGCCGGTCTTGGTTGCGATTCGGAGTTCCCGATTGCCAGGCGCCGCATCGGGATCAATGGTGATTTCAATTAGCACCATTTCGGCAAGCTGCCGATTGAGCTGTAGCTTATTTCTCGGAAAGAACAGAATGCTGCTGATATGCGCCAATTCTCGAAGACTTTTATTATCCAACTCGTACAATAGCGGATGTTCCGGCAGCTTCACTTCTTCGGTCTTTGCATCATTTTTTTTTGGTTCCAGCGAAGTGGGGTTTCTCTTCGGGGTCTTTGATTCAACCTGCCCCTTTTTGGAGTAATCTTTCTCCGGTAACTGGGGGATAATACCCAATTCGCTCAGCCGCTTATCACGCACTTCTTTCAAGCGTCTTTGAAGTAATTGACGCTGTTGGCTTTGCAGATTTTTGAGAGGTCTTATGTGCTTAAGCACCGAAGCGTGCACACCTTTACCGGAGACATACACGTCGGTGGCGCCTCCAAGGTACTGGCCACCAGCGATGATCTGAATAACCGAGCCTTGCTGCCCGCCGGCCGGGTAGAGATAGCCGATATGTGGTTCTCTGGCACTCGGCTGACCCCACGCGGTCGCAACAGACAGACCTATCGCCACCAATATTAGCAGTCTGTGCCTTTGTAGCATGGTTTAGCTCCTTAGAGGGACCCCACTTCGCGGGAATCCACCTACATAATTTCTCTGAGACGACCACAACCTTGCTCAGATGCGGGCATGACCTGAACCTCCAGTCCCCGCGGGTTGGGCAGTGGGCCATCGGGGTCGATGCCGAGCAATTCGTATATGCTACCAATCAGGTTTTGTGGGTACACCGGACGTTCGGCCACTTCTGTTCCATTTTCATTCGAGGCCCCGACCACATGGCCTCCTTTGAATCCTCCGCCGGCAACAACAGCACAGAAGCACTTGCCGTAGTGCCCTCGACCGCCGTTCCAAGGTGGGGCCCATTGGATCTTTGGGGTACGCCCGAACTCGCCGCCCCACCATAAAATCGTGGTCTCGAGCAGGCCACGGTCGGCCAAATCCGACAGCAGAGTAGCCATGCCGGCATCCATTTCTGGCAGCTTCTGGCGCATAGTTTCGAAGTGCTGCTTATGGGTGTCCCAACCCTTGTAGTTGATAGTGACGTATGGCACACCGTGTTCAACTAACCGGCGCGCCATCAGACAGGATTGGCCAAATGTGTTACGGCCATAGCGGTCCCTAATTTCGTCGTGTTCGTCCGATAGGTCGAACAGTTTCCTGGCATCACCGAACATCAAATCGTAGGCCTTTTCTTCACAGCGGTCCAATAGCTTGAAATGCGGATTATCGGGCATGGCCTTGCCCAAGGAGTCAAGTGAATGGAGCAGCTCTCGACGGTTGCGCTGGCGCTGATCGGAAATCCCTTTTGCGACAATCCCTTCCACGGCGAAGGGAGTCCGATTAGGATCACCACCGGTGGCGAACGGTTTGTATCGTGGTCCTAAGAAACCCGCCTCGGAAAACCGGCCTTGAGGTTGGGTTAATACAATATATGGCGGAACCAGCCCTTTATATCCATGCTCGTACCCCTTGAACAGGGACACGACGGCACCGACACAGGGATAGACCAGTCTGCCGGGTTTACGGCCGGTCTGCATCATGTAAGACGCTGTTTCGTGGGCGTTAATGCCATGGGTCATGCTGCGGATGATGGAATACTTGTCGGCCTGCTGCGCCAGCAGCGGTAGCATTTGACAGATTTGTATGCCGTCTACGTTGGTGGGGATAGGTTTGTCATAAGGGCCGCAATAATCGTAGCCTGCGTCCGGCTTGGGATCGAAGGTGTCCAGATGAGACGGGCCGCCCCACATCCATATTTGGATCACCGACTTGGCTCTGGGCCTTAAAAGCGCAGAACG
>CAZWAP010000045.1:0-1591 GCA_964632005.1 uncultured Pirellulales bacterium | reverse complement strand
ACGGTTACCCTTGGTGATCTTAATCAGTCCGTTTAACCTGCCACTGCGTTCAATCTTGTTTTGTATGTGTGTCGAATTCAGCAGATACAACCGTTGTGCATCCGTAGGTTGATTATTGCGTTCGGATACCAGACCGGTGTCACGTGCCGGTCGGCCAAACATTTCCAGAAACTGGCTGGTGATGCTGCCGTCCGCTAGTTCGATGGTTCGATTATCTTGGGGGATGAAGGTGAAAGGCTCCGGAATCGCACTGGAATAGCCCTCACCGGTTCCGGAGATCCAACACAAGGCATCAAGCAACACTTCCGCATCCAGCTGGCGCACCGGATAACACGCAAACAGAGCCTCGGCATTGGGATGGTTGCTTCGTGGAATCGAGGACTGCTGGTAGGTATGAGAATTGAGAATCAAGCGGTAAATATGCCGCAAGTCGTAGTCGGCTTTCACCAGCTCCTTTTCCAGGTAGGTAAGAACCGACGGATACACGGCTGGATTATCCGGTCGAATGTCATCCGGCTCGTGGATTATCCCTCGGCCAAATAACCACGCCCAGATACGATTGACGATATTGCGTGCAAACCAGGGATTATCCGCAGAGATTAACCAGTCGGCAAAAACCACGCGAGGGTCCTTGCCCGGCTCAATCTGCACAGCCTTGCCATCAGGAAAAACTGCCTGCAAAGGTTCAGCCGGCGCCGGGTCGAGGTAAACGATTTCTTCTTTCCATTCAGCCGTCGGCTTGTATGCCACACGTGAGAAGAAGGCCTCCATGCCAGAACGACGTTTTTGTGGCCATTTATCAAAACGCACCCCCATAAAGGTCAGGGCCACCGCCGCGGCGATGGAGGAGGGTTCTTGGCCCTGAATCGCACGATAGAAGTTGACCTGCGGCACACGAAAATTGCTGCCGCTCGAAGTCAACAGCTCGCGGACAAATTCATCATAGGGCATATTTTGGCGAAGACAATCGTGAATCCAGCGATGATATGCCTGTACCGCATTAGGCCATAGATTGATAGGAAACTCTGCCTTAACACGCAGTATGTCGCACCACTTCAGAGACCAATAGTCGGCAAACTCATCCCGCTGCAATAGGTCATCAATAAGCAATGCACGCTTGTTAGGAGTGGGGTCACGCAAGAAGGTGCGAACCGCCTGGGGATCGGGGAGACTACCAAGTACATCCAGATAGACCCGGCGAATAAAGACGTGGTCAGGGCAAAGATCCGCCGGCTGAGTCCCGAGTCGCTTCAATTTGGCAAAGACAAACTCATCAATCCTATTATTTGCTACCGCTTCAGGGGATCCAATGAGGACGGTGAATAGAAAAAGTAATGTCACTTTCTTTCTCATCAGAGGTGCCTCCAACCTTATTTTGATTCACTCGGTTATTACGATTATAACCTATGCGGTAATCGGCAACCAAGCGGATTTTGATGTGACCCGCGAAAATTGTACCAGTACGAATTAGAGAGTATCCTGGAAAGTGATGGCTTTTTGATGGGAGGATGCTCTCAATGAAACGAAAGAACCACTCACCAGAACAGATCGTTCGAATGCTTCAGCAGGCCGACGTGACCGTTGCCCGGGG
>CAZWAP010000044.1:0-19793 GCA_964632005.1 uncultured Pirellulales bacterium | reverse complement strand
TGGAAATGGAACTATTGAGGCTTGGGGGACAGCGGGGAGCGACACAGCGAGTTGGGAATACGATGAGAGCACCGGCAAGATACGCCCAGATGATAGCAAAAGTACGGCAGGAGGGATGGCCCACACGGATCTGTAAAAACTGGGGTTACCCAGCCAGGGGATCCGCCTGGCGAACCCAGACGCACATTTGCGAAAACTGTGAAAACAGAAAACGAGGCTGACCATGCTGGGGGAAATGCCGACAGCAGGTCGGCCTTTTTAATGCAGGTTGTTGAATTGGCCGGTTCTTGGGTCTCGGATTGGCAAGATGAGCTGGAAGAAGGGTAATAGAAAGGGGTTTTCTCTTGCCGAGGCGATGATGGCGACGGTGGTTCTGAGCATCGTTGCGGCCGGGGTGTTGCTGCCGTTCAGCAGTGGCACGGCGGTCAGGAACGAGGGCATCAGAAGGACCCTGGCGGCCAAACTCGCCGCCGACCTGGTCGAAGAGATTCTCAGGGAGCCGTTCGAGCGGATAGTGCCCGAGTATAACGGATACGTTGAAACGGAAGGACACGTCAGAGACGCCTCGGGCACGGAGTTTGCCGGCCCAAGATACGCGAAATTCAGCAGACAGGCCAGCTGCGAGTACGTGTATGTCCCACAGGAAAGTGGTGCTGCGGATCCGCAGTTTATTCTGATTACGGTACAGGTGTACTACGACGGCAAAGAGATGGCCAGGGTTGATCGGCTTGTAAGCCGATGAAGGGATCGGATATGGTCGCGAGGCGATTATCTCCCCGTTGCCGGGGCGGTTTCACTCTGGTTGAGCTGACCGTCGCGCTGATCGTCTCCAGTGTGGTGCTCACAGCGGTTGCGACGCTGGCATACGCATTAAGCTCGGCCGTCGATTCCACGGACGATACCAGTCGCAAGCAGGCCCAGGTTCGATATGCGACGATGAGGCTTTCGGAGCTGGTGCGGCACAGCAGGCTGGTATGCTACTCCGGGCCGGCCGAGTTTGCTCTCTGGCGGGCCGATGAGAATGGGGATGGACAGATCAATTTCAGCGAGCTGGTCTATATCGAGAAGGGATCGGCCGGCGACCATTTGCACCTCTGCTGGTTTCCCATTTCGTGGGGTTGGGATCCGGTGGTCAAACTCAGCGATATCGGGTCGTATTCGAGCCGGTGGTGGACGATGTACAATATGTACACGGAGGAGGCAGCCCTGATTTCTGAATGCGCGAACGTGGAATTCAGCTTCGACGCCTTACCTCCGCAGACCGAGTTCGTCAATATCCTCTTTGACCTCACAGAAGATGGCATCCCAAGGCGGTACCAGATAAATGCCCTGGTTCGCGGGCGGGCCGCCAACCTGCTTAACGAAGCTGGCGATGCCCTCGTGAGCGACGATGATTGAGAAGAATCATTCCAGATCGGATAAGAGCGGTTTCAGAAGGTTCGGGGGCCTTTGCGGCGACCCGGCCGGTGCATTTGGGCGCGGAAGCAGGGGCGCGGCGCTGCTGGTTGTGCTGTTTATCGTGATGGTTATCACCATCGCCTCGCTGAGCTTCCTAAAGGACAGTGACGTTGAGCTGGCCTGCGGAAGCAATATGGAGCTTCGGACCGATATGGATTATACGGTTGAGTCCGGTCTTGAACACGCCAGAGGCCTGATTATCAGTCCACAGGAGGTTTCTTCGGAATACTGGGGAGGTGACGTTACCCAGCAGATAGCGCCTGGCGAGGACTACTATGACGTCACGGTCAGCCGGGATGACTCGGACCCGACGGATCGTTGCACGTACATTATCGACTGCAGTTCCTACCGGCTCAGGGCAGGTGAGCGAGTCGGCGGCAGCGCGGTGAGAGCGGAGCTGAGACTCGATCCCTGCATCGCGTACTGGGTAGGCTCGGACGCGAGGATGTCCCGTCGGATCACGGTCAACGGGGACGTGTATTGCACCGGGAATGTCGATACGGCTGGGGTCATTAACGGGGACGTGTTCAGCAGGGGCACAGTGAGCGGGACGGGTATCGAGGGGCGATGCTACGAGGGTGTTGGCGCGGCGCCTGTAGGCTGGCCGGGTATCGGGGTCGGCGATTATAGCCCGACGTACTACCTCGGCACATCGATTTACGGTGCCACGGAGGTGGCTGGCCCGGTTCACCCGGCGGGCACGTTTAACCCGTCGGCGGGAAATCCTGGGGGGGTCCGTTTCTACAGGGGGGACCTGGAATTGCCCGGCGGTGTTGATATCCGCGGCTCTGTCGTGGTCGATGGAGACTTGAGAGTAAACGGCTCAAATGTTATCACCGCGGTGAAGAACTTCCCTGCTGTGGTGGTCAGCGGTGATCTGATTGTAGAGCCCGGGGGGCAGCTCGAGGTGAACGGCCTGGCGGTGGTGCAACAATGGGCCTATGTGAGCTCCGAAGGGGGCAAGCTGGAGGTAACAGGCGGGCTGTTTACGGCAAATGGCGTGGCCGAATTGGCCATCGATTCCTCCGGCAATTCGAACCACGCAGTGTTATATGGCGATCCGAGCTGGGGGCCTTCGGATGGGCAGAGCGGCGGAGCACTCGAATTTGACGGCGTTGACGACTATGCTCAGACTGCGGACTCTTCGACGGCGCTGCAGTTGACCGGGGATTACACTCTATCTGTTTGGATAAAGCCTGAGGCCGCGCAAAATCCGTGGGCGGGTATCCTTTCGAAATGCGATCCCCAGGGCTCGATAAACCACTGGACTTTGCAACTGAGCTCCCGCAGCCCGCAGCACTTCATTGTGCATCATCCGGACAACCTCAGTCCGTCCTCATGGGATACCGGGATTCAATTAAGCGACGTTACTGGTGCGTGGCATCACATAGCCGTCGTGCGCCGGGGGAACCTGATGACATCATACCTCGATGGTCAAGTGTGTGCCACCGGCAGTTGGGAGGTGGGTCCGGGCGGAGGCAACGGCCATCTGAATATCGGAGCCGAGAGGACCGCGGCCCAGAGGTATCTGTACAAAGGGCTTATAGACGAAATACGAATATACAACAATGCACTCGATCCGAACGACATTTACCCGCCGGTCGATGGGCTGCCGGGCCTATTAGTACATTGGAGGCTGGACGGGGCCGGCGCCGACATCGACATTACTGCGGCCCCCTGTAAAACCGCGCTTATGGTGTGGTCTGCCGAGGGCACGGCTGTCAAGTGGGAACAGGTGGGCGGGGCGTTCTATAAGAGTATCAGGCGAAGGTGAATCTACCGGGGTTCGGGCGGACTGGGTTGGCAGGTTCTTTTGAGGGCCTGCTTATCGGCCTTTGTGCTTGTTGGAGAGAAAAATCTCAAGTTGAGGGTTTGGCGGGTTTTGCATCCGATGCGTGAGACGGCGTGGCGAAACCAGCTTGTCTTACTCGGGGGTTTGTGACGGTTGTGCCAGTTTTGTTGAACTTAATATCGGCCCGGTTGCAAGATGAGGCTGATATAACCTCTACGGGGGTCTGAAGACCGCTGCGGGACGGGCCGGCCTTTAGCGGCTGGACCGGCCGAACCCATCGAGCAAAAGCATATCCACCAGCCAGGCAGGCAGTAGCCCAGACACGCTGGTTAAGAGACCTGTGCGAGAGGACGAAAATAGAGACGGAGGTGGGGGCTCGAAGATGCGTCTTTGTTGGAAGGGTGGACTCGTGAGAGTACTTAGTTTAACACATCCAGGAAAAGGACTGCGTCGGCAAAATGGTTCGGCTGTGGTCTGGTTTCGCGGCGGATTCACGATAATCGAGATTTTGATTGTCGTGGTGATCCTCGCCGTGGTAGCGATGACAGCTATTCCTATGATCAGCTCGGCCGCGTCGATACAGGTCAGATCCGCGGCCAGCATGATCGCCGCGGACCTCGAATATGCCAAGTCGCTGGCAATCAGCAAAGGCGCGAGCTTTTCGGTTGTTTTCGATACCGTCACGGACAGCTACAAGATTGTTAAGATTGTTGACGGGGAGGTGGAGACGATCTCGCATCC
This sequence comes from uncultured Pirellulales bacterium, assembly GCA_964632005.1. GTDB lineage: Bacteria > Planctomycetota > Phycisphaerae > Sedimentisphaerales > Anaerobacaceae > CAZWAP01. Next base: position 15,802 of record CAZWAP010000044.1, on the reverse strand, counting down.
GGTCAAGAAGGGATTTGACTACGTAGTGGATCTTCAGGATGAGGGTCTCGAGAGAGTGGAGATCAGTTCGGCTGACTTCGGCGGGGATTGCCAGGTGCGGTTCGATTATCTGGGAAGTCCGAGTCCGTACAACGGGGGCGACGTAGTCGTACGGGCGGCCGGGGACACTGTAACGATCAGCGTAGAACCCGTGACGGGATACGTTACTGTAACAGACTGACGAGAGACAAACGTAAATGATTAGCTGGAATCTTGGAACACGTAGCGTTCTGCCCATAGGCCTGGATATAGGCCACAGCTCGATCAAGATGATCCAGCTGGCCCTGAGCGGCGGCCATATGAGCGTCGTTGCCGCGGACAAGATAAGGCTCGATCCCGGCATAAACGGCGATCCCCAGGCGAGGAAGGATGCGGTCGTCTCGGCGATCAGGCAGATGCTGGCAAAGCAATATTTTCGCGGCAGAGGCGTGGTCTCGTCCCTGCCCAATGACAAGCTTCGAATCACAAGTCTGCGTTTGAGCCAGCCGGAATTCGAGAATGTTGGTAAGGCACTTCGTAAAGAAGCGGTGCAGCGTTTCGGCCTGGACCCGGAAAAGGATTCAATCAACTATATGGTCGCCGGGAGTGTCAGGCAGGGCGAGGAAACCAGGAACGAGCTTATCCTCTTCGCCGCGAGTGATGAGAGCATAAGAGAGCACATCAGCTTGGTGGAGGAGGCGGGGCTGCGTCCCGTTGCGATTGACGCGATACCGTGCGCCCTTTTCAGGGGCTTCGAACGTCGGCAGAGGCGGCAGGAAGACAGGGAACGTACGGTTGTGTTCGTCGACGTCGGCAGCAGGTTTACGACGGTGGTATTCGGGCGTGGAGGAGACATCATCTTCATCAAGCAGATACCGATCGGAGGGGAAAGATTCACGCGGGAGGTCGCTCAGAAGCTGGGCCTTAGCCTTCCGGAGGCCCAGAGACTGCGAGAGAAGCTCTGGCTGGAGAGAGCTTCGAACGGTCCGAAGGCCGGCAGGGCAGTCCAAGAGGACTGCGGGGACGAAGGCAAGATCGATTCGGCCACTCGAGAGGCGGTGGTTGACGCGATCAGTTCGGCCGTGACTGAACTGGCCAGGGAGATATCGTTGTGCCTGCGGTATTTTACCGTAACCTTCAGGGGTAGGCGTGTTGAGCGCGCCGTATTTTCCGGTGGGGAGGCGTACGAGAGCATCCTGCTGAGCGTCTTGAAAAATCAACTGACCGTAGAGATTAGCGTGGCTGAGCCTTTGAAAGGGTTTGATTTGTCCAGCAGCCGAGGCAGCATGAGCCTCGATAATGACAGAAGGGGGCTGCTTTGCGAGTGGGCGGTGGCGGTCGGGCTCGGTCTCAAAGCAGCGAACACGAAGTAGTGCCAGCGGAGCGCCAGGGGATAAGTATGAAAGAGATTGATTTTCTGCCGGAATGGTACAGGACAGGCAGGCGTCGCAAGGTTACTTACCGCACGCAGTACGTGGCCTTGGGTGGGATATTCGTGATAATGTTTGTCTGGAACTATCTGACGTCCGGTTCGATCTCCAGGGCTGAGGCCGAGCTGGCACAAATCAGGACCGGCAATCCCCAGGCGCAGGCTGCAGCAGAGCAGTTTGCTCGGCTGAAGAAGCAGATGAGCCAGCTGCAGGAAAAGGCTGCTTTGATCGAAAAGATCGATTCGAGAATAAACGTGGCGAGTGTTCTGGCGGAGTTGAGCTTCCTGATCGACGACGAGATAGTGCTAAGAAGGGTGGAATTGCTTGCCGAGAGATTCCCCTCGGCCACGAGGGGCAATAAACCGGCGCGGTCCAACGGTCTGGTCCGTGCGGGGTCCGCGGGCGGCGGCCGGAAAGACCTTCCGCTGGGTGATGTGCGTTTCAGGGTGGTAATAGCTGGCGTCGCCGCGAGTGCTGCGGACGTTGCTGCGCTGATATGCGAACTGGAAGAATCGCCGTATTTCTTCCAGGTTGCCCCCTCCTTTTCACGGAATACACAGATAAAGCCCGGGGGCGGATCGGCCGGGATTTCGTCGGACCTCGAGCAGCGTCAGCGGGGTTCTGCGACGAATATCAAGGCGTATGAGTTTGAGATAAGTTGCTACCTGGCGAACTATCGCCAGCAGTCATAGGGGCAATTGGGGGCTATGTTGTTTGCAGAGCGAAAACAAATAGCGATATGTGCGGCGGCAGTTGCGTTGGTCGGCGGCTTTGTGGTGTTTCGCTATATGCCATTGCACGCGAGAATCAAAGACATCAAAGAGGCGAAGGCCGTGGAACTGCTGGCGGTCAGCAAGGGCCTGGCGCAGAGCAAGCAACTGCCCGTGCTTGAGGAGCAGTTGGAGCTGCTGGCCGAGTCGGTCGGCGACTACGAGGCTAAGATACCGCGTGACAGAGAGCTCGGAGCGTTCCTTCAAACGATTGCTGAGCTGATGAAGCAGCACAACCTCCGGGAGCAGGTCATCGCACCGGGCGAACAGATACCAGCTGGGAAGCTGCGCTGCATACCCGTTGAGATGCGGTGCAGGGGCACGCTGGGGGAGTTGTACGCGTTTTTCAAGGGTTTGCGGGGCCTTGAGAGGCTGATTCGCATCGAGCGTCTAAGGCTCACAAACGACGCGGCTTTCAGCGGAGAAGTGACTATGGAGACACGAGCGGTGATCTACTATGCGCCGCAGGTTGAAGAGGGATAAAGCAAGCGAAAGATCAGATGGTGAGGTTTTAGATATGAGGCGGAACATCAGCAACAAGCAGGGGGTCAGCAACACGGCGTTCGGCCGGCTGGCTGGGGATAAGAAGAAGGCCGGGATTGCGGCGTGTTTGATTGTGGTGATGGCGGTTATGTGGGTGCGTGTACTCACAAGAAAAGGACCCAGCAGCGCACAGGCTGAGCCGGCAATTCAGAAAACCGAGTTAGAAGAGCAGTTGGATGAGGCGGCACGGGTATCATTCGTAAACTTGCCGGAAGTCTCAGGCCGCAACGACCAGATCACCAGGGATTTCTTTGCCTGCAACGGCTGGGAGAATTTCAAGAAGGGCCAACAGGACATTTCGGTTGATGTCGGAGAAGTGAGTTCAGATGGGACAGATGCCGGCCAAGAAGTAGTAAATAGGCTTGCGAAGCTGATAAGGCTTGAGGCTATCGGAATGGGGGATCGGCCCCAGGCTTTTATCAACGACAAATTACTGTCGGAGGGGGATGTATTTGTGGTTGGTGATGGAAGCGAGAAGTATGAGTGCGAAGTAGTTGGGATTCGAAGGAACTCGGTTGTGATCGGGTCTGGAGAAGTTGAATTCACTTTGAAGTTGGTTGGAACTGCAGCCGATGACGGCTAAACGGTGAAGTAGGCAGCATCCGACCCTGGTCGGATTGCGGGCGGGGTCGGAGCGATACTCTTTTGGAGCAGTACGATGAGCAGTGAAAAAATCAAGACAGTTCAGGTTGCCCGGCGTCTTTTTGTGTGGGGCTTCGTGGTTATTACGGTGGCGGTGTGCGTAGGTCGGGCGGAGCCAGGCCCTGCTGCCGTGGGGGCTTCCAGCGGCGAGACGTCTTCGACCACGGAGAGCCGGGCCGCGGAGACAGGCGAAAAGATTCAGTCGATCACGTTCAAGAAGGATATGAGAATACAGGACGCACTACAATTTTTGGCCGCGCGCTACCAGAAAAACATTGTGCCCTCACCGAAGGTGGACGGCGCCATTACTGTTACCAGTCTGTACGACGTGACGTTCGAGCAGGCCCTGGACGCGATCCTGGGGTACGGCTTCAAGTACGAGCAGGAAGGTAACTTTATCAACGTTTACACCGCCGAGGAGTACAAGAAGATCAAGGAAGATCTTGCGCGGATGGTTTACCGGCTTTTCACGCTGTATTACATCTCGGCCGCCGAGGCCAAGAAGCTGATAACGCCGGTGCTCAGTGATAACGCCAAGGTGGAGGTTACCAGTGCGGCAGATACCACGTTCCCCACGGGTGAATCGATCACGACGATGACCGGCGGGGGGGACAGCACCGCTATGAACGACACCATATTGGTTTACGACTACCCTGAAAACATAGAAGCTGTGGCGGAGCTTATCGAAAAGCTCGACATCAGGCCCAAACAGGTGCTTGTCGAGGCGACGATAATGGATGTTACGCTCACCGAGGATATGCAGTTTGGGATTGATTGGAGCACGCTGGACGATGTAGTTACGGGGATTCCGGGTTTGCCGGCCTCCAGCGGGGATATAAAGCGAGGGTCAGATTACTTCAAATCCGCGGGCACGGGGCAGGTTGCCAAGAGCGGCGGCCTGACGTTTGCCTTTGCACACGGCAACATCGCCACATTTGTTCGGGCCGTCGAGGAGGTTACCGACGTGACGATACTGGCGAACCCGAAGATACTGGCCGTCAACAAGCAGCTTGGCCAGGTGTATATCGGGACGAAGCTCGGATATAAGAGCCAGACGACCCAGACCCAGACCTCGACCACCGAACAGGTCGGCTTCCTTGACACCGGTACGAAACTTTCGTTCAGGCCCTACATCGGTGACGACGGCTACATTCGTATGGACATACACCCGAAGGATAGTTCCGGCAGTCTGAACGTCGAGAACGTGCCCGATGAAACCTCTGCCGAGTTGGTGACGAACATACTCGTGCGAGACGGCCAGACCATCGTCATCGGTGGGCTTTTCAGGGACAAGGTGACGGCCAAGCGGACACAGATTCCCCTGCTTGGTGATCTGCCTCTGATCGGGCTTCTTTTTAGAGGCAGGGCGGACCAGACCGTGCGGCACGAGGTGATCGTTTTGCTCACGCCCCATATTATCGAGGAGCCCTCGGAGACGGCGGGCGAAGCCAGGGCCGAGGATGTTCAGCGAAAGAGGTTCGGCGCCAAGAACGAGGTTCAGATAACCGCCAGGGGCAGATTGGCTCAAGAGCACTACATTAAGGCCGCCCGGTGCTACGTGCAGGGTGACTATGACTCGGCTATGAAGGCCCTGGTCGTGGCACTGAGACTTCGTCCCTCCTACCTGGAGGCTATCAGGCTGAAGGAGAGAATCCTCAGAGAGACGGCACCCGAAGAGGCGAAGCGCTTGGAGAGGGTCATTCTCGAAGGCCTTGACAACGAGGAAGCGCCCAACTGGATCAGGAAATAGCCGGTGTTGTTGAGACAGGAGATGCGAGAGGTGCGGAGCCGCTCGGCAGGAAGAGGTTCGACGTTGTTGAACTGATTGACGGTTGTCGAAGTTGAACTCTGGAAGAAGCTTATATGCGGTTAGCGTGGCCCTGGTTGCGCTATGCCTGCTTGCGGCGGGCCTGGCCATCTGGGAGAGCGGGCGCGCCGCTGGAGGTCGGCCGCTTGCCGGTCGCCCAGACGGTGTAGCCGCCGTTGTCGCGGTCTGTTGCGTGGTTGTGGCTGTGGGCGTGATCTGGCTCGGCTGGTATGGGCGAAAACTGGCTCGAGGCATCACGTCCATAGCCGCAAGCCTTCCGTGGCAGGGGGGCGGGCACCCCTGCCCCCCGTCCAATGTCGCGCCGAACGCCTTTATCGAGGCGGTCAAGGCGGAGTTCCGGCGGTGCGCCGAGAGGATAGCTGAGCTGGAGAGGCGACTGGAGGACTCGCAGATCGAGATGCGTCTTGCCACGAGCCGCCAAAAGAACGCCGAGGCGATAATCAATAGTATGCGCGACGCGGTCATCGTCGCAGACGAGTTCGACAGGCTGTTGCTGGCGAACGAGGCGGCGGGGCGGTTGTTCGGGTTCGATTTCCGCAGCTCGCAGCGAAAGCCGCTGGAAGGGCTTATCGGCGGCGACAACGGCGAATTCGTTGATTTCCTTACCCGTAGCAAGAAGAGCAAGGTGCGCGCCAGCAGGCGGGAGATCCGGTTTTCCTCGGGCGCGGCCGAGAAGACTTACGACTGTATCGTTACCTGTGTGCTCGACGAGAAAGGGCAGATTTGCGGCTCGGCGGCGGTACTGCACGATATTACTCGCGAGAAGGAAATCTCGCAGATGAAAAACGACTTTGTCAGCCACGTGTCCCACGAATTGAAAACTCCGCTTGCCTCGATAACGGCTTACACGGAGATGCTGGCCGACGGCGAGGCCGACGACGAGCAAACAAGAAAAGAGTTTTATTCGGTGATTCAAACCCAGGCCAAAAGGCTGAATCGTTTGATCGAGGATATGCTCAACATATCGCGCATCGAATCGGGGCTGATAAAGGTCAACAAGGAAGCGGCAAGCCTGACGATGCTCATCGAAGAGCAGCTACAAATGATAAAAGGCTGTGCCGAGGAGAAAAACGTTCGCGTGATAGGTCAAAAGCCCATCGTTTTCGACCAGGTTTACATCGACAGGGATATGATCTCGCAGGTTATCGTCAACCTGTTGAGCAACGCGGTCAAGTACACGCCGTCCGGTGGTTCGGTCACGGTGAAGACCGAGGTCGATGAGATAGGGCAGGTTGCGCGCGTTAGTGTCACCGACACGGGAGTCGGCATTCCCGAAGACGAGATCGACCATGTCTTCGAGAAGTTCTACAGGGTCAATGCCAACAAGAAGCAGGCCAAGGGCACGGGACTGGGCCTGAATCTCGTGAAGGAGATAGTTGAAAAGGTCCACGGCGGGCGCGTGTTTGTCAGGAGCAAGGTAGGCCAGGGTAGCACCTTTGGCTTCGAACTGCCCCTGGCAAGGACGGAACAGACGGCGAGTGTTTGAAATGCCGAGAGTAGTAGGTGTAAGTTTCTGGTGGAGGCAAAAGAATGGCAGAGAAAAAAGTGCTGGTGGTGGATGATGAAATCCACATCGTGCATGTGGTTGCGATAAAGCTCCGCAACAACGGTTACGAGGTCATAACGGCAGACAACGGTCAGCAGGCCTTTGAGCTGGCTTGCCAGGAAAGGCCTGACATCATAGTCACGGACTACCAGATGCCGATGGTGACAGGCCTGGAACTTATCGCCAAGCTCAGGGAGAACGAGGCAACGAGGGACGTCCCTGTGATCCTACTGACGGCCAGGAGCTTTGCGATTTCAAAGCAGCAGGAGGAGGAGCTGAACATATCGGCTTGTTTGAGCAAGCCTTTCAGCCCCAGGGAATTGTTGGGGTACGTTGAGGACATCCTTTATCAGAAGCAGCTAGCGCTCGGCGATTGAGGATCTAGCCGAGCGGGAGCTGGGAAACGTAAGAGCGTCGTTTTCTGTAGGTGGAAGGATACTATGCCAGTGACTATCGGCAAGAGTTTCAATCCGGCACAGCTCCGCATATTGCACCGGGTCGGCGAGAGGATCAGCGGGCTCGGCGTCAATTTCGCTGCTTGCGATGTTGATGGTGAGATCGTGCTGATTTGTTCGGGCGGACGGTTTGAGAGCTGTCCACAACAGCTCTCGGAGCTTGGCAGACGGATAGTGAGTGAGCATGCGGGTAAGCGCGCCGACGCCGATACGAGTGAGGCGATCTGGCGGTTGGGAGATGACAACGTTGTTTTCGGCGCAGTGCTGATGCTGGCAGAGCCGAGCGGGGGAGGCTCGCGGCCGGCCGGGGCTGTTCTACTCGACGTGGGCGGCGACAAGCCGGGCCAGCCGTGCCAGGGGGCTGGGAACAGCGCATACTGGTCGGAAATGCTCAGGTTGGTGGTAGAAAACTATCGAGCTTCGAAAAGGGCCGACGAGCAGATCGAGAAAGTCGGCACCGAACTTGCACACACCTACGAAGAGCTGGTCCTACTGCATAAGCTCAGCACAAACATGCGAATAACCGAGCAGGATGCGGGCTTCCTTCAGATGGCCTGTGACAGCCTGACCGAGATTATTCAGGTCGAGGGGATCGCGGTCCTGCTGGAAAAGACGGTAGATAACGGCGAAGAGTTGGTGCTGGCGGCCGGATCTGGTCTGATCGATCTGGACAAACAGACAGCGGCGATATTGCACAGCCGGCTGGTCGAGGAGCTCCAAAGCGGCAAGGAGGCGCTGCTGGACAGCGACGCCTATGGGCCGTTCAAGTACGATTGGCCGGGCAACGTCAAGAATATCATCGCAGTTCCCCTGTGCGTCAAGGACAAGAGCGGATCACAGTCTGCTCGGAGGACCCGGGAGAGAATCCGGATAATAGGGATGATGGTCGCCATCAACAGAGTTGACAAGCCAGACTTCGACAGCACGGACGTAAAACTGTTCAACTCGGTGGCCAGCAGTTGTGCCGTCTTTCTTGAGAACGGCAGGCTCTTCAAAGACCTCAAGGAGCTGCTGATAGGTTCGCTCAAGGCCCTGACGAGCAGCATTGATGCCAAGGACGAGTACACGCGTGGTCATTCCGAGAGGGTGGCATTTATCTCGAGGTGGATTGCCGAGCGTCTCTCGGAGGTTGAATCGCTCGGCGAGGAGCAGCTGCACAGGGTTTACCTTGCCGGGCTGCTGCATGATATAGGGAAGATCGGGGTCGACGAGGCCGTCCTGCGGAAACGTGGCAAGCTGACGGCGGAGGAATACGAGTGCATCAAGAAGCATCCATCAATCGGGGCCGCCATCTTGCGGGACATAAAGCAGATGCGGGACATCGTGCCCGGCGTTCTTTGCCACCACGAGCGTGTCGATGGCAAGGGCTATCCGAACGGGCTGCGCGGGGGACAGCTTCCGCTGATAGGTAAGATCGTGCAGCTTGCCGATTCCTTCGACGCTATGACCTCCAAGCGAACATACAGGGACGCGCGGAGTATAGACGAGGCGATGGACGAAATAGAGAGGGGGCTGGGGACGCAGTTTGACGAAAAAATCGGGAGGGTGTTCCTGAACAGCGATGTGCACGCCCTATGGGATATTCTGCAGGAAGGCCCGGCTTTTGCCGGTGTACACGGGAGCGAAGCTTTTTCGGAATACGGCACTGCAGCCGTAGGGACCCTGATAAGATGAAAGTGAACACACAAGATTACAACGACGTGACAGTCGTGGCGTTGCAGGGGGAGCTTGACGGGGATGTTGCCGAGCTGTTCCGGCAGACGATCACGGAGATAATTGCGGAACGCAGGGCGGGGCTTGTGCTTGATATGAGCGGGGTTGGTTTTATCGCCGGCGAGGGGCTCGAGCAGCTGTTGTGGGCGAGGGACTATTGTACCGAGAACGGATGCGAGTTTCGGCTGGCGGGCCTGGATGAGAACTGCAGCAAGATCCTGGAGATCACCCGTCTGGAGAAGGAATTTGAGCACTATCCGGAGCTGGCGGCGGCGGTTAAGAGCTTTGCGTAGGTTCGTCGCACGCAAGGGTGCCGGGATGGGGCAAGTAGCCGGCCGCCGGCCGGGAACGATGTAGGGCCTGAAATATGAGCGAAATTGCCGTTGAAAACAGGATGCAACTCGGGCAGTTGTTGCTGGCGCGGGGCATAGTTACTGCCGAGCAGATCGAAAAGGCCCTTGCCGAGCAGAAGGAGAAGGGTCACCGCAAGCTGCTTGGCGAGCTTCTGGTGGAGATGAACTATTGCACCGAGAACCAGATAGCTTCCGCTCTTGCTGAGGCCTACGGGGTACCCTACGCTCAGGTCGGACCGAAGCTGTGTGACGTCAAAGCGCTTGAGATTCTGCCGAGGGAATTCCTTGAAGAGCATGTTGTTCTGCCGTTGTTCAAGGTTTACGACGTGCTGACGGTCGCCGTGAGTGAGCCTTCGAACGTTTTCTTGATCGACGAGATTGGTCGAATAAGCGGCTGCAAGGTCCAGGTGGTTTGTGCGACGTCCAAGGACATAAAGGCCACGTTGCAGAGCTATCTACCGGCGGCGAACGTCTTTGTTATCGATGACATCATTGACGACGATGGCCTTGAGGATTTCACCCTGATAGAGGACATCGCGCAGGACATAAGCAACCTTGAGGAGATTGCCGGGCAGTCGCCGGTGGTCAAGCTCGTAAACTACTTGCTGTACAACGCCGTACGGGAGAACGCCAGCGATATCCACATCGAGCCGGACGACAAGAGTTTGCGGGTTCGCTACCGGGTGGATGGGCGGATGTATGAGAAGATGCGACCTCCATACCAGATGCATTCTGCGATTGTCTCGCGTATAAAGATTATGGCGGAGCTTGACATCGCGCAGCGGCGCCTTCCTCAGGACGGTGGTATACACGTGCTGGTGGAGGGCAGGCCGGTAGACCTGCGCGTCTCGGTTATGCCGGGCAGCTTTGGGGAGAAGGTGGTGATTCGAGTTATCGACCCGCACAGGATACTTTTCAATCTCGAATCGCTGGGATTTACGTATGAGAACCTGCAACTGTTCAGAAAGGCGATACAGTCCCCCAACGGGCTCGTGCTTGTCACGGGGCCGACGGGCTCGGGGAAGAATACGACGCTGTATGCGGCACTTGCCGAGCTGAATACCGAAGAGGTCAACATTTGCACCGTTGAGGACCCGGTCGAGTGCAACATTGGGGGGATAAATCAGTTTCAGGTGAATCAGAAGGTGGGCTTTGAGTTTTCGACGGCCCTGCGCAACTTGTTGCGTCAGGACCCGGATATCATAATGGTCGGGGAGATTCGCGACGAGGACACCGCGAACATTGCTGTACAGGCGGCCCTGACCGGTCACCTGGTGCTCTCCACGCTGCATACAAACGATGCTCCGGGCGCCGTGACGCGGTTGCTGGATCTTGGGGTGGCCCCGTACCTGGTGAGCGCCTCTCTCAAAGCCGTTCTTGCCCAGCGGCTCGTCCGCAAGATATGTCCGAATTGCAAATCTGAGTACGAACCGCCGGCGAGCATACGAAAGGTCGTCGAAGCCAGCTGCGGGCAGATACAAAAGTTCTATCGGGGGATGGGTTGCAAGAAGTGTCGCAATACGGGTTATGCCGGGCGAATCGCAATTCACGAGTTGTTTGTGCCTACGGAGGAAGCGGGCGAGCTTATCGCCGAGCGGGCAGGTCTGAAGCAGCTTAGGGATCTGGCCCTGAAAAGTGGGATGGTGCCTTTGTTTGCTGACGGGATGGAAAAGGTTAAAGCCGGGATCGTGCCGGTCGAAGAGGTGTTGAGGACGGCCCAGGAGCGGGGATAAAGAGGCACGGTGAATAGGCGGACCGTCCCGAGTGGGTGGATGTTCCGTGGAGTTTGAGCGAGATGAGTATTTTTACATCCAGGACAGCGGATAAGTCCGGGCCGGCGGAGGAGCGGCAGGATTCTTGCGTTTCCGTGCTCGACCAGGAGCTTGGTCTTGGAGCGTCCAGGCCGTCGAGCTCGGGCCAGCTGACGAATAAATCGGCGAAGGTACAGCCGGCAAGCACCCGGCTCGGGTCGGTGAGGGTAAAGCGAGCCGAACTAATATTATTTACCACGCAGCTCTCGGTGATGCTCGACAGCGGGGTCGTGCTGAGTGATGCCCTCGATGCCATTGCCGAACAGGCCGACCGGGAAGGCTTTAGGGCCGTGATCTCCGCACTGGCCGAGGCGGTCAAGGGCGGGGAGAGCTTTTCCCAGGCGTTATCGACCTACCCGAAGATATTCAACTCGATGTTTATCAGTATGGTCAGGGCGTCCGAGGCGTCCGGCAAGATGCCGGAGATGCTCAACGTGCTCAGTGGCTATCTGGCCTTCGAATCCGAGACACGCAAACGGATCAAGGGGGCACTGACTTACCCATTCATAATGGCGCTTATGGCGGTCGCAGCAACCGGGACGTTGATGTTCTTTGTTCTTCCCAGGTTTATGAGGATTTACGAGGCAAAGGGGGCGGCCCTGCCGAGAATCACACAACTACTCCTCGCCTTCAGCAAGACCCTGGGCAATGTCCGGATAATGACGGGTGTGGGTACGGCCCTTGTAGTGATCGGGGTGGCCCTTTATTACTGGGCCGGCACGGTTTCGGGCAGACGGGTGATTGATTACTTGAAGATCGAGGCCCCTGTGTTAGGCACTATGTTCGTCGATATGGTGGTCACGCGGAGTATGCGCATAATGGCGACGATGGTCAACACCGGGGTCAAATTGCTCGATTCGATCGAGGTGATACAGGAGTCCTGCGACAATTATTACTTCCAGCGGCTCTGGAGCACCGTCAGCCAGAAAATACACGACGGCTACCAGTTGTCCGAGTCCATATTGATCTCGCCCGGCAGCGAGCTGATCTCTCCCGGGATCATCCAGATGCTTCGAGCAGGAGAAAAAAGCGGCAAGCTCGGAGAAGTATGCGACAAGGTTTCTGTCTTCTACGAGAAAAAACTCGAGGCATCAATAAAGAGCGTTATGGCCCTTATTGAACCACTGATGATAACGGTTCTCGGTGGTATCATAGGTACGATTGCGATCGCGCTGTTGCTGCCGGTATTCAGGATATCGAGCGTGATCGCTCATTAGCCACAGACGAGGTGGGCCTGGTCGAGCGACGCAGGCCCGCGCTTCGCGTCATCGGCGTTGTGAACATCGCTGTCGTTCTTGCTTCTTGGCAGCGGCCTTGCGAAGGCGAACGATGCCGGCTTTGCGCCGACAGAGAAGCCGGCGGGCGCACCGGTTATGCTGGATCTCTTGCACTACTGATGGCCCTTGCATAGGCATCGCTCGTTGGCCGGAAAACAACCAGGGCCGCAGCCGGGATGATGCCCCCCGAGATTGCACTATGGTATGTGCGGTTTGTCCGTGTGCGGGCGGAAAAAGGGCAGATAACGCCTGCCAAAGCGTGAGGTTTGAAGAAGTGAGAGGGGAAGTTTTTTGACGTTCCGCTCTTAACGGGTGGGCCAAGGCCGAGACTTTCGGGAACGACCGGCAACAGCACGCAGCCCCAGCGACCCAGCCACAGCAAAAAACTTTTTTGATGTTTGACACTGTGCGCCTGCCGTACTATAGTAATGGTTCCCGTTTTCCGGAATCGGATTAGTCTTACTGTATCCTGAAATTCTACACACAAGGAGAAGTTCAAGATGGCGCAAAGAAGGGTGTACTTCTTCGGAGGCGGAAAGGCAGACGGCAGTGCTCAAATGAGAGAGCTTCTCGGGGGCAAAGGAGCGAACCTGGCCGAAATGACCAACCTGGGGATCCCCGTCCCGCCGGGTTTCACCATCGCTACAAGCGTATGTAGGGAGTACTACAAGTCCAGCGGCAAGTGGCCGGCCGGTCTTGCAGAGGAGGTCGATAAGAACCTCGCCAAGCTCGAAAGAGTGATGGGCGCTAAGCTCGGGGATCCCGAAAGGCCGCTGCTCGTAAGCGTACGGAGCGGTGCGGCGGTCTCGATGCCCGGGATGATGGACACCGTGCTTAACCTCGGCCTTAACGACGAGGTCATCGAGGGTATCATAGCAAGAACGGGGAACCCGCGGTTCGCGTACGACATCTATCGCCGCTTCATAGATATGTTCGGCGACGTGGTGATGGGCTGTGAGCACGAATACTTCGAGGAAAAGATCGAACAGGCGAAGAAGAAGGCCGGTGTCAAGCTTGACAGCGAGCTCAACGCCGACCAGCTAAAACAGCTCGTCCAGGAGTATAAGCGGGTCTACAAGAAGCACGTCGGCTCGATGTTTCCGCAGGATGGAAAGGTGCAGCTGCGGTGCGCCATCGACGCGGTATTCGGCTCCTGGATGGCTCCACGAGCGGTCAGGTACCGCGAACTGAACAACATCACCGGGTTGCTCGGGACCGCTGTTAACGTCCAGGCGATGGTGTTCGGCAACATGGGTGAGGACTGCGGTACCGGGGTCTGCTTTACGCGGAATCCCAGCACAGGCGCAAAGGAGTTCTACGGCGAATTCCTGATGAACGCCCAGGGTGAGGACGTTGTTGCGGGGATCAGGACGCCGATGGAGCTGAAGAGGCTCGCGAAGATTATGCCGAAGGCGTACAAGGAACTGACGAGGCTGATGAGCCGGTTGGAAAGACACTACAAGGATATGCAGGACATCGAGTTTACGATCCAGCAAAGCAAGCTGTATATCCTGCAGACGCGGACCGGTAAACGTACCGCCGAGGCCGCTGTTAAGATCGCCGTCGATATGGTTAAGGAAAGGCTTATACCCAAGAAAGAAGCAGTAAAAAGGGTTACTCCTGAGCAGTTGGACCGCCTGCTGCACCCGCACTTCGACCCGAAGGCCCGGCGCGATGTGGCCGCCAAGGGTTTGCCCGCTTCCCCCGGTGCAGCGGTTGGACAGGTGGTCTTCACCGCCGATACGGCCGAGGTCTGGAGACAGAAAGGCAAGAAGGTAATCCTTGTTCGCAAGGAGACCAGCCCGGAGGACATCGGGGGTATGGACGCGGCGGAGGGGATTCTGACGGCCTTTGGAGGAATGACAAGCCACGCCGCCGTCGTCGCCCGCGGTATGGGCAAGCCGTGCGTGGCCGGCGTGGGGGCGCTGCAGATCAACTACAAGGCCAAGAAAAGTAGCTTAGGCAAGCGGATCATCAAGGAAGGTGACTGGATCAGCCTGGACGGGTCAACGGGCGAGGTGATGATTGGGCGACTGCCCACCGTCGAGCCAACGATGAGCGGCGATTTCGGGCGCTTTATGAAGATCTGCGACCAGGTCCGCAGGCTGGGCGTTCGCACCAACGCCGATACGCCCGAGGACGCCAAGCGGGCCAGGGACTTCGGGGCAGAAGGTATCGGTCTGTGCAGAACCGAGCATATGTTCTTCGAGGGTGACCGGATCTGGCCTGTCCGGCAGATGATACTGGCCGCCGACGATTACGCCGAGATGCTCAGGCGGCTCGACGCTGCCGAAGACGACAAGACCAGAAAGGCCGTTTTGAAGGAATATGCCTCGGCCAAGAAGCAGTTCGAAGGGGCCCTCAAGAAGCTGCTGCCCTACCAGAGAAGCGATTTCGAGGGGATTTTCAAGGCGATGGCGGGCCTGCCGGTAACGGTTCGTCTGCTGGACCCGCCTCTGCACGAATTCCTGCCTCAGGACGCATCCAGTCAGGCCGAGATGGCGCGGCGTCTGGGGGTCAAGCCGGCCGAGGTAAAGGCAAAAGTAGAGCAGCTCCACGAGTTCAACCCGATGCTGGGGCATCGCGGCTGCCGCCTGGCTATCACGTATCCGGGGATCTATCGTATGCAGGCAAGGGCCATAATCGAGGCGGCTCTGAAGGTCCGCAAGGCCGGCAAGAAGGTGCTGCCCGAGATTATGATTCCACTGGCCGGGTCCGTGGCTGAGCTCAGGCAAGTCAAAGAGCAGATCATCGACGAGATCAATACCGTCTTCAAGGAAAACAACACTACCATCGACTATCTTATCGGCACGATGATCGAGGTCCCGCGGGCTGCGCTGACGGCCGACGAAATTGCGACCGAGGCCGAGTTCTTCAGTTTTGGGACGAACGACCTTACGCAGATGGCGATGGGCTTCTCTCGCGACGACGCGGGCAAGTTCCTGGGCGAGTACGTCGCCAGGGGTATTTACCCGGCCGACCCGTTCCAGAGTCTCGACCAGGGTGGCGTTGGGAAGCTCGTGGAGATGGGCACCAGGCTCGGCAGGTCGACCAGGAAGAAGCTCAAAGTCGGTATCTGCGGTGAGCACGGAGGCGAGCCGAGCAGTATTGATTTCTGTCATCGGGTGGGGATGGACTATGTCTCGTGCTCGCCGTTCAGGGTGCCGATTGCGCGTCTGGCGGCGGCGCAGGCTGCGGTTCGATAGAGGGGGCGACCTTTCGTGGTGCCGAGTGCCAGAGAGATTCAGATTACCTGCGTCTGACAGCGTGCCGGGCTGGGATTGACGCCGGCCGGCAGTGGTGGTAGAATCGGGCTGAAGGTGGTGGGAAGGATAGTGGTGAAAGTAGCTCAGCCCGGTTAGAGCACCGGATTGTGGTTCCGGGGGTCGCGGGTTCAAATCCCGTCTTTCACCCTT
>CAZWAP010000043.1:0-20400 GCA_964632005.1 uncultured Pirellulales bacterium | reverse complement strand
GGGCGCACCAGCAATCAGGCTTCCCGCGGGCTACCCAGAGTGGATACGTCGTGAAGTCGCTCGGGAAGCAATCCACTTCCATAGTTGCGCAGGCCTCACTCAAATCGAGCGTCGCTTCGGAAGTGTCTTCCATCACCACGTTGCCGCGAATGGCGTTGCCACCCGTGACACACACCTGGGAAGTCCCTTCACTGACGACGACCGTGCACAGCACGCCGGTATCACCGGGAGGATTGTCCTCGTAGAGAGAGCCCATCTCGATCGTGATACCAGATGTACCAAGACCGCCGAGGGCGCCCGGATCATTGCCGTCGGCTACGGGCGTGTATCCTTCAACATCCCAGTTGTCTACAAGACCGGTCTCAGGATTGACCGTGATGTAGCGTGAGAAGTTGGCCGGAAAGATCCCGTACCCGCCGGTGTTGTCGCCAACAGCATAGTCGATGACGTCAATTATGGTGCCGTCGGTGGCCTCAATGTCAAGAGCAAACGCCCTGACTAGCTGGCCCTCACCCGATGCATCATAACTGATCTCGACCTTGTCGGTGTCAACCGCCGTAGCAATGATCTTGACATCCGCCGAGGCTGGCACCGCAAGCAGAGCTACTGCAAGGGCTAAAATCATCGTTCTCATTGTGCAAACTCCTTTCTTTTCTTCTTACCTGCAGAGCTACACACCCTGCCATATCTTGGTTTTCCTGCCTTTAACACCACTTTCACGCAGATGCGCTCACACTTCCGATAACACGAAACACTCTTGGAACGCACCCGCAAACTCCAACCCAGCAGGAGAGGCCGGAATCACACGTTTGACATGTTATCCCTTCCTAATCTCCTCCTTTCTTCGCCCACAAGCGAAAAATGTGTGCCCAAGAATATTAGCACAGGTTCTTAATTGGTGAAGATCAACTGTATATTAGCACAGTCCCCCTGAATTTTGCAAGAGAAAAATAGGAAAAATTTTAAAAATTTCTGGCCCGGCCGGCGTGTACCCTGGCCTGGTCGCCCACCCCGGAGTCAGGCCTTCTCCAGACCAGGCCTTAGGGCTTGAAAACCCACTTCTTGCGCAAATATCGGCGTTTTTAGCCATTCTTTAGGGGCAGATCAGCCGCCCGAACCGGGCGGAAACGCCTCCTGAAATGAGGCCGCACGGGCAATAGATATGGGAGACGGGGAAAATAAGTTGCTCCCAGTCTTGTGTATATAAGAAAAATAGGGGACTACGGCTGTTCGGAGAAGCCGGGCTGTTAGCGCAATTTAGGGGAGCAGCGCTCAATGAGAGGGCTAAGCGGCGCCAGCTCCGCTGCCTGAGCGGCATAACGCACCGATAAGGCAGTAGAGATCTGCGTTTTTGTGGCTTTGGGCGAAGATTTTTGTTCTTGAGGTCTTGAGCGGTCTGTTATCCTTGGAGTTTATGTACAATTTCTTCAAAGGACGGCTCTTGTTCGTAAGGCTGTGCCTCGTAGCGACGGCAATAACCCTGATGGGGGTAGGCATCCTGACGATCTATTCGGTGGGGCACCCGGCTGAGCCCAGTAAGGCCGCCCGGACAGAGCAGCTGGCGGGGCTCTGGAAGAAACAGGTCGTTTTTGCCGCTGTCGCCGCAGTGGGGTTTGTCGCGGCAAACCTCTTCAACTACAGGCGTCTGGGAGCCGTCAGTTACTGGCTTTTTGGTGGGGTTATAGTGCTGCTGGGCGTATTGCTGGTCGGCAGATACATTGTGGAGCTGCCTTTTGTGCCGGCCAAGAACTACACCCACAGGTGGATTCAGTTCAGGATCGCAGGCAAGAGCCTTCCGGCCATACAGCCCTCGGAGTTCTGCAAGGTCGCTTACATCCTGGCTCTGGCCTGGTATCTGCGTTACCGCAGCAATTACCGCAGCTTCAAGGTCCTGATCGGCCCGTTCGTTCTTACGCTGGTGCCGATGGTGCTGATCTTGCTCGAACCGGACCTCGGCACGGTTCTGTTGATGATGCCGATCCTATTTACGATGCTGTTTGTCGCCGGTGCAAGGATCAGGCACCTGCTGCTGGTGGTCCTGATGGCGTTTCTTGTGAGCCCGCTGCTGTGGTACAAGATGCAGCCGTACCAGCGGACCAGAATAAGCAGTGTGCTGTTGCAAAGCCAGTGGCTGCGAGACAAGGCCGAGCAGCATCCGGCTCTGGGGCGACTGCTGGTGGGCCGCAACTTCAGCGCCAAGCGATGGAAAAACGACTGGGGGTACCACCTGATCCGCTCGAAGTTCGCCATCGGCTCGGGGGGGGCAAAGGGTTACGGTTTTCGCAGGGGACCGTTTATAAAGTACGATTTCCTGCCTTACCGGTACAACGATTTCATATTTGCCAGCATCGCCCACCAGTGGGGTTTCTGGGGCTGCCTGGTCTTGTTAGGGCTTTACGTCATCCTCGTGGGCTGCGGTCTGGAGATTGCCGCAAGCAATACGGATCCTTTCGGCCGACTGCTCGCGGTGGGGATCGTTGCGATGCTGGTCGTGGAGGTCATAGTAAACGTGAGTATGACTATGGGGCTGATGCCGATCACCGGCTTGACACTCCCGCTGGTCAGCTACGGGGGCTCAAGCCTGCTGGTAAGCGTGATTTCTGTGGGGCTGTTGAATAACGTCGGGCGGTGCAGGCCGTTTACAGTGGCGCCTAAGCCGTTTTGAAAAAGCATCTATGCTCTTTCGAGCGGAGCTGCGCCGCCGGCGCGTGGTCCCTGATTCGGGCCTGGCGCGGCCGGCTCGCGGGAAAATCCGCAGTTCAGCCGCCGCAATATGAGATGCAGACTATGATACGAGGCTTTCGACAGATCGCTTTTCTGACCGCCTTGAGCAGGGTATTCGGCCTGGTCCGAGATGTGGCCTACAGTCACTTTTTCGGGGCCAACCAATTGCTGGACGCTTGGATAATCGCATTTCGCATCCCGAATCTTAGCCGCAGGTTGTTCGGGGAGGGGGCCGCCTCAGCCTCGGTTATCCCGGTCTATAGCCAAACGCTGTACCGCGACCGAAAGCAGGCGGCACAGCTGGCCGCTACGGTCGTGACCGTGGCGGTTGTTTTCCTGGCCGGCCTGGTAGTTCTCGGCGAGGCCGGTATCTGGCTCTACCACAAGGCCTTTGCCCGGACAAACGAAACCACTTTGATACTGTCGCTGAGCTCGGTGATGCTGCCCTATATGCTATTCGTCTGCACGGTCGCCATACTGGCCGGCTTGCTGAATGTCCATCGTCATTTTGCAGCCCCTGCGGCGGCTCCCATAGTTCTGAACATCTTTATTATCGTGACGATCTTTGCAACGGGTTGGCTGCTGAGATTGCAGGCGAGGGCTCAGCTTTTCTGCGTGGCCCTTTCGGTTCTGGCGGCCGGGCTGGCGCAGATCGGGATACAGGTGCCGGCCCTGCGGCGATGTGGAATCTCGCTCCGACCGGCCTGGCAAGTACACTCGGACCAGTTCAGGAAGATTTTTCTGCTGATGGGTCCTATGGTACTCGGACTGACGGTGACGCAGATAAACACGCTTGCAGATGATCTGATCGCATGGTGGCTGTCGGGTTCCGTGGAGAAAGGGCATATCCTCGAGTTCTTAGGCTTCAAGACCAAGTATCCGATGTGGCGGGGCTCAGTATCGCACCTTTATTACGCCCAGCGTCTCTATCAGCTTCCGCTCGGCGTACTGGGGATATCGCTGGCGACCGCAATTTTCCCCGTGATGAGCTCAGATGCAGCCAGAAACGACCTGGCGGCACTGCAGAAGACGGTCGCCAAGGGGATGCGCGGGACGATCTTTGTGGCCATTCCCGCCACCGTTGGGCTGATAATGGTGGCCAGACCGCTGATTTCGGCGGCCTTCGAGCACGGCAAGTTTACCCCCGCAGACACAAAAATGGTTACCCGGGTATTGGCTTTCTATGCCGTGGGTTTGTGCGGGTATTTCGCCCAGCAGATACTCGCCAGGGCGTTCTACGCGATGCAGGATTCCAAGACACCGATGCGCAGCGCCCTTGTGGCCGTAGCCGCCAACTTTGTGCTGAATCTCGCGTTAGTCTGGCCTCTCGACCGGGCGGGGTTGGCCTGCGCGACTGCGATATGCTCGTATATCCAGGTCGGGATTCTGCTTACGGTACTGCGCAAGAAAGCAGGCTCAGGCGTGCTGGACGGGCTACTCAAGACCTTGCCCAAGACGGTTGTGGCCACGGCTCTGATGGGGGCGTCTGTGGCGCTGGTTCTGTTGGCGATGAGGAATCTGCCTGCGGCCAGAAGCTCCCACATTCTCAGGCTGCTTGCGGTGGTTCCCATCGGCTCAGCCGTCTACCTGGGGGCGGCGAGGCTCCTGCGGATCGAGATGCTCTCAATGTTGACGGGCGCCAGACCGCCGTTCGACGAAGAAGTGCCCTGGACCAAAAAATGATACGGCTGCAGAGTCGAGTAACTCAGCATGAAAACAGGGGCGGATAATATTATAGGACGCGGCCAAGGCAGTTTTCCCAGCCGAGCAGGCCGCGGTAAATCTGCAGAAATACGCAACTTAACGCATTATCATTATGTCTAAAGCCGTTAAACTCGATTGCCCGAAATATACTATGGAACTGTTGTAAAGCAGTCTTGGTTTGATCGAAGCTTCCGGGCCTCCGTCCGTTGGGCCGGAGCAGCAAGAAGGGGGTTTGCTTTTGGCTGGGGACTTTGAATAGGGAACCTACCGTCGTTTACGGGAGAACGGAAATGCGCAAGGTGGTGTTCTTAGCGATAATTTTATCTGCAATTGCGTTGTGTGGCACAGCGGTGCCGGCCGGTGCGGACAGAAGCAACAATGTTGTGACGCTGGAAATAGGGGATGACCCGAGTCAAACAGCGGTGCCGGGCAGTCCCGTATCACAGGGTGCTCGGCTGTCTTCGCCGTCGGTCGCCCGCAAACTCTATGAGCTCGCCTATGAGCTTGTCCATGCTGAGGATGTGGACGCGGACGAAATTGCTCAGGCGATCGTGTTCTTGAAGGCGGCCCGTGCGCTGGATGCCCAGGCCGATTACGTGCTGCCGGAGCTGATTGAAACGGTCTGCCGTGATGCCCGGAACGACCGTTCAGCCCTGGTACGCGAGCTGCTCGTTGAGTACGCCAGCGAATCTGCCGACCTGCGTATAGCGGCGACAGCCGTCAAGTACCTGCTTGAGAAGTTAAACTCGCGCGAGCAGAGGGAAAGACTCGTCGGGGAACTGCTGCTTACCGCGGGCAACAAGAACAGGGTGCTCGGCTCTTACTTGGCCACGGAGCTCGGCTTACTTTTGGCCGAGAGGCCCGACCTGGAATCTGCGGGTTTCTACCTTGCCAGGGCTTACAGGGTCAACAGGTACAACAAGTTCGCCTTTGAGAAGCTCGCCGAGCTGTTTCCAGAAAGGCTCGGCCCCGAATATTACGTTGAACACCTCAGATACGCCCTGCGCGAGGATCCATCGAATCTCGATGTGGCCTTGAGATTAGGCCGGTACGCCGAACAGCTTGAGCTGTACGAGACCGCGATGGACGCATACGAGTACTGCGCCAAGCTTTTCGAGTATCTCTATCCGGATACTCCCCTTCCTGCAAGCATATATTTGCCCTGGGCGATCAGCAGTTACAACGCCGAGGGCAAGGAGTCGAAGTGCCTGGAACTGGCCGATATGGTTCGCGGGGCCGGCCGATTCGACCTGCTGCTCGAGGCTCTGGCGGGCAAGGCCGCGGCAAAACTCGGCGACGGGGAGCGGGCAACACAGATATTCCAGGCCGCCGAGCAAAATGCCCGGCGCCTGCTCGCCAAAGGACCGCAGCCGGGTACTGAGCCGGAATCCGAACAAGGCCAGCCGGAAGTTACCGCGACACAACTGGCGTGGTTCTATTGCTTCGCACTGCCGAATCCTCAAAAGGCCCTTGACTGGGCCAACAAGGCCTACGCGACCGAACCCAATGCAGCCTCGACCGGCGGCATACTTGCCTATGCGCTGTTGATGAACAACCAGGCTGCCTGGGCCAAGCCGTTGATAGAAAAGATCCAGCCGACCCAGATTTCAGAACTTGTCCAAGCCAAAATCCAGCTTGCCGAGGGCAACAAGTCCGGAGCTCTCAAGAGGCTCAAATCAACAATCGCGAGAGATCCCGGCTCTCTGGCCGCTGAGGAAGCCAAAGCCATACTTGCTGAGCAGGGGGAAGAATACAGGCCTGCTGTTGATGCTGACGCGTTGCTGAGTCTTCTGGGCCGGGTCTTTGGCGAGAAGCTGATTCCACCGTTCGTGCCGCCGCACGAAAGGTTCTCGGTCCAGTTCAACATACGTGGGACTAAGTTCGCCTACGGCGGGGAATTCGGCGGCGTCATAGCCGTCGTGAACAAATCATCCGAGCCTCTGGTGATAACCGACGACGGACTGCTCAGAGGCAACGTGCGGATTGATGCCGAAGTCAGCGGCGACCTTACGGCAAAGATACCCCAACTGGTTACTATGAAAGTCCGCAATCATTATCTTATTGAGCCCGGTAAGAGCATATTGATTCCGGTGAAGCTGGTTACCGGCAAACTCCGCCGGATTCTGCTGACCTGTCCGCAGGCTTCGCTGGACATTGAGTACACCCTCTATATGGACCCGGTGGTTACACCAGACGGGCGGATCGGCAACAGGCTGGCCAGGCTGGAGCCGACGAAGTTGCGTGTCAGGCGCCAGGGCATCGAGTTAAGCGCCAAATACCTCAGGAACAGGTTCAATCTCATTTCGCAGGGCCAGCAAAGCCAGAAGATCAAGACCGCACAGCTTTTTATCGGTTTGCTGATGGAGCAGCACGCAATGTCGAATCGGAAGCCGCCCTATCGGCTTGTTTACGCCGATTGGATGTGGAATATGTTCAGAAACGCCTTGCTCCATGAATCGGGGCTCCTGCGCAACCCGGGCGAGGGCGAATGGGTCGTCAAGGTCCACACTATGGCCGAGATGATTTACCTGCCGATGGACCCTGAATTGGTATCGGCGGTCGCCGAGAATCTCAGCAGTGACAATTGGCCGGTCCGTATGATGGCTATGTACCTGCTGGCCAGGACCCAGCAAGGCAGGTTCCACAAGGTTCTCGATTGGGCAGCCACCTATGACCCCGACCAACTTGTCCGTGAAATGGCCGAGGCTCTGGGCGGCGTCGGTCGCAAACCGCCCGAGCCGGAGAGTCCGCCAGCCCCCTCCGGGACCGGCAAATCGCCTGAGCCGGGAGCGGGGAAAGATGAGGGTTAGCAAAAAGGCCTGCTCCCGGGCCGGCTTGGCCATTTTCCCCGGATTTTTCTTGTAAAACCGCCGTGATTCTGTACTATCCCGTATTCTATAATGTCATTGGCGGTTGCTTGTTTTAGTGAAAGGGGAACAGAGATGCCGGCCAAAGTCGATGAACAGAAGTGTACCGGTTGCGAGACCTGTGTCTCAGAGTGTCCCAGCGAGGCGATAAGCCTTTCCGAGGAAAAGGCAACAGTTGACGTAGAGAGCTGCGTTGACTGCGGCGTTTGCGTGGATGCCTGTCCGGAAGAGGCGATCAGTATGGAGTAAATTCAGATGGCCCCATCGTCTAGGCAGGTCTAGGACACCGGGTTTTCAACCCGGCAACAGGGGTTCGAATCCCCTTGGGGCTATTCCTGAGGAGCGGGTGTATGTGCCGGCGGCAGCACCCTCATCCCCGCCACTACCGCCTCGAAGACTATCTTGTTGTCCACGACGCCCTGCACTTCGGTTTCCACGCGCGTGCTGCGGGCTTTCCGCTTGTACTTGGTGATGTGCCCGAGCAGGTAGAGTCTCTGGCCGGGCACGACCATGGAGCGAAACTTCGCCTCCTCTATGCCCATGAAGCCGATAAACCCTTCCTCGTTGAAAATGCCTTTGACGAAGAAACTTGAGAGCTGCGCGCTTGCTTCAATCATAATCACGCCCGGCATCAGCGGCCGTCCGGGGATGTGTCCTCGCACCCAGAATTCCTTATCGGTAACGTCCTTGTAACCGAGGATCTGAGCCTTTTCCTTGTCGTACCAGAGGACCCCGTCAAGCTGCTGCATCTCGAAACGCTGGGGATTTACCCTGGCGATATCCTCTTTGTCGAAGATGGGGCTGGCGGCCAGGTCTATCTTCGACAGATCGAACAAAAGTGGAGGTGGCATTGTAAACCTTCATCGCGGAGCCGGCAGCTTCATATTGACCGCGGCGCGCTGATAATGCCGGCCCCACACCTAATATACACGTGGGTACACTACGAGCAAACGGGCGCCCGAGGAATGTGAAAGGCAGCTTACTGGGCGGATCTGATCTCGAGGATGCGGCTGCGGACGTTCTGAGCAGCCTGCTTTATCCTCTGCATTTGCTTGCGGACACGGGTACCCGCAGCCTTGTTTCCGCCCTCGGCTTTGTTGATGTCAGCTTCGATCTCAGCGACCAGCACTTTAAGATCTTCGTATTCCTGCATCAAAGGCACCTCCACAAAGTAGGTTACGCAGCTTGAGAATTTGCCACGAAATTAACGCTGCATGCTCGCTTTGTCAAAGAAAATTGCGATTTTTGCAAAAAAATCGGCGTTTGTTGGTGGTCGTCTTTTTTTGAGTGCCCGGTGCCGAAGCGGCCCGGTCGGGCGGCTTGTTGGTTGGACCTTTCCGGCGGGCACCACCAGCATAACAATCAGCAGGGTCGGAGCAGTCCGGCCGGTTCACGCCGTCAGTTTCAAGGTCAGTTCGGCTATCCTGCGGCCCCTGCGCCGGCACTGGTCCTTGACCCTGTCGTCGGGGCCGCCGATGGAGACCGGCCCATAGTGGTCCCCGCGGGGGTCGCCCTGAACGATACAGCCTGAGATCAGCAGAGCCTCGGTGATCCCCATAATGGTGGTCTCGTTGCCGCCGCCGATGTTGGCCGAGCTGGCAAAGGCTCCGCCAACCTTGCCGTCGAGCTGGCCGTGCCGCGTGACCAGGTCATCGATGAGCTGTTTTACAGGGGCGGCCATCTGGCCATAGTAGCAGGGCGAGCCTATGACTATCGCGTCATACCCGGTAAGCTCGGCGGCAGCCACCTCGGTCGCCGCCTTGCAGTCGGTGGGCAGGCCGGCCTCCCTCATCGCCTCTGAAATCAACTCGGCCATCGCCTTGGTATTGCCGCTTCTGGAATAATATACCACCAATCCTTTTGCCATTTCTGCCTCTTTCCCACACAAAAGCCTGCAATTTCCGTCTTTTCTCTTTTCCCGGACTCCGAACGAAGGGCCTGGGGTTATCGGGCCGTCTCAACGGACGAGCCAGCTGGTCTATGCTCTATCGCCTCAAATACTGGAGCTTCTCGGGCAGAGCAATATTGTTGCCGAACTGATCTTCTCCGTACCCGGACTCGGCAAGTAACTTAATGTCAGCAAGTACACGCTTATCGCCGATAAATCTGGCGGTCATATCGGTCTCGATGTCGATCTTGCCAAGGGCCAGGAGCTGCGCCATTTTGTCGTTGACTCTCTGGAGCAGCGTTCCTTCTTCATGCCCGGAGTCCTCGGGCATCTGGAGGGGCCGGTCGTAGAGAATCAGCTTGCTTTCCTTGGCGAGCTTGAGCACGATGTCGCGCACAACGGTATTTATCTCGGCGTTGCTCGGGGCTTGCCGGATAAGCTCGATCTTGCCGATCTCGGCGGCGAGCCAGCGGCGCTTGGCGGCGTTGATCTTCTCGTTGGCTCGAAACAGTTCCAGCGGGGAGCTTGCGTCATAGAAGTCTTTGTCGAGCTGCATCCTGACGCTGCTGCCGTAGTGGAGTACGAGCTTCGAGATCAACGTGGACGGTCGCACGTGGAAGCCTCTGTACGGTGGAATGGGCACCTCGATCTCGCCGACCTCGGCGTAGCGCTTGAGCATTTCCTGGCACAGCTTCTCGGCGCAGGCGATGTACAGGCCGATATGGGCAATTGAGTAATTCATCAGTTGAGCCAGCAGCTCTTCGGCTTTGACAAGGGGTTCCCGGAGCGAGGCCAACGGACAGGGCTCCTTGTTTACGTGTCGCTCATAATAGTGAGCGAAGAGGGTGGCCGTCCGCAGGAGATGAAATACCACACTAATATGTCCCCTCAGGACCGGCAGGTCGTCGTCCATATCCTCTACTTCGGTGCCAGAAACGAAGGTATCATACAATGACTGAAGGTTGTGGAACCGCAGCTCGAGGGTCCGCAGGTTTTCTTCGGTGACGGTGTCGCAGACGTACATCGCGTACTCTTCACGCTTTGCTCGGCCCGCTGCACGAACCCGCTCGCTCTCGGCTGCAAGGTTCAAAAAGGCAGTGGCCAGCAGCGTGACCGTCTCGGCCATCGTCTCGGTCCTGCGCGCCTCGCAGTCGTGGGGTAGCCTGCCCGGAGGGAGCTCTTCGCTGTAAGAGTTCTCCTGTAGATCTCCCGGGGGAATCGTCAGCCCGAGCTGTTCGGCCCTTGCGAGCATCTGCCTCGCCGAGCATTGAAGTACTCCGCCTGTAAAGGCGAGCGTCTCTTTCGTCGCCCTGACGAAATCGTGCTCGATCGGCATGAGCCTGTACGCCGGAAGCGCGTGCAGTATGTGAAGCAGTTCGTAACTTACGTCGGAGAACAGCTTCGTTGCCGCCGTCAGCGATCGAAACGTGCACCACTGGCAGTTGTTGCGTGCGTCGTAAGAGTCGAGCACTTCTTCGATCTGCATCGATTGCGAAAGGAACTCACCGAGAAAAGGTCGCGTCAGTGCAGCCTCGACGGATTTGCAGTTGGAAAGGTATTTGGCAAGTCCCAGCAGGGCCTGGACGCGCTTGGCGATCAGGTCGTGAAAATCCTTGTCGGAGATTATCACCGGGGCCGTTGGCTCACTCATATGCTCTCAGCTAATCACCATTTGGGTCAAACCAAAAGCGGCGGGTCGTTCCTCATTGACCCTTTTTCTTCAATGGTATTATCTCCGGCTCACCAAAATCCTTTGGAATGGTGAACTCAAATATCTTCTTACTTATTCTTTTGTTGAGCTTCGGCTTGAGAAATCTGATCTCATAGATGTCCTCTTCGGTTGAGACGGCAACTACTTTTGTGGGCAAAGCCAGCTTCTTGTCGATCCAGAAATCAAGGCACACATAATCATCCTTATAAATCGAGTTCGGTTTTACCTTGAGATGCAATTGCACATAGCTTGCTGGTCTGGGCGTCTTCTGCTCGACGAGTGTTATGTCAAATTGCTTCTTGAGGTTCTCTATCTTCGTAAATCCGAGCAGGGGTATATTCTTGCTGGCGATGTCGAAGGCATCGGCCGGCTTGTTCGGCTCGGCCAGCTGGTACTTCTTCGCTGACTTGATCTGATAGTTGAGCTGCGTTAGCCAAACACCGTCGAAGATGTAATGTTCGACGTACTTTTGTTCCTTTTCATCGTCCTGCTTGAGTGTTTGAAAGTTTATCCTCAGTTTCGAATCCTTGCCGAACCTTGCGTAGTACAGGGTTCCTTTCCTCAGTGCCCGGGACTCGAGCAACGGCTGGATGAACTTGTATTCGATCTGCCCCTGATATGACTTGAGGCTGCCGGTTCTCTCGGTGAGCTGTTTTAGCACCTGATCGACTGCCTGGGCCTTGGCTTGAGAAGGCCGGCCATCTGCCTTTTCGGGCGGACGGGTCCTGCTGCATTCGGCCGCGATGCAGACACCGGCCGTCAGGACCAGAATCAAGGCTGCTTTTTCGCACGTCTTAGTGGCCATCGTATCTGTCCTTGTTCAGTGCGCTGGATTCGATTTACGCGCTGTCCTCGATAATCTGAAGTATGTCGCTGAGGTTTTCAATACAAAAATCTGCGTGTTCGGCAAACTCCCTGGCCTGGCTGTTGTTCATCAGCAGTACGGCCAGAGCGCCGGCCGCCTTTGCGCAGAGCAGGTCGAAGAGGTAATCACCGACGAGCAAGGTCTGGTGTGGTTCGACGCCGAACTGCTCACACAGTCGCAGCACCCCAAACGAGTGCGGTTTTACCGGGCCATCCTCCCTGCCAACGATGGCGTCGAACTTCAAGTTGTGCTTGCGGGCGATGGCCAGGGCGTTGGTCCGCCTGTTCCTCGTCAATATGCCGATGCGGACACCGGCCCGGCGAAGTGCCGAGAGCGTCTCCCGGGCACCGGGATTCAGGGTCGATTCGGCCACGGCCCTCTGTTCGTGGCGGTGCAGGATCTCCTCGGCGGCGCGACGCTGCTCGGCGTCCATCTTTTCCATCGATTCGAGCACGGGCCCGGAGTCTCTGGGCAGACCGATCTCTTCGCGGATGGCGTCGAAGTCAAAGAACGGCCTGGTGATCGTACCGTCCAGGTCGAAAATTACCGCTCTTATGGTCATATCCGTCCCTGCTCAATCCCAATTCGCCCCGACGCTCAGGGTGGCATTATCACTTCGGGCAAACATCTGACCTTTCGTAGTTTACGGGCGTCGGCTCTGCATTGTGCACGGATTTCTATTCGCCTTTTTTGCGGAGTAGCTCCAGGAAATACCTCACCGGTTGGCCCAGGACTCTACCCTTGCGAACGATAATCCCTGTGGGCCTCACAAACCTCTCGTTTGAAAATGGTACGGCTTTTATGGTGCCTGCCCCCAGCTCCTGGAGCAGCGCGGTTCTCGGCAGTATGCTGATGCCGGTGTCTATCTCGACGGCGCGCTTGATTGTTTCGATGTTGTCGAACTCCATCACCGGCCTTACGGCCGCATTGTAGCGCTCGAGAATGCCGTCTATCAACTGGCGGGTAGGAACGCCCTTCTCAAACGCGATGAACCTCTCAAATTGCAGGCTGTGTATGTCCACCTGTGACTCGCAGGCAAAATGATTCCTGGGGCTGCACGCCAGCACCAGCGGCTCATCTTCAAACTCGTAAACGTCGAGCCGCCTGTCCTTCTTTGGCACCGCCACCAGCCCGATATCCACCTCGCCAGCCAGGACAAGCTCGTAAATCCTCGCGGCGCTGAAGTACTCGATATGGACGTTTACATCGGGGTGGCCGACCATAAACCGCTTGACATAGTCCGGCAATGTGTGCATACCGATACTGAATATGGCCGCCACATTGACCCTGCTGCCGACCGACGAGCTCAGGGCGTTTAGCTTGCTCTTGAACTGTTCATATCTGTCCAGGATGTCCTGTGCAGCGGTGTAAAGTAGTTGTCCTGCCTTGGTCAGCTCGATTGGCCTGACCTTGCGGTTGATAAGCTGACACTTATAGGCACATTCAAGTTGGGCTAACTGCTGCGAGACAGCCGACTGGCTTACGAGGTGTTTCTCAGCAGTTTTAGAGAAACTCCGAAGCTCAGCCAAGTCACAGAATAGCTTAAGGGCCTCTATATGCATTATTGCTTTTCCTAATGTTTCTGCCTACACAGAACTCAACTCATATTAGCGGCAGCCAATTATTCTATCAGTTTTGCTAATGTATTCAATAGCAGGATAGAAAAAATCGTCTCGTGGACCGTCCTGGATCGTCGCATACTATTCGCAAAGCACCGGGTGCTGCAGGGGGGCAGATGGCAGGGTCGCCTTGGTCGGCTGGTGGGGGGCCTGATCGGCCAGCAGGGCGAGGATGTCTCCTTTGGTAAGCGTCGAGTTCCCGCGAACGGGGGCGGTATTGTCGGATTGGCACCGGCGCAGTTTGAGGCGTAATAGGCGTGGTCCGGGCCTGTGTATTGCCGGGAGCATTATGGGCCGTTGCCGGACTAATGGGTTGTCCTGGCCTGGAGTTTCGCATACACTGGTAAGCACTTATGAAGAAAACGGATTTGGAGAAAGTCGTTCGCCAGCATCTTGAGATGGAGCAGTTCTTCTCAGGCTTTATCGCCACGAGCAAGCCCAGGCAACAGGTGCCGCCGAACCAGCAGGACCAAAGGGCAGTCAGCGAGAAGCTCAGCTTGCTTGAAGAGCTCGCCGAGCAGATCAGAGAGTGTCGCAAGTGCGCCCTGGGGGCACTGCGAACGAACGCGGTTCCGGGGGAGGGCAACCCGGACGCCCGCATTGTCTTTGTCGGGGAGGCGCCAGGGGCGGACGAGGATGCCCAGGGCCGACCCTTCGTGGGGAGAGCGGGCCAGTTATTAGACAGGATTATAGAGGCCTGCGGGCTTAGACGTGGCGATGTCTACATAGGCAACATCCTCAAGTGTCGGCCCCCGGACAACCGCGATCCCAGGGCCGATGAAATCATCAGCTGTCTGCCGTATCTCCAGCGGCAGATTGAGGTTATAAACCCCGAAGTCATTGTGGCGCTCGGTGCCCACGCGGCAAGGACGCTGCTGAATTCTACCAAGTCGATAGGCCAGCTGCGCGGACACTTCCACGAGTACTGCGCTGGACTTGGTCGGCCTCCGATCAAAGTTATGGCTACCTACCACACCGCCTACTTGTTGCGGAACTACTCGCAGGAGAATCGGCGGCGGGTCTGGGAGGATATGAAAAAGGTGCTGGCCGAGCTGGGCCTGCCCATCCCTCAGGCTCCCCGGCGGTGATCAGTCGGCCAGGCCAGACGCGTCTCAGACCGCCCAATTTTCAAATGATCGGCCGTCTTGTGCCGGTAGAACTGGAGTTGGCGGGCCGGCCTGCCGATTAATCAGTTATGAGAACACAGGCCTGGACAACTCAATCACCGGTAATTGTGGCCATAGACGCGCTGGCCGAGGCGAGGGAATCTATGCCGAAGTTTGCCCACCCATTCCTTGCCAAGGATTTCACCGAGCATCAGCTGTTCGCGATTCTCGTGTTACGCCGGTTCTTCAAGACCGACATCCAGG
The DNA here is from genome assembly GCA_964632005.1 of uncultured Pirellulales bacterium. Lineage (GTDB taxonomy): Bacteria > Planctomycetota > Phycisphaerae > Sedimentisphaerales > Anaerobacaceae > CAZWAP01. Next base: position 5,652 of record CAZWAP010000043.1, on the reverse strand, counting down.
GTGTAATCGAGCGGCTCGCAGCCTCGGCTGAGCTGCGCGAGGCGCTTGGCTTGCAAACGATACCCGACTACGCAACCCTATTCCACGCCGAGGAGCGGCTCGTCAGGAAGGGATTTCTTGAGGAGATATGAATCTCTTGGCCCTGACAGCTACTGGACGTTAGGTTGGATGGTAGGAGTGATTGTCGCTGGCTATTGTGCTGAGTGATCGGTGTTCTTAGTGGAGCCAGGTCATCAGCACCTGGTCTTATCGTCATCAAAGCCTATCTTGCTTTCGACAATGTAGTGGGGTCTGTTTTTTACGTCCTGATGCATTCTTCCCACATACAGGCCAAGAATCCCGATAGCAAAGAGGATAGTTCCGCCAAGAAAGAGCATAATGACAATTACGGCAGAGCCAGCCGACAAGTGCGTCCCTGAGAAAAGGCGTCGGACGAGAACTGCAAGGAGATAGATGAGGCTGCCAGCGCAGCACAGCAAGCCCGTTATCAGGGCGAAGTATAATGGCAGCTCGGAAAACGATGTCAGGCCGCGGACGAATTCCCGCACCGGATTGATGCTCCTCAACAGCGAAAAATGGGTCTGGCCGGCATACCGCTGCTCGCGCTCGTAGAACACCTGTGCCTGCCTGAAGCCAATCCATCTGACCAGTCCCCTCATAAACGGGTCATATTCCCTCAGTTGAAGAAGCTCGTCGAGTGCCCTGCGGGATAGCAACTTGAAGTCCCCGGTGTTTTGCGGTATATCGATATCGGCCACGAGGTTTATTACCCTGTAGGCCTGTTTGGTAAGCCACATCTTGAAACGGTTCTCTCCTTTTCTCTTTGTCCTGGTGGTGTGGACGACCTCGGCCCCTTTTTTTAGCTCTTCGAGCAGCTTTGGGATAAGCTCGGGGGGGTCCTGCAGGTCGGCATCCATATAAACCACGGCGTCGCCTCTGGCGTGCTGCAGACCTGCGCGGATACCGGGGGCCAGGCCGAACCTGCGAGAGAGGTTCAGGATTTTTATCCTCTCGTCCTGCTGGTGATACTTCAGCAGCAACTCGAGGGAACCGTCGGTGGATGCATCATTTACGAATATAAGCTCGTAGTCAAGCTTGAGAGGGTCAAGTGTGCGGCGCATTCTCTTTATCAGCTCGGGGATTACGTCCTCTTCGTTGCGAAAAGAAAAGACAACCGACAATAACATTAAAACCTCCTTGTCACACCCTGTTCAGCAAATCGCACAGTGCCAGAATCTTCTGCTCCTCAAGGTCCGGGTAGTTGCCGATATAATAGCCGTAGAAGTGGATGTGCTCGATTTGAGGATACTTTTCCCACTCCTTGTCCGGGATGAAGCCCTTGAGGTACGGCTGTCTTAGCTGGTTGCCACCGCCGGAGCTGCCGCGGCGAAACTCGACGCCCGCCTCCTGCAGCGTCTTTTCGACCCTGTCCCGAAGCTGTGGATCGGGTTTGTTGATTACGAGATTGAAGGCGTAGTTGCAACTGCCCTGCAGGTCGAAGTCGGTCCGGTACTTTTCGGGGTCGAGGTTGTTCAAGAACAGCTCGAAATTGCGTCTGCGCTTGACATTGTTCTCGTCGATGCGCTTGAGCTGGTTGCGGCCTATCACCGCGCCGATCTCGGTGTTGCGCATATTGTACGCGGCAAAAGCGAAGATGAAGTCGGTGCTTAAATCGGGATTTTGCTGGGCATATCGCTTCTTGAGTTCGTCGCTTGCGGCCTCGCGTACCATTCCGTGCGAGCGGAACATACGGGCCATCTCATATATGTCGGGGTCGTTGGTACAGACCATTCCGCCCTCGATCGTGCTGAGGTGGTGCGCGAAGTAAAAGGAGAAATTCGAGACAAGGCCGAAGGTGCCTAACTTTCTTGCCTTGAACGTCGCACCGTGAGACTCGCAGACGTCTTCGACCAGGGGGATATTCCGCTGTTTCAGGGCAGAAAGCAGCCGGTCGGTCAGGCCATTGAAGCCCTGGACGTGCGTCAGAAAAACTGCTTTTGTCTTGTCCGAGAGCTTTTCAATGACCTGCCGGTCGTCCATACAGAGATTTCTCGGGTTGATATCCACGAAGACAGGGCTGAAGCCGTGCTGCAGAACCGATGCGATATCCGAGACCCATGTGAGGGTCGGAACGATGATTTCGCCTGTACCGTAGAGCTGCTTTAATATGGCGATGGTGATGAGGTTTGCTGATGCGCCGGAATTCACGTAGACACTATGCCTGACGCCGAGCCATTCAGACCATTCTTGCTCGAATGCTCGGACGTTGCTTGACTGCGTCAGGCGTGGCGTACCTTTTAGAAACTCAATCAGGACTTCCAGGTCTTCCCTGGTGATATTGTTCTCCATTAATGGCCAGTGCAGATTCATTCTATCCTTTTCCGCAACCCGATATAATGGCTGTGATCCTCAATCGTGATCTAGTCGCTATGGCTTGCAAGTACCCCTTATTCTTTTCAAAAAAAACGCACGCGATAACAAACAGTGCTGACGTCAAAGCACTGCCTATGATGTATGCTCCGGAATAAGGGGAGAATTTTAGCGTGAGTTTATTGCCGTCTGGCTTCAAAATTCGTATAAATTGGTCCTCACCGACAGATATATCTACAGGCTTACCATCTATATAAGCTTTCCATCCAGGCCACGCAACAAACGTACATACTAAGACCGGATTATCAGCAACGGCAGTGGGCCTTGAAGTCAAATCTATTTCGATTCGATCGTAAGAAAAATAATAATCATGTATGAAATGCATTTGTCCGTCATATAAGTAGTAGAAGGGTGAGGGCTCCAGTGGATTCTCATAAAGAACCACCGTATCGGTTTGTGCGAGCTTTTTCCAGCCAAGGCTTCCCGGGTCTTCTTTGCGCTGGCACACGTAGTATCTTATCCCTAAGGCGGCAAGAGTTTCGGGAGAAAGTGGCCTAATAAAATAAACTATGCCGAACCAATGGTGGTATGCCAAACCGTTCTTATCAAGATAAGAGCGGAGAGCTGCATGCGAAATAATACTTCTGCTCGTACTCCCAAGGATACGATGCTTCGCAATTATTTGATCATCGCCAGCTGTTGGTGAAACCGATCTTGGAGATTCGAATGTTGCAAGGCGGTAGTAAGGTTTCATATATTTAAGGAAATCTTTGTGAGGGTACGATGTTGCCTCTTCCGGGAAATACCAATAGTTGATCAGCTTATCACACACCTCGAACCGGGGCAACAACAGGGAACCAAACAGAAGAGCAGAAAACGCTCCAACAAGAATCTTACTATGTACCCTATACTTAATCAGTAAGTGATACACAAGTAATACTAGAATAGGAGATAAAACGTGCGTAAGGATGCTTAGAAGGGACCGTTCGAATTTAACCCGAAACACAACAAAGAACAGTATTAAGCTTATAAGAAGAATATTCTCGCGGGAGTTTTTGACCGGCACTTTTTTCTGTAAAAGGCTGTCAAGTATCCGACCAAACGGAATCATTATAAAAACACCAGCAAACCAAAGAAAACGCGTAATATCAACTGGCCTTATGAGTGGAATCGAGGATTGTATATGCCTATAGCGCAACATCAAGTACACCGCTATGAATGGCACTGCGCCCAATAACATCGTTAACATAAATTCTTTACTTGTTTTTTTATCTTTGTAATTCAGTAGCCCCAGCAAGACAAAAACAAACACGGCCACAGAGTAACTAATCGAGTAATCTGTGTGATAACCTGTGGGTCTGGTCAAAAACGCACAGCCCTGCACCAGCTGCTCAAACGTGTAGAGGTTCACGTTGTCGAATGTAAAGCTATATCGCCATGTAAGAGGAGCAATTCGCATAAAGTAGAGAAGGTGATGATGGGTCAGTATCAAAGCTGAGATGAGGGGAAGCAAGCACAGCTTGACGAGCCGCTTGACGTCGGGCCCAACAGATATAAGCGCATAGAACAGAACGAAGGGGATACCCTGCAAAAGACCGCTTATTCCAGATCCGAGAAAAAATATGATATAAGCAAGATGTAACAACAAGTAGTAAGATGCTTTAGGTTTCGAAAGGCAAAGGTCCGTCAGTAATAGTATAAGGCAGAAATAAAGAAGGACGCCCTGGTGCGGATGCTGGTGATGGAAGTAAAAAAAGCTCGGTGCGGTATAGGTGAGAATTGCAGTTAGGACGCTGGTGTGGAAGGATATACCTCTGCGAATGTAGAAATAAAATAAAGCCAGAAATGACAAAATAGCTAATATGAACTTATTAGCGACCATTGCGAGATGCGGTTTTAGAAACAAATAGGACAAAGCGTGCGGCGCGAACGGATTAGCAACTGGATTACCTATAACCGGCGTTCCAAAACTGTCAAAAACATTCATCTTCAAGATATGACCTTGAAGGAGAGCTTTCTGTATAAGGGGCACTTCTGTAAACGTGTGCGTGGCCTCATCAAACACTTCGATTGGATATAGGCCGGGGTGCGTCAGCATGCCGAATAGGATAAGGAGGGGGATAATAAATGCGGCCGATGAAAAGAAGGCAACTCGAAATATAGTTACGGGCAGATGTGCCGCAACCTTTCTTATAATTCGTGTCATCACGAAAGAAATAATTGCTATGGTTTCAAAGACCGCCACCCAAAATAAAAGAGGGACAGCCTTTGCCTGTCCTAAGCCGAGAATGGCAAAGGATATCTCGCTGATTAGATCCTTATAGATACCGCTCATTTTCGTATGCCTTTGGCAAGTCGAAAGCCTAAATTGCTGTGCCTGTAATCAACGGGATAGTTTGTCTGCAGTATGTTACCTTCTCTCCAACTGCTTCCGAAACACAGGTGCGGGCTATCGGCGAAAGGCTTAACTTTCTTGTGATAATATATGAGCTGATCGGTCCATTCCCACACATTGCCTATCAGGTCGTATATTCCAGGTGGCATTGGTTGGAGCCTCCCAACAGGGTGTGTCATTTGTACTGCGGTAGGTTCAAGCCATGCATACTCGGTAATGTCCCGTCCGTGTTGATGGATGTCGGCCATAGCCATATGCGCCAACATCGAATACTCAGCCTCTGTAGGGAGCCGGTAGGAATCCGTTCCTTCCATTTTATTGAGGCGATCTATAAACTCCTTGACCATTTGGTACGAGACATTTTCCACCGGCCGGTCAGGGTCCGTGAAGGTGCTCGGATTGTAACCCATCACGTCTGTCCACTGTTTTTGCGTCACCTCATAGATACCGATCAGGAAATCATACTGAGGGCCGTGAACCCGCCTGAACTTTACACCGATCGAATTTACGAAGTCGGGCTCATCAGGGCTATTTACCGGTATATCCGGGTCCAGAAAATCCTTGGCCAGCATCCTCAGCCGGGATAACCTCTGGAGATTTTCTTTGTCATATAGAGAGTATCTGAGCTCTCGTTTGCCGTAGTCGTACTCCAGCAGGTATTTGGGCTGTTCATTATCGATAAAACGATGGAACAGACCATCAATGGCAGTCTCATAATACCAGCTGGCCGTCGTTATTTGCGCCGGCCGGTCTATTATCTTGAAGCAGAAATCCGGCTCGTCTTTATGGCCTCTTACAAAACGATTCACGCGGTCATAATAGGCCTTCAGGGGCTCGAGCCCCTCAGATAATTTTGCGATTTCCTGATGTGTTATAACAGCGTGGAT
>CAZWAP010000042.1:0-20563 GCA_964632005.1 uncultured Pirellulales bacterium | reverse complement strand
CCGAAGGTTTCTTTTTTGGTTGATTTTTCCTCGCCCCTCCCCGTATAATTGCAAAGCCAGGACACCCCCGCAGCGCTGGAAACTCGGGAATCCGCGGAACAGTACACCGGATGCGTGCATCTTATGTTTCGACAGTCGTGGTTTTGCAATTGGCAAGTGCTCTGGCTTTGCCTGGTTGCCAACAGACCTGCGCCTTTTTCGATGGGAAAGGGAAGTACACCGATGAAAAGGCAGGCTTTTACTCTCGTTGAGTTGCTCGTGGTGATCGCCATTATTGCCCTTCTGATGGCGATTCTGATGCCCGCCCTGAGAGCGGCCAGGGACCAGGCCAGGCGCGTTCACTGCCAGGCCAACCTCAGGACTCTTTCTCTGGCGTGGTATATGTACCAGGACGAAAATGACGGTAAGCTGGTTTACGGGCGTCCTGCAGGCAACGGCTGGGTGAAAGGACCAACCAGGCCGCACCGTTTCCGGGCAGATGACCCCACCGGCCCTGAAAAAGAGGGAATAATGCAGGGTGCGTTGTTTCCCTATGTCAAGGAACTAAAGATCTACCGCTGCCCTGGTGACGCCCGTAAGAAGATCCCAGGTAAAGAAACCTTCGGCAGCTATTCCATCGCAGGAGGGGCAAACGGGGAAGCATGGGCTGGCTCGGAACGGGCTAAAACCTACGCTGAAATAAAGAGCCCCTCCGCCAAGTACGTCTTCGTGGAAGAGTGCGACCCGAGAGGAGTCAACGTAGGTTCGTGGGTTATGAGGTTCGGCCCACCAAGGTGGGTCGATCCATTTGCAATCTGGCATGGCCACAGAAGCTGCCTCGGATACGCTGATGGTAGGGCCACAATACACAGGTGGGAAGATAAGAGCACCATCGAAATGTGTGAGCTGGCCAAGAATATGGATACGAGGGCCTTCTTCTATCGCGTACCTGCCGGCGAAGGCAAAGATCTCGATTTTATGGCAAGGGGCTATCCGTGCAAGTCGCACGACTAATGCTTCCTTTCGGCCCTGAACCTCTCTGAAAAATCCTCCTGGCGGTTGATTTGTCCTCGCGTCTTCTCGTATAATTGAAGAAGCAGTATACCCCCGGCAGAGCTGGAAACTCGGAAATCCGTGGAACGGTGCACTGGATGGGGACATCTTATATTTTGACAGTCGTGGTTTTGCAATTGGCAAGTGCTCTGGCTTTGCCTGGTTGCCAACAGACCTGCGCCTTTTTCGATGGGAAAGGGAAGTACACCGATGAAAAGGCAGGCTTTTACTCTCGTTGAGTTGCTCGTGGTGATCGCCATTATTGCCCTTCTGATGGCGATTCTGATGCCCGCCCTGAGAGCGGCCAGGGACCAGGCGTACAGTATAGTCTGCACAAGCAACATGAAATCCCTCGCAAGTGCCTGGTATCTCTACCAGGAGGATTGCGATGGGAAACTGGTCGGTGGGCATGTTGGCGGGAAAATAGGAGGCCGTCTGATCGATTGGGTGGACAAGCCCAACGGTAGTATTGGCGAGCCATTGGAAGACAAGAAGGAAGGCATAAGGCGAGGACTACTGTGGCCCTACGTCAAGCAAATAGATGTATACCGCTGTCCGGCTGACCTAAGGAAGATAAAACCGCCGCACTGGGCTTTTCGAAGCTACTCCATCAGCGGCAATATGGCCGGACAAGAAAGAGACAGGACCGAACGAGACCTGAGAAACTACAGCGAAATAGAGACTCCGGCCCTCAAATACGTCTTCGTGGAGGAGTGTGACCCACGAGGTTGGAACATGGGCTCGTGGCTCGTCTTCAAGACGGGCAGCAGATGGATCGACCCTCCGGCAATCTTTCACAACAAGAGAAGCTGTCTGAGTTTCGCTGACGGCCACGCGGAAAAGCACAGATGGCTGGACAAGAGCACGATGGAATGGTGCGAGCAGGCTCTCTGGGAGCCCAGCAAGTTCAAGTTTTGGATGACCGTCCCCGCCGGTGAAGGCGAGGACCTGCGCTACATGCAAAGGGGCTACCAATTATGGCACACCACGCGTCCCTTCCCGTGACCAAGTGCATGGCTTATCGCCAAGCCGGACACCACCGGTTCAAAGGGGGCGGAATCTTGGATACGCGTTATCGGTGATCCTTGCAATCGCCCGCTCCAAAACATACCCTGTTGTGGCCCGCTCTTTTGCCTCCGGCCTAAGGAGGGCAAAGACACGGGGGCGGCTTGTTCTTGGTGGACAATATACGACTGGCGGGCGGTTCTAAGCCCGAGCTTACAAGTCCGGCTGCGAGCGGCATTTGGGCAGGGCCCAACACGATGGCCCATCTGCCGGTGCCCGGCCGGGTGCAGTGCGATACACGAACCAATGTTTAATTTCTTTGAACAACCCTGGACATTGCTCGGTGCCGCGGTAATTGTCCTCTTCGGCGTGCTCACCTTTCGCAGCGTCTGGCCGGAAAAGTGCAAATGGTGGCAATGGCTGATCCCCGTGGCTCTGGCCTGCCTGGCACTGAGCCTCGACTATCTTGTCCAGACCGACCGCGAGAGGATCAACTCCGTCATCGATGCTGTTATCAGCGCCGTCGAGCGGGAGGATTGCGCCACCGTAGAACAGCTGATCGCTCCGGACTACCACGATTCGTACCACCGCGACAAGGCCGATCTGATCAGGCACTGTCGCCGTAGCCTCTCACAACCTCTGATCGCAAAGAACATCGAGAGAAACCGACTTGTCCTCATCTCGGGCCGCAATGCAACCGTGACCGTTTTTACGACCACACATTTCGAAGCAAACAGCTGGGTTGCGCGCGACTACAAGTCGTTCTTCTTTTTCAAAGGTCGGCTCGATCTTAAGAAACAATCCGACGGTAGATGGCTCATCACCTCGATCACCCCCATCACCGTCGACAAACAACCGGCCAGATGGTCTGATCTCGAGTAGCCTCGCCTCTTTTCTGTCACAATCAACAAGTACCGGCCGGCCGGATTTGTCAGCGGCCATCCTCGAATCGCGCGTTGTAAACCTGAGTATTGCCCCGTGCGTCAAACTTATGATAGCTGATAACAACGCGCCCTTTCGATTCAAACCCGATTCTGGTATTGCCGTTTATCATACCTGCCTTTACCGGCACAGGATCCGCAATCACGCCTCGGTCCCTATTGTCATCGGCAGCTCAATCTCATCCCCACCTGCGGTCTCGCAGTGCACCATATCCCTGCTCCGCGCATAGCTCAGGTCGTGGTTAGCATAACAGTTCGGCGTATCCCGCCACACCCAGCAGATATGAAAGTAGCCGTCAGGCCCGTGCACCGACCCCGAAATGTACGCGTTCAATCTGGCCCAAGCCGTCGGTCAAGGGCTTATCCAGCAGCCGCCATATCCTGCTCTTGACGCCGTAGACGTTGTGTATCTGGTTGCCGTTTCCGCTTCTGGCATCCCGGTACGTAAATATCAGCTCTCCGCCAGCGCCCTTGAAGAATTTCGGGTACGTGCAGCTATTCTTCTGTCGCGCCGCCATCTTCTCCACACGCTCGACCGACCTCTACGCTCTGCTCAATCTGCCCTGTCCTGTTGCTTTCCGCGGCGCCCGGGGTCGCACAGGCCGCACACAGGCACACTACTACTGCTCCGGCAACTCTCGCAAATCTCATTTCTTGTTCTTACCGCGTTTCGTAATCAATAGATCCTCGGTAGCGCCTCTTCTTTGGTTGTTGCCGAGCTGACAGCACGTCACTGTCATTGTCAATTCTTCATCCTTTCTCCGGTCCGCTTCTTCACTACTTCGCTGGGCTTGGACCTATAACCTCACTGGCCCGCACAGCTGCTTTGCATTCACGGCCATCCACGCGTTTAAGTCCTCGTCCTTTATTTCCGATAGGAAAAGGGTGAGACCTCTATTTTCTCTAATAGCAGGTGCGATTATGCTGAACCGGGCGAGGCGACGCGCAATACCGATAAAGCCGGAAATCTACGTCCTCTCTTGGTATCCCAGCAGCAGGAGTTGTGCCAGTCCCGCCAGCGGACGCCCGAAATCGCGGCAACTACCCCCCCTTATGGTCCGCAAACCCGAATGGCGTCGATGATCCCAAAGGCCCTCTCCTTTGGTTGCCGATTCTCGTTTCGCGAGTTCCCGTATCATACGTTGTAATGCGCAACCCTGCTTCCTGCATTTTGGACGTTTGATATTGTTTGGTTCTCGCTGGCGCGATTGGTGAAAGATAACGACGAAATTATCCGGTTCGCGGCGTCTTGGCCGATAGGTTATCACAAATCGTTGTTTTTCGCCAGGGAATGCCCCGACTGGTGATTAGGATGACCACCGGTTAGGGCGCCGGAAAAGCCTTGCCTTTGCGGAGGATTTGCCACAGACTTTAGAGCGGGATCTCCGGACGCCGTTCCCCCAGGAGACAGGAGCGGGGATGTTAGAGAGTATAGAGTGAAGCAGGTCGTGGCAGCTAAGAGTTTCTTTCTTGCCGGTGGTGGGACCGGGGGACATATCTACCCGGGTATCGCGGTGGCGCAGCGGATAGTCGAGCTTGCTCCGGCGGCGCGGGTACATTTTTTCTGCAGTAGCAGGGAGATAGATTCGAGAGTGCTCGGCGAGAGCGGGTTTGCTTATACCTGCTTGCCTGCCGAGGGTCTGTCGTACCGGCCGGGCAGGTTGGTTCGGTTCTGCAGATCATTTGCCGAGAGCTACAAGATTGCAAAGGCGGTGCTGGCCGAGGCTGATCAGCCGGTGGTGATAGGGGTCGGGGGGTTCGTGGCCGGGCCGGTATGCCTGGCAGGGCATCGTCTCGGCGCGTCGGTGACGGTTCTGAACGTTGATGTCCTACCGGGCCGGGCCAACCGGTTGGCGGCACGGTGGGCGGATGAGATCTTCACCCAGTTCGAAGATAGCCGCGAATATTTTGCAAGATTCAAGGCGAAGCTAAGCGTTGTGGGATGTCCCCTGCGCAGGGCCTTTGATGATCCGCGGCCGGAAAGAGCCATAGGGCGGCTGGGACTTGACAGGGACAAGAAGGTATTGGTGGTCACCGGTGCCTCGAGCGGGGCGGCGAGAATCAACGAGGCGGTCTGCCTACTTGTGGGTAGGCTCGCCGAATTTGCAGAGCAGTGGCAGATCGTTCACCTGGCCGGACCAACGCACCTTGAGCAGGTCAAGGGCAGGTACGAGGGGACGAAAATAGGTCACAAGGTTCTGGGGTATTGGGATGATATGGCGGACTTGTTGGCTGCCGCGGACCTGGTGATAGGCCGTAGCGGGGCGGTGAGCGTGGCCGAATATGCCGCTGCCGGCGTCCCGAGTATCTGCATGCCCTACCCGCACCACAGGGATCGGCATCAGTATCTAAACGCCGCCAAACTTGTCGAGGCCGGAGCGGCGGTGATCGTCGATGACCTGCCGGATGCAAATGAGCGTGCAGAATGGCTGTGGGAGGAGCTGGAGCAACTGATCACGGACCAGAAGAGGCGGGAGGAGATGGCCAGAAATTGTGCGGCGCTGTCGGAGTCGGCCGCGGCCCGGCGGATCGCTGAACGCCTGATCGAAGGGGCCGGGAGAAAGAATAAAGGCCACGATGAAAGCCATACTAATCGATAGTTGCGAGCAACGCTCGGCCGGATCTCAAAGCGCAAAAGGTACAGCAGAGATCTCTGGCCCATACATCAAAACCGTTTTTCCCTTTGCATTTTGACCGGATAAAGCGGTGTGTTCGTGCTTTCAGCGAACGGGAGTTTTCCATCCCGGAAATTGCCGCTCATCTCTGTTGCTGCTTTCGGATTTCCGGCTTGACGGAAAGGTCCTGAGTCGAAGAAAATGTTTTTGAATAACCACGGCGCCGCACAGTGATTCGCAATAGATGGGCTTTGGCGGGCGTCTCAAAGGTTGGAGCCCTTGCCTGGGGCCGACCCCGGGACATTTATTTTGCAGGAAGGATAATGATGAACAGACGCAGAAAGAGTCGGAGGGAGTTCTTGCAGGACTGGATCGACTTTGGGGCGGCAGTTGCTGCGTTTGGCCCTGCAAGGCGGTTGCTGGCGATGCAATTGGTCGAGCCTGGCTCGAAGATGAGATTCGGGCTGGTAACGTACCTGTGGGCGAAGGACTGGGATTTGCCAACACTTATTGCCAATTGCGAGAAGGCGAGTGTGTTCGGCGTGGAGCTGCGGACCCAGCATGCCCACAAAGTGGAGTCGAACCTCAACGCCTATCAGCGCAGGGAGGTCAAGAAGCGCTTCGGGGACAGCCCGGTGGAGCTGGTCGGGCTTGGTACAAACTTCGCCTTCCACTACGCCGACGCCGGGAAGCTCAAGCGGAACATAGAGGGAGCGAAGCAATACCTGGAGCTCTCCGCAGAGATAGGCGGTTCGGGAGTCAAGGTCAAGCCGAACGATCTGCCGAGGGGTGTGCCGCATGAAAAGACCATCGAGCAGATAGGCAGGTCGCTCAACGAGCTTGGTCGGTTTGCGGCGGGACTCGGCCAGGAGGTCCGCCTGGAGGTTCACGGCGGGTGCTCACGTCTGCCGGTTATCAAGGCGATAATGGACGTTGCGGACTATCCGAATGTCGGGGTGTGCTGGAATTGCAACTCGCAGGATTTGGAAGGCAGGGGGCTGGAGTATAACTTCAACCTGGTCAAGGATCGATTGGGGCATACGGTTCACGTCCGCGAGCTGAACGTGGGCAACTATCCCTATCAGGAGCTGATGAACCTGCTTGTTGGGATGGACTATGCCGGGTGGATCCTCCTTGAGGCGCGGACGAACCCGCCAGACAAGGTGGCGGCTTTGATCGAACAACGGCGGATATGGAACGAGATGGTGGCGAAGGCCAGGGCAGGCGGGCCCGGGCGCAAGGCAGGGGTCAGAATCGTCGAGCAGGACGGCAAGCTGCGGGTCGAGGTGGACGGCAGGCTGTTTACGGTGTACAACTATCGTGACAAGCAGGCGAGCTTTCCGTACTTCTATCCAGTGATCGGGCCGACGGGGGTTAATATCACGCGGCACTGGCCGATGAAGCTGGGCAAGGACGAGGCCACCGACCACAAGCACCACCGGTCGCTGTGGTTTACACACGGCCTGATAAACGGGCAGGATTTCTGGCACGGCGGCGAGGAGAAGGTCGTGCACGAGAGGTTTCTGGAGGTCAGCGGCGGTGAGGTTGGCATAATCCGGTCGCAGAACAAGTACGTCGGTAAAGACGGCCAGATCGTTTGCAGGGATACGCGGACGCACAGATTCTACCGGTCGTCTGCTGACGGTGGCTTAATAATGGATTTCGAGATTACGATCTATGCTTCCGAAGGGATGGTAGTGTTCGGTGATACGAAGGAGGGCTCGATGGCGATTCGGCTGGCCCCCACGATACGAGTTGAGGGAAAGGTCGGCGGCGGTCATATCGTCAACAGCGAAGGTGACCGTGACGGCTCGGCCTGGGGCAAGCGTGCGGCGTGGTGCGATTACTACGGGCCGCTGAACGGCCGGACGGTGGGAGTTGCGATCTTTGACCATCCAGAGAATCCCAGGCACCCAACCTGGTGGCACGTGCGGACGTATGGCCTTTTCGCGGCAAATCCGTTCGGGGTCCACGACTTCGAGGGCAAGCCGAAGAGAACCGGCGATCTTGCCGTCCCCGCCGGCGAAAGTATGACCTTCCGGTATCGATTCTACTTCCACAAGGGCGAGACGGAGCAGGCGAAGGTGGCAGAGTATTACCGCAAGTATGCGGCGAGGAAATAAGCGATTTATTATGAGAGTTTCTTTCGTTCTTCTCCCCGGAAGAAACCGCACGAGAGATCAAGGAGACGAATTATGGGTAGATTCAGTCGTAGAGCTTTTATGAGGGGTACGATGGCAGCGGGCGCCGCAATGGTTTTGGCCAGCCCTGGCTCTCGGGTCCGCGGTGCAAACGATGACCTGCGCTTCGCGGTCGTCGGCGTGGGCGGACAGGGCGGCAATCACATCAGGTACTTCAACGAAAAGAAAGGCGTTCGCGTGGTGGCGATTTGTGATGCGGACAGGGCGCACGTCGAGAACAGGGCCCGTGATTTCGAGAAGAGGTACGGCCAGAAGGTTAAGACGTACGTAGACGTTCGCAAGCTGCTGGAAGACAAGAGCATCGACGCGATTACCTCGGCTACGCCGAACCACTGGCATTCTTTGGTGACCATCTGGGCCTGCCAGGCAGGCAAGGATGTTTACATCGAAAAGCCGGTTTCGCACAATATCTGGGAAGGCCGAAAGATGGTCGAGGCGGCCCGCAAGTACGGCCGGATCGTCCAGACCGGTACGCAGAAGCGCTCCGACGAGGGCATGATCGAGGCCTTCAATTACATTCGCAAGGGTAATCTCGGCGCGATCAAGTGGGCCCGCGGATTCTGCTACAAGCCTCGTTTCAGGGGCAACGGGATCGTCAACGGGACGAATGGGCCCATTTCCCCGCCGGATACGGTGGATTACAACCTGTGGTGTGGGCCGGCCGATATGGAGCCGTTACGACGGCAGCAACTGCATTACAAATGGCACTGGGTCTGGAACACCGGGTGCGGCGACATAGGCAATCAGGGTATCCACGAGATGGACCTGGCACGGTGGGCACTGGGTGTTCCTGAGAAGCTGGCGCGGCGCGTTATCAGCATAGGCGGCAGACTGGGCGTTCACGACGCGGGAGAGACACCCAACACGCAGATAGTGTATCTCGATTACAAGCCGGCCCCTTTGATCTTCGAGGTTCGCGGCCTGCCCCGTAAGAAAGGGGATACCGCGATGGATAACTTCCGGGGCACGCGGATCGGGATTTGTGTCCAGTGCGAGAACGGCTATTTTGTTGGCGGCGGAGGCGGCGGCTGGGCATACGACAACGACGGCAACAAGATCAAGCAGTTCAGAGGCGGCGGGGGCGGCGGACACCACCAGAATTTCATCGACGCCGTCCGCAGCCATAAGGTCAGCATCCTCAACGCCGACATCGAGAAAGGGCACATCTCCAGTGCTCTCTGCCATATGGGTAATGTTTCGCATCGCGTCGGCAAAAAGGCCTCGGTCAAACAGATCAGGGACCAGATCGGGGATAACGCCGAGCTTATGGATTCCTTCGAACGGATGCTGGACCATCTCAAGGCCAACGAGGTCGACCTCGAGAAGGAACCCCTTACGATAGGCCCGATGCTCGAGATGGATCCGGATAAGGAGGTTTTCGTGGGGGAGCACAGCGACTGGGCGAATATGTACCTCAAGCGCAACTATCGTGAGCCTTTTGTCATTTCCGAGAAGGTCTGATGAAGTTCGCCCTCTGTAACGAGATGTTCGAGGGCCGGGCGTTGAGCGAGGTCTGTTCGACGGCAACGCGACTGGGCTACCACGGGCTTGAGATAGCCCCGTTCACGCTCGCTTCTTCGGCGGATCAGATATCTGCCGAGCAGCGCAGAGAGGTTCGGCGGATCATTGAGGAGGCCGGGCTTGAAGTTGTGGGCCTGCACTGGCTGTTTGCAGGCCCACCTGGCCTTCATATGACCACTACGGACCAGGCGATATGGTGCAGGACAAGGGACTACTTGTCCTGCCTTCTGGATTTGTGCGGCGACCTGGGAGGCAGGGTGATGGTGCTCGGTTCGCCGAAGCAGAGGAATATCGTTGAGGGGCAGACCAAGGAGGGCGCCTGGGAGCGGGCAAAGGATATGCTCGGCAGCGTGTTGGATAAGGCCTCGGCCCTGGGCGTGACGATATGCCTTGAGCCGCTATCGCCTGCGGAGACGAACTTTATCAACACCGTGGCCGAGGGGATGGAGATGGTGCGGCAGATAAACCATCCTAATCTTCGGATTCACCTGGACGTCAAGGCGATGTACTCGGAGGGCAGGCCCGTAGCGGATATCATCCGGTCGGTCAAGGCCGAGCAGGTCGGGCATTTCCACGTGAACGATCCAAATCTTTACGGCCCGGGAATGGGGGCTCTCGATTACAGCCCCATAGCTGAGGCGATAAGGGAAATCGGGTGGGACAGGTGGTTGAGCGTCGAGGTCTTCAGGTATGACCCGGCCCCGGAGTTTATCGCGCAGAAGAGCATCGAGTACCTGCGGAAATTCTGGCCATCCGAATCAACCGCTGCAAGGACTTGAGGGCGGGATGACGGTGCCTTCGGGCATCTGTCACGATTTCTCCGGGGCGGTGTGGACGTCTTTGCGCGTATTGCGATCTTGCGCGGAACATTGCCGGGCAGGCCCCATTTCAAGGTTAGTGCGGACGGGAGCAAAAGATCTCTTGCTTCCCCGCATACACGGGCGTTCTTAAGGGCAGACGGGGTTAAGGAGCGTGGCGGTAGTATTTTTTGGCGTCCTGGGCCGTGGTGAGCCGAAGATAGTTTTGACGTGTAGCCAGCCGCCAGTGTCCTGAACAACAGGCGGTTACGATCCTGGAGTTGGCCGATGCTCAGCGAACGCAGGAACAACAAGATCGCCGATTCGATCGCGGCGGTGGTTGTTCTGCTGATGGCGGTAGGGGCGGTGTTCGTGTTCTCAGCCAGCGCAAACATCGGGCAAGAGCTGAACATCGAGAGGTTCTATGATTACCCGGGCCTTCGGCAGATTTTGTTCTTTCCTTTTGCTTGCCTTGTTCTTTTTGTAGCTTCAAACTTCGACTACCGCCGCCTGCGCGCATCGGGTGGGTGGCTGCGATGCCCGACGAGCTACCTGCTGGCGCTTAGTATCGTGCTACTTATACTCGTTCTGATACCGGGCCTCGGCGCAGAGGTCAACAACGCTCGGCGGTGGTTCAGGGTCGCGGCGGGCCCGTACACGATGAGCTTTCAGCCCTCGGAGCTGGCCAAGTGGGTCTGCATAATCTTTCTGGCTGCCTTTTGCGAGAGGTACGGGTCGCAGATGCGATCCTTCTGGAAGAGGTTGGCCCCGGCCTGCTGTCTCGTCGGTGCGATCGTGGGGCTTGTGGTTATCGAGGACCTCGGCACGGCTGCACTGATATCACTTCTGGCTTTTCTTATGCTGATCATCGGCGGTGCCAGGTGGTGGCATCTCCTGGCTCCGCTGCCGTTTGGGGCCGGTGCTTTCGGGCTGGTGCTCTTACGATCGCCGGCGCGGATGCAGCGGATCGCGGCCTTTCTGGAGCCTGAGAAGTGGAGCGATACAGCCGCTTACCAGGCCAACCAGTCGCTTATCGCTCTGGGCTCAGGCAGGCTGTTCGGCAAAGGACTGGGCGCAGGGATCTGCAAGTATGGTCATCTACCCGAAGACACGAGCGATTTCATCTTCGCCATCATCGGCGAGGAACTTGGATTTGTGGGAAATGCCGCGGTGATACTGCTGTTTATCGCGTTTCTGACCCTCGCAATCGTCGTCGTCATCCGCTGCGAGGACCGCTTCGGGCGGCTTCTGGCTGGCGGCATCGCTCTGACGATTGGGGTCCAGGCTGCTCTGAACATCGCCGTGGTAACCGTTGTGCTCCCAACGAAAGGGATACCGCTGCCATTTGTCAGCGCCGGGGGCACGAGCTTGCTGCTGTCGGCAGCGGCGGTAGGGCTGCTGCTGAACGTCGCCAGGCACTCACCGGCGCGAGGCGTATGCTCTCCGACGGGCGAGAGCGACGCCCGTTTTTCGGAAATCGGTTCGACAGAGTAGCTTCCGGGCAACAAAGCACGAGGGAACAACGATGCGAGCGGTGGTACAACGAGTCTCAGAAGCAAAGGTGGAGGTCGCAGGGCAGGTGGTTGGGCGGATCGGATGGGGGCTGCTGGTTTATCTTGGCATCAGCAAGACGGATGGACAGCAGGATGCGGACTATATGGCCGATAAGCTCGTGCACCTGCGAATATTCGCCGACGAGGCCGGCAAGATGAACCTGAGCGTTCAGGAAGTAGGAGGCGAGATACTTCTGGTGAGCAATTTTACGCTGCAAGGAGATTGCCGTAAGGGGCGTCGGCCGGGCTTCGAGGCGGCCGGGCAGCCGGAGCTCGCCGAAAAACTCTACGAAACAGTGGCCGACCTGGTCGCCGCTCACGGCGTACCGGTTCAAAAAGGTCTGTTTGGAGGCCACATGCACGTGGCCAGTATCAACGACGGACCGGTTACTTTCCTGCTGGAAAGCAGCAAGCTGTTCTGATAGGTTTGCGGGCCCGGTTAGCAGGCGGAGTTCGCTTGAGTTGAGTTGGCATTTGTTTGCCGCCGGCGAGAGTGCAGCAAGAGCACCAGTAGCACGCCCATAATCGACAGGCCGACTATATTTACCGACCAGCGCGACAGGCCTCCAGCGGGGGCGTAGCCGGGCGCTTCGCTCAGAGCAGCTCTCCAGAGGTTCCAACGGAGGTTTATGACGGCCAGATTGAGGGCACAGAGGCTGATGACCGTGCCTGCGAGGATTCGCCACCGCCTGGTCTGGTTGTGGAGGCACAAGTAAGTGCCGGCGGCAAATACAAGGACGGCTGCCACCAGGACCGCGACCGCTGCAGGCCAATCCCTCGCCATAAAGGATGTCGAAAGGGTCCAGGCGATGCCGCCGAGGACAGCGCCAGCGAAGGCGGCATAGACGGCGGGTCTTGACATCGCCGGGGCGGCAGCTCGGCAGGGCAGTTGTGGCGCGGTGAAGATTTGCTCTTCCGCAAGCTCGCCGCTGAGGCCGACCCCCACGGCTGGTGCCGGGGGGTCTGCGGCGAAAGCTCCAGCCCCGGGATGGGCGGGCTTCTGTGGGAGGGCAGAGACCTCGTGGGGCTGAGGACGCGCGGTTTGTGGATGGGATGAGGCGTTTTCCTCCGGGATAGGAGCTGGTCGGTCAAGGGCGGCAAGGACGGCGTCACTAAAGCTCTCCGTCGGGGCGGTCCTGCCGAGGATCTCCTCGACGAGAGGGGTGGTTTGCGGGCCGAGAAGCTCGCGGGCGAGTGCAAGGCGGTGTTTGAGGGTATCCTCGGATAGGTCGAGGTCTGCGGCGGTCAAGGCGAGCGAGCGGCCGCTACAGCAGAACAGGGTGAGGGCTTCTCGGTATTCCCGGGGGACCTCGGCGAGCGCCCGGCGGAGAAAGGCCTGTTGCTCGGTGCTTATCGGCGGAGTCGGCAGAGGCAAAGGGGGAGCGTTGGGCGAAGGTGCTTGCCCGGCCGGCAGGTCGTTCAGGATGACGTCGAATCGCCGTTTTCTTTCGTAGCGATTGACGATGTTCCTGGCGATGCGGACCAGCCATGGCCGCAAGGCGCTCGCGTCTTTGAGCTGGGCTCGGCCGTTGAACGCCCGCGCAAATGTCTGGCAGGCCAGACCAAGGCTCTTTTGTAGGTCGGTCGTTTCGCTATAGATGATCGCCCAGACGAGGGACTGGTAGCGCTCGACTACCAGGCGAAAGGCGTCCCTGCCGCCGGCAAGCGCGGCCCTGAGCATTCGGTTTTCGGTTGCGGTATCCGGCATAGATTGGACCCCACTGGTTGGGTTGTATTATAGCGTTGCTGAATCGCAGGCTAAAAAGGAAAAAGCTCGGCGGGAAAAATTTGCGGGCACTAAATTCGCTCTGGGACAGTTTGGTGCTTGGTGGGATTCATTTTGACCTGAGCGGGGTTGCTCGGGTTTGTCAGCGGAATTGGGCCCCCCCCCAATCAATGACGAGGGCGGTGATGTTGTCGTAGCCGCCGGCGTCGTTGGCCGCGCTGACGAGTGCACAGCAGGCCTGTTTAGGTTGGCTGTGGTTCTTGAGCAGCTCAGCGAGGGTGGCCTGCTCGAGCATGTCGGTCAGGCCGTCGGTGCAAAGCAGGATCCTGTCGGCCTTCTTGAGAGTGAACGAGCGGATGTGGGGAACGGTCTTTTCTTCCATGCCGACGTACCGCGTGATTTGGCCGAGCGCCCGATGAGTGCCAGCATCTTCGGGGTTGATTCGCCCCTGCTCGATGAGTTCGGATACCACGGAGTGGTCGCGGGTAAGCTGGGTGAGACGCTGGTTGCGGAGCAGATAAGCCCTGCTGTCGCCGAGGTTTGCGATGAAACAGCGGTCATGGCGCAGCAGGGCGAGGACGATGGTGGCGCCCATATCCTTGAAGCCGGTTTCGCTGGTTCCCTCAAGATGGAGTTGCCTGCTTTGCTCGGCGATGGTCTTTTTGAGCAGGGCCCTTATGGTGGCCGGGGCGCCGACCTTGAGGCGAGCAAGGGCGTTTTCGATCATCACGGGCAGGTTCTCGGCGATGGTTTTTGACGCGAGCGCTCCTCCCCTGTGTCCGCCCATGCCGTCGGCAACAAGGAAGAGGGGCACGTCGGGGTCAGCAAAGAATGTATCCTGGTTTTCCTCGCGGAGCTTGCCGATGTGGGTCTGGCCGGCCCAGTGGAAACCAAAAGAGGCATCTGAAGTGTCAATTCCGTTCTCGGTCACTTCTGTGTACCCGCACCCGGCAGATCATACCAGCGTTTGTTTGCACCAGGGACAATAATTCCAGAACGTACTATCGACCGACCAGCCGCAGCGTGTGCATATTTCGGGGAAGGGCCGGACCTGCCACGGCCGACGTACCTTGCGGTGGCACCAGGGGCAATATCGCATAAACCGCATGAGTTTGCCGCGGCAGTGCTGGCATCGGGCGTGGTACCGGACGCCCGGCGTGCGTTTTTCTGCGGGAGACTCAAAGGCGGGGCTGTAGCACCACGGGCAGAAACGCCATTCGGGCAGCACGCCGCTGTGGCAATACGGGCAGAGGTGCGTGAAGGTGGAGTTTTCCTGGAAGCGGTTTTTTTCACTGCCGCACCAGGGACAGCAGAGCATTGTCTCGGCGATAGGTTCGCCGCAATCGGCGCAGCGGGACAGGCCGGCCAGGACCTTCTGGTATTTCCCCAAGAATGCATCGCGACGGAGTCGGCGCCAGTGGGGCGTTCTGCCGTTGGCGGATTCCAGTACAAGGGGCGTTTGGAGGTTCTTGGGCAGTGCCTGAAGCATTGCCGTGAGCATCCTGTCGGCGTTCGGGAATCTCTTGCCAGGATCCACCGCAAGGCCGCGCTTGAGAAAGGCGGTGAAGGCGAGGCTGGTCCGCTTGCGCAGCCGCTCGTATCCTTTGGGCGGCCAGTGGAAGGGCCACTTGGGCAGGACGCCAGTGAGGAATTCGTAGAGTATAAGCGCGACGGCAAAGCAGTCACTGCGGTACGTGGGTTTGCCGTAGGCCTGCTCGGGAGCAACGTAGCCAGGTGTGCCGAACTCGTCGACGGTTTTCATTCTGCCTGTAACTCTAAGGCCTATTCCGAAGTCGCCAAGAGCAGCCCTGCCGTTCGGAAAGAGAAAGATGTTGCCGGGGGTCACGTCGCAGTGAACGAGTCTTCTGCGATGGGCGTGGGCCAGTCCGTCGAGTACCTGGGCGATGATCGAGATTATCCTGCGTGGGGACATTGGTCTTGAGCAGTCGTCAAGCGTTCCCACGGACAGCTCGGTAGCGAGGACCGCGTGGCCGTCGATGAGATCGGCGTTCTTGACCGGCATAATGTGGGGGTGGCGTAGTCGCGCCACTAAGCGGACCTCACGCAGGAGGGTCTGATTGTCGCGCTGCCCATCGAGCCCGACGAGCGGGATCTTCAGGGCGACCCAAATTCCTTCAACGGTATCCCTGGCCTTCCAGACCTCGCAACTTCCACCCCGAGCGAGGCAGGTTGCCAGGCGGTACTTGCCGAGCCGTCGGCCACGGCTCAGACGCAGGGCCGAGCGGCGCGAGGTTCTGTTTAGATTAGTTGATTGAGCCATTCACAGGCCGTTCCCATTGCGAATTTAACCGTCTGTCCAGCATATATGGTAGCAGGAATCTTGGCGACGGCATTCGATAAATTCACGCGAGGGTTCAAATTTTTCAAGGGGATATATTGCCTGGCCGGCGGGGCGGTTCAGCCGGCGACAGGCAGCTTGTAGCGGCCGGACCGCTCCCAGGAAGGTACAGGTGGAAACCTGCCCTGAATTTTCTTGCAATACCGGCCGGCACGCCGTAGAGTAAGGAAAAATCGGCCAGGAAGCGATAGCTTTTTGGGGCTGATTCTGACTCTGGGGCAGAGTTTTTGGCCCCAGTGCTAAAGATGTAAACGGCAGCCCGGTTGTAATCGGGGATTGTGGTTGGTCATCCACAGAGGGAGGATGACGTCCATAACTGCCTTAAACAGAACAGGTTAGGGCGATTAGCTCAGCTGGCAGAGCAGCTGACTCTTAATCAGCCGGTCGCAGGTTCGAATCCTGCATCGCCCATTAGGTTTTTGCCCTTCGCCAGCAGATGACAATCCGCTCCTTCGCGCTCCTAAATCTGCCACCTGCAAGGGCTTACCGGCCTGCTCGCCTTGCCCGATCGCGGGCGGTTGTCTCTTTCGCCTATGGCCAATTGCGGACGACGGTTGCCTATAAAGGTCAGGCTTTTTTGCAAGTTTTTTGTAAGCTGGTTTGCGAGAGAGCCCACAAAGAATTAAGAGTTTTTGTGTCGCTTCGCCGACACAAAAGCTCGATTGGACGACGGTCCAAACTCCGACTATAGACCCATCCGTGCTGGTAGCCTTCTGGCTCGGGGCACAAACGAGGGAAAAGTTAGGTAGACTTTCCACCGGGTCAAGGGGCGCTTAAAACCAACGGCCACAGGGGCTTTGAAAGCGGCCACGAACGTGTCCGCCCGGTCCGTTGACCAAGACGGCTGTGGAGAACGCCGACTGGTACGATCCTGCTGCTCATCCAAAGATTCAATCTTCTTGCCGGCATTATGGTGCCGTGATCTTGCCCACAAGCCCCTGCACCGGCCGGACCATGGCAAGATTCAAAGGGGCATCGCATATGTACAAGATAACGCCCTAAGCAGATGTTAGACTGAGAAAAAGGCGAGACGCCCCTCGCTGTTTCTGATGGAAGAAAACTACGCCCGGCAGGATTCGAACCTGCGACCTCCGGTTTAGGAAACCGATGCTCTATCCTACTGAGCTACGGGCGCTGATATAACTTTAGCTTTATGTACCACGTCGGAGTAAAGAGTGCAAGACGTTATCCACCGGGATGGTACGCAGCCGACCTCTCCGCCGTGCCCAGCGACAGCCCGGCCACAGGCACGAGAATGATTTCGCAGAAACTTTTTGATGGAAGGAGTTTGTGGGACTGGAGCCAATGGGATTCGAACCCACGACCTCTTGCATGCCATGCAAGCGCTCTCCCAACTGAGCTATGGCCCCGTCAAGCAAATATGTTACCATACCAATCTCGCCCCTGCAAGTACCTGGGGTCCACAAAAAATGGGTGATTGCCGTTTTTTTCGTTCGGCGAGGGCGAGGCCCCGACCGACTTGCCAGCCGATTTCGTCCTTGCACCGGCTGGCTGTCTGCGTATACTGCAGAGCTGGAGTATTAACAGGGCGTATACGCTGATGCATCGACAGTGACCATTATCGTCTGAAAGGGAGTGCAAAATGACAAGCCGAAGCGAAGCGAAAACCATGATCTTAGGCCTGCTGGTCCTGCTAATCCTGGGTGCGGACGCGAGTCCCCGCGAAACAGAAGGCGACAGGGCTGGTTTTGTACCCCTGTTTAACGGCAAGGACCTTGCCGGCTGGGAACCTACCGGCGGCGCCAGATGGGTGGTAAGAGACGGTCTGCTCATCGGTACGCAGGGCGAAAAGAACGAGCCCGGCGACCTGTTCACGACCCGGGCATTCAGGAACTTCGAGTTGATCTGTACGTACCGCGCGGAGTGGCCCTGCAATTCCGGGATCTGGTTCCGCTATCAGTCACCCCGGAAGGCCTACCAGGCCGACATCCTCGAATGGAAAAAACCCGTTTGCTACTCGGGCACGCTTTATTGTCCCGGGAAAATGTTCCTCTCGATGAACGAAGACGGGTCTCTCGTCAACCGCGATGGGTGGAACACGATGAAGATCCGGGCCGAAGGCGACCGCATTCAAATCTGGCTGAACGGCAAGAAGGTCGGTGATGTCCGCGACAAGACCACGGATTCCGGCAAGATTGGTTTCCAGGTCCATCCCGGCAGCCAGTTCGGCCCGATGAAAATTCTGGTCCGCCGAATACTGATCAAGGAACTTTAGGCAAACAAATTCCGCAAAATCGATGCGTCCACATCTGGAGGGCCTTGCGCAGCGAGCTCGGCCTTATCCGCCCGAGTCTGTCGGCGACTCGGCCTGGATGTACTCCTTGGTCTTGTAGCGAGCGGCGACGGGCACGAACAATACCGCTGTTACTAACATAACCCCCACGAAGAACCAGAAATAGCTCGGCCCTTCTAGTTTGCTTGAACCGTCCGCGTTCTGGATGAACCTGTTGACCAGAGCGGTGAAGGTGTTGCCCAATGATATCGACAACAGAAACACCGCCATAATGAACGATTTCATCTCCTTCGGCGCCTGGGTGTACGAGAACTCCAGGCACGTGATCGAAACCATCACCTCCGCCGAGGTGAGCAGTACGTATGCTAAGATCAGCCAGCCGATGCTCGGCTGCTCCCCGGCGATGATCCTTGCTTCGATAAAAGCGTTTACAACGAAAGGCGTAGCGGCCAGAAACAGCCCAAGCCCGATCTTGCGCAGCGCCGTCAACCTGAATACCCTGTTTATCGCTGGGTAGATCACGTACGAGAATATTGGGATCAATACGATTATCCCCAACGGATTGACCGCAACGATCTGCGTCGGGAGCCACTCGTGACCCAGCCAGAGGCGGTTCATTTTCTCGGCCTGCAGCATCCACGACGAATCCATCTGGTCGAACATCGCCCAGAACGGTGCAACGAAAACATAGATCAGCGCCAACCTCAGGATCGTCTTGAGTCCGTCACCGCTGAAGCACTTCTTCACGAACGAAGCGCCCGCGCGGGGAATGTGCACGTACTTCTTCCTGCCCGACCAGAAAACCAGCGTCGAAAGCACCATCAGTCCGCCCGGCACGCCGAACGCCACCGTCGCATTGTATCTGTCGAGCAGCTCAGGTATCAGAAGATTAGAGCTGAACGCGCCTATGTTGATGGCCAGGTAGAACCAACTGTATATCCGTGCCATCAGGTGCTTGTTCGTCTTGCCGAACTGGTCGCCCACATTTGCCGAGACGCACGGTTTGATCACGCCCGAGCCGATCGCTATCAAGACCAGCCCTGCCCCCAGCCCTAAACGGGTGTGGTTGAATGCCAGAGCTGCGTACCCGCAGCAGTACAGTATTGAAAAGGCCAGGATGGTCTTGTACTTGCCTAACCAGATGTCGGAGATCAAGGCCCCGATCAACGGTGTGAAGTAGACCGCAGAAACGAACAGATGGAACCACACCTTGCTTTGTTCCTCGGTCATCGGGGCCAGTTCGCCCGCCCTGTTGACAACAAGGTGCGTCATAAAGAACACGAGGATACACCGCATCCCGTAGAAGCTGAAACGCTCTCCCAACTCGTTCGCCAGGATGTACGGAATCCCCGCAGGGGTCTTTGCCGAGGCGGTCGGTGCCGTCAGGTACTTCGTCTTAGCCATACTTGCTCATTCTGATTCCACAGCTTGATTACCGCTGATTATTATGCTTTTCGCCGAAAAGGGCAGTCGGCTTATTTTGACGTCACGCCAGCATATCCTATATGTTTGCTGCTCGAAGTTCAAAGAGGAAATATCCGAATCGGCGGTCTTGCTTCGAGAAAACCGCCTTGCCTCCGGTGTTCGCAGCTGTTAAGATTTCGGCTCGGCAACCGGCTCCGTTGCGAAGACGAGGTGATTGTTATGAAGCGTCTGTCGGTTTTACCTACAATTCTCTTGGGTCTGCTGTTGCACGCGGTTCTCGCGCAGGCAAAGCAGACAGATATTCCCGATGCGAGGATGCTCCGGTTCCCCGATGTTTCGGCGGACAGTATAGTATTTGTCTACGCCGGAGACCTCTGGACGGTCGCGAGGGAAGGGGGGCTGGCACGCAAACTCAGCTCTCCAAAGGGCCAGGAGATGTTTCCCAAGTTCTCGCCCGACGGCCGAAAGATCGCTTTTAGCGGAAACTATGACGGAAACACCGATGTCTATGTCGTTGGCGCCGATGGCGGCCCACCTGAACGGCTTACCCACCATCCCGCCGTGGACCTCGTAGTCGAGTGGTACCCCGACGGCGAAAACATCCTCTACCGCTCCGGTATGTTCAGCCCCTCAAAGCGCTTCAATCGCTTCTTCAAGCAGCCCGTGGGCGGTGGAATACCCGAAACCCTGCCGTTGCCCTATGGTGAGCTGGCATCGTTCAGTCCCGACGGAAAACAGATGGTCTTCCAGTTCATCTCGCGCGAATTCCGCACCTGGAAGCGCTACCGCGGCGGCATGGCAAGTGACATCTGGCTCTATGATTTCACTGAGAACACTTCCTGGAGACTTACCGACTTCGCGGGCACCGATGCTGTTCCTATGTGGTATCACAACACGATCTACTTTCTTTCCGACCGCGACGAGCACAAGAAGCTCAACATCTGGGCATACGAGCTTGCGACAAAAAAGGCGCGCCAGGTCACGCACTTCGTTGAATACGACGTCAAGTGGCCCAGCCTCGGGCCGGACGCAATCGTATTTGAGAACGGCGGTCGGCTGCACCTGCTCGACCTGGCCGAAGAGCAATCCAGGCCCGTGGTGATAAAGGTTCCAGCAGACCTGCCTGATGTGCGG
>CAZWAP010000041.1:0-21007 GCA_964632005.1 uncultured Pirellulales bacterium | reverse complement strand
CAGTCAGACCAATCCTTCCTTCCAGCACACAAAAAAATGGGTCATCGCCAGAAAAACGCTGGACCACGCCTTTCCTGCTTGCCCCGACTTCAAGATACGCTATAATCCATCAAGCGGCCTGCGGGACCTCGATTAATCAAATACCAGCCGGGTGCCCTCGAACAGCCTACAATGCCGTCAGCGCCCCCGGCCTAAAGCACAAAGGTATAGACAATGCAGGGCCCCTTCTCAGGCAAGGATCAAGACAGATGAAATGGCATCCGCACATCAAGTTTGCAACCCCCGGCATAGTCGCCCTGGTGCTCGTCGCTCTGCTGCAGGACTTCATTCACCCGAGATACCGCCCCTACGTGTTCGCCTCGGTAATAGCCACCCTGCTGCTCGGACTTATCACAGGTCAGTTCCGACGGATGGCCGAGCACCAAAGCAGCCGCCAAGAAGACCTCCATCAACCGGAAAACCAGACCGAATGAAACCTCAATCTGCAAAGAGTCCCCGCCTGCCCCGCGGACGACCACAATACCCTCGATCTGACAGCCGGCTGCCCTTTCCCTGTCCAGAGGACTAACAAGACCAGAACTATGACCAGAACCGATAAGCTCATCCTCGTGCCCCTCGCCACCTTCGTCGTCATCGGCTGCCTGATTCTGATCGCCTACATCCGCAGCACAGACATATTCGGGGCCATAGAAGCCGCCGACCACCTCGAACTCGCCCGCCCGCTGACCAACGCTGCAGCCGACTCCAACGCCCGCGACACCCTCGCCCGAACCCGGCTCAAAAGGGCCCGCCAGCACGCCTCCAGCAAAGTCGCGGAACTCTTGCCACACCTTGGCGCCGAACAATAGCTCGGCCCAAAACAAATCACAAGCCGCACAAAGCAACAAAATTCCTTTCCACAAACACACTCTTGGAGGATACCAGCGAATGTCTGACCGCAAGAAACTCACCAGGAAGCAACTCGCCGTCATCGAAGACCTCTTCGCCGGCGAACTCGACGAAACACAGGTCCTCAAAAAACACAATGTCAGCACCAGAGTCTACAACAAGTGGCAGGCCGACGAAGCCTTTATCCAGCAATTTCAAAGACGCATCGCCGCCGCCTACCGCCAGAGCGCCGCCATCATCGCTCGCTACGCTCCGGCCGCCGCCGCCAAGCTTGTCCAGCTGACACAATCCGAAAAGGAAGAAACCGCCCGAAAGGCCTGCCTCGACATTATCTCTATGCACCCACCCTCAGCAAAACCCCTCCGCTACTCACCTGCAACTACAACCAACGACCACGCCCCCCTACCGGACCTGCCTCCGCTCTCCGAGCAGGCCGCCGGCAAGATCCTCGCCATCCTCGCAGAAGAAAACAGCCCCTCACCAGGTGAATCCTGAAATCCGCATCCGTGTGCCCACCAGCCGGTATCGCAAATCGCCCAGCCGGAACCCAGCCTTGCAAACGAAAAGGACCCGTCTTACCATTGTCCGTTATGCATCGGTTCTTTGTGCCAAGGTCCGACTTTCACGGCCAGCAGGTGGTCTTCGACCAGCGACAGGCCCATCAGCTCCGCAATGTCCTGCGGGCCACACCCGGCCAACGTATCATCGTCCTGGACAATGCCGGCAGCGAGTATGAAGTGGTCCTGACCGTGCTGACAAAAAGCAAGGCGATCGGCAAGATCGAGCAGGAGCGGCCCGCCGGCGGCGAACCGCAAGTCCATCTGAGCCTCTATCAAGGCCTGCTTGCCCGCGACAAATTCGAGCTTGTCCTGCAGAAATGCACCGAAGTCGGCGTAGCACGCTTCGTGCCGACCATCACCCAGCGGACCATCGTTCGTACCGCCGAGACCCTCACGCACAACAAGCTCGCCCGCTGGAAGCGCATCATCACCGAGGCCGCCGAGCAGTCCTGCCGCGCGAAAATCCCCCAGCTCGAACGCCCTGTCCATCTCGAAAAGGCTCTGGCCTCGTTGAATCGCCTCAACCTGGCCCTCATCAGTTCACCCCACAAACAACACCCGAGCTTACAAGACACCCTCCAGCAAAACCAGCCGAAACACCCCCAATCAGTCGCCCTGCTGATAGGCCCCGAAGGCGGTTTTACTGACCAGGAAGTCCAGCTGGCCCGCGACGCAGGCGCAGTACCCGTCAGCCTCGGCCCAAGAATCCTCCGCACCGAAACCGCCGCCATAGTCGCCGCCGCCCTGATCCTCTACCAGCTCGGGCAAATGCAATAAAAACCGCCATCTGTTAGTCTTTTCCCCGCAAAACTTCTAACAACGGCCCAACCGCTTGTGCTAAATGCACGGAGCACACCCTTCACAGAACCGCCTGACCTCCCGAATAATCTTGAAACCGGGAACCACCGCCGTTATCATTCCCGCAGGATACAGGCGAGTGCTGAGCCCCTCGTCTTCAAAGAAATTATCTGACTGTTTCGCTGCCTGACAGAGAACAGACTATGGAAAACGCCCGTAACAGCAAGATCAAGAAGGCACGCAAGTCCGGCTTCCGGGCCCGAATGCGAACAAAGACCGGCAGGAAAATCCTGGCCGCAAGACGAAAACGCGCATAGCCGGAACTCCCGGCCCGGACAGATCCAATGCAAGGCCGAAACCCGCCGAGCAAATTATGCTCTACCTTGTCGCAACACCCATTGGAAACCTCGCAGACATCTCCCAGCGAGCCCTCGACACGCTCGCCCAGGCCGACTACATCGCAAGCGAGGACACCCGCAAAACAGGCCTGCTGCTCAAACACTTCGGCATCAAGCGCCCCGGGATCTCGTTTCACGAGCACAACAAGCACCACGCCGCGAAAAGAATCGCTCGGCTGCTCAGCCAGGGCAAATCCGTCGCGCTGGTTACCAACGCCGGCACACCCGGCATCTCCGACCCCGGCTTTACCCTCGTCCGCGCCGTACTCCAAGCAGGTCTCGAGGTAACGATGATCCCAGGCCCGAGCGCATTCGTTATGGCCCTGGTCCTCTCCGGCCTTCCAACCCACAGCTTTACGTTCCGCGGCTTCGCACCCCGCAAGACCAGCCAGAGAAAACGCTTTCTCAAAATCGACAGGGACTGTCCCCATACCCTGATCTACTACGAGGCCCCACACCGGCTGCGCGCTTTCCTCGCCGACGCCCTCGATGTATTCGGCGACCGACCCGCCGCCCTGGCCAAGGAGCTCACAAAACTCTTCGAGCAGGTCCGCCGGGCCTCCCTCTCGCACCTGCTCGACCAGCTCGAAGAAAAACCCAGGGGTGAATACACCATCGTCATCGCAGGAGCGCCAAACCCGAATGAAGCAAGCCTATGCCCGACAAACAACACCCCCAAAAAAACCAAGCCGAGAAAATAGCAATGCAAGACCGGAACATCACAAGGCGCAGCTTCTTGAAAGCGATCGCAGCCGGAGCCGCCGTGTACGCAACCCCCAGCTCCCAGGCAGCACCCAAAAGCAGCCCCGACCAAAGACCCAACATCCTGATCATACTCGCCGACGACCTCGGCTACGGCGATCTCGCCTGCTACGGCGCCCGGGATATGCACACCCCCAACATCGATAAGCTCTTCGCGTCCGGCCTGCGCTTCGACAACTTCTACGCCAACTGCCCCGTTTGCTCGCCAACCCGCGCAGCACTGCTGACCGGCCGATACCCCGACCTGGTCGGCGTGCCTGGCGTCATCCGAACCCATATCACCAGCAACTGGGGCTATCTCCACGACAAAGCCATTCTCCTGCCCCAACTGCTCAAGCAAGTCGGCTACCATACCGCCATCGTCGGCAAGTGGCACCTCGGCCTGGCAACGCCGTGTAAGCCTAACGACCGCGGCTTCGATCACTTCCACGGCTTCCTCGGCGATATGATGGACAACTACTACAACCACCGCCGACACGGCTACAACTATATGCGACTGAACAACGCGAAAATCGACCCGAAGGGCCACGCCACAGACCTGTTCACCCAATGGGCGATAGACTATATCCGCCGACGCGCCGACTCAAAGCACCCCTTTTTCCTCTACCTTGCTTACAACGCCCCCCACACGCCGATCCAGCCGCCGGCCGACTGGCTCGACCGCGTCAAGAAACGCCACAACAACATCTCCGAAAAACGCGCCAGGCTCGTCGCACTCATAGAGCATCTCGACCACAACATCGGTAAAGTCCTCGACACGCTGAAACAAACCCACGCAAGCAACAATACCCTGGTCATCTTCACCTCCGACAACGGCGGCCAACTCTCAGCCGGCGCCAATAACGGCCCGCTCCGCGGAGGCAAACAGGATATGTACGAAGGCGGCATCCGCGTCCCAGCCTGCGCCGCCTGGCCCGGCAAGATAAGGCCCGGCTCAAGCTCCGACCGCATCGCCCTTACGATGGACCTGTTCCCGACAATTTGCGACGCCGTAGGTGCAAAAATCGAACACGAAATCGACGGCCGAACAATCCTGCCGACCCTGCTCGGCAAAGCCCAGCCGACCGACGACCGCTTCTTATTCTGGGTCCGACGTGAAGGCGGGCGCTACGGCGGCCGGGCCTACTACGCCGTCCGCTTCGGCCAATTCAAGCTCCTCCAGAACAGCCCCTTCGAGCCGTACCGGCTCTTCAACCTAATAGACGACCCCGCCGAGCAAAACCCCCTCGATAACAAACATCCAATGTACAACAAGCTCTTCGCCGCCCTGCGAAACCACATAATCGAAGCCGGCGCAGTCCCTTGGCAAAAATACCCCGTGGACCTCGAAGAGCCCCTAACGCACTAACCCTCCGTCAGGACCAAGCCACAAGGATGGCTCAACCAACCAACCGATTCTCCCGGTCACCGCACCCCAAAAAACCGCGGCAGACCGAGTTTCTTCAGCATATCCTCCGTTTTGCGGGACTTCTTGTGAAAAACGGGTGGTAAGCGCTTAATTCTGCTGGAATGAGCCGATAAACGCGCAGGAGTCCGTCGCTGCAAATTGAGCTCCACCTGGTTCTCAGGCTGAGCATCGGCTCAAGAAAAAGGTCTGGCCAGGAGCTTCTCACCAGGACGCAGTGCGTAATTCGCTGGACGACGCAAGGCCTGGACGGCAACGAAGTGAAGCTGGAGTATCTGGCAATGTATGAGTCGCCGCGCAGACATCACACCGCCACAGTACCGAAAACCGGCCCCTATCAATGGACCGTCCCGACTGAGCACTCACAGACCTGCTTAGTGATAGTCAGCGACCCCGAAGACCACGACTACAGCGATTTGCCCGCAGAGAGTGGCTGACGTGCGACAACCCGTTCCGGTAGGATGCCCCCAGCCGCCCGAGCTGCCCAAAAGACTCTGGACAGATTCCTCCAAAGTGTTTACAAGTACTCTACAGAAAGCACATAAATAAACATCTGCCACCGGAAGAATAACCAATATGACAGAGCCGTTAACCGCTGCAACAGCTTTGCTGCTCGCCCTCCTGTCTTCTCTGCCTGTCTCCACCGCAAAGACCCACACGGT
Organism: uncultured Pirellulales bacterium; assembly: GCA_964632005.1. Classification (GTDB taxonomy): domain Bacteria; phylum Planctomycetota; class Phycisphaerae; order Sedimentisphaerales; family Anaerobacaceae; genus CAZWAP01. Next base: position 15,534 of record CAZWAP010000041.1, on the reverse strand, counting down.
CCTGATCGAGGCCGAGGGATTCGAAAATCTCGGCGGCTGGGTCATCGACCAGCAGTTCATCGACCAGATGGGCTCACCCTTCCTGCTCGCACACGGCCTCGGCAAACCAGTGAACGACGCCACCACAAAAGTGACCTTCCCCTCGATAGGTAAGTACCGCGTGCTCGTCCGCACGCGCGATTGGGTAGCGCCCTGGAAGGCGCCCGGCGCACCAGGCCGATTCCAACTCCTCGTAGATGGCTCGCCATTGGCAACCACCTTCGGCACCGAAGGCACCGACTGGCACTGGCAGGCCGGCGGAACAATCGAAATCAAAAGCAAGCAAGTCACCGTCGCCCTGCACGACCTGACCGGATTCGAAGGCCGATGCGACGCCATCATCTTTACCACCGACCCCCACCTCGATCCGCCCAACCACGGCGAAGAAATGGCCGCCTTTCGCAGCAAAATGCTCGGCCTGCCCGACCAACCCCAGGATGCCGGCCGGTTCGACCTGGTCGTCGCCGGTGGCGGCATCGCCGGCACCTGCACCGCCGTCTCAGCAGCCCGCCTCGGACTCCGAGTCGCACTCATACAGAACCGCCCAGTCCTCGGCGGCAACAACAGTTCCGAGGTCCGAGTCCACCTGGGAGGAAAGATTAACCTGCCGCCCTATCCGGCCCTCGGCGACCTCGTCAAAGAGCTCGACCCCGGCTACCACGGCAACGCCCGCCCAGCCTACTACTATGACGACGCCCGCAAGCTCCGCGTCGTCAGGGCCGAGAAGAATATCAGCCTCTTCCTAAACACGCACGCCTTCAAGGTCGAAAAGGCCGGCAATCGCATAACGGCAATCCTCGCCAGGAACATCCGCACCTCCGCCATCTTCCGCTTCCACGCCCCCCTCTTCGCAGATTGCACCGGCGACGGTACGATCGGCTACCTCGCAGGCGCCGACTTCAGGATCGGACGCGAAAGCCGCAGCCAGACAGATGAATCCCTCGCCCCGGAAAAACCCGACAAAATGACCATGGGCGCCTCGGTGATGTGGTACTCCAGGCAAACCGACCGGCCCACCAGCTTCCCACACTGCCCCTGGGCATTACAATTCACCGAACAAACCTGCCAGAACGCCACCAGAGGCGACTGGAATTGGGAAGCAGGCCTCAACCGCGACCAGATCACCGAATTCGAGTACATCCGCGACCACCTCTTCCGCGCCATCTACGGCAACTGGGCCTTCCAGAAAAACCTCAGCAAAAATAAAGAAAAATACGCCCGCCTCGAACTCGACTGGGTCGCATACATCGCCGGAAAACGAGAATCACGCCGGCTGCTCGGCGACGTCATACTCCAGCAGCAGAACATCGAACAACGCAAAAAATTCCCCGACGCATTCGTCACTACAACCTGGACCATCGACCTGCACTACCCCGACCCCAAAAACGCCCAGTTTTTCAGCGGCGCCGAGTTCAGAACCATCGCCAGGCACACCCCCATAAAACCGTACCCTATTCCCTACCGCTGCCTCTACTCCCGCAACATCGAGAACCTCTTTATGGCCGGCCGAAATATCAGCGTCACCCACGTCGCCCTCGGAACAGTCCGCGTCATGAGAACCTGCGGAATGATGGGAGAGCTGGTCGGAATGGCCGCAGCGCTGTGCAAAAAGTACAATACCACCCCCCGGCTCGTATATGAAAACCACCTCCACCAGCTAAAGCAACTCGCCAAAAAGGGCGTCGGAAAGCGAATCACAAAGGACGACCCCCGCTTCATAACCGCCAGCGAAAACGGCCGACTCGCAAACGAGGGCTTCCGCCGATGCCGCAGCTTCGTCGCCGCCTGGCTCGCTCACTCCGACCCCACAACCGGCCTTATACCCAGAAACCTCGGCCGCGACAAGGACATCTGGAACGCAAAGGACAACGCCGCCGACAACTACCCCTTTATGGTCCTCACCGCCGCTATCACCGACCGCCCGATGTTTGAAGGCAGAATGCTCAATATGCTCCACACCGAGATAAAGCTCACCTCTCGCATCGGCGCTATGCCCGACACATACTCCTTCTCCAGGCAGGGCTTCCGCCACGATCGGCCAAACCTGGCACGCATCATCTTCGGCTCATCAGAATACGTCAAGGACGGACTCATCCCACTGACCGAATGGCTCGGACCAAGCCCCTGGGCCGACAGAATGATCGCCATCCTCGACGAGATCTGGAACCACGCCCCCATCGAAACGCCTTTCGGCAACATCCCTTCAGCCAGCCAGGAAGTAAACGGCGAAATGCTCCAGAGCCTCTCCCGAATCTACTGGATGACCGGCCGGAAAAAGTATCTCGATTGGGCAGTCCGCCTCGGCGACTACTACCTGCTCAACGAGCACCACCCCACCAAGAACGAATCACGACTCTCACTCGACGACCACGGCTGCGAAATCATCTCCGGACTCTGCGAGCTTTACGCCGCCGTCAGCTTCGCAAGGCCAGAGAAAAAACAAGCCTACCAACAGCCCATCCACGAGATGCTCGACTGCATCTTACGCCTCGGCCGCGACGAGCACGGCCTGTTCTACAACCGCTTCAATCCCCGCACCGGCGAGCACGACAACGGCCGAACCGATAACTGGGGATACAACCTCAACGCCTTCTACACCGTCTATCTCATCGACAAAACTGACTCCTACCGAGAGGCCGTCCTGAAAGCCCTCAGAAACCTCAACCTCCACTACAAAGCCTACAGGTGGGAAGGAGGTATCGCAGACGGCTACGCCGACTCCATCGAAGGCGCCATCAATCTCTACAACCGCGAACTACTCGATACCGCCGCCGAGTGGATCGATAGAGAAATAAAGGTAATGTGGAGCATACAAAAACCCGACGGCATCATCGAAGGATGGCACGGCGACGGCAACTTCGCCAGAACGACCATTATGTACTGCCTCTGGAAGACCAAGGGCCTGACCGCACGGCCCTGGCGCGAAGACCTCGTCTTTGGCGCCGTCCACGACGCCGATAACCTGCTGATAACCATCCGCGCAGAAAAACCCTGGACCGGCAAGCTCTGCTTCGACACCCCACGCCATAAAACCATTATGCATCTGCCCATCGACTGGCCCAGGATAAACCAGTTCCCCGAATGGTTCACCGCACAGGCCGAAAGGCACTACACCCTCCTCGACCTGACCGCAAACACCAGAAAAACCTACACGGGCAAACAGCTCGCCCAGGGCGTCGATATACGCCTCAACGCCCGTTCCGAAAAACACCTGCTCGTTCGCTAACCCTGGTATCTCACCGCCCTACCAGTCCGTCATCGCGACCACCTCGCAACCAAGTTAGACAATCCAATTCAATAAACTCGCCGAAGGCGAAGCAAAGAAAACATACGGAGGAACTATGACACAGACCATGCTGTCCCAATCCAACGCCGACATCGAAAAAGCGGCCCGGATCTGCTCCGCCCTCCGGCGGAGCCGGCCGGCGACAAGGAAAAACCTCAAGAACTACATCAGGGCCTTTCTTGGCATCGACATCCCGGATAAAAAAATCTGCCCCGAGCACAACTGCCCTATGGACTACCTCTGGTATGCCTTCTCAACTGACTCCGCGAACGCGCAACCAACCGGACGCAAGCAACAGGCCCCCAAAAACGCCGACTGCATCGTCTGGGCCAACCGCGCAGGCGGAAAAACAGAACTTGCCGCCATCGCAACACTGCTCGACTGTATCTTCAAGCCCCACTGCCAGGTCAGAATCCTCGGCGGCTCCGGGGAACAATCGGCCAAAATGTATGAATACCTGACCGCCTTCCTCAATAATGGCTTCGAGCAATTCCTTGCAGGCCCTCCACTCAAAACCAGGGCCCGCTTCAAAAACGCCTCCGCCGTCGAGGTCCTCACCCAGTCACCCACAAGCGTCCGCGGCCAGCACGTCCAGAAGCTCCGCTGCGACGAGGTCGAGCTCTTCAACGACGACGTCTTCGCCGCCGCAAAATTCACCACCCAGAGCACGCCAAACATCCTCGCGGCTATGGAGCTTATCAGCACGATGCACCGGCCATACGGACTTATGCAAAAAGCCGTCGCGTCCGCCCGTCAATCCGGCACCCCAATCTTCAAGTGGTGCCTCTGGGAAGTCATCGAAAAGTGCGTCGGCCGAACCTGCTCGCAGTGCCCCCTATGGCCCGACTGCGCCGGCAGGGCCAAATACGCAAACGGCTACCTCAAGATCGACGACTCCATCACCCAGATGCGCCGCGCCAGCAGGGCAGGATTCGAAGCCGAGATGCTCTGCAAAAGGCCGTCCCTCGAGAACGTTGTCTTCAGCGAATTCGACCCGGCCGTCCACGTCCAGCCGGCCGATTACAACCCTAACCTGCCGCTCTACCGCTCGCTTGACTTCGGCTTCGTCAACCCGTTCGTCTGCCTCTGGATCCAGGTCGACCGCGACGGAGTAGTCCGCATCATAGACGAGTACGTCCGCTCAAGGGCAACTATCGACGTACACGCCGCCCAGATAATAAGCCGAACCCCCTGCCCCGAAGAGCAGGTCTCGGCAACCTTCTGCGACCCCGCCGGCGCCGGCGTAACCGACATAACCGGCACAAGCGCCATCCGAGAGCTCCGTACCCTCGGCATTCAGACCAGGTACAAGAGAAGCTCCATCCTCGACGGCATCGAGCTTATCCGCAGGGCAATCCGCTCCGGCGACGGCCGAAGCTCCCTGATAATATCCCCAAGGTGCCCGCGCCTCATCGAGGCTATGCAATGCTACCACTACCCCGACGCCACCCGCCCCGGCCTCGCCGGCGAACTGCCCCTCAAAGACGGAACCTACGACCACCCCATCGACGCCCTGAGATACTTCTTCATAAACCACGCCCAACCGCAAAAAACCACTACAAGACGATACTAACCACACCAACAACTCCCACCGTAGATTCCTCTATCCGCGGAGACCGCAGAACTACAGCACAATGCAAGAATTCTCCAAAATAGGGTTCTATCTACCCCGGTATCCCTGGCGCATTTTCGAGCCAATACCAGCCTCATCCGTACAAGGAACGGTTTTCTTTGACTTCTGCCAGCCGTTCTCGTACACTGACACGGTAGCCAGTGATGTGGTCTTGCCTCGAGCAATCAGCAAATGAACTACCTGTTCGACCCAGAGCGAATATCGCAGCACATCGTCAAGTACGGCGTGCAAATCCAGCCGCCCATACTGCCCCGGGACGACAAAACGAAGCTCCAGGACTACTGCAACTGGCTCATCGAGCAGGTCCCCGAAGCCTTTGAAACCCTGCTCTCGGGCCCCAACCAGATCCGCGTTCAAAAGAACTTCACCCTGACCGGCGGCAAACGCGTCGATACGCCCACGTTCATAATGACCGCACGCGGCCCGCTCTTCACCTTCCCCGAACGCCTCTACATCGACCAGCCGCAAGTCCTCGACATCCCAAATAAAGACAGGATCTTCCGAAAGGCACTCGATGAACTAAAAAGCAGATTCTCCAACCGAGCCCTCCGCCGGGTGGGCGTCATCCATGAGCTGGTCTTCGATACGGGTGAGCTGAACTCGCTCGAAATCATCGCCAGCAACCTCAAGCCCGAACTCTGGCGAGACCGCGTCAAGAACCTGAATATCCACCTCGAAGCCCCCGTCGAAGGCAAGAACGTCAACATCGACATAAGGCCCACGCAGTTGATGCGGCGCGGAGTCGGCCCCGCCGCCCTGCCGGAGCAACGCCGGCTCTACGGCATAATCGTCAACGTCGATATCAACAACCAGCAATTCAAACAGGATATGACCAGTGCAGAGATAAACGACGTCCTCACCTTCGCCGCCGACTATGTCAGCGAAGAGCTTATCAAGTTCCTCAACAACGAGTACTGACCTGGCCGCCAGCACCGACTGGAAGACCGCTCTTAGCAGATTCAACCAGCTCTGCCCCGGCGGGCCGAACGACCCCAATCGGGCGAAGCCGGCAGCAATGAGAAAAATCAGCCCGAATCCCTGCACTCCCGGCAGAATCTACCCATCAGCCCCATAGCTCTGGCCGTGGCCTCGGGCGAGCCGTCCATCTTGGCAAAGGCGTCCACCAATTCCAGCAACTCAGCCGCCGGTTCGACTCGACCGTAACGATGGGCAACGTTGACAATGGCAGCGTCCAGGCCGTACTCCATCGCCTTGGCCAGATAAGCCCGACAGACGCCCACCTTACGCCCAGGCAGGTCCCTGGCACAGTTGCTAATCCCCAGGCAGCAGTGGGCCCCCTGAGTCGCCGGCTCAGTCTTGATCCTCTTGATGGTCTGGAAGGCCCGGTATGTGTAGCCCGGCACGCCAGGCTCCATCGGCATATCTATCGCAAGGGGAAAAACCGTTGAATCGAAATATATTTCGCCCGGCTGGAAACCATACTTGCCGACGGCCTCGTCGAAGATTCGCCGTGCCAGGCAGTACAGCTCGTCGACCGAGTGCGACCCGCCCGGCCCGCTCGCTGCCTCTTCGCTCACTAACAGCCCAACGAAGGCATAATCAAACTCGCTCTTGAGCGGGAGCATCTCGGCCATCGTATAGACCTTGACCGAGTTCACCAGAGGCTGCCGAACCGACTCGCCGTCGCTGTACCACTGACGCAATCCCGCCATAAGGACATCATTATTGCTGCTGTCGATGCAGATCGGCACTCCCTGGCCCCACTCACGCACAAGCCTGACGTACTCACTCATCATAGCCACCGCCGCCTGTGGGTCCGTCTCCCCGAAGGCATCGAGATTAACCGCAATGTAATCCGCCCCCGCGCTGACCTGGGACTCGATCAATCCCCGGATATAGTCCAGCGGCTCGCTCGGTGCTGAGTAAGCGTCTGGGCCTAATTTAGCCAGCTCTTTCATCATCCGCCCCGTCTGCGGAATCGAGGCGTGAATCGATTCGCCGATCGTGATCAACGACTCTGCCAAAATGCCACCCCTTCAAAAACAACTATACCTGATTATTCGCAACCCCACCTTCTTCAAGGGCACGCCATTCTAATCCCCGCGGCGCCCGCACGCAACCCCACGGAACCAGATCCAATCTGACCACGACGCTCGACCAAGGTTCCCGCTACACCCATCACAAGGCCGACTGGCGCCGCAGCTGGCTGAGAAAAGGCCCCGCCACAAAGTAAAAACAGAACCAACGCCAAACTCATCTATTGTTGTGGATAACCTGTTGATAACTCCCGGCTTGTGGGCCGAGTATGCCGAGCCACCCCATCCCGGGACAAGCTGGTAAAATAGGTAAATTTCTGCAACCTCGCCTCCATCACCGCGCCCAGCGCACCCTGCAGTTGATAAACCCTTGTGAAAAAACAGCTTACGTCCACAACAATTGACATGCGTCTTTTTCGTATTTGCGCAGGCCACCCGTGACTTGATGTGCTCCCGCATCTCGCCTGGCTCTCGACCCTCGAGCCGGAAATTGTAATGGCGGTGGATAATCGGTAGAAAAAGAGCCTCCTGGTACGAATGTTGCTGCCAGCGGTTGCCGTTGCCCGGGAAGCTCCGCCGGCAAAGAGCTGCCAAGTTTTTGCTGACTTTTTCGCCGACAAGCCGATAATGTTGTAGCGATGGCAGAAAGAAAGAGCCCGCAAATAGCTGTTTCCAGCAAGTATTTTCTAACCGCGGTGCTGGCCGTACTGCTAATCCCCCAGGGGTGTGAGCGTCCGTTCGCACGGCCGCAGACGGCCACCGAACGCGCCGCATGGGGCAAGCCGAGGTGGGGGCCGCCTGCGGAAGGCTTGCAACTGAGGCTGCACGCCGACAGGCGGACCTGGCAGCCCGGCCAAAGGCCGAGCTTTTCCTTCGACCTCCGCAACCGCGGCAAGCGAACCTTCGTATTCTGGCCCGCCCAGAAACTTGCGCTCAGCCAGATCGAATTCGACGGGAAATGGTATCGCTGGCCCGAACCGCTCAGGATCGACAGCCTGGTCTGGCCATTGGCGCCCGGCGCTCAATACAATTCGGTTACGATCGAGCTGGACCGGCGATTCGGCATTGAGTTGGAGCCGGGCAAGCACATCCTCCGCCTGGCCTTCACTCTCGAAGGCGTGCGGGTGGTCAGCAACCCCGTCGGCATTGAAATCCGCCGGCCGAACCGATGATCGGCCGAAATGCGCAAGACCGCCCGGCCGATTACTTGCGCAGGCCAGTTTCGTCGGCCGAGAGCTCCGGTCGCCGCGGGACGGCGCGCGAGCCGGCCTTGAAGCGTCCGGCGAACTCGGCCGTCAGCTCCAGGTAAAGCTTCCCGTGCTCGAACGAGGGCTCAATCTCGCTGCCCTCGTGCCACTCGTTGAAGCTGGTGATCAGAATCCATCGGGGCTTCGCCGCGATAGCGGCCTGCCACTGCACGCGGTACAGCTCGCCGCCGAATCGCCGGACCACCAGGCCGGGCTTGCGAATCTTGGTATCGTCGTAGCCGGGGATCACCGTGACGGTACTGATCTTGCCGGCGCGCTCCGCCAGTTTCACCCAGGAAGGGTACGTCCGCGATACCCACTCGCGGACTTCGGCCAGGCCCTTGTCTCTGAGTGCACCGGCGATATTGTAGGTATGCAAGCCGTCGAAGACGGCCGCCGCATCGGCTTTGAACCGATCCCCTATCAGCGCGACGCCACCACGATACCGTTCATCCAGGAGCTTGGCTGCACGGGCCCACTCATCAAGCCCGATCTCGCGAAGGGTCCGCCCATAGACAAAGACCACCGGCTGACCGGCGACCTTGAGGTAGGCCTTATGCCGAGCGTATTTCTCGAGCACCTTGAGAATATCCCTCACGGCACTCTCGGCGGTCTGCGGCCGGGGGACGGTCTCGTAGTATATGCATACCTTGAGCTTGTGTCTGTGGCAGCCGTCGAGAATCACTTTCATCGCCCGGTCAGAATAGCTGCCGTGGCCCCACCAGCTCACGATAAACGTATCGATGCCCGCACCGACGGCCCATTTGCAGTGTTGCTCGATCAACTTGGCATCGTGCGAATCGTAGGCGCCGAGGGTGGGGTAGTGCGTGCTGGCGGCGATGTCCCTCTTGGCCGGGTCGACCTGGCGCCAGTGGACCATCCTGCCCGCACCGCCAGGCCCATCAGGTATGCCGTACCACGGATAGTAAAAGGTCATCACCCGCCGCGGCACCTCCGGCTCCAGCCCAACCGCATCTATCCCCAGACCATCGCCCACCGAGAAAACAAGCAACACCGCCCAGAGCGCGACCACTCTTGCACACAAGAAAGCCCCCTTGCTTGCCTGCGCCATTGTAAATCTCCAAATCAGAAACCTTCAGCTAATACTCTATGACTACCAGGTTGCCCCAGGCAACGCCAGCCAGGGTCCGTCGCAGCGATAAGCTGTGTTTACTCCTCTTGCCTCGCGGCATCGATCCTCTCTCTAAAACTGCGACAGGCCGCGGCGGGGTCTTTCGCACGTGTGACCGCCGAGCAGACTGCAATGCAATCCGCACCGGCCTCGAGAACGCCCCCAACATCGTCCGGCCCAATCCCGCCGACCGCCACGGCGGCAATGCCAGTACCTTCAAGCTGCTTTACTCCAGCCCTGACATACTCCAGGCCCACCGGCACGGCCGACGGCTTGGTATCCGTGGCGAAGACCGGACCCAGTGAAACGTACGTGGGAAGCTTAGCGCAGGCAGTAACCAATTGGCCCGGCGAATGCGTGCTTATACCAATGATAAGAGGGCTGGCCTGGAGCTTGCGGACCTGCCCCGCACCCAGATCCTCCTGTCCCAGATGAACACCGTCGGCACCTGCGGCAACGGCGATATCGGCACGGTCGTTGATAATCGACACGACGTTCGCATCCCTGCAGATCCGCACAAACTCCTCGGCAACGGCAAACAAGCTGCGATCCGGCATACCCTTGGCCCGCAACTGGAGGCAATCGGCGCCGGCCCCAGCGCACTTGACCCCCAGCGAGATTATCTCGGCCGGCAGATCGCTCGTTATGATCACGTACAGCCCGACACGCTTAAACTTCTCGGCTGGCTCGCCGAAGACAACGATGTCTTTCTCGAGCTCGTAAGCGGCAAATCGAAGCGCCTCCAGCTTCTCGGCCAGCAGCACATCCTGGGTCTGCACGGTCTCAGCCAGCACCCGTAGGGCCTCGGTAAGACGCTTGCAGCCCGCGGTAAACGCGTCTTTCAAGTCCCTTCGGGCAAGCTGGCTGTCCGCCGTCCTGCACGCGCCTACATCGCCAGCGGCGTCCCGGCAGACAATCAGCCCCAAGCTGTCCAACTTGTTTATGGCCGCAGACAACTCGTGCCGCAGTTGCTTCGCCCGAGCGGTAAGTCGCTCAGAATTAAGGCCGAAACGGCAGAATTCCTCGATCACGCGAAGTGCCTCACGGCCGCGGTTGAAGTTCGCATCGATGATTCTGTAGATCGCGCGCTGCATAGCACGCCCGATTATACGATTCAAGAAGCAGTTGGAGTAGGCCAAATCTTACACCGGCCTAACAGTGTGGTGGAATCTCTCCCGCGGCAAAAAAAACGCGGCAGGGCCGTTCCTCCTCCGCCACGACCCTGCCCTATATCGTGAACAAAGCCGGTCAAACCGACTCTGACTGATCGCAAAAAATCGGGCGGACAAAATCCTCCTCCAAGGCAAACGTTTTTAGGCCGTCCGCCCGTTATCTCATCAGCCAAGCGGATAACTATCGCAACGGCTGTGCCAACCCGGCGTATCCACCGGCCAAACTATCGTATGATGCTCTAAGTCTTCGCGCCCTAAGCAATTAGCACAGATTTTTGATTGAGCCTGGTCCCGGCAGGCGGAGGTCACCCTCTGACAGCACGTTGCCCATTGTCAACGCCGAATGTGCCCATCCATCCTATGTTCACCCCCAAATGGTCTGTAGACGCAATGGTTACCGGCCACAGACACGCGTGTTTACAAAAAGCAACGTGGCTGACGAAAAAAAGAATCCCCTGCGTAGCGGCATTCGGCCGACAATGCTTACGCGGCCGTGCCTTATAGCTGCTCGTCCTCATACTTCGTCTTGACAAAAATACGGCTCTTCCACCAGACACGCCAGCGCCCGAAGAGGATTTCCTCGCCCGGCTCCTTTCTGGTAAGCTGAAAAATGGTGGTCCTACGCCAGCCCATGATCTGCTCTGCGATTCGCTCGGCCTGTTTTTCTGGAAGTTGCAGCGGGTTGAGCTCTTTTGGATCGGCCACCAGATTGTAGAGGAAAACGACTTTCTCAATCGGATCGTAGACGAATTTTCGACCACCTTTGACGAAGCCGCTCGGCCCCTCCCGCACCCACCCGGAAAAGTAAACCGCCCGGTCGCCCGCTATACTCCCCAGCAGGTTCACGCCGTCGAAACCGGCCCCTTGCACATCGAAACCGAGCAAACTCAGCAGCGTGGGTGTCAGGTCGATCGAGCTTGCCGGCTGCGTAACTTTTGTGCCCGCGGCCACCAGGCCCGGCGCACGCAGACAAAACGGGATCCGCAACGCCTCGTCGAAGGCAATCTGGTCGTGGCCAAAAAGCCCGTGTTCGCCGAACGCCTCACCGTGGTCCCCGACAACGCAAAATATTGTGCTCTTATCAAAGCCCATAACTGCCAGTCTTGCGTTGAGCTCTCTGAGGAAAGCGTCGGTGTAGCGAACAGTCTGGCGGTAACGATCGACCGGCTCGTCAGCCCGCTCCCCGAACCACTCGGGCACATCGTAAGGATCGTGCGTAACCGAACAAAGGACCGTCAACAAAAAAGGCTTGTCCTCCTGCCCGATCCATTCAACGATGGGGTCGATCATCGCAAACTCGTCACAGGCCAGATAGTAGATGTAGTGGTTCGGGTCGCCAAGGTCATCCCTGGCCCAGAACTTTTCGAATCCGAGGTTATGGATCAGGCCCGGCCGCGACTCAAAGTCACCGCGGGCCGACTGGAAAAAGGCCGTGCGGTAGCCAGACTGCCTCTCGAGAATGGTCGCGATGCTTGCGTAAGGCGTGACGGCCGGGACCGCCTCGGCCAGGTCCTCCGAGGCCGACGGATAGCGCCCCGTCAGCAGGGCGAAAAGCGCCTTGGTCGTGTGCGTGACGGTCGCACGCGCATTGGTAAACTCCATGCCGTCAGCAGCCAGACCAGCCAGGTACGGAGTAAGGTCGCCACCTGCCCCCGCCAGCGAAGTGTACGCGTACTGAACGCCCTCCAGAATCACGATGACCACATTATACTTGGGCGCGTCCCGCACGCGGACGACCCTGACCTGCTCGGCGAGTGGAAGACGGCGCTTCGACTCGGCCAGAGGTGGGTAGAAAAGGCTCACGATGGCCCTGGCATGGGGATTATGAGCATACGCAGAGCCGCCGGTCCCCAAAAAAGGCCGGGCAAGAGTAGCACCAAGCGCGACAGTCAGACACAGACCGACCCTTATGCCAAATCGCCTACGATCGTAAGGCCGCAGGGGCGGCCTGACCAAAACACAGAACAAAAACACCAGCACAACAAGGCCAGGCCCCAACAGGAGGACCGAGGCTACCGGCGCCTTGATAAGATTGCCGCATATCATACGGCAGGCGTTGATAGGGTCACGAACCAGCGGCAGAAGCACCCTGGGCAAGACCTGTGTGCCCATCCTTATCAGGTAACCAGCGTATATGACAGACCAGATACAGAAAATCGCCGCGACCACCGTAATCGTCCGGAAGACCCACTTTCGAGGCCACCTGAAGTAGATAAGCACCAAAAGAAGCTCCACCAGCAGCAGCAAGGAGATGTCCGACAGAATCCAGCGGTAGTATTCCCCGAACTTGCTGATACGCCAAGCCTGGAAAAGCTTCACGGCAAGAACGCAAAACAGGGCCGCAAACATACTGACACTGTAGGCTCGAGGTGCCAGGGCACCGTACAGCCGGCGGACAAGACGTAAACCACCGGCCCGGTGTTCTTTCTGTGCTCGGCTGCTATGCATACCATCCGAGGTTACCAAACCTACCGCAGCAAAGCAAGCCGGTCGGACGGCAGGCTCACCTCAGGGACAGCCCGCATCCCGGCACGCCCCCCGCGAAAATGCCGACTCGGCACGCCCCGTCTATAGGAAACTTCGACAACGATAGAGCCAGAAAACCGGCCTAGCGCGATCCCCCCAGCAAGGATTATCTCGAAGATGCCGGGCCCGTCTTCAGCTGGACGATCATATCGCTGTACGAACAGGCAACGAGGTCGCCATCGGTAATACCGAATAGTTCTACGTACTGACGGGCTTGCGCGGTGAGCACCTCCTCTTTGATTCGGCCGGAAGCATCGCTCGCCTCGACCTCGACAAAACAGCCCAGGTCCTCCACCTCGTCGATGTGGAACTTGACATTATCGATGAAATAGATCTCGCGCCGCTTGCGGACCACCGCGAGTACGCCGAGCGCCTTGGCCAGAACATCGTGCAACTCCGGGGAAGGTTTGAGCCTGCAAAGGCTGACCCGCGATTTCCTGGGGCCAGCGCGGTCAGGCCTGTTGTAGAAGATCAGCGAGTTCTCAATATCGCCGCAGCGAAGTTTCAACCGGCCCGAGGCAACCTTGAAATACGTGTCAACCTGATGATCGGTGCCCTCGAACCGGGCTCTCTTCTTTCGCAGAATCGCCCTGATACTTTTCACGTCGTGACATCGCGCCTTTATCTCCACGTTCACGCCGTTCAAACTATGTCCCTTCCCCGGGGGTACCAGCCCCGTCCAAGCCAGACCAATGTCCCCTCGCCGCTCACCCGGACGGCAGGTAATAAGACAGCCGGGCCAGATCCATTGCTATGTCGATGGTGATGACCTTGACCGTCCGGGGGACCGTTATGTATCGGGAGGAAAAGTTCAGTATGCCCCTGATGCCGACACCCACGAGCTTATCGGCAACTTCCTGCGCCGCACCGCCGGGCACGGTAATGATGCCCAGGTCGATACCCCGCTGCTTGATTGTTTGCAGCCCTGCAACGTCCTCGATCACAACACCGCCTCTCCTCGTCCCAATCTTCCTGTTGTCTATATCGAAAGCTGCGGCTATCTCAAGACCGTAAAGCGCAAAACGCGGAAACGCCAGCAAGGCCGCCCCAAGATTGCCCACCCCCACCAGAGCCGCCCGGCGCGTAACATCCAGCCGGAGGATCCTTCTGATTTGCCTTATCAGCTTATCGATGTCATACCCCACACCAGGGGTCCCGAATCCACCGAAGTAAGAGAAATCTTTCCTTATCTGCCACGGGTTGACACCGACAGCTTCAGCCAGTTCCTTGCTGGAAGCACGTCGAACCGACTCTTCGGCCAAGCGAATCGCCCCCCTGAGATACACGGGCAGCCGCTTTATTGTCTCATCCGGAATCCTGCGGTATCGCATTGCCGCCTTTCCTGCAAAAATCAGCCTTGCAATCAATACCTCTCAAAACAGCGCCGCCCTACGCGAAGTGCTCCGCGGCCAGCAACTCAGCCGCACGCTCCACGGCCGCCTCCACAGCGCCCGAGAGCCCCGGATTCACACTGTCGCAGGGCCCGGCTACCTGGCAAGCAACCACCACCACCTCTATCCCACAAAGGTCCCGAAGCTCACGCAGCAGGTTCGACGTGGGGATCTGGTGCATCGAGAAGTCGTCGAGCTTCACTACCGGTATGGAGTCGATATCGATCGAAAATACCTCTCCCGGCTGCCGGCCGCAATCCATCGCATCCACGATGACGATCTTGGACGGCTTCCTCGCCGCGAGTATCGTATCGAAGAGGACCTCGCGAACCGAGGTCCCGGCGTCCAGGACACAGACCGAGGGGGGCGGACTAAAATTATGCAAAAGGTGCTGGGCAACGGCCGGCCCAAACCCGTCGTCCCCCAACAGCACATTGCCGCAACCTAAGATAAGGATGTCCTTGCCGTACCACGCCGGTCCCATCGAGCGAGAACCTACTCAACCGATATGAAATTCGCCAATAATTCCTGCCCCGGCAAGCCATATTCCCGCAGCTAAACTGCCAGCCCTCACCCGCGCCGCGCAGTCCTGCTGCAACCGAAACACCCACCGCACGGCTGATGCTCCAGCATATATGAGCCTGCCTCGCCTTCCAGATGACGCTACAAACCCCAACCACCTCGCCTATCAGGCCAGGTGTGCCGCCGGCGAAAGCCCATGCCCGCCCACAGCCAGTGCATTCTCAGTTGGCCATAGTCTCGATTACCTTGCCGCTTGAATCACGAATCTCGACCTTGACCGCAATCGTCCCATCCAGCTTGTGCGTCGCACACGATAGACACGGATCGTAGGCACGTATCGCCATCTCGATCTTGTCGAGCGTCGCCTCGTCGTACTTGCCGTCCTTGATAAGGGCCTTTGCGGTCTGCTTGACGGACATATTTATCGGCGCGTTGTTGTGGGTAGTACCCACAATCAGGTTGACGTTGGTCACTAAGCCCTTCTCGTCCGTCTCGTAGTCATGGATCAACGTCCCTCGCGGCGCCTCTACGCAGCCGACGCCACGTGCCGCCCGCGGCGTGACGGGGACCCGCGTCTCCTTGCCGGTAA
>CAZWAP010000040.1:0-21094 GCA_964632005.1 uncultured Pirellulales bacterium | reverse complement strand
AATACGCGGTACGAGTTGAGCGTACTGGTGGGTAACCCGTTCCTATTCAACGGAAGCACCACTACCGCTAATTATCGCGTCGAGTTGTTAGCCGGCGGCGTGCTTCTGGCCTCGGATACCGGGCCATCACCTGCCGACGATACGACGTGGAAGACGGCCACGGTGGTTTACGACTCCGGCGAGGAGCCGGCTCAGCTTGGCGAGCCGCTGGAGATTCGGCTAATTGCGGTGAACTATACCGACGGCAAAGGCCTGGACTTTGACGACGTCAAACTTGTCGCCAAAACTCCCGTTCCTGAGCCCTACGTCGTTTCGCTGATCCTTGCTGTTAACAACGAGGGCAGCGAAAAGGCTCCCGTCAAGGATGCAATGACGATCGACGTGTACGAAGACGCCTGCAAGGCGGCGATTGGTAAGTACACGCGCGACCCGGGTGACTTCGACTCAAGCTGTATCACCGATGCTAACGATCTCGCTGCGCTAGCCGGAAAATGGCTTGATAGCTATTCGTTGACAGAGCCGATTCCCAAGCCATAATCCCGGCTCGCAGGACGGCTGAACCATAGGGCTATGACGTATCGGGTGCCCGGTACTGTCTATATGCCGGGTTCCCATAGATGGCTTGGCTTGTTAGAACGGCCGATAAAACGCTGATATTCGAAGCGCGTAAGTCAGCCGGCGAGTAAAAGGCCTATATGACAAGGCGCGTAGGGGGTGCCTCGGCTTCGGGAGGCACCCCTTTATCGTTGTCGGCAGATGGCTTCCAAGTCAAAATGGCCGTTCTTACGCCAATCATCAAGCAGATGTGAACCGATGGAACAATCAGCGGGAATCGACGGCTGCCGACGATGAGGACAAAGAGTTTGATTTCTCCGCTCTGGATATCGAGGAGTCCGAAGACGCCTTCCTCGATGAGCTCGAAGAGCTATAAGCGGCCGCGGTGTTACATCCCTGGCCGGCCCTGCCTCGACCAGGCATTCCCGGGTCAGTACGAAACGTTTCCTCCGCCGTTCGTATTGCCGGATGTATCCCCGTAGTTGTGGTTGTTGCTCGCGGCACGATTGTTTGCGTAGAAGTTGCCGCCTTTGAACGGGTTAAAACGCAGCCCATATCCGTCCTGGCACCTGGTGACCGTATTTTCCTCGACCACGTTGTCATAGCCATCGATATAGATATTGTGTTGTAGGTTCCTATACGCGGTATTGTCCTTGACGCTGCTTCCCCAATCTTTGGCCACGATGCCGCCGCCCGTTGCGCTACCATCGTTATTGTTGTACGCGGCGACGTTGCCCGAGACGATACTCCCGGACGACGCGAAGATGCCGCTGCCGCCATTCGACCAGGCGGTATTTGCCGTTATCACCGAGGTGCCGCTGCCGATGCCGGCGCCTTGGTTGCCACAGGATGTATTACCGGTGATTGTGCCGGCAGCCCAGATGCCCAAGCCCTTGTTGTTGCACGTAGTGTTGTTGACGATCGTGCCTCGCAAACCTGCGATCCCGCTGCCGGCGTTGCCGTAGGCCGTGTTCTGAGCCACGGTGCACCCCTCATCAACCTGTATGCCGCTGCCCTGGTTGTTGTAACACGTATTCTGGCAAATGGTGCAGGCGGCGCCCGCGGCGATGCCCGCTGCCTGGTTGGCGTACGCGGTATTGCTGGTGATTCGGCATCCGGGGCCCGTGCTGATGCCGTTGGCGTCGTTGTCATAGACGGTGTTGCCCATAACATTGCACGCCGAACCGACCAGGATGCCGTCTGCCCCGTTCTTGGAGACCGTATTGTCCGCTATCGTGGCAACGGACTTTGTGCGTATGCCGATCTCCGAATTCTCCGCTGATGTACAGCCCTTGACCAGGTGCCTGTAGCCTTCCAGCCAGATCCCCGAATGACTGTTCGAAATGGTCCTAACGTTGAGAATGCGGATATCCCTTAACGATCCTCTATCCCCGTATATCCCGATGTGGAAATCCCGTATAGTTCCGTTGCGTATTTCGACGTTCCTTCTGCCTTCGATATGGAGCCCGAAGTTGACTCCGGAATCTGGTCCTTGCAGCGTGTAGCCCATAAGGTCGAGCGTGACGTTGTCCACGGCGATCCTGATCGAGCCGCCGTCGGTCAACCTATCACCTGCCAGATAATATGAGCCCGGCTCTTTAATGATAAACATCTGGCCGTGCATGTCCGCCGCAGGTATCGGTATTCTCGGCTCGACCTGGTCGAGTGTCTTCATCGTCGGCCCTGGCGGCGCCGAGGGCTCCAGGTCGCCGGCGATGGCGAATACGCAAAATGCCGCTGCAACGCCTGAAACACACAAAGCGAACACGGTCGTCGTTCTCCTGTTCTTCGTCCTCGTTCTCATCTTATCGCCTCCCGAAGTCAGCCGATCCTCACCCCGGATTGTGAACTTGCCTACTTACCCTTGGCAGGCAAGATCTAGGCGCGTCCATCGGCTTTTTCCATCTTCCGAGCTGTCTCGCCCGTTATCTTGGCCGCTCTCTCAGAGCCGTAATTGTTTAGCCTTGTCCTCCGTGTGCCTGTTTGGTGCCTCCCGCTGGCGGTGCCTTTGCCGCTCCTTCGGAACCGCCTAACCTTTGCAAATAGTATAGGCCAAAGGGCCTACGATTGCAAGCACTTTCCACCTGCGGAGCCCCGCGGCACCAAGTTCAGGCTGAGAAGCAAGCCGCTGTCAGCCTGCATTCTGTCACGATGTGTCGTCACCCCCCAAGCCAACGGTCGGATTTAAGCGGACAACCACCGGATAGGAAACCGAGGCTCTATCCTACCGGGCTATGCGCGTGAATTCTTGAACCGTTGCGATTGAACGGCGAGCCGCGCCGGCCAAGTATCTTTGACCTTGCGAAAAGCTACCTACCAAATCTGCACCGGAGCCGCAGTCGCCCGTGGCGCGGGCTTATTATTCGCAGGCAGGATGGACGAGCCTACCCGGGGCTTTGCCGGGGTGTTGAGCGCTCCTTGGCGTACATCGCTGTGCCGCCTACGCTCGGTACTCGCCCGCCGATGGTACTACATCGGCCCGCCCGCCAAGCGAAGGGCAGCTTCTGCGACCCGGATGCCCAACTTCCTGGCCGTATCCATTCCGAACTCGTCTTTCGTGATGTCGTCCTTGTAGGCGTTCCAGAGCGTGGCCCCCTGGTGTGCACGTGGTTTGCCGCCCACCAACATAACTTCGTGGCAGAGCATAGCAGCCTGGATCTGGCTGATCACGAGCTCCTGACCCCCGTTGCGATAAGCGCCGACGGCCAGGACGCCGACCGGCTTGTCAGCCAGGAGCAGCTTCGGCGTGCGCAGGACCGCAAGCCGCTCGAGGAAGGCCTTGCAAAGGCTGCTCATAGTACGGAAGTAGGTCGGCGAGCCGATTATCAGGCCATCCGGGACCGGGTCCTTCAGCATCGGAAGGATAAGATTGAAATCGTCATCGGCCGGCTTGGCCTGGTCGGGCCTGGCGCCACCGCTCCAGCCGGATATCTCAAACTCACCCAGGTCGAGCAGTTGGGTCCGCACGTGGGAATCGACCGTCGCCGCCGCCTCGAGCGCAGCCTTGACGGCCGTGGCCGTGGTCTTACCCTTGCGCGGGCTGCAAGAGACGCCGAGGATTCTGACCGCTTTCAGACCTTTGCCTTTCTCAGCAGCCGAGGCAAGTATCCCGCCCGGCCCGGCCGCAATCAACGTTGCGATGAATCTTCTCCTGTTCATTTGTTTACTCTCCAACTCGAGGGTTTCACAAAATCCGCCCGGACACTTCCACGCCCTGCATCAACCGGCCCTGTACAGGAAGTAGAGCCCCATTACGATCATCAGCACCGCGGCGATCTTCTTTGCCACGGCCGTGGCTCGGCGGGCGCCCTTGGAGTCGATGATGCTGCGGACCGCTCCTACCGAGGTACCGGCGACCACCAAGAGCGAGCCATTCCCTAAGCCGTAACAGACCAGCAGGCCGGCACCGAACAACGTTCCCTTTGCAGGGATCAACGAGAGGATCAGCAACAAGGCAGGCCCGGTGCACGGCAGCGAGATCAGTCCGTACATAAACCCGAACAGCAAGGCGCCCACGACGCCGGTCGCCTTCGGGAGCTTGGCCTGCGAGACAAGCGCGGGTATCTGCAGGACATCGAGGAAGTGCAGGCCCATAAGGAAACAGATGCCGGCTATAACATAATACATCCAGGGGCCCTTGAGGTAGGGGGCTAACCCGGACATAACGGTCAGCAGCAGCCCCAATTCTATGCTGAAGCCCAGGACGAAAATCAGCGTATACAACAGCGATTTGCGGGTGGTTATTTCCTTTTGGCCCCCAATGAAGCCTATTATCAGCGGCATCGTCGCCAGCACGCAGGGATTCAGGGCGGTAAGCAGACCGCCCACAAATGCCCCGACAAATGCCAAGGCGCTGGGCGACTCTATGAGGCGATTGAGCGTTTCTTCGAAGCCGTTCATTGCTGTACCGTCGGCCGAGCAGGTGCAACCGAGTCGGCCAATTCCACGCCCAGTTCCTTCCACTTGGCCGTTATCTCTTCCTTCGGATAGAAGCCCTCGTGCCGGAAAAGCTCCGCTCCAGAGGCGCTGTAGAAGATCTGGGTTGGAATGACGCTGACGTTGTACTTTGTGATCAGGTCGGGGTTCTCGTGCACGTCCAGAACCTCAACGACAAGTCGGCCGATGTTTTCTTTCTTGAGCTCTTCGAGGATGGGAGCCATCATCTTGCACGGAATGCACTGGCCGGCCCCGAGGTCCACCAGCCTCGGCAGCGCCCCGGCCGGCTCCTGCGCGAGACGCTGTCCAGCCGGTTCATTCGGCCCTGCGGGTGCCCCGCCAGCCGAACCGGGCCGACTTTGCGTCCGCTTGACCACAAGCACCGCAACAATCCCGGCGACCAAAACGACAACGATCAGTATTTTCCCACCCCTGCTCATAAAGACAAACACCTACCTTTCAACGTTGTGACCCGGTCGGGTTTCTAACCGACCCAATTAGGAAGCCACGACCTCTTCGCCCTTGGCGACGACCTTAAGGATGTTTTCCTCGATGGCGGGAGTTTGACCCTTCTCCATCCCCAGGTCGGTTACCCTGATGTGTTTGAACCGGGCGAAGCCGGCCTGCTCGAGGCAGCTCTTCGCGCAGTCCAGGTCGCAGCCGTCGATCGCCAGGATGTCCGAAGCCTCACTGGTTTTCTTCATAAGGCCGCTAACGCGCCCGCCGATGCCTGCCAGGCAGAACATCTTACCTACGCCCGCCCTTGTCAGTTCTCTTGCCGCACGGTCTGCGACTTCGCCCACGTCCGCGGCGCCCGAGCAGGCGAATATCAGCGTCGGACCACCATCACACACGGTTTTCTTTTGTCATAATGATTTGTCCTATCAGGGTCTTTGATTTCTCTATCGTCTGAGTATTTCCTATTTCCAAGATGACAATGCGTTGCCGGTCATGAACACGGCGGCTGCCAGGGTGGTGATTGCGAACAACTTCTTCAAGCTACCGGGCTTGGTTTTGAGCGCAAACCTACTGCCTATGACGCCCCCCGCCACGGCCAGAAAAGCCATTGGCACAGCCCAGTGTGGATTGAAATGGCCGCGTGCTGCGTGGCCGATAAACCCCATCGTAGCGGTCGCAGCGACCATAGCCGACGATGTGCCGACGGCGACCCGCATAGGCACGCCACACGCCAGCACCATTAGAGGCACCTTGAATGAGCCACCGGAAATGCCCACGGCACCGGCAGCGAGACCCGTCGCCGCAGTGATAGGCACTGCCAACCAAAGGTTTACCACGTACTCCTCGTGGCCGAATTTCCGTTGCCAGAACCCAAAACGCTTCTGGAGCGGGTTATCGCGATCTCTCGCGCCGGCAAACATGCAGAGCCCAGCCAATGCGAGCAGACCTGCCGTAAGCAACTTGAGTTCCGTCCCGCCTACCGACCCGGACAAGTAACCACCAAGCAAGGCCATCACATCGGTCGGTGGATCGATAACCAAGGCCAACTTCCAGTCCACGGTGTGGTGCTTATGAAAAAGGAGTATAGCGGCGCCGGCGGTCATCATTAGGATGAACTGGGCGGTGGTTGCCGCCTCGTGCATTGGGACACCACAGCCTACCAGCAACGGTACGTAGAAATTGCCGCCCCCCCGCCCGGTCATAGTCATCAAGGCGGCTAAGGCGGGAATCAGAATCAAGGCGATAAGCCACTTCATGCTTTGCTCCGAGCCTTCAGCCTTTTCCACAATTTCGCGGGTTTGGCCTGCTCGGCCAGGTCGGCATAACCACCGACGAGTATGCGGGCGTGGTCGAACCCCTTGAGGCGGAGGTATGCATACACAATGCTTGAACGCACGTTAGCGGGGCAAAAGACACCCAGGATGCCGTCTTCCGGTATCTCGGCAAGGCGGTCCGGGATTTCACTGACCGGGATGTGCAACACCCTCAAATCGTGTGAGAATGGTAGGGAGACTGTCTCCGCTTCTTTCCGGCTGCGAACGTCGAGAAGCGCGGCGTCCGGCTCAACCAGCAACCGGTCCGCTGTGATTCGGTGCCGCGCTGCCGCGAAGAATTCGAGCGTCATAGCCTTGAGCAATTCGTCAAAAGAATCAGCATCAGCCATCGTTTGCCTCGTGTGATAAGCAACCCCGTATCTGCTCGGTTGATAGGACCTTTCCCACGGCCTTGACCCGGCCGTCGATGACCAGAGCCGGCGTCATCATCACGCCGAACTCCATAATCCGGCTGATATCGGTCACCTTTTCCAGTTCGTATTCGATCCCCAACTCCCTCGCCGCGGCCTGGGCGTTCTCGGCCAACTTCTTGCATTTCGGGCAGCCCGTGCCCAGAATCTGTATCTTCTTCATCGTTCTTGCTCCCTTGCGTAAACATCTTCCCCGTCTTTGCTTCTTCAGGGATCGGGGCGTCCATTTCTCCGATCTGATTCCCGAATGCGCTCGATCAGGCTCAGCATTTTTTCTCGTTGAGCGCGTTCTGCCTCGCTCTTAGGTACCGAAGAAGGGTCCGTGATTCTCCAGGTTATCTTGCCGCTCAACGGCTCTGCCGGATAAGCACCAGGATCACAAAGCTTATAATCCTTGAAGACCGCCGGCTTTTCCTGGTAACACGACCAAACGGCCTCGCGTAGAACTTCGGGAGAACCTTCGTTTACAAGATCTATCAGCGTAATCTGCTTGCGAAATCTCTCTACGAATTCAGGCTGAACGTTAAATAGATACGGCGTCGGTGCCTCAGTCCCGATAATCCGCTTCTTCTCATCCAGTCCATTTTTGGCGAGTGCTAGCAAGCTCTCTCCGACCAGATGCCCGGGCGATTCCAGACCGCAGACAATCAGGTAGCGAATATTGGGATTGGAAACGACATCGCAGATGATTTTCTCGATGCCTACGTTCTCCGTCTGCAATGTACAGGCCAGGGCCGCACCGCTTTCAATTGCAACTCGGACGAACCTCTCAATATCCGCAGGCGCCTCTTCCCGCCTCCAGCGCAGAATCACCACCACCGCCACAGGCGAATAGTCATTGCCCCGAAGGTAACAGCCGTCTTCCGGCGGATAGCCAGCGGCAGGCTCGGCCTTTCTTGTCCGTGACGTATGTCCTGTGCTATTAGCATTCATTTGTATCAGTTACCTGTGTGCAAGACGCCCCTCGGCCCCTCAAAACTCTCGGCTTATTACGTTGGTCCAATTGCAGTTTTCTCTTGGGCCAGAAGCCATCGAACCATCCGTCCAAGCCCGACGGCAATGGTATCCAGCGTCGAATAGACCACCGGGATTACGATCATTGTCAGAAAAGTCCCTATCAACAGGCCGGAAGCTGCAACGATACCCAGCGGACTCATCCGCTCCAGCCCGACCGCCATCTCGAAAATCAGCGGGGTCAAGCCCACAATCGTCGAGACGGTAGTCATCAGTATCGGCCGGATTCTCAGTTGAACCGACTGCACTATAGCTTCGTCTTTCTCAATGCCGCGTTTTCGGGCATTGAGTATGAAGTCCAGCAGCAGAATGCTGTTGTTGACAACTGTTCCGCCCAATAGAATCAGACCCATTGTGGCCGGCTTGCACATCGGCTTATCAAACAGGAGCAATCCCCACATCGCACCGGCGATTGCCAGCGGGATCGCGGCCATAATCGTTAACGGATGCCTGAAAGACTTGAACATCGCAATGAGCAGCATATACAAAAGCACCAGCCCGGTCATCAGGGCTTTGCCCATCTCCTGCTTGCCTGTTTTCATGTCTGAGGCGGTGCCGGAAACCTGGATAGCGTATCCTTCGGGCGGCTTGATTTTGGATACCCTTTTATGAGCCATTTTCGCTACCTGAGCGATGGTATAAGTGCGGTTGCCGCCTGTAACATCGATCGTATTTTGCAGTTTTTCGCGTGTGATGAACGGCTGGTCGAGGCTGGTTTTCAAAGAAGCCAGCGCTCTTAACGGCACCTGCCCAAGGGCCGTGGACACATAGACATCATTTACCTGCTGCGGTTCGTGGATGTCTTCGTTGGCATACTGCACGAGAATAGGTATATCGAGAAAACCTCTAAGACGCATTGCGGTCGCCGCAATCCCCTTGACTGCGGTCTTTAGCTGCGAAGCCACTTGTGCGGGGCTTGTTCCGTAGAGCCGCGCCAGCGCAGGGTCAACAACGACATCATGTTCTCTCTTATCGAAGTACCAGCTTCGGCGAACATCGACTAATCCGGGCAATCCTTTGAGGGCATCGAGACAGCGGTCGGCAAGCCGGCTGATAACTTCAGGTTCCGGGCCGCTGATGATGATGTCCAGGGGGGCCTTCGTGGTGGAAAGCGGCGTGGCGCCATATTCAGTAACCCGGAAACTTCGCACGCCGGGCGTGGTCCGCAACGCCTTTCTCCATTTATCTTCAATCTGCCAGATCGTTTCTTTGCGGTGCTTTCGGTCGATCATGTGGATGGTCATCTTTGCTGATTGGGCGGTGGCGCCACCGCCGCCGAAACTAATCTGGCCCGGCTCGGAGCCGACCACGGAGGAGACCATCTCTATCCCCGGCTGCTCGTATATCATGGCTTCGACGTTGGTCAAGACCTTTTCGACTTCAGCCACCTTGTAGCTCGTTGGCGTGTCAAACTCGACAATGGCTATCCCCGTGTCCATGGGTGTCATTAGTTCGCCGCCATTAAGCGGCGGGACGATTTTCATCGTGAGAATGAAGAATGCGGCGGCAATGAGAAGGGTCGCCGCCCGCCATCGCAGCGCCTTTCGCAGTATTGCTATATAAAACTTCGTAAGAGCACTTACGCCTTTGTCGGTATTGCCGAAGAGCCTTTCTATAATATTCCGGTGCTCGTGGGGCCTGGCCAACAGGCGAGACGCCATAAGAGGGATCACCGTCAAGGCAATCAAGAGCGACGCCACAAGTGTCGAGGATATCATCATGTTCAAAGGCCGCATAACCTGTTGGGTGTACCCGCCCGTGAACATCACCGGCACCAATACGATAACGGTCGTAAGCATTCCGGCGGTGATGGCCAACGCCACTTCCGAGGCGCCCTCACGCGCAGCAACCAGGGCGTCGGGATGTTTCATCTCGCAGTAGTGCCGGTAGATGTTCTCCAGCACCACAATCGAGGCATCCACAACCATACCAACGGCAATAATCAGACCTGAAAGGGTGACCATATTGAGCGTATAAGAGCTGAACCATAAGACCGTCAGACTGCAGAGAAAGGCAAGCGGGATGCTTACGGAAACGACCATCGCGGCTCGGGTATCAGCTAAAAAAACAAAAATAACAATCACGGTGAGTATCACCGCCTGGATAAGGCTTTGACGCATACCGTGAACATTGATGTCGATGATCGGCTGCTGGTCGTCGGTCACCTCAAAGTTGATATCCGGATATTGTACTTTCAGCCGGGACAAGAATTTTTTGAAAGTCTTTATCGCCGCTACCGTCGGGCCATTGTCTGGACGCATCACATTTATCGCGATGGCTTCTTTGCCGTTCCCGTGATATAGACTTCGCTGTTCATGCTCCGACAACGTCACCCAGGCGACGTCGGAAATCCGCACGTATCCCTGGCGGCTCTTTCTTATGGGCAGGTCCCGAATCTGCTCGAGATTAGCGAATTCCCCGGTCGTCTTGACGAGATACTCTTTTTTGCTCGAGTAGATTGTGCCAGCCGGCGCCGAGACGTTCTGTTGCGCCAGGACACCCAACACCTCGTCGAGCGATATATTGTTCGCGGCCATCCGGTCGCGTTGCAGCCAGACCTTGACCTCGGGCTTATGGCTTCCGAATACATCGACGTCCGCAATCCCCGGCAGCCTCAGGATTTCATCCATAATCTGGTTTTCGGCTAACAGACGAATATCCGACAGTGTTTTAATACTGTCTGCTTTCGGCGACAGCGCCACTGTAGTCAAAGGGCGGGTGGCGTCGGAGATTCGGTATATCCGCGGCTCGAGAATATCCCCGGGCAAATCCGGGCGTATTCGACTGAGTGCGTTTTGAACATCCTGAACGGCCTCGCCGATCGGTTTGGAATAGTAGAACTCCGCGTTAATGGATGATACTTCGTCGCGTGAAGTGCTCACGACCTTTTTAAGGCCGCCAATGGTATTTATCTCTTTTTCAAGGACCTGGGTCACTTTATCGGCAATATCACGAGCGGCAGCGCCGGGTTCAACGGTAACGACCACGACCTGAGGAGGTACGGTATTGGGAAAGAGGTCGGTTGGGGTTCTGAAAAAGGCAAAAGCCCCGAGCGCCACCACCACCAGCACCAAGGCAATTACCGCGTAAGGGTTTTTCAGTGAAAACCCGGTG
The DNA here is from genome assembly GCA_964632005.1 of uncultured Pirellulales bacterium. GTDB lineage: Bacteria > Planctomycetota > Phycisphaerae > Sedimentisphaerales > Anaerobacaceae > CAZWAP01. Next base: position 10,272 of record CAZWAP010000040.1, on the reverse strand, counting down.
AGGTTCATTTCAGCACCTCCACCTTCATATCTCCCGAGAGCCTTGTCCAACCCAGAAAAGTATTGGTTATCACCTGCACGCCCGGCTCGATGCCCTCGACCGCGACCGCATCTTCAGTTGACGCTAATACCTTTACTTTGTGATGAGAAAGGCTGCCGTTCTTTACAACAAAGACGTGCTGAAAATGTTTGGGGCACTCAACCAGGCAGGAAGCCGGCAGCAGAACGACGTTTTCCAACTCATCCAGAATTACTGAAACCGGTACATATTGCCCGCAGAAAAGTCCCTCCATCCCGCTGCCCGAAAGAAAGACTTCGGCCCGGACCATACGAGCCATATTCAGGGAGGGGAATAGATGAGATAGTTTGGCGCGGCGAGGTGAGGCGTTGACGGAAAACACCACTTCCAGCCCTTCGTGCACCTTGGATAGATCCTGCTGGGGAATGTCGAACGCCAGTCTTAATTGGCTGCGGTCTTCGACAACCAACAGCTTCTTGCCAGGAGAAGCCATATCGCCGGGGTCCACGAGCCTTTGTGTGACCAGGCCGTTGTAAGGACTCTTGATGGTGCAATAGCTTAATCTCGTCTCAAGCTGCGCCTTCTTGCTCTCAAGGGAGTTGATCAAATGCCTGAGCGCCGTCGATTTGTTTTTCGATGCGCCCAATCTGCCCTTAAACTCATTGGCCTTGTCGGCAGTGGCCTCGGCCTGAGCGCCGGGAATATCCCCCTTATCGGCCAGCGTCTTGTCGCGATTCGCTTCGCGGTTCCAGTAGGCCACGGAGCTCTCAAGGGAGCTGACAATGGCTTCGTTCGCCGCCAACTCGGCCTGGGTCTGAGCGATGTCAGCCTGCACCGACGCGATGTCGTATCGAATCTCACGATCATCCAGAATGATCAGCACATCTCCCGCTTTGACCGTGTCGCCTTCGTCGCAAAGGAGCTTTTCCACCGCAGCCGTCAGGCGGGCCGATACATTGGCGGTTCGTACCGGCTCAACCACAGCAAGGTAGTCTATCTTAGTGGATAAGTTGCCGAGTTTAGCCGTTGTTACCCGCACCGGGACGGGACGAAGACCGTATTTCGGGGCCTGCGCCAGTGCCTTTTTCTTCCGATGGATAAGGAACATTGCGAACAAGACGAGCACCGCTGCGGCCGCGAGAACCACAAGAGATCGAGCTGTTCTTCTGAGCAGTTTCATTTCTCTTTTCCTTCGGCGAGATGCCATTGCGCAACCGCGCTGTTGTAGCCTGCAAGAGCGTGGTAATAGGTGGTTTGTGCGTCCAGCAGCGCCGCCTGGGCATCCAGGACGTTCGTGATTGAGCCTTTGGCGAGTTCATATTTCTCACGCTCGATTCGCAGACTCTCTTTTGCCTGCTCGATGGATGTTGCCGTCGCATCGACCCTCGCGCTGGATGAGTTCATGTTCAAAATAGCCGTCTCCACGTCCAGTCTTATCTGGAGCCTGAGTTTGCGAAGCTGTTCCCGCAGCGATATCAGCTTGGCGTGTTCACGCCTAACCCGGGCGGGGATCCGTCCACCCTCGAAGATAGGTATTATCGCGCCGACCCCGATGAAGCCTACTTCTTCGGTATCGTTTGTGCCGGCCGGATGAGAAGCCGGCCCGACTGAATTACGCAGGCCGTAAGTCCCTTCGACCGATACTATCGGCCGACGACCCGCACGGGCTATATCCAAACGCATAGCCTGCGCACCAACCTCCTTCTTGGCAGCAAGATAATCCGCCCTGTTCGCATAGGCCTCGGCAATGCTTCGAGGCAAGTTTGCATCAACTGCCTCTAATTGCAAATCGCCTTTGACATCCACCTCGGATTCGCTATCGCTCAATCCCAGCAAGTTGACCAGGACTCGCCGGAGAATCGACAGCACATTCCTCTCCGCCACAAGGCGCTGCTCCAGGTCCGCCAGTCGGACCTCTGTACGCAACAGATCAACCCTTGCAGCTTTTTGGACGTTTACCAAATCGCCAATCCGTCTGCGGTGTTCCTCCAGCACCTTTCTTGAGAAGCCGAGAGAATCGATAATGTGAGCCTGCGCCAGGATATTGTAAAAGACCTGTGAGACATTAAAGACCACTTCCCGGCGGGTTCGAGCAAGGTGGTGTTCGGCGGACTGACGCAACAAATCGGCCGCCTTGATTTCATTTTTAATGCGCCCGCCGGTCAAAATCGGCATCCTCAAGACGATATCCCCCGCAAGTATGTCGTCTCCGTAAACACCCGGTTCGTTGGCATACCGCGGCATCACCAGTCGCTGATCGTCCAGAAAATGCCTGTAACTACTCTCAATGCCCAGCATCGGCCATCGTTGGCCCACCGCGATGTCTTTCTCAGCTTTGGCTGCTGAAACATCCCACCTGGCCCCAATCACTTGCGGATTGTTCTCCAAGGCCACTTCAATACACTGCTCAAGCGTAAACGGAGGCCGCAGAATCTCCGTAACAGGCGGTTTGCGCTGCACGGATTTCCCGGCGATACTGTTGAAATCCCCAACCGGTTGATATGACCGAGCCGAATCATCAACCGCACAGCCCGCCCCTGTAAACAATAACACGCTTGTCAAAACTAAGATTCTCATAATGTGCTCACTTGTCTATCCCCAAAGGGCGCCGAAGAGAATCCCAGCTATTGTTGACATCACGACGACCAATACGATGAACACGATTGTCTTTGCGTTGCCCATAACTTTCCTGATGACTAAGATGTTGGGCAGCGACAGGGCCGGGCCCGCCAGAAGTAACGCCAAGACGGGCCCCTTGTGCATACCCAACTTCATCAACGCCTGCGTAATGGGGATCTCGGTGAGCGTCGCGAAGTACCAGAAGGCCCCGACGACGCTGGCAACGAGGTTACTGGAGAGCGAATTGTCGCCCACGTATTGTGCGACCTGTTTCTCAGGCAGTAGTGTACTGACGAATCCGACGATAAAGACCCCCCCAAACAAAAGTGGAACGAGCAGCTTGGCGAACCCCCAGGTATTGTGCATCCACTGGCGCAGCTCGTCCTTCTGAAACCACCGCCAGGCCATGATCAGCACTGCCAGGCCACACAGCCCCGCCAGGTACCACCGAATATGGTGAATCCGGATCACCCAGGTCTTTTGTTCCTGCATATCGGCGATCTCGGCCTTGGGTACTTCAATCTTGTCTCCCAGCTTCGCCTCGCCGAGGTCCTGCTCGAGCTGGAAGCGCATCATATCTTTCGTTTCGTGGATCACGACCGCCTTGAACTGCCGCCCATCGGTGGTCTTGACTACCACGTTGCCCGGGTTGTACCAGTCGCTGAAGACCAGGAACAGGATCATAGAAGCCAAGAAGACGGCTGTCTTGCCGATATGCCTGTTGGGCCTCTCGGGCTGCGGCATCTGCAGCGCGGTCTGGGCCTTGGCTCGCTCAGCCCTGCGGAATATCAGCGCCATCAGCAGCCCGATCACCACCGAAAAGAGGACGGCCCCGACGAAGCGGCCCACGCCTATGGAGAAGCCCAGCACCCGCGCACTGAGAAAAATGGCCAGGATGTTGATGGCTGGCCCGGAATAAAGAAAGGCGGTGGCCGGGCCAAGGCCCGCGCCGAGCCTGTATATCCCCGCGAACATCGGCAGGACGCTGCACGAGCATACCGCCAGAACGCACCCTGATACCGAGGCCACCCCGTAGGCCAAGGGCAGGTTAGCATTCGGGCCCAGGTAGTGCATTACGGAGCTCTGTGAAAGGAAGGTGATAATCGCCCCGGCGATGAACAGGGCCGGCACCACGCACGCCAGCGTGTGGTTCCGCGCGTACCACTGAAGCAGCCGAAATGCCTCCTGGATCGCAGCCTGAATCCTCGGGTTGCCCAACGGCAGAAAATAGAAGACAACGAAGATACCCACCATCACCGCAAATATCTTCAACTCTCTTTTCATGGCTGGCTCCAGCGGGTAATTGTATGACTATGTGACCATTCAACCACGAACACAATCAAAAAAATCGGCCGATCACAGAACCTCAAGCTCGGCTTCTTTGCCCACGGTCACTCGGCTGGCCTTGGCACGGCACGGCTCTGTCGGCAAACGCCTGATGCCTCACAGCGCCCGAAGCAGCTTCTCACTATCCTTGGCCTGTCGTTTCAACACTCCGCCGATGCACGAGAAGAAATCGAGAATGCAAGGCGTCTTGAGCCAATAGATGACTTTGAGCCCTTCCTTGCGGGCCTCCAGTATCCCCGCCCGTACCATCACCGCCAGGTGCCGCGATACGTTGGACCTCTCGGCCCCGACGTGTTCGGCGATATCGCAGACGCACTGTTCGCCGTTCCGCAGATAGTCAAGCACCGCGATTCTCAGAGGGTGCGCCAGCGCCCTGGCGACCTGCGCCTGCTTCTCGAACAACAACGTCTTGCTTTTGTCCAAAACCAAACCTCCTTCCGGCCAACTATATGTTCACGTACGCACATAGTAACGTAGTGTTCAGCTCCTGTCAATTTTTTTTGCCGTTTTCTGGAACTGGCGGTCAGGAGTTGTCAAATGCTATAGAGCAGATCTTTTCCGCCCTGGCGACGGAGCTACCGCGCGGCCTGATCTGGTCTCCTTGATACACCCTGGCTGCAAGACCAAACCCGCAAAGGCCAGCAGAGCCGATCGGCCGGCCATTTGGCTTCGGCTGAGCGGCGTAACGTAAAAACAAAGCCGGCAAAGGCAATCCCATAATAAGCTGATAGCCCCACCGCCGCTCGACAGGAACATCCTGCGTGAGGCACTGCGAGGTAAGGCGCCCGGGACGTTTCGTAACGAGCTTCTTGATCGTAGGCTGCTCCATCCTCTCAGGGCAGGCGAAGGCGTTGCCGAGGAGGCGCACTTGCAGTACAATCATCTCGGCTCGCGCAGCAGATCTGGGCAGCGGATGCCGGGTGAGTTGACGCCAGATAAGCTCGGGAACCTTTCTAATTCAATGTGGTACAAACGGGATCAGACCAAAAGCTAATCGATGAATTTTGATGACAACAATACTCAAGTTTTGTGGTTGAACGAAGGAGCAGAATATGAAACTGAAAATCGCTATTGTCTTGTGTTTGCTTTTCAACACCATTTCTCCACCCGCCACTTTGGCCGAAACGAATCAGTCGCAACCCGACCCCAACGAAGCCAAACCTCCAAAACCGCATCTTATTACCTTCGAAGACAATGGAAAATTCAAGACTGTAGGCTCGCCCCAGGTTTCAAAGGATGGCAAATGGGTAGCTTATACCCTTTCCGACCAGGTATGGGTTGTACCGATCAAAGGAGGTGAGCCTCGCGCGGTAACCACAAAGGGCTCATCCGCCTGGAATCCCGTCTGGACGCCCGACGGAAAGGGGCTTTCGTTTTTATCAGATCGCGCTACCGGGCATACTCAGGTATGGGTACTAAGGCTGGACCGCTTTGGCGAGGCCGAACAGGTGACCGATCTCAAGCGTTCGGCCAATTCTATCAAATGGTCGCCACAAGGCGATAAATTACTATTCGTATTCAAAGACGAAAAACCCAAAAGCTCCGAACCTAACAAGCCCCAGCAATCTGGCCAAAACGCCGAAGGGCCCTGGGTAATAGACCGTCTGGATTTCAGGGAGGACCGAGGCAATGGTTACATTACGGATCGACGCCGTAACCATATTTACATCTACGATATCGCCGAAAAAAAACTGACGCAGATAACCTCGGGTGATTATGACGACTCCGAACCTGCGTGGTCGCCGGACGGAAAGACCATCGCATTTGTCAGTAACCGCAGCGAGCATCCCGAGCGGAGCTACAACACGGATGTCTGGCTGGTCGACGCCGAGACCACGGACAAAGGCCAAAAGCTGACTCGGCTGACCACTCACCCGGGGCCTGACAGCTCGCCTGTCTGGAGCCCGGACGGCAAATGGATCGCTTATACCACCGCCAGTTACGGGGAGTATGGCGTCGCTCATTTGGCCGTCATTCCCGCCAAGGGTGGTCGGCCGAAGATTCTGACAAAGAAGCTGGATCGCAGCGTTTCTTCAATAAAGTTTTCTGGTGACAGCAAGTTTATCTACTTTGTTTATCCCGATTCCGGAGCCCAGCATCTCGGGATGGTGGCAGTCAAAGGCGGGGCAGTAAAGCGACTCATCGCTGGCCCTCGGGTCGTCCGGAGTTATTCGCTGGGTAAAGGCGATATGCTGGCTGCCAATATCGCGCCTGCAAACAAAACCGGGGAAATATACAGCTTCGACCGGAAACAATTAAAACAGCTGACACATGTAAACGATGATTTGCTGGCTCAACTCAAGCTCGGTGAACTGGAAAAGGTCCGTTTCCACAGCCGGGACGGCACCTTAATAGAAGCTTTCGTGGTCAAACCCCCTGACTTTGATCCGAACCGCAAATACCCCACCATCTTGAGTATTCACGGCGGCCCGATTGCTCAGTACACCTACGCCTATTCATTCGGGCCGCAGTTCTTCGCTGCACACGGTTACGTGGTGGTACTGCCTAATCCGCGCGGCTCAAACGGACGAGGCGAAAAATTCTGTAGTGCCATTTACCAGGGCTGGGGCTTCAAGGATTATGAAGACGTAATTGCCGCGGTGGACCACGTTATCGAACTGGGTTATGCCGACCCCAACCGGCTGGGCGTGATGGGCTATTCTTATGGCGGATATATGACCAATGTCGTGATCACCCGCACCAAGCGCTTCAAGGCGGCTGTCTCCGGTGCCGGACACTCCTTGATCACCGCCAACTACGGGCACGATATTTATCAAAAATGGTATGACTGGGAGCTGGGCCCGCCCTGGGAAAACCGACCCTTGTGGGAAAAACTCTCGCCCTTGAACCGGGTTCAGAACGTAACCACCCCAACCATCTTTCTCGGCGGACAGAAGGACTGGAATGTCCCCATACTGAATTCTGAACTGATGTACCAATCGCTCAAGCGTCTTGGCGTCGATACCCGACTTGTGGTATATCCCAATTGCCATCACAACAGCGGCTGGACGAAAGAATTCGAAAGGGACTATTACCAGAGAGCCCTGGCCTGGATGAACAGATACGTCAAGGCAGGACCGACAGCCGACAAGGCAGACAAAAGCAAAACCAACAACAAAAACAAATAACACCTCGTCAGGGCTTGTCCCTGTGATTTTCGCCGCCGAGGACGTGTATGAAAAAACGGCTGGACGGCCTGGCAGATGATCTACAGCCGGGTCGTCCGGTGGTCAAATGGGAACTGCTTGGAGCTTTTCCTGAGCCTCATAGGATAAACGCCGAACCACCATCTGGCCCGCCTCTGGCCGCGTATTCCCATTCTGCCTCCGTTGGAAGACGATAACCAACCTTGGAAAAATCGCACCCTCACATGGAAAGATTATAGCGCTGCTCATATCCTTCCTGTTGGCTGCGCTAGTTGCAGCAGATAACCGCCCAGCATCAACTCACGCAAACCATTGTAGGATATCTGGTACCGCCGCCCACACTTGAAGCATTCCAGCATGGATAGCTCGCGCCGGAACCGGCCTTATAAACCACCCCGCTGATGACCGTTATTAGACCCTGACCCAAGGCGGAATTCAAGTACTCACAATACTGCCCGCTGGCCACCTGGTACCTGCCCATATAGAATAAGTCCAGCGTTACCAGATGGACGCGCAATTCGTGCGAATAACCCTCAGCGAAATTGTCGCTCATCAGGAACGCACCGCCCAAGATAAAGACCATATCCGGGGGCATACCGGCCCCGGTCAGCCACTGGGCAGCCGGCCACTATGCAGGCGATTCTCTTCGGCTACCAGGCCGAGGCCAGCCTGATCGGCCTCAGCGTGAAGTCCTTAATGGTCAGTCCTTTGAGGCCCTCGTGCTCGCGGGAGAACGTCAGTACATTCTTTCCCCTGGCCAGGGTGATCTCGACCGGTTGAGTCGTACCCCACATGCCCACAGTGTATGGCAGCGCGATATCGATCGGCTCTTTGGCGCCGTTGACCCTGACCATGAGATGCTGCTTCCAACTGGGTGTTACAACCCGCGCGGTGAGAGCGTATTTTCCGGCTTTTGGTGCGTCGAATGTGTATTCAAATTCCTGGGGCGCGCCGTTACGGCTGTAATGCAACTGCATTCCACCAAGGTTGCTCTCCATGAAAATGATCTTCCCCGTGCTCCTGGTGGGCTTGCTGCAGGCTGCCGCGGGAATGGTGATCACCCCATTGGTGCCGACGGATATCTTCTTATCCGCTTCGGTCATAGTCACCTGCGCAATCTCAACCTTCTCCTTGGTTTCATTCGCCTCGCCGATGTCCTGACCGACTGCCGCGAGTGTTACAGCCTTGGCTTCTTCGATGATCGCACGCTGACGGTAGAGTGCAACACTGTTCCAAAACCCGGAAGCGTCCGTATCCGCAAGGACAGTGCCTATGGCCCTCGCACGCCATACCTGCTTAAAGGGCTTTCCGGTCATCCTGGCCTGTGTTTCCGTCAGAAAGACGAGATCCGGAGTTCGGCTGCTGCCGACGCCCGGCCCGCCGGCCCAGCCGTTCCCCCAGTTTGCGCCAAGGCAGACCACCCAGCCGTCAGGTGTCCAGTGAGCCAGGGCTGCATGGCCACGCTGCGGACGAGCGGTGGTGGGGATTCCGAAGGCACGCAGTATGAAGCGACCGAAGAATGCGCGACGTCCGCAGACCCCGCCGTTCATCAGGATGTTCTGGAAAAACTGCTGCTCGGGCTTGTCGTATTTGTTGTCCTGCGAACCGTACCTGACATCGGTCCTGACGACACCGACATAACGCCACCGATAGTCTTTGGTGGAGATATGGTCGGGGCGATAATTGCGGAGCATGTTGCGGCCCCAGGTGAGAATCTCATCGGGCTCTTCGCCGTTGACGACCATTCGATAGTCCCATACGCTGAGATCCTTGAAGCCCGGATCCAGTTCGTTACTTAGGTAGGCCTTTTCGTAATGCAGGTAACGTTTGACCGGGTCGACTGTGGCCGGGCCATCGGTCCGGGCCGCGGGGTTGCTCTGCGGAATAGGTACGGCGTGTTCCAGGCTGGTAGCCAACGCCAGTCGCTGCAAGACGCCGTACGAGGCCTTTCTGCTTGCCCTCTGGATGTCGGTGTAGATCTTCATCGCCTGGCCGTACTTGCCGCCTTTGGCGCCGGCGGCGAGAGCCATCTGTATCATCAGATAATCATCGGCCAGGAGTTTCTCGATCAGTGCCTGCTGAGTCCTACCTTGCTGTGCGAATTCGGCCAGGCCCCGAGGTGTCGCTTCAGTGATGATCTGGTATTTCGCGAGTTTGGCGTCGAGCCTGTTGCTGGCAAGGAAAGCATTCACGCCGAGCGCGTTGGTTGCTTTCATCGCTTCGGCCTTGGCATCGGCCAGCTTCTTCTTGGCTGATTCAAACTGCCTGATCAACTTTGGCTGCTCAAGTTTGGCTTTCTCCAATGCTTCCTGACGTTCCTTGAGTGCTTTGATTCCGTCCTCCCGATTCGCCCGCCATTTTGCCAGTTCCTTCTTTGCTGCCTCGCGTTCGGCTTCCGTGGTTGCTTTCTTCAGTTTCGCCTGTGCTTGCGCAATACCCCTCTCGGCCCCCCCGATCCACTTGCCCTTTGCGTGGGCTACCAAGGCTTGTGCCGTTGCGACCTTACCCAGGGACTTCTGCGCCGCTTCCAACTCCGCCTTCGCGAGCTTTTCAGCCTGAAGGGCTTTCAAATAGGCGGCTTTCTTCTGCGGGTGAACTGTCGGCACGGCCCCGGAAATCCCCGCCCGCAACTCCGTGAGCATAGCGGTATAACGCTCCAGAAGTTTCTGCCCGGTCTGCGTGAGTGGCGTTTCCGCCCCCGGCTTTTTGGGGGCAGCCCAAACACTCGATGCCCCAATCATCATAGCGATCAGTGTTACATAGATACCTGTCATCATCTTCGCTTTCATTGCTTCGAACCCTTTCTATATTCTATTTGCACGAATTAGCCGATCCTGGGATTTGCCATTCGACACCGCAATCGGTGCTCTTGAACGCAACACAGTCAGCAATATCAATATAAGGAATGAAGGCCCCAATTTCAAGGGGCAGTGTCACGCGATTCATTATTTAACTCCATAATCGTTACTCCTGCACGCAAGACGGTCAATAATACCAGAATCAGAGCCTCAATTTCGACGCGTCCGGTTCCTAACGTCACCGATACGCCTCCCAGAAAGGCCCTCAAGCACTCTAAATCACCGAAAATCCCGCATTTCGGCCGTTTTTCGACACACCTCGACCGGCGATTTCTTTCCCGTGG
>CAZWAP010000039.1:0-21785 GCA_964632005.1 uncultured Pirellulales bacterium | reverse complement strand
GGGAAGACCGCGAGGCGATGCTGAGCTGCGAAGTGGCGATGCAGTACAACGACGGTTACACCGAGAACGTCCTGGTTTTCGCCAACAACATCCGCAACATTGACGGCGGCACTCATCTTTCCGGCTTCAGGACGGCTCTGACACGGACGATGAACTACTACGCCCGGACGAATAACCTTCTCAAGAACGGCCAGGCCACCACAGGCGACGACCTTCGGGAAGGATTGACGGCCGTGGTGGCCGTGAAACTCAGCGATCCTCACTTCGAGGCCCAGACCAAAGTCCGGCTGACCAATCCGGAGGTGGGCAGCTTCGTCGAGACCACTGTCAACGAGCAGCTCGGTCATTTCCTGGAGGAGCACCCCGCCGACGCCAAGCGGATACTGAACAAGGCGATCCAGGCCGCCGCCGCCAGAGAAGCCGCCAGGAAGGCACGCGAGCTAACCCGTCGAAAAGGGGCACTCGGCTCGACCAACCTGCCCGGCAAGCTGTGGGACTGCGCCAGCAGGGAGAAGTCCTCCACCGAGATATTCATCGTCGAGGGGGATTCGGCCGGCGGCTCGGCGAAGGCCGGCCGAGACAGAAACATCCAGGCCATCCTGCCGCTAAAGGGCAAGATCCTCAACGTCGAAAAGGCACGCCTCGAAAAGATGCTGGCCCACGACGAGATCCGAACCATTATCAGCGCGCTGGGAACCGGCATCGGCGCAGACGAGTTCGACCTTAGCAAGTGCCGCTACGGCAAGGTGATACTGATGACCGATGCCGACGTCGACGGTGCACATATCAGAACACTGCTGCTGACCTTCTTTTTCAGGCAGATGCCCCAGCTATTCACCAGCGAGATGATATACATCGCCCAGCCGCCCCTCTACGAAATCAAGGTCAAGGGCCAAAAGAAATCCGAGTACATCCTCAGCGAAAACCAGATGCGCAGGCGCATGATAACCCGCGGGCTCGAGGGAACCACCCTCGTCGTCCGCGATGGCCCCGCCACCAGGAAGACAGGGAAGTCCAGAAAAACCAGCAAGGCCAAGGCCTCTGCCGTCGCCAAGCATATCGCCCAAGACAAGCTGGCTGAGCTGGTCAAAATGCTCGCCGAGGTCGAGCGGCTCATTGGCGTACTCGCCCAGCGTGGGATCAACTTCGAGCAGTTCGTCGAAGCTTACTACGACAGGACAAAGGGCGGGCTGCCGCAGTTCCGCATCATCGCCGACGCCGACGAAGAAATCTTCTACGACCTCCATAAGTACGAAAAACGCGTCGATAAGCTCAAGAGCCGCACCAAAACCACCCTGGAGGCTGAGGAAGACGAGGCATTCCTCGCAGAAGAGCTTCACGAGGTCGCCCGAATCAACGAGATAAACGAGCGGATGACAAATCAGTTCGGGCTGGACCTGAAGGATTTCCTGCTCAAACCCCAGAAAACCGTCGCAGGCGAGGCCCTGCCGACGAAGTTCCAGCTCGTCCACGGCCAAGATACCTACGATGTGGCCTCCCTCGGCGACGTCTGCCCCGCGATTCGTCAGATCGGCGGCAAGGGAATCGAGATAAAACGCTTCAAAGGCCTTGGTGAAATGAACGCCGAGCAGTTGTGGGAGACGACGATGAACCCGGCGACCCGCACGCTGCTGAGCGTCAAGCTCGACGACGCCGGCGAGGCCGACAGGCTCTTCAGCATCCTGATGGGCGGAGACGTCGAGAAACGCCGAAACTTCATTCGTGACCACGCCCTGGAGGTCCAGAATCTCGACGTGTGATGGTCGGCCCGCTTTTTCTCGTCGGGGTACCTCCCAAGATGCCGGCGTGCACCGGTTGGCGGAGAGCCGGGCGAAAAAAGTGAAAATTTTTCGCGCCGAGAAGAGTTCTTGCTTGCAAAACTTCTCGGGTCGCGAAAGAATCAGATTGCAAGAGCAACTGAGGCCGCAACAAGGAAGCACGAACGTTGGCGATGGAGGCGCGTAATGAAGGTTCGTCGTAGACGTGGAATCCTGGCTGTTGCTGTGTTGGTGCTCTGTGTGCTCTTACTCTGCGGCTGCACCGGCCGAAACGTTCAATCGCCTCCAGCCGACACTGCCCCGCGGATCTATGGTGCCGACGAAAGGGCTGCGTTGTTCGAGCAGCTCGCGAGCAAGTTCGAGAATCCCGACGTCCATTACAAGCTGGCGCGGTCTTTCCGCGGCGACGGGCTCTGGGCGCAGGCCAAGTATCATCTCGAAACGGCCCTGCGCTTCGACCCGGCCAACAGGCCTTCGCAGGCTGCCCTCGTGAAGTTGCTGACCGATAGCGGCCGCGAGGCCGAGGCCAGCGACCTTGCCAACCGATTTATCAACCAGGTCGACAGCTCCGCCACGGAAACACTCAAGCTCGCAAGCGCCTTTCGAGACGAAGGGCTTGACGAATATGCACTGCTCTGCTACCAGCAGGCGGCCCGCATCGCGCCGGACGAGCCTGACAGTTACAGGCAAATGGGCTATTACTACCTGAGCAAGGGCGACGAGGATAAAGCAAAGGAATACTTCAAGAAGAGCTTTAGTCTCGATCCGAGCCAGGCGGATGTCGCCGCCGAGCTCGGCCGACTCGGGGTGATGGTCCACATAGTCCGCGATAGCAACTCCACAACGGAAAATTCAGGTTGAGTAGGAACGCTTGACGCAACTCAAAGGGCCGGCCGCAGGGAAGCGATAAGTCTGGCTCGGTGGTTTTGAGCGTTGTTACTTTTTCATTGCCTCGTGGCGAAAGGATGCGCTGCGGGGTATTTTTGTTGCCGTTTTCCCCCTATCCTTCCTTTGCTGCCTCTATGTCACAACCTCGGTAGCCCTGGCCCACATAGGCCGGCTGGTTGTGCGTCGCAGCCATTATTTGGTGGGTGTACCTAATGACCAAGGGGTAAGGGCGGACGTGCGCGGGCAGTGAAGCTCTCGATCCTGTCGATCCCGTCGTCCGGTAGAAAACCCCGCCGGGGACTTGGCAGACAAAACGTTTGAGCTTTGTCCGCTTGTTCCCTAACATATCCGATATGAGCGGCGCAAAAGATAATCGTGCAAGATCAGCCCGGGCCTTCGCTCAGGCCTGCAAATACCTGCCGGGCGGCGTGGATTCACCGGTGCGGGCCTTCGGCGGCGTGGAGACCGGGCCTGTGTTCGTCGCTTCGGCCAAAGGCTCGAAGATCCACGACATCGACGGCAACGAGTACATAGATTACGTCTGTTCCTGGGGCCCGATGATCCTCGGCCATAGTCACCCCGCCGTCCTCGAAGCAATCATCCAGGCCGCGAAGAAGGGCAGCTCCTTCGGCGCGCCCACCCTGGCGGAGACAGAGCTGGCAAAAAAGGTAATCGCCGCCTACCCGTCCATTGAAAAGGTCCGTTTTGTCAGCAGCGGTACCGAGGCGGTTATGACCGCGATTCGGCTGGCCCGCGCATACACCGGCAAGGACCTGATCATCAAAATGGTCGGCTGCTATCACGGCCACAGCGATTCGCTGCTGGTATCCGCCGGCTCGGGTCTGGCCGAGACCGCCCTGGCCTCCAGTGCCGGCGTCCCTGATGCCCTTGCCGCCCTTACCGTCGCCCTGCCCTACAACGACCTCGATGCGGTAAGGGCCGCCTTCGAAAAGCACAAGGGCAGGATCGCGGCGATCCTCGTAGAGCCGGTGGCTGCAAATATGGGTGTCGTCCCGCCGGTCGATGGTTACCTTCGCACCCTGCGGGAGCTCTGCGACGGCCGGGAGACGCTGCTGATATTCGACGAGGTCATCACCGGTTTTCGCCTCGCCGCCGGCGGCGCACAAGAGCTTTTCGGAATCGACAGCGACCTGACCTGTCTGGGCAAGATCATCGGCGGCGGGCTGCCCGCAGCAGCAATCGGTGGTCGCTCCGACATTATGGATATGCTCGCACCGCTCGGCCCGGTGTACCAGGCCGGGACGCTCAGCGGTAACCCCATTGCAACCGCCGCTGCCAACGCTACGCTCGAGATACTAACCAAGGGCAATTGCTACGAGAAGCTCGACGCCTCGGCCGGCGCCCTCGAGGCCGGGCTGGCCGAGGCTGCAAGGACCGCCGGCGTCAGTGTGACTATCAACCGCGTCGGCTCCATTATGAGCTGCTTTTTCACTGACAGAGCCGTCTGCAACTTCGACGACGTCCAGGCAACCAACATCGAGCAGTTCAAGAAGTTCTTCGCCGCGATGCTCGACCAGGGCATTTATCTTGCCCCGAGCGCATACGAAGCAATGTTTGTCTCGCTCGCCCACAGCAGCGAAGACATCCAGAAGACAATCGAGGCTGCCGAGAACAGCTTTGCCCGTATCAGATGAAATAGGGGCAACGCCGGGGCCGGCTTGGCCGTGGTACTCACCAGGTGTGCTGTGCGATACGGCCGGGGACCGGCAGGGCATCACCCATACAAGAAACAGGGTAGCAGCAGGCAAGTTGCGCCCGGTCAACCGTTTTCGAATAACAAAAAGAAGCGCCGGGCGAGACCGTTATCCGCACCTGGCGCTCCGTATTCAATTCCTTATAAGCCGATTTCCTACAGTGTCTTACGCCTTCTCAACCAGCCGACCAGGCTCGCACCGATGCCACCTAACAACAGGGCACCCGGAGCAGGAATAGCACCGAAGTTGTCAATCATTATCTTGCCACTGCCGGTAAAGCCGAGATTCGAAACCTTTGTGTAGCCTAACCCCTCACTGGGGCCGAATTGTATGCCTATATCATTGTAATTGGCTAACACATCGTCAAAGTTGGACCCAGAAGTCATCGCAATAAAGTTCTCCTCAAGCACCTCTATCTGGTGTGTGGTCCAAACGGTGTCGTTGCGTGGATCCCAGCTATATGTGTCATTGCTCATAAAGTACTCTCCTCCGGGGGCGCCTAAGTAGAACCTTGCCATCGGGACGGTACCGCCATCATTCCAATTAAGCTCGGCGGCATCGATCTTAAAATCCACAGTCAGCCGGAGGCCCGTTAGATCACCCCAAATTGGGCCATCTCCATCTACACCACCTATGGTTTCTGTAGGCTGAAAGGTGCATAGCCTCATAGATGTCCCCAGAGAACCGTATATATAACCCCCGGGGTTACCCCCGCTTCCGGAATACATGGCATCCTGGAGATTGAGTCCGTATGCTGTTTTCCAGCCGGCGGTACCACTATCGAATGTTTCCACATACGCATTTGCTGCGCTCGATACAAACAAAACCACAGCACCTATTGCACAAATTGCAATTAACCTCTTCATTTTTTCCTCCGAATATTCCTTCACTCGCGAAAATCTCAATAATTTGGCATTAATCCCAAAGAAACAGCCTTGCATGCAAAAGGCTGTCCATAGGAAGCGCATCACTCAAGAATGATTAGGCGGGGCGCGGGCGAGGTTATCGAAGATAAATGCAGGTGAAAAAACGATATGCTGCCCGGCTTCAGAAGCCAGGCAGGCGAGTGCCACGATTGGGCGAGAATGTACCGGGTTTATTGCAGTTAAGTTCGTGGTTCGTTGTTTATAGTTGGTCGTTTGTTGGTTTGTTGGTATACCTTCCAAATAACGAAGCAACCCTGCGTACTGTGTGCCTTGACCGTCGTCGCGTAAACGAGCGGTTCGCCCGCCAAGACCCGCATTGTGCCTTTGCCAATACGAGCTGAATTGCTTCCTGCAGACTAGGTGCGATGCCACCTTGGGAAGAGCAAGGCCTGCCCACAATATAACGGTTAAAGCCGCCAGCCAGACCTTTCGATCTCTGACCAGCGTAACACAGAGAAAGCCCGTCAAGCTCATAAAAAGGGCAGGCGGCACGGCAGGTAAAGTTCTCGTCCCCGCCGGCACAAACGAGGCGTTATTATAGTTGAAGGCAGGCCTTAGGAGCTCAGCAACAATATCAGACAAGGCCGGACTACAAATGCTGCTACTGCTACTGATAAGCCTAAGTTCGTCAGCGGAAGTACTACTACTACATATCTGATAAGCTGGTGACACTGCTTGTTGGTTCGGGAGCTCTGCGAGGAGATCGACTGTCGGTGCAGCTTGGGTCACACCTCCTGCCACAAGTAAAAGCGAAACCGCCAAACACCTTTTTATTTTTGGGCTTGACACTCTTCCTTCTCCTCACAGAACTCTAAGGCAGCCCGCAGTCGTGAAGGCACGCAAAGCTAAAAAATCGCCTTGGTACTCACAACGGTCCCTACGAGAACAATTCGCGAGGATCCGTCCTCCCTTGAGGGGCCACGCTCCAAAGGGCACTCTATCACATCCT
This sequence comes from uncultured Pirellulales bacterium, assembly GCA_964632005.1. Lineage (GTDB taxonomy): Bacteria > Planctomycetota > Phycisphaerae > Sedimentisphaerales > Anaerobacaceae > CAZWAP01. The sequence continues at coordinate 15,529 of CAZWAP010000039.1, read as the reverse complement.
ACATCAACTGTCAAGACAAAAACCCAAAAAGATCGGCATACATCGGCATATTAGATGGAACACGGGCTTTCAGGGACGCGACAGCTGCATCCAAGAGTGAAGGTGTCCTGCCCCCCGAGGGATACCCCTTAAGTTGCACAAAACGGGGCACCTACAACACAATACCGGATCAGCAACGTTGGCTTTCTCCGAATAGCAGTACCCTGTTAGAAAAGTGATCTCTGGCGTGCCGATACAAACACAGGAGCTACCGATTCAAGAATATCCAGCCTATCAAGAAGGCCGGCCGGAACGATCGCCGAGGGTATTTTCTTTTCTACGGATAGAAAGGCGGCGTCGAGCCCAGAGCTGAAGCGTTTCTGCTGCACGAGGACAGGAGGCGCGATCGCGGTATGACAATGCCTTGCCCGGAGAAAGGATCGAAGACCAGTTGCGTATTCATCCTTTCGGGACAGAGCTGGCCGGCCGAACCATTAGCAAAATTACGCAAATCCACGCACGTACGACCGGCAAATAAATTTCTTGCAATCCGCCCCTCCACGCCGCATAATGCCCCTTACCACAGGATAAACTCAATTTTACACTGAGTGCAGAGGCACCCAACTTAGGAGATTCAGAAATGGACGACCAACTTGGTTCGGGGAATTTGCTGGATACCACCGACAGCCTTGAAGCGGTCGGCGTCTTCCGCGGTTGGAAGAACTTTATGTTCATCATAGTGTTGGTCTCTATGCTGGTGGTGCAGGGGGCTTTCTGGCTTGTCAACAGCGGGACGGTCGCGCCTCGCTCAGGAACCGAATCAGGGGGAGAAACCATCGCCACGGCGCCGAAGGCCGCCGACGCCAACCTGGCAACCGCCGGCGACCCGAATAAACCCGCCGGGGCTGCCGCGGGAAAATCCGGGCTGCAGAAGCTCATCCCCTTCGGGATAACCTTCAAGACGCTTGCCAGGGTCCTGACCTTTGTCAACGCCGTACTTATGCTCGCGGCGTGTCTGTACTTCCTCACGGTGATGTTCTGCCTGAAGGTCTCACTGATCGGCAAGCTTGGCGGAATCAACCATATCAGCAGGGCATTCTTCCTCTCGCTTTTTATGTTAGTGTTGCTGCTGCCCTGGCAAAACATATTCGGAGGCATCGTCGTCGGGGCGATTTACAGCCCGGCTGAGCTGGCCGAGGGCTGCTCGGCCCCCAGGGCCGATATGGTCGAGAAGGTGCTGTTCTACCTGCGATTCAGCGGTTACTGGCTGCTCATCTTACTGCTGCTGATCCTCTCGCAACTGCGAACCTGCCGCTGGAGCAAGGCCATCCTCCGTCGACTCGAGGTGGTGTAGCGAGATGCTGGGGAAAAAGGTCGGCTTCGTCGGTACCGGTATCATGGGCGCGCCGATGGCCCACAACCTGCTCAAGGCAGGCTATTCCGTAACAGTCCACAATCGCACTGCATCCCGGGCGCAGAAGCTACTTGAAGAAGGGGCAAGCTGGGCTGCGACGCCGGCCGCGCTGGCCGGCCGTTGCGAGATCGTGATCACCTGTCTGCCCGACACGCCGGACGTGGAAGCGGTGCTGCTCGGCAAGGACGGCGTAATCGAGCAGGCAAGAGACGGGCTTGTCTGTGTCGATATGAGCACCATATCCCCGGCTGCCACGAAGCGGATGGGCCGAATCCTAACCGCCAAGGGAGTCACCCTCATCGACGCGCCGATCAGTGGTGGCGAAATAGGCGCCATCGAGGCAAAACTCTCGATAATGATGGGCGGGCCCCGAGAGGCCGTCGAGCAGGTCAGGCCGGTAATGGAAGTACTCGGCCGAACCGTCACCTATTGCGGCCCGCTCGGCTCGGGCCAGATGACAAAACTCGCCAACCAAGTGATGGTCATTCACACGATTATGAGCATCGCAGAGGGCCTGGCCTTCGCCGAGAAGGCAGGCCTCGACCTCGAGACCACGCTCAAGGTAACCTCCGCCGGGGCCGCCGCCAGCCACTCTCTGAAGGTCCTCGGCCCGAAAATAGTCGCCGGGGATCTAAAGCCCGCGTTTATGGTCGATCTGCAACAGAAAGACCTGCGGTTGGTGCTCGAATGCGCCGCGGAGCTAAAGCAACCTCTGCCGGGCGTCGCCCTGGCCCAGCAGCTGCTCGCCGTCCTCCAGGCTCAGGGCCGTGGCAAGGACGGGACGCACGCCCTTGTCGATGTCATTCGCGGCCTCGGCACCCCGCCCCCGCGGTCAACCGAATCACAAGCTCCTTCGCAGAAGGATACCGCCTGAGCAACTGTTCCCTGTCTGCCGCCTCGAAATCTGCAAATTCAAAGCCCGGCACCACGGTCGTGCCCATCAGGGCATACCTGCCGCCGTCGTTGAGCAAGCAGCCCTGCCAGCAGCCTGCTGGCACCATCGCCTGCACCTGCTGTCCGGCCCTTAAGTCGTGGCCCAGCGTGATAACCCGGCTCGCGCCGTCAGGATGCAACTGCAGCATCGTTACGGGATCGCCCAGGTAGAAGTGGAACAGCTCATCGCTTCGCAGGCGGTGCAGCCGTGATAACGTCTGCGGCGTGAGCAAATAGAGGATAGCCGAACCGAGGCTCCTATCCCCTTCGTAGCCGGCCGGCAGATGCGCCTGCTTGATCGCGCAGGCGCACCGGTAGGTTTCGACGTAGAAACCGCCTTCCTCAGGCAAGGGCTTCATTCCAAACAGCTCGATTATCTGCTCTGCAGTCACTACAATTAGCCTGCCCTGCAAACCGCCATAATCATCCAAGACCGCCGTCAGTCTCCGACGGACAATTTACGCCGCCGCCGGCCCGATGTCGAGTGCCTTTGGTAAAGGCGTAGCTCGCCGGTGCACCGATGCTTGTCGGCGTGGAAGATGCCCTTTGCATAGCCCTGGTAGAATTCCCCCTTAATTTTCTTGCAAGCCGAAGCCGTCTCTGGTAAGCTGTGAAAATAAACCGGTTATACCTGCGGCTGTAGTCGCCCGAACCTGTCCGGGCGGCGTATTTCGTCCAAGTTCTCGATTTGCAAAGCATCTTGGGCGGTTAGCTCAGTTGGCTAGAGCGCCTGCTCGACACGCAGGAGGTCAGAGGTTCAAGTCCTCTACCGCCCAGTAGTTTTCAGCGTGGAGCACCTCGGTTGGGTGCGGGATACTGTGGCCTAAGCTCCGCGGGGCACGGATTCCGACGGGATTTGACGGGTGCCGCACAAAACCCAAGTGATCTCCGCAATATCCCGCTCTTTTGAAAAGTCGGTGATGTGTGCAATTATAACCCCTGCTTATTCAAAAGGTTATTGTCGCCCAGGCGGTTCCCGCATCCGCGCCTCGCCTTTACCGCCGGAGTGACTGTTTTTAAGCCGGCGGACTGCAGAGTTTTCCGCTGAGTGGAAACGGTACGATTCAACGATAACTGAGCAAAAGAGGGCGGTATGAGAAACCAGCCTATCCCAACGGTCGATCAGGAGTGGGCGGTCACGCGTCGCGTTTTCTTGAGGGCCTGTGTCGCTTCGTCGGCAGGTCTGGCCGTGGGGCCGTTTATCTCGCGCGCACACGCGGATGCCAGGCCGAATACCGCACGTTTCGGAATAGTCACCGACTCCCACTACGCCAACCGCACCTACGGCAGCCGTTTCTGCAGCGAATCCCTCGACAAGATGGCCGAGTGTGTTGAGCTAATGAATAAGCAAGAAGTGGATTTTCTCATCGAAACCGGTGATTTTAAGGATCAAGATGATCCACCGGTCGAGGAGAATACTATTTCCTATCTGCAGACTATTGAAGCAGTGTTTCAGCGGTTCAAAGGCCCGACCTATCACGTTCTTGGCAATCATGATGTGGATAGCCTCTCCAAGTCACAGTTCCTCGCCAACGTTGAGAATACCGGTATTGCGCCTGATGCATCCTACTACTCCTTTGACCTTAACGGCCTGCACTTTGTGATTCTTGACGCCGACTACAAATCCGATGGAACTCCTTACGACCATGATAATTTCCATTGGGCCGATGCAAATATTCCTGCAGCGGAACTCGACTGGCTTGCCCAGGACCTCGGCTCTACAGATGGCCCAACGATCGTCTTTATTCACCAGTTGCTTGATGGCACAGGCTCCTACTATGTCAACAACGCTGCTGACGTCCGCCCAATCTTGGAGGCGTCCGGCAGAGTCCTCGCTGTCTTCCAGGGACACTATCATTTCGGAGCGTACAATAATATCGAAGGCATTCACTACTATACACTCAAAGCTATGGTCGAAGGTTCCGGCCCCGAAAACAATTCATACGCCATCGTTGAAGTTCATTCCGACCGGAGCATAACCGTTTCTGCATATCGCAAGGCGGTGCGCAAAGAGTTTCCCGCGAGATGTTCAATCGCCGATCTTAACGGCGACTGTACTGTCGACTTCAAAGACTGCGCCATAATGGCGGAGAATTGGCTTGATTAGCCCACATATTTCACCGGTTTATTGGGATTTTCTGTAAGGGAATGTGACTGTCCCCCTTGGTTAGTGCCATCGACGGCGTTAGGATTTCCCTGTAGTGATCTCGCCAATTACAGGAGAAATCAAGATGAAGAAACGTTTCAACAAAGAACAGATCGTGCGGATTCTGTGCCAGGCCGATCAGATGGTGGTGGAGGTCTGCAAGCAGCACGGGAATCGTGGGAATAAAGAGACTCAGGCAGATGGGGGTGCCGGACGGTTGGCGACGGGCCGAGGTGGTCCGATTTGTGCACAGCAGCGCGGCCTATTGGAGAGCGGCCGCGGGCCAGACTTTCAGCGCCTCTTTTCCACCCGTGGGAAGCTCGAAGGGGCCGGGGAAGGGATTGGCGGCATTTCTCCTCTTGCCGAAGTAATCGGTGTCGATGCGGTACGGTGAGCCGTCGGGCTGCTCATAGGGCAGACCCGGGACCTTCGCCCTGCCGAGCAGTTCGGTCGTTACAAGCCGGCGCCTCTGCTTCTCGGCCCACGCCTTATCAAGCGTGATGTGAAGGTAGACGCCATCTTTCTGCTCGATCAGTTTGATTGCCGGATCGAACCTCGGCTGCACGAGCGGGGCCTGCTCGAACTTGGACGGTTGGGCACCCTTGAGGAATACGTTACCAGAGATCCACATAGGCTGCGCCGCCTTATCGTACGGGGCCAAACCATTGTGGTTTACGAAGATATTGTTGTAGAACCGATCGTCCCCACCCTTGATTTTCTGCAGGCCCGCGACCCGGGTAGAATGAGCCTTGTGGAACGGGGTCTCGCGTCTCAATTCCGGACGCACCACAATCCGGCCTGCAAATAGGTTGTGCACGTATGCCCCGCCTTGCGACATATCAAACAGGGACCCCGGCGAGAGGAATAGATTGTTGTCCACGAGGAACGGCCCGTGATCGACCTCAACGAAAAGGTCCTGGCTACCGTAGTTATCGTGGAGTAAATTCCGCGTGACCCGCGTACCCTGCGCCATCCAGTCCAGCCAGATGCCCCGCCAACTGCGATAGATGTGGTTACGGCTGATCAGGGTATCGATAGCAGCGTGGATCTTGATGCCGGCCATCTCGGCACCGGAAAACAGCCGACGGACGTGAATGTCGTGGATAACGTTGCCCGTGATGGTGCTGAATACCGCTCCCAGACTGCCGACTATGCCCGCCTGTTCGCAATGCGCGATGCGGTTGTTCCGCACGACGTGGTGGCCGATGTTCTCCTTCGACCAGCCGTTCTCCAGGGCCCGCTCGATCGTCTTGACATAACCCCGGGCGGTGTTTTGCGAGGTGTTGTCCCACTGGTCGCCGTATTTGCCGAGGGTGACGCCCACGCACGTCGAGTAACGGATGTCGTTGTTCTCGATGATCCATCCCTTGCTCCAGTGTGTGCCGATCAGGCCGACCTGCTCGGCGGTGGGCGGTGCCCAGGGTGTAGCGGCCTGCATCATCGTAAAGCCGCGCACGGTGATGTAGTTGACCCCCGGCTTCTCAGGGTAAAATACCGCCCGGCGGACGTTGATCTCCACCTCGGCCTCGTTGGGATTGACGTTCTTGAACTGCGCCCAGATGGTGGTGTTGGTCGCGTCCACTTTTCCGAACCAGAGTGGAGATTCCCCGGCGGGCTTCAGTACGTCGTCCAGCTCGGCTGCTTCGGTGAACCAGTGGCCGTTAAGATAGACCGCGCCGGTATGGTGCTGACGCCCCTTAGGGTTGAACCAGTCGCCGGCGATAAGGTCACTGTAGGGGTTGAAGTCTCCGAAGAAGCTGTTGACAATGGTAACCTTCCAGGTGTCATTTTGCACCTTCTGCCAGCCCTTGATAACTTCGGAACCCTTGATGATGACTTTTTCGCCGGGTGCAGCCTGATAAACGATGCGTTTGCGATCGGACTTGCCGCCGCGCGGTGGGTCGATCCGCTCGCGATAAACGCCCTTATGCACAGTGATCAGATCGCCAGGCCGGGCAAGCCGGGCCGCAGCCGAAATGGTCCGCAGAGGCCTGGTGATGGTACCATCATATGAATCGTTGCCGCTGACGGAAACGTGATACTCCCGGGCTGAAACCACGGAAACGGCCACAGTCAACACCGCGGCGATCGCAATCCGCTTCATTGTTCTACTCCATCTACCTGGTATTCCTATCTATCTATGGGCCTTGCTCCAGTATGCTGGCCCACGCTATCCTACGTGACCGTGGTGCCCATTTCAACGGTGCCGGCGGCTAATTTGGCCCGGCGGCGATCGGACTGCCTGGCTGAATCAGGCGCAGGTGGCGGATATCACTTGATATATTGCTACCGATTGAATCTGCTGGTGATTCTCGACTGATTCGGCCGATATGTCCCCTGCCGGGGCGCCAATGGGCGCCGCCCCCCTGCCGCGCTGCACACACCGCGGAGGTCTTTGCCGGTCTTTACGGTAGGAGCCTGCCGATACACACAACCGAGGCCCTCCTGAGCCCTGAAGCCCGCCTTGCCAACTCGTCACCTGTCCCTCTTACCGCGGTCGCCGCCGGATCGGCCCTCGGATCGGCCCGATGTGGCGACGCCGAGAAGACCCCTTATTATAACCATCCTCTCTGTTGTCAGGCTCGGTCAGCCCGTTGGGTCGAGGCGTGCTGCGCGAGCCGTATCTGCCTCGTGTGCGGCTCTGGGGCGACCTGCTTGGACCCAATTCTGATCGCCTGCGCTCCTCTTCCATCTTCTGAATAAGCCTTTCCAGGCGTATCTGCCTGGCCAGTAGTATCCCATCAATCGCTGCGACCGTTTTCTTCGCCCCCTCTTGGGCCGCGATCTTGCGGAGGAATGCAAGTTCCTCCGCCACCTGCTGCTGCACCTCCCTGGCCAGTCTCGGGCGATTGTCTATGCCTGTCGGCGAGGTGGTGCTGCTGGTCGGCGTCCGGTAGGGCCGCAGCCATTCGGTGATCTCATTCCTGCTCTTCTTGCCGACCAGTTCGATCTCCTGCTCCAGTCCGGCATACGCCCTGACAGCCGCGATCACCTTGTTGGGGTCTATCGCCGGCCTCGTCGGACTCACCGGTGCCGGGTAGCCAGGCCGTCCGGCATCGGGGTAGCGGTCCATACCGCGGTAGAGCGACTGCGGCTGCGTGGCATCTTTGCCCAGATAGGGTGAGCGCGGGCTAACCGTACCAGCTCGCCGGACCGCGGGGTCCACTATGTCTACCCCTGCGTAACTGCTTACCAGACAAACGGATATGGCCATCACGGCCAAGGCCGCAATCAAAACGCGCTTCATCGGTCAACCTCCAGAAAATATTGTTCACTGTATAACTAACACCAGCGGTTCTTACCAGCATTCCCGCCTGGCCCCATTATAACAGGTTCTCGCACGACAGCCCCATAAATTTCCGGTCTAAGGGCCTGGAAGGGCAATTTTTCAAACCTCCTCGCCGCAGACAAGCCCTATCCGCTCGGTGATCCTGTCAAACTCGTCAAGAGAGTAGAACTCGATGATGATCTTTCCTTTTTGCCCATTTTTACGGGTCTCAATACTGACGCGGGTCTCGAGCTGGCTGCTGAGTTTGTCTTCCAGGTCGCGGATGTGCGGCGGTTTTTCACGGGTTCTGGCCTTGAGTTGGCCGGCGGCCTCGAGGTGTTTTCGGACAAGCCTTTCTACCTCGCGGACACTTAGCCGGCCGGCCATCGCCCGGTTCGCGAGTTTGCGCCGCAGCTCGTCCGTCGGCAGGCCCAGGATCGCCCGGGCGTGACCCATGCTGAGCTGCCCATCCGCTACCATCTGTCTAATCTCATCCGGTAAGTCCAGCAGTCGTAAATGGTTAGCTATGACCGACCTATCCTCGCCCAGACGTTCGGCGGCCTCGGCCTGTGTCAGGGAAAAAGCGTTGAGGTAATTTTGATACGCCCTGGCCCGTTCGATGGGATTGAGCTCTGCCCTGTGTATATTCTCCACGAGGGACCATTCGTGCATCTGCTCGTCGCTGGCGGCGCGGATCAGTGCGGGTATTGTGGTTAGCCCGGCGATTTGCGCGGCCTTTAGGCGGCGTTCACCGGCGATCAGCTCGTATCCCGAGCCGGCGCGGCGCACGATTATCGGTTGGATAACGCCGTTGGCCTTGATCGATTCGGCGAGCTCTACCAATTCGGCCTCGTCCCACATAGTCCGGGCCTGGTAGGGATTCGGTGAGACCGAAGTGATGTCAATATCTACCAGGGCGTCGCGTAACTCCTTATCTGGCGGGAAGTGAGAGCTGCTCAAATGGGTGGGGCATCCTGGGCCTGGCTCACGGTCATTGCATATTATAGGACCCAGAAGGGACTCCAGCCCCCTGCCTAAATGCCGCGGTTTCTCCTTTGCTTTCTTATTTGCCATCCTGGTTCTCCTTCACTACGGGTACCCTGGATCGTGCGTATTTGGCGTCCTTACAGCCGTTTCTGGGACGCTCGTATGATGTTATTTCGGCTGTTGTTAGTTGATCTCTGCAGCGTTATCGGGCAAGAAATGCGGTTTTTTACCGAAAAGTTTCACGTGAAACACTTCGGATCGACTCCAACCCCGCCGATGGCCGGGTGGCTGTTCCCGGGGAGGTTCCACGTGGAACAGTGCAGCAGCAAGCTGCGGCGGGGCGAGTGCCCCGGCCTGAGGTCCTTGCGCCCTGCCGCGTAGCTGGGTATAGCCGGAAGTTCTGATACGATCAGCGGAGCTCCTTGCGCCCGGCCGGAGCGATTGGCTGCTTGACCCTCAGGCAGATACGGGTTGGAACGAGATTAGCGCAAGCCCCGATCAAGCGGCGGCAAAGCAAATAGGCGCTCGGCACCGATGAGACCATCACGGTCGGAACTGTGGCGGGCCAGCTCATGCCCGCGGAGGAAAGTATTGGACGAACGAGAGATCGGCCCGGGAGGTGATTGTTATAGCGGACCGGTCTTGTATGGGCGCCGCTGCTCGGCCGAGATCGCAGGTCGTTAGGCTCACCGAGGAAAGAAAGATGTTAAGCTACGCCGGTTCGGTGGGCCGCTCGCAACTGAACCGGCCCCAACGCCGGCAACGAAGTCGCCCCGGATGGTGGCAACAGTCTTACTTAGCTGTTCTGGCGTGGTGTGAAGAGATGGCTCGACAGAAATAGCGGGAGAGGGGCGGGCGTTGCATATTATCGGACTTTAGGTCTCGTCTATGGCTGGAGATGTGGTATGTAGCGTAACATTTTCTCTGTAGAGTCGGCCTGGCCGGCGTGAGGGTACCCTGGCAGAGCGAGCTGAGCTGGAACGCTGAACGGCCCTTGCAAGGAAAGAGCACAGCGGTACAATGATGACCAAAGCTGAAGCCGTCTCTGAAATCAAGTACCGTTCTGTTTTGGTGGGGAGATACAGGACGAGAACCACGGTGGACAATATGGCCGAAAGGGTTAAAAGGGAGGTCCGGCTATGGCCAGGCAGAATTACACGCAAAAAGGAGGCCGATTGCAGAATTTGGACAGGCGCAGTTTTCTGAAGGCCGCGGGTCTGGGGGCCGCTGTAGCGACGGTCAAGCCGTCCACGCTGCCGACTATGGCAGGACCATTCGAACAGAATGAATACCTCAGCATCATTCCCATCGACAAGAAGCTTGATCCGGGCTGGGTGAAGTCCCTGTTTGAGCGGGGCCAGAAGCAGGTCTACCGCAGCACCAGGGCGCTCGAGCATATTGGTATGCCCATCGGGGGCCTTTTTGCGGGAACGGTGTATCTCAGCGGCGACGGCAGATTGTGGCTGTGGGACATCTTCAACCGCGACCAGGAGGGCATCGCACCGAGGACGGTCGAGTACAAGGGTTCCAGGATTTCCACCCGCAGCGGGGCTAATTACCTTGAGCCGGCCAAGCCGTTCAGCCCGTTCGAGAATGGCTTTGTGCTGCGTCTGAAGAGCGGGACATCCGAGAAGGAACTGCCGCTTTGCAAAGAGGGCTTCGGGGATGTTAGTTTCGAAGGGCGCTATCCGCAGGCCGTAGTGGAGTACCAGGACAACAGCCTGCCGGTAGCCGTTAGGCTGGAGGCGTTTTCGCCTTTTATCCCACTCAACGTTAAGGACTCGTCCCTGCCGGCCACCGTCAAGAATTACACTATCACGAACACTTCATCCGAGCCCATAGAAATCGAGATATTCGGGTACCTCGCTAACCCCGTTTGCCGCGAGACGCAGACCCAGACCAGCGGCACGATCGTAAACCGTGTCGTGAAGGAGGGGGGGCTTATGGCGGTCGTATTCGGGGCCGAGCCGACCGAGACAGAAAAGGAGCCCGCAAGGCCGGACATCCTCTTCGAAGATTTCGAGAAGGATACCTACACCGGCTGGACCGTCGAGGGGACAGCCTTTGGGCGCGGGCCTGTCCAAATCAAGCAGGTGCCGGACTACCAGGGTGATCTTGCAGGCAAGGGGCAGCGCGTGGTCAACTCGCACGCCTCAGCGCCCGGCAAATCTGTCGCTGAGAAGGATAGCCACACCGGGAAGCTCACGAGCAGGCCCTTCAGGATTCAACGCAACTACATCACATTCTTGGTCGGCGGCGGCGCACACAAGGGCAAGACGTGCGTGAATCTGCTGATCGACGGGGAGGTAGTCGCCTCGGCAACAGGGAAGAACAACAACCGGATGGAGCCGGCCTTTTTCGACGTTCGCAGATACCAGGGGGACACGGCGAGGCTGGAGATCGTGGACGATTACGGCAACGGTTGGGGCAACATTGGCATCGACCAAATCGTCTTCAGCGACCACAAACCCCGGGGTCGCAAACTGACCGAGCAACGCGATTACGGTAGTATGTGCCTTTGTTTGATTGGCCCGGGCGAGGGCTGCTTTGCTACCGCTTGTGATGCTGCCAAAGGCCCCGTGCAGCAAGCGGCTGCGGCGTTGGGAAAGAGACTTGTCGGGCGGATCGGCAGGAAGATCACTCTGGGCCCCGGCGAGTCAGCCACCGCAAACTTCGTTGTATCCTGGCACTTTCCCAACTTCTACGCGCGGGATTTTGGTGGTCGCCTTATGGGACATTGGTATGCATCTATGTTCGACTCGGCTGTCGGTGTTGCACGTTACATCGCCTCGAACTTCGAGAGGCTGGCCGGCCAGACGCGAACCTGGGTCAAGACCTGGTACGATTCGACGCTGCCTTACTGGTTCCTGGACCGGACGATGGCCAGCGCTTCGCATCTGGCCACGACCACGTGCTACCGTTTCAGGGACGGGCGCTTCTGGGCGTGGGAGGGGATAGGCTGTTGCGGCGGGACGTGCACGCACGTCTGGCATTACGCCCAGGCTCTGGCAAGGCTGTTCCCGGAGGTGGAGCGCCGGCAGCGAAGGGAAATTGACTTCGGTATCGCTATGGACGACCAGGGCGGTATCGCGCATCGGATGTGGGTGAATCGCCGGTCGCATCCGGCCCACGATGGACAGTGCGGCCGGATACTCGGCGCCTACCGGGAACACCTGACCTCGCCGGACGAATCGTTTCTAAAGCAGACCTGGCCTCGAATCAAGAAAGCGATCCAGTACCTGATCCGGCTGGACAACAACGACGACGGACAGATCGAAGGCGCCCAACCTAACACCCTCGATGCCGCCTGGTACGGAAAAGTATCATTCCTCCAATCCTTATACCTCGCCGCGCTCAGAGCTGGCGAGGCTATGGCCAAGGAGATGGACGACGACGAGTTCGCCGAGCGTTGCCGAAAGATAGCCGAGAGGGGCGCCAAGACCATCGAGGAACTTTTCAACGGCGAATACTTCATCCAGATCGAAGACCCCACCCACAAGGACAAGATAGGGGTCGGACCTGGCTGTTACATTGACCAGGTCTTCGGGCAGAGCTGGGCGCACCAGGTCGCGCTCGGCAGGCTCTTCGATAGAGAAAAACAGCTCAGCGCGCTGCGGGCCTTGTGGAAGTACAACTTCGTTCCCGACGTGGGACCTTTCAGGGAGAAGTTCACGCGGGGCAGGTGGTACGCCGTCGCCGGAGACGCCGGCCTGCTGATGTGCACGTGGCCCAAGGGCGGGCAGAATCCAAACTTCAAGAAGCACTGGCAATACATGTATTTCAACGAGTGTATGACCGGTTTCGAGTGGCAGGTTGCCTCGCATATGCTGGCCGAGGGTATGCTGAAGGAGGGCCTGGCGGTGGCCCGTGCGATCCACGACCGTTACGACGCCAGGCTCAGAAATCCCTACAACGAGATCGAGTGCTCGGACCACTACGCCCGCGCGATGGCCGCTTACGGAGCCTTCATCTCGATATGCGGATTTGAGTATCACGGTCCGAAGAAGCACATCGGCTTCGCTCCCAAACTGGGCCCCGAGGATTTCAGGGCCGCCTTCACTGCTGCTGAAGGCTGGGGCACCTTCAGCCAGAAGCGCCTTGCCGATTCGCAAGAGGCGCGGTTAGAGCTGCGCTGGGGCAAGCTGGCCTTGAGGACGTTCAGCCTCGAGCTGCCCGAGGGCGTTGGCGCGTCCGGCGTAAGGGCGGTCGCTGGTGGCCGGCCGATACCGGCCCAATGCCGCACCGACGGCAGGAAAGTCACCGTCGCTTTCCAGGAGCCAGTCGTTCTCGATGCCGGCCAGACCCTGAGCCTCAGGATTGATTACCGGCGCCGGACAAGTTGAGCCGGCGAATGCTCGAAACAGGACTTTGAAACGAGGGGCTTGCAATGAAGGATGCAATAAACCGTAGGGAACTTATACAATTGACCGCAGCAGGAAGTGTGCTGTATCTCGGCGGTTCTGGTATTTCGGCGTTTGGCGCGAATACAGGAGCTTTAAGGCTTGTAAGTCCGGGCTGCAGAGGGACGAAAGTCAAAGTGGCGCGGATTTATATCGCAGGCGGAGGCCTTTGGCCGAAACCGAAACTGGATCTCAGAAAGGAGATCAAGTTTTACGAATCCGAGTTTGCGAAACTAAAAGACGAGCTGTCCGACGTCGAGTTTACAGTAGATGAATTGGTTACATCTCCAAAGCAGGCCGCCGGTCTTAAAGATAGATTGAAAAATGTTGACGGCATCCTGGCGATTCATTTGAACATGGGGATTCGCTCCATCCTGATCGAGATTCTCCGTGCAGGTAAACCCACGATCGTTTTCGCTGCTCCCTATTCCGGGCACGGATGGACCGGGTTCGGCGATCTGCAAAAACAAGAGATCGGGGCCAAGTTGGAATGCACGCTCACCAGCGATTACAAGCAATTGGCAGTTGCCATAAGGCCCTTCCGCGCGATCCACCATCTAAGAGAGGCCAAGATTCTCAACCTCACAACCAGGTCGTTCGAGGGATATGCCGACGCCGTGAAAAAGAAATTCGGCACCGAGATCAAGAGAATCGAACTCAAACGGGTGCTGGATGCTTATGCTGCCGTCAGCGACAACCGGGCAAAGGCAGAGGCCGAGCGATGGATCAAGCAGGCTGAGAAGGTGGTAGAACCATCCCGGGAAGAAATATTCAAGTCCTGTAAGCTGGCACTGGCACTCGAAGAGTTGTTGAACGAAGAAGATGCGACCGTGATGACCATTGATTGCTATGGCACTATGTGGCAGCCGCTTTGTCGCTCTTATGCGTATCCCTGTATCGGCTTTGCCAGGCTGAACAACATCGGTTTGGGCGGCATTTGTGAATCCGACCTGCAGTGTGCTATGACCCACATAATCTACCAGGGCCTGGTGGGAAGGCCTGGTTTTATTAGTGATCCTACGGTAGACGAATCCAACAACAGCATCATTTGCGCTCACTGTATGGGAACACCAAAGATGGACGGTCCGGACAAGCCGGCTGCTCCCTATAAACTGCGTAGTATCATGGAACGTCAAGAGGGCGTCGTCCCGCAGGTTAAGATGCGGATTGGCCAGAAGGTTACCCAGGCCAAGCTGGTCGGCACCGACTTTCTGCCGTACTTCACGGGCGAGATTATTGATGCGCCCGTGTCGCTCAGGGACGACCGGGGCTGCCGTACCAAGATCACCGTCAAGGTGGACGGCGACGCCGAGAAACTGTGGAAAAATTGGTCGAGCGGCTTGCATCGAGTGACATGCTATGGGGATATTACCAAAGAGCTTCGCATGTTCTGTAGGTTTGAAGCCATCAAGATGGTCAACGAGGCCGTATAAGACACGGAAAGACCAGCCGATCCCAAAGGAGCGCCCAGAATTCACCGGCCCCGCTGATTATGGGATCATCCCAAGTTACGTGGTTTTTATGATAGAAAAAGGGCCTTTGTCGATGTCAAAATGAAAAGCGCTCGACAAGGGGATAAAGCGACGTTGTGTTACGAGGTTCTACCAGTCAACAACATCCTGAAACTTGGTGGGAAATGCCCTTAGGATGTGACCGGCGATTGGAGGTCAGTTGATGTCGAGGTTCGCGGCAAAGAGCGGTTTTGCAAAGAGACGGCGACGGCAGGTGTATTTGGCTGCGTTGGTTCTGGTGTTCTGGGCGACTGAGTGCTTGCAGGCCGGCTCGCCGGTACTGCCGGCCGACCAGCGGCGTGCCAAGAAGCAGGCCCGCGCAGTAATAAAGGCCTCTCAGACCGTGCTTGCGCCTGTGTATGCTCCTTTGGCCGGGCAGATAGTCGCGGACTTCCACCTGGCCGAGAAGGAAGGAATAGGGATCGATATCGGCAGCGGCCCGGGAAACCTCATCATCGAGCTCTGTGCCCGGACGCGGATGCACTGGGTCAACGCGGACATCAACCCGCACTTTTTCTCGTATTTCTTCACCCAGGCGGAAAAGCACGGCTGCGGACACCGCGTCAGTGCCATCCTGGCCGACGCCCAGGCTCTGCCTTTCCGCGATGATTATGCCGACATCATCGTCTCGCGAGGCTCGTTTCATTTCTGGAAGGACAAGGTAAAGGCCTTTAGAGAAATATATCGCGTGCTCAAACCCGGGGCGGTCGCGTACGTTGGTCGGGGGTTCCCTCGGACACTTCCTGTCGAGACCGCCAAGAAGGTAAGGGCCCGGCAGGGCGCGGCCATAAAGTATGACGTCGAGCAAACGGCCGCTGAATTGCGTGATGTTATGGACGTTTTGGGGATCAAGGATTACCGGATTCACAGGCCGAAGCCACCGGGCAGCGA